>NZ_MSPY01000039.1:0-970 GCF_003267965.1 Oleiagrimonas sp. MCCC 1A03011 | reverse complement strand
GCTTTCCAGGCTGGATGTCCCGGATCGCCATGCCGTGCTCCTTGGCCCACATCACGAGCGCCTCTCCCAGAAATTCGGGGCCGTTGCCGGTGCGCAGTACTTGCGGGAGGCCATGATCACGACGCAGTTGCTCGAAGATGCGCACCAGACGGTGCGAGGTGATCGACGTATCCACCTCGATGTGCAGTGCCTCGCGATTGAAGTCGTCGACTACGTTGAAGGTCCAAAACCGCCGGCCGCAGGCCAAGGCATCGGACACGAAATCGGCGGACCAGACGACATCTGGCTCATTCGGCACGTACAGGGGAACGCGCTGCCGCTTGGGCAAGCGCCGTTTAGCGGTCCTTCGCAGATTCAATCGCATGGCCTTGTACACCCGATAGATTCGCTTGTGATTCCATTCCGGTCGCGTCCTGCGCAGCAGTTTGCGGCACTTCCAGAAACCGCGACTGGGGCGATCCTCCACCAGGCCGGCCAGCGCCGCGATCACCTCGGCGTCACGCACGGTCCAGTCCAATGGCGGTCGGTACCAGGCTGCTCGCGAGATTCCTACGCATGAACAGGACCGGACCACGGGACGACCATGCACCCTCGATCAGGTAGCGGGCCGCTTCGCGTTTGTGGGCCGGCCCTACAGTTTTTTTGTGATCAGATCCTTCATGGCCGCGTTGTCCAGCGCCAGCTCCGCGTACATGCGCTTGAGCCGGGCGTTTTCGGCCTCCAGGTCCTTGACCCGCTTAAGGTCCGACGCTTCCATGCCGCCGTACTTGGATTTCCACTTGTAGTAGGTCGGCGTACTGATGCCGGCCTGCCGGCAGATCTCCTTGACCGGGATGCCGGCGTCGGCCTGCTTGAGGATCGTCACGATCTGGTGCTCGGTGAATCGGGACTTCTTCATGGAACCTCCTGGTGGGTGAACCATGCCAGAAAGTTCTACTTTTGCGGTGTCTCGCTAGAGGGGAAGCTTACG
>NZ_MSPY01000038.1:0-1033 GCF_003267965.1 Oleiagrimonas sp. MCCC 1A03011 | reverse complement strand
CCGAAAAAGCGGTCTTCGCCAAGTCCACGCCAAGGATTATAGTGTTCATGGAGACTTCCTCTTCTGCTGACGGTTGTATCGCAACACCATCATGGCCTTCGAGGCCGAAGGGAGGGGAAGTCTCTTTTTACTCATACAAGCGGACACGCTGACGCGTGCCGCTTAATTCAAGCGTTAGATGACCGAACAACAAGCCATTGATGCACTTATCGCTTCTGGCATCCATGCCCAAGTCAGGGACTGGGCGCTGGGGCGCTCAATATTTGCTGGCGTCGGCGAGTTCGAACATCGCGGCATTCATGGGTACACCCATGCTAGGTACATCTACCCCAAGGGCGAGACTTGGCATGTTCTGGACTGCAACGTCACGGAGCAAGGCTTTGCTACCTTGGAACAAGCAGTGAGCCATACAATTTCCGCGCTAAGTTCGTTCGCCAAAAAGTGAGCGGCAAGGCAATATCTAACTACTCGTTCAAGGCGGACGCGCTGATGCGCGCCGCTTAACTCCAGCGTTAGGTGCCTATGAGCCGCAACGACATGCGTGAAAAAGCAAGAGCAATTATCGCTCGGCGTGGGCTTGGCGCCATGGCCAACAACACCAAGTGGAGTGAGTTCTTCACCGAGATCAAGGCCTTCGACATTTCGCTCGAATTCAAGCTCATCGATGAAGATGAACCAATGCTCTGCAAGCGTTTCTGGTGCCCCGTGCCCAACTATATCGAGGGTGGCTTGATGGGCCCCTATCCGTTTTACTGGATCGAATGGGTTCGGTCCGGTGAGACCGCCACCTTGGCGGCGCTTGCCGACAAGGTTGGGATGGAATGTATCGCTGGAGAAGGCAGGGCAACAGTTTATGGCTACCGCTAGAGCCGTAAGTCTTGGCCAGAATGTAGAGTTGGCAAGTGCAGTTTCACTAGGGACGCACCTAACAAATCCTTAGGAGACTCCCCGTCAACGCCGGGCGCATGATGCCTTTGCCCTGGGTTTTCGGGCCACTTCCGGTCTTACTTTTTGCGTGATACATGCCCGTGCT
>NZ_MSPY01000037.1:0-1073 GCF_003267965.1 Oleiagrimonas sp. MCCC 1A03011 | reverse complement strand
GTGTCCGGAGCGTACGCTCCTGTCTGGCTCATCGAAGCCGTGTGGCGACGCGGGAGGAGTCCATTGGATCATTCAAGCCGACCGCCCACTGGCTACGCCAGCGGCCGGCAGCTTAACTCCAGCGTTAGCCACTATGAGCCATTTCGTTACAGGAATCGTTGGTAAGCCGAAGTCGCTTGAGGCGTTTGCCGAAAAACACTCGTTGCATCTGCCAATCGAATTGAGCCAGGGCTTTTCACTCTTGCCATTGCGTGATCGCGACATCGCTTCGTTTGTGGCTTCCCCGCTCAACGGGCAACCTCGCGGTTTCAATTATCTCTCGGAGCAGTTGCTTCAGGAGCTGAGGCTCGCATCAAGTGGTGCATCTCTGGTGTATTTCGAGACCGAGTATTTTGGCGGTATGGGTGCGCAGGGTGCAGTTGCTGTTATCAACGGCCAGCTAGCGTTCGGCCCTGAATCCGCAGAATCTGGCACCATAAACAAAGCATTGGCGCTACTTGGCGTTGCAGTCAATCCACCAGCTCATGACGAGTTTGAGGCTATCGGTCTCAATCGCCACAGGCAAACTGAGCATTGGGTGGCGGCAAGCCGTGGCTAACAACTCGTTCAAGGCGGACGGCTTCGCCGCCGCTTAACTCAAGCGTTAGGCTGTACGAATGATAGAGATCGCGATCAGAGTGGCATTTGGGGTAGCGTTCCTGGCAACTTTGGTTTACCAGTTTGCGTTCTTCAAATTTTATCGCATTGTAAAAGCCGAGCGAGTCGATTGGATCTCCCGGAGGGGGTCACTTAGTTTCATGTATGCGGGTTTGCCCCGCGCCCTGGACCCCAACGTTGGTATCGCTTTACTCGGTGTCGCGTTCAGCTCTCGCGTATCTCAGCTACGTACGCATAGCGCAAGAACTTACGCTTTCTACATCCGCGTGTGCCTGCCGTTGGGCCTCTTACTGTATCTTGGCATCTCGGCAGTGCAGATTCTCGGCGCAGCCTAACAACTCCTTAGGAGACTCCCCGTCAACGCCGGGCGCATGATGCCTTTGCCCTGGGCTTTCGGGCCATTGCCGGTTCTGCTT
>NZ_MSPY01000036.1:0-1073 GCF_003267965.1 Oleiagrimonas sp. MCCC 1A03011 | reverse complement strand
CTGGTCTATGAAGATCAATCGCTTACTTACGCACAACTGAACACGCAGGCCAACCGGCTCGCTCACCACCTGATCGACCAGGGAGTGCGCCCCGATGACAACGTCGTCACATTGCTTGAGCGCAGCCCCGTTCTGGTCATCGCTGAGCTAGCCATCCTCAAGGCCGGCGCGACCTATGTCCCATTGGATCCACAATCGCTGTCTACCCGGCAATATTGGACTATCACCGATTGCGCCGCCCGCTTGGTGCTCGCCGACACTGCACCAGATCCGGATCTCGAGTTCCCGGTTCCCGTGCTGGTGCTCAATGACGAAACGATCGAAACACTACCTTCCGCTGAGCCAACATCGTGCCATCGCAATAGCGACGATCTCGCCTATGTCATGTACACCTCCGGCTCCACCGGCACGCCCAAGGGCGTGCTGGTGCCTCATCGAGCGATCAGTCGACTGGTCGTCAATAGTGGTTTTGCGGCTCTCGATGCCGATGATCGTGTCGCCTTCGCGGCCAACCCGGCCTTTGATGCCAGCACTTTCGAGGTCTGGGCTCCCCTGCTCAACGGAGGCACCCTCGTTGTCATCGATCGGGATACGGTGCGCTCGCCGTCAACTTTTGTCGATACGCTGCAATTGGCACAAATAGACGTCATGTGGCTTACCGTCGGCCTATTTAACGAGTTCGCCGATGCCTTGGCTCCCATGTTGCATCAACTCAAAACCTTAATCATCGGGGGAGATGTTCTAGATCCGATCTTCATTGACCGTATCCTGAACGACCACCCACCGCAGCGGCTACTCAACGGATATGGGCCGACCGAGACAACGACCTTTGCGACGACCTTTGTTGTGCACACCCTGACCGAGGGAACGACCCGCATTCCAATCGGCAGACCGATCGCCAACACGCGTATCTACCTACTCGATGCCTACGGTCAGCCAGTTCCCTTGGGTGCCGTGGGCGAGATATACATCGGCGGAGCCGGCGTGGCCCGTGGTTATCTCAACCGTCCCGACCTCACCGCCGAGCGCTTTCTTGCCGACCCGTTTGTCGACAAGCCGGATGCAAAAATGTA
>NZ_MSPY01000035.1:0-1122 GCF_003267965.1 Oleiagrimonas sp. MCCC 1A03011 | reverse complement strand
GTCCAACAAATTTTCCAATCTATCTATATTGCTGTTGTCTTTATTGTGCCTAGCTCCTTTTGGAGTCGAGGCATTGAATTCTTCTAAAATATCCATACCCACATCATCCTTGCGGACAAATTCTATTATTTTTTCTTTTGCCTGCTTGATATTACGAGCCAACCCCTTATCCCTAACCACATCCAAAATGCCATGCACAAGAGCCCTTAGCTTCATGTTAGCTTTTGCATGCCTACTGGTAGCGGCCCGTGATGCAGATTGCGTCAGTGAAGGATTAGTGTTCATACCGAGATGATAATAAGCCATTGCTGTGATATGCCACGCCCTATCAACGCTACCTTCTTCGCACAGCCTCCTGGCTTCCTGAAAATAAATCGCCGAAACAAGCATCCATTTATACGGGTAGGGTCGCCGGCGATCCCAGTTCTCCGGAACAATGACCCCTAATGTTATTTCGTACCTCAACCACTCAACATGCGAATAGACAGAAGCGTCATGACGGTTTCCCAGAAGCTCGCTGGCGAACCTCCACAGATGGCTTATATCTCGCTCCGAAATATTCAACATCTGCTCGTGCCAAAGAAAAATACCATCTTCCGTGAGCCGGAGAGGATCCACAGCACACTCCTCTCCATATTCGTAAAAAAAATGCGTTTTCGGATTGCTGCTATAGGTTAGTCCGACATCGTTTATTGCAGACTCTGACTCATCTTTTCGCTTGCTTGGCTTCGCTGCCATGGATATCCCTATTGCTTGATTGAAAACATATAGCGGAGCCGCGCTTGGCAAGTTGATAGGTTTTGTTCGAAACAACACCCTGCCAAAGTTCAACGTCTACAACCCGACATACACCACACGTCGCGGGCCACCGCTGCGAACTTACTGAGGATTGCATGCAGTACGCGGCAACACAACTGAGGGGGCGCGTGTCACACCGCTGCGATTCCGAAACAGAACCGCTAGCTAGTCCTGCACAAGACGGATGACTTCATCTACCAAGCCAGCAACAATCGGGGGAGAGATAAGAAGAAGATCAGACCGTCCCACTGCTCGAACACTGGTCCAATGCTGTATAAATGCGTAGTACGCTAAAGCTGCTCAGGTGTCGGATGAACTCGCCTC
>NZ_MSPY01000034.1:0-1131 GCF_003267965.1 Oleiagrimonas sp. MCCC 1A03011 | reverse complement strand
AGGACGGTTGCCTCATGGACTGCCGGGTGTTCGATCAGGCGCGCTTCGATCTCTCCGGGCTCGATACGGAACCCACGAACCTTCACTTGCTCATCTATACGCCCAAGGTATTCTAAGTCACCGTTTGGAAAATAACGCGCCAAATCTCCTGTTCGGTATAGGCGCTCACCCGGTACATACGGATTATTGGTAAAGCGCTCTTCCGTCAGTTCGGGTTGATTTAAATAGCCTCTTGTCACCCCACCGCCTCCCACATACACCTCGCCCGCCGTTCCAGTGGGAACCAAGTTTTTGTGATTATCTAAGAGGTACAAGGTGAGATCCGCCAAGGGACGACCGATCACGCTTCCTAGGTTGGCTGTAATATCCTCTTGTCGTATGCGGCGATAGGTTACATGCACCGTCGTTTCGGTAATTCCATACATATTGACCAAAGCTGGTACATCATCACCGTAGCGTCCTATCCAGCCTCGGAGCTCGCGCAATTTTAAAGCTTCGCCACCGAAGATCACTACACGCAGCGACAATGATTGCCCATACTGTGCATCCACTTGCGTGAGTTGGCTAAAAGCAGTCGGCGTCTGATTCAGCACACTCACCCGCTTGGTCACCAGTAGTCGGTAAAAGTCCTCTGGGGATCGTGTAACCCAGTACGGAACTACCACCAATTGGCCACCGTACGCCAATGCACCCCAAAGCTCCCATACCGAAAAGTCAAACGCGAAGGAGTGAAAAAGCGTCCAAACATCTCGTTCGTCAAATTTGAATATTGACTCTGTCGTGGTTAACAAACGGCATATTTGGCGGTGCTCGACCAATACACCCTTGGGCGTGCCTGTAGAGCCAGAGGTATAGATCACATAAGCCAAGTGATCAGGTCGTAGCCCTTGAGCAGTAACGCCTGGGTTGGTCGACTCGTAGTGTTTAAAGGCATCCTGTTCGCCCTTTCTATCTAGGTCCAGTGCTATCACAAGACCATTCCATCGACTCAGCCGGCTCTCCAGCCCCTTCCCCAGTAGCACTATTACCGGTGCACAATCCTCCAGGATGAAGTCCAGACGTTCGACCGGGTAGGCCGGGTCCAGCGGCACATAGGCACCACCCGCCTTGAGGATGGCCAGCAGCCCTACC
>NZ_MSPY01000033.1:0-1234 GCF_003267965.1 Oleiagrimonas sp. MCCC 1A03011 | reverse complement strand
TGAATCGACCAGGTTCCCGTAGACGCTTACGAGCCACTCTCTAGGAACCGCTTTTCGTACTCTACCGGCGACAGCCCCTGGTTGCTGCCGTGCTGACGCCGCGGGTTGTAGAACATCTCGATGTAGTCGAACACGTCGCTCGCCGCATCGGCCCGAGTCGTGTAGATCCGACGCTTGATCCGCTCGCGTTTGAGCAACTGGAAGAAGCTCTCGGCTACCGCATTGTCGTGACAGTTACCGCGCCTGCTCATGCTGCAGACAATGCCATGTGCCTCCAGGAACGCTTGCCAGTCGCCTCCGGTGAACTGGCTGCCTTGATCGGAATGCAGCATCAGCCCTCGCGCCGGCTTTCGCCGCCAAACAGCCAGCGTCAGCGCTTGAAGCACCAGGTCGGTGTGCATGGTCGACTGCATCGACCAGCCAACCACGCGCCGCGAAAACAGGTCGAGCACCACAGCAAGGAACAGCCAGCCTTCGTGCGTGCGAATGTAGGTGATGTCCGTGACCCAGTGGGTATTGGGTCCATCGACGAAAAACTGGCGTTGCAGCCGGTTGGGTGCCACTGTGGCCGGCGGGCCACCGCGCGGCTTGGGACGCCTTCCGTATCCAACCTAGCGCGTAGGCCAGCCAATTTCATCAGTCGTGCCACGCGGTGACGGCTACAGCGTTCGCCCAGATCGCGCAGATCCGTGGTGACCTTGCGGTAGCCGTAGACTGCTCCGCTCTCCAGCCAGGACTGCTTGATCAGCCCCGTCAGGCGACGATCTTCCCTGGCTCGCGCACTCGCCGGTTGCTTCAGCCAAGCGTAGTAGCCGCTGGGATGCACGCCCAGCACCCGGCACATGCTGCGTATCCGAAACTGGTGGGCATGGTCTTTCATGAAGGCGTACTTCACCCGGACTGCTTGGCAAAGTACGCGGCGGCCTTTTTTAGGATGTCGCGCTCCTCGGTGACCCGGCGCAACTCTGCCTTTACCCGACGCAGCTCCGCCGCTTGGTCCGACGACTCTTGCGCTGAGCTGCTGGTCCCACCATAGCGCCTGATCCACGCATACAAGCTGTGCGTGGTAATCCCCAACCTGGTTGCTACCTCAGTCACTTGGTGGCCGCGCTCAGTCACTTGTTTGACCGCCGCCACCTTGAACTCATCCGTATACCGCTTGCCGCTCATGGACACCTCCGTCGTAGCCATACATTATGGCTCTGAGGCGTCTACAAGGCCCTGGTCGATTCAG
>NZ_MSPY01000032.1:0-1309 GCF_003267965.1 Oleiagrimonas sp. MCCC 1A03011 | reverse complement strand
TGGCGCTGGCGGTGGGTCTGGCCGGCATTGCAGAGCTCATTCCCTCGCTGAAATCGCTGCGGCGGCTGAATTTCTTCAGAAAAGGTGTCAGGGACAATTTATGTGTTTGGTATCAATTAATTTAATCTTTGCATGCGTTATTTATTTTTCTTGGGGTGATTAATATGTTTGTTTTTCTTTTGTTTGGCTTGTTGGTTGCGGTTTTATTTGCTTTGGGAGCATATACGGGGGTTAGTGGTCGTATGCTCGGTAAGCCATGGCGATTTGTTGCTGCCGGAGTATTTGTTGCGTTCTTTGGATCTGTGGCTATTGGTGCACTTGATGTTGTTGTCGAAATTGCTTTTCCATATCTCAATGATGGAAAAAAAGGTGTCAGGGACAATTTCTGACCTCCTGGCTGTGGACTTACAATCATGAGCGCCCGAACATGGTGCTCGGTGGCATCACGCCGATGCAGAAACTGGCAATGGCCGCATAGCTCCACTTCTGGAGTCCGCTGAAAGCGGGGGGATTACCAAATCGCCATGGTAAAAAGAAATTCACAGCCTCCCGAAGTGCGGGCCTCCATGGCTAGGCTCATCCGGGTACTGCTTGTCTGGGCTGCACTTATCTTTATTCTGTATGCAATCAGGATCACTCTTTTCCATGACGCGCAACAACAGCAGGTGTCCGTCATTTTCAAGCCGGCGGCCATGCTGCTGAGTTCCGCTGCACTGCTGGCCTTTGGGCTGATTGCGATAAACGACGTAAGACAAGGGTTCGTGATCGTGCCGTGGGTCAGGTTTATCGTGACCTACAAGGTCAAGGAGCCGTGGTTGTTTTCGTTCATGACGCTGCTGTATTTGTCAATGCTTGCAGTCGGCATTGTGTACCTGATCAGTCATGCCTTTGAGTGAAGAAAAAAGGTGTCAGGGACAATTTCTGACATGCATTCGCGGGTATAGAGCACATCGCACAGCTGCTTGTTCTGGTGGTGCGTCGTCATGGGGTTAGGCGATGCTTACTGCATGGCTCGACCACCACGTCTCGATATTCCCGGCATTCCACAGCACGTCGTGCAGCGCGGCAACAACCGCCTGCCGTGCTTCCTGGATGATGAAGACCGCCAGCGTTACCTGCAATGCTTGCGCCAAGCCTTGCTGCGCTACGGGTGCCATCTGCACGCCTATGTGCTGATGAGCAATCACGTGCATCTGTTGATGACTCCGCAGGAAAAGGGCGCGGTGTCGCGGCTGATGCATGCCTTTTCGCGGAACTATGTGGGTTTGTTCAATGGACGGCACGGCCGGACCGGGACGTTGTGGGAAGG
>NZ_MSPY01000031.1:0-1381 GCF_003267965.1 Oleiagrimonas sp. MCCC 1A03011 | reverse complement strand
CTTGAATGATCCAATGGACTCCTCCCGCGTCGCCACACGGCTTCGATGAGCCAGACAGGAGCGTACGCTCCGGACACGGGATCACGGGAGGAGTCCATCATGCATGCTACGCCCAACTATACCCTCGCCACCACGGTCGCCGTCGACCTGGCCAAGAACGTGTTCGAACTGGCTTTTTCCGATGCGCACGGCCGCATCGTCAGGCGCGCCAGGCTGGGACGCACCGCATTCGCCCATGCATTCGACAATCACACGCCGCTTCACATCCTCATGGAAGCCTGTGGGTCCGCGCATTATTGGGCCCGTCGGTTCTCTGCACTGGGGCATCGCGTGTCGCTGTTGCCCGCGCACGCGGTCCGGCCCTACGTGCGCGGCAACAAGACCGACCGCACCGATGCCGCCGGTCTGCTCGAGGCGGCACGTTGTGCGGCGATCGAATCGGTGCCGGTGAAAACGACACTACAGCAGGGCATCCAGGCCCAGCACCGCATACGCGAGCACTTCAAGTCGCAACGCACGGCGGCCATCAATCTGCTGCGGGGATTGCTGCGCGAGTTCGGCATCATCATCCCGCTGGGTGCGGCCCGCGTCCGGCCGGCCGTGCTCGGGGCACTGGAAGATGCCGGGAACGACCTGCCGATGGCCTTGCGCGACAGCCTGAGCCAGGTGCTCGATCAGATCCAGGCCTGCGAGCAAGCCATGACAGACATCGAGCGTCACCTGGCCGCCTTTGCGGTCGACGATGGTCGCAGCCAGCGCCTGCTGCAGGCCGGCGGCATTGGACTGATCACCGCCACCGCGCTGAGCGCATCGGTCGGCGAGCTCGACCGCTTCCGTTCCGGGCGTCACTTTGCCAGCTACCTGGGCCTGACTCCACGCGAATATTCCAGCGGCGCACGGCATCGATTGGGTCGGGTCACCAAACGGGGCGACAGGTATATCCGAATGCTGTTGATCCACGGCGCCCGCGCCGTGCTGCGCAGCGCCAAGGTGGCCCAGCGCAAGGGCCAGCCGCTGGATCGAACGCGGGCATGGGCGTTGGCGCTATCGGAGCGCGTGGGTCACAACAAGGCTGCCGTGGCGCTGGCCAACAAGACCGCCAGGCGGCTATGGGCCGCCGAACACCACCGCACCAACTTCGACCCCGATCACGTCAGTGCGCTGACACACTGACGCCTCTTCCACGCGTTGCAACGAGTACGACGATGGCAAACGTGTCGGTCCCCGGGACGAGCAAGCCGATAACAATTCTGGCCCGCAAGGGCCGCTTGAACGTGTGGCTTCGCCCTGGCGGATTTCATCATGGCTCGAGCGAACCGCGCTCACCGAAAAGCCGCATACACGAACGCAACCGCACCGTTTTGCCAACGAGTATGTACTC
>NZ_MSPY01000030.1:0-1454 GCF_003267965.1 Oleiagrimonas sp. MCCC 1A03011 | reverse complement strand
AATGGTGTCACCATTTCGCCGCCGCCTGTCAATAGAACCATAAGCGCCCGTCGCCCCGCTGCCGGGGAGATCGGTGCCACGTAGCCATCGGTCCGACTTCCGCTGCGTTTTTTCCGGCGGGAGGATCGCGCCAGTCACCGTTCTGGTTGTCAGCCAAACACTCGTCGGTCAACGCGGGATCCGTCCAGGTGCGCGCTTGCGCTGCACAGGATGACGGGCTCTAGGTCCCAACCCTTCGTGGCTCGGTCCGCGTGCGGTCCTGCCTGCTACATGGTGGCCGGCGATCACGACCATTCAGGATCACTGGCTCAAAGCCAAACACCAGTTCCGGTCTGCGACCGCCGGCACGATCAGCCGAAGGCACGCTTCGGATCAAACTCGGTGCCGTCCCTGAGCAAGTGGTAGCACGCCCGCGCCAGCTTGTGCGCGACGGCCTTGATCGCCACCACCCGGTGCTTCGTCGCTTTCTTGCGGTCGTACCAGCTTCGTATCTGCGGATGGAAGCGGGTCGCGTAGTTGGCCGCTTCGATGTACGCCCAGCACAGGTAGCGGTTGCCACTTTTCCGATTGCCTCGACCCTTCTTCTTGCCGTTGGACAGGCGCACGCTCTCGACCATGCGGCAGTACGAGGCGTACTCGCCCACCGAGGCAAAGCGTTCGATCGGGCCGGTCTCCAGCGCGATGGTCATGCCCAGGATCGGACCGATGCCCGGCACGCTGCGCAGGCGCATCAGGTCACCGGGTCGGGGCAGATCCTTGCGGACCCATTGCTCGAGGCTGCTGATCTGCTCCTGCAGCGTCAGCCACAGCTTGTACTGCAGCAGCACGCCATAGCGTGTGCTCACGTCCGGGAATAGCGCTTCCAGTTCATCCGGTGCGATGCGGCGCAGGGCGTTGGCCGACAACTGCTTGCCGGTGCTGCGGCTGAAGCTGGACTGGATCGCCAGCATCAGTTGCACGGCCTGGCGCACCAGCATGAAGCGCCGGCGCAGCAGATCACGCGTGGCGCGTTGCTCGCGCGGGTAGATGTAGCCTTCGGGCAGCAATCCCAGTCGCAGCAGCTGGGCCAGATGCAGGGCATCGGAGTGGTCGTTGCCGTGCTTGAGGCCGTCGTATTGCGGCACGGCCGAGGTGTGCACCAGGCGCACGTCGTAACCGTGTTCCATCAGGCCGTCGACCAGCCAGTACCAGTTGTAGGTCGATTCGACGGCCACGCTGGCCAGCTCGGCACGGAAGGGCTCGAAGTCAGCCAGGATGCGCGAAAGATCGTTCGGACGACGGCACTGCAGCAAAGGCTTGCCAGCCTCGTCCATCACCGCCAGCACGCTGTTGTTGGAATGCAGGTCGATCCCTGCGTAAAGTGACATGGCTGCCTCCTGTCGCGGGCGACGCTTGGGTGTAGGAACCACAAACGTACCGCCTCGCGCAGGGGGCGGCGACATGAGTCTTCAGGG
>NZ_MSPY01000003.1:0-584845 GCF_003267965.1 Oleiagrimonas sp. MCCC 1A03011 | reverse complement strand
TGTCGCGGGCGACGCTTGGGTGTAGGAACCACAAACGTACCGCCTCGCGCAGGGGGCGGCGACATGAGTCTTCAGGGAGCATTTTCACGGTGGTCGTGGACCAGAAATGGTGTGATGGCGCGGCGGGAGTGAACCTGCGCATGTTTTTCCGGTCCTCACTTGAGAGGACATTACATCTCCGGAGTCATGGGTGAGTCTGAGTTATGCGCGTCTGCGCCAGTTGCATTTCCGCAGATCGCTTGCCGAGCGCTTCCGTGGCATGGCAAAGACCGCCGTCGTGGGCATGGGGTTTTTCGGCAGTGCGGGCGTGTTTGCCATCGTTAGCTTGATGGTCGTTCTGGCCGATGGCCTGATGGCGCTGATGCACACACATGTGGGATTGAGCGAGCGGCTGGGCATTCTGCTTGGCTGGCAGTGCGTGACACTGGAGTTATTGTGGCTGCTGCACGGGGCAATCTTCATGCGTGATGCGGAGCCGTTCCTTGCGACGTTGCCCATTCCCGATGCTGCCGTCTGGCGCGCCGATTTGCGCATCGTCATGCAATGTTATTCGGTGCTTTGGCTGCCGTTGATATGGCTGCTCTACATGCTATGGAGTCAGGGCCCGTCCCTGCAGGCGGTGTCGGCGAGCGTGTCGTACTTGGTGATGGTCGGCGCAGGCATGGTGTTAAACGTGTTGTTGTTGCGCAACGCCTATCGTCGCGCTGCCGTGATGGTTTTACCCATGCTCGTGTTGATGGTGTTCCGGCCGCAAAGTGTGCTCGGTGCTGTCGCCATGCTTGTTACAGCGGCTGTCGCCATGACGTTCGCTGTTCGCCCACGGCGGGCACGGTTTCAGGCGCTTCGATCAAAGGGCCGATCACGTGCGATCTTCGAGCGTATCGCACTGGCGAGCGCGTTGGTCGTGCCTGCGTCCTGGCATGCCTTACGCGAGTCGCTAGTGGTTCGAGGAGGCTATCTGCTTGGTGCGTGGGCGCTGGCGATGACCCTGCTCGCAGGCCATGCGCCGAGCGTCGGTCTCGCCACGGCACTTCTGATCGGCTTGATGGCGATCGCGTCGGCTGCGTTGTATCGATTGCCGGTGCTTGTGCGCGGCATGATGCTGGAGCGGCTGGACTTCCTGGCAGGCCACTGCGCATTCCGAAGGCGCGTTACTTGGTTTGCCGTACTGCCGCCGGTGGTGCTTTTCTCGCTCTGCATGAGCGCGTACTGGCAGACTGCGGTCCGCGCGTTGCCTCCTGGAACATCTCATGCGGTTCTGCCTAGTTATCCGCTGCTCGGCTATGCGGGACTGTTTGCACTGGGCGCATTCAGCGCGAATTGGACGCGCGACACGATGCGGTGGCTGATGCCGACAGCGCATGTCGTACTCACACTGATTTTTCTGACGGTGGCGCTTTCATGAATTCCATCGAATCGCTTGGCTTGCATGAACTGACGTTGCCGTTCGGGCAGGTGAGGGCGCTTACACGCACGTTCGGCTTAGGACTGCATCTGGTCGTGGGTCCCAACGGAATTGGCAAGACGTCGCTGTTGCGAGCCATTGCCGGAGCGTTGTCGCCAATGACCGGGGTGATTCGCCTGGGCGATGTACCCATGAAGCGGCATTCAGATCGCGTATTGCTGGCTCCGGGCGCGCCTCCTGCCATTCCCTGGCTGCGTGCGGGCATGCTGATCGACTTCGTGACTTCGCTGTATCCGTCGAGTCGCCGTTCACTCGAATATCGGACTCACGTGCTGGAGCAACTGCACCTGAGTCACGCTGTCGATGCACCGCTCGGGACGCTTTCGGCTGGGATGTCCAAGAAAATTCTGCTGGCGGCGACCCTGATCGCGGCACCGTTGGTCATGCTGTTCGACGAACCGATCAACGAGATCGACGCCGCGTCACGCGATGTGCTGCTGACTCTGCTGGCAGATTATCAACGCGACCGGATCATGCTGGTCTCGACGCATCATGTGGATCCTTTTCGGGAGGTGGCCGCCAGTATGCTGACATTAGGTGAAACTGGCGTACCTTCGGTGTCCTAGGTTCGCAGGTTGGGCTGACAAAGAAAGCCCATCAGGTTCTAGGTCGCGCAAGCCATCACTCAATGCATCGTCTCCGGCCCACCACTGGCGAACGGCGGCTTGGCGAACCACAGCACCGGGATCAGGCACAGGAACAGCACGGCACAGCCCCAGAACACGTCGTTGACCGACAGCGTCAGCGCCTCGCGGGTGATGACGCGCTCGACCACGGCCCAGGCGCGTTCGCCGGTGATGCCGCCGGCGTGCAGGGTCTGCAGGTAGCTTCCCACGGCCGGGTTGGCGTGGTTGACGTGTTCGGTGAGCATGGCCTGATGATAGTCGGCGCGGTGCTGCCACAGGGTCACGGTGACGGCCGTGGACACGCTCGAAGCCATGGTGCGGAAGAAGTTGGCCAGGCCCGAGGCGGTGGCGACTTCGTGATCCTTCAGGCCCGACAGGATGATCTGGTTCAACGGAATGAAGAAGCAGGGGATCGCCAGGCCCATGACGAAGCGCGGCATGATGAGGCTGCCGAACGAGGCGTCGTTGTTGAAGGTGGAGAACCAGTACGAGGTGATCGCGAACACGGTGAACGAGAAGGTCACCACTGCGCGCAGTTCCAGCTTGTCGATATTGCGACCGATGACCGGTGACAGCAGGAAGGCGAGGATGCCGACCGGCGCTGTCGCCAGACCGGCCCAGGTGGCGGTGTAGTTCAGGTTGATCTGCAGCCACAGCGGGAACACCACGTTGATGCCGAAGAAGGCCATCATGCCCAGCGCCAGGGCGATCACGCCGACGGTGAAATTGCGCTTGCGGAACAGCGAGAGGTCGACGACGGGATGCTTGGCCATCAGTTCCCAGGCGACCAGGAAGGTCAGGCAGACCAGCGCAATGATGCCCAGGGTGGTGATCAGCGGCGAGGAGAACCAGTCCTTGTCGTTGCCGTTGTCGAGCATGAACTGCAGGCAGCCCACGCCGACCACCAGCAGGCCCAGGCCGACGATGTCGATGGGCACCTTGATGGTCTTGGTCTCGCGCTTGCGCATGATGCCCCACACCACCGCGCCGGCCAGCAGACCCACCGGCACATTGATGAAGAAGATCCACGGCCACGACAGGTTGTCGGTGATGTAGCCGCCGAGGATGGGACCGAAGATCGGTGCGATGACCACGGTCATGGCCCACATCGCCAGCGCCATGCCCTTGCGTTCGACCGGGTAGGCGGCCAGCAGCAGGGCCAGCGACAGCGCCACCATCGGGCCGGAACCGGCGCCCTGCAGCAGGCGGAAGATCACCAGCATCGGCATGCTGGTCGCCATGCCGCAGAGCATGGAGAACGTCACGAACAGCACCAGCGAGATGACGAAGGTGCGCACCTCGCCGAAGCGCTTGGCGATCCACCCGGTCAGCGGCTGCATGATGGCGCTAGCCAGCGCGTAGGAGCTGATCGCCCAGGTGCCTTCCTGCGGACTCACCGCCAGCGCGCCGGCGATGTGCGGCACCGCCACGTTGACGATGGTCAGATCGAGGATCTCCATGAAGGTGGCGAAGGAGATCGCGATCGTGAGCAGCACCAGCGGGGTGCCATGCAACGGTTTGTACGGCGCCGGAGCGTTGGAGGACATCGCGTTCGGGTTTTCCGTGGGCAGGCGCGGCCGCAGCCGCGCCGTGAGTCAGCAGGAGAGGGGACGGTTACTTGCGGCCGAGGTTGGCCTGGATGATGGCGTCGGCCTCGCGCTTGGCCTCGGCCAGATCGCGGTCGTAGACGCCCGTCTTCGAGACCGCCTGCGTCACCGGCTTCTGCGCCAGCACACGGCCGTCGCGGTTGTGCGTGTCGACGTTGACATCGGCGGACAGGCCGATGCGCAGCGGATGCTTGCGTAGGTCCTTCGGGTCGATCGAGATGCGCACCGGCACGCGCTGCACCACCTTGATCCAGTTGCCCGAAGCGTTCTGTGGCGGCAGCAGGGCGAACGCGCTGCCCGTGCCGGCGCCAAGGCCGACCACCTTGCCGTGGAAGACCAGGCCGTCGTAGATGTCCGGCTCGATCTTCACCGGCTGGCCGATGCGGATGTGGGCCAGTTGCACTTCCTTGAAATTGGCCTCGACCCACAGGTTGTTCAGCGGAATCACCTGCATCAGCGGCGCGCCCGGTTGCACCTGCTGGCCGACTTGCACGCTGCGCTGGGCGACGTAGCCGTCGACCGGCGCAACGATGGCGGTGCGGTGCGCGGCGAGCCACGCGGAACGGAAGGCGGCGCGTGCCTGCATCACTGCCGGGTTGTGCTCGATGTCGGTGCCGTCGATGGCGGCGTGCGCGGCGGTGGCGTTGCGCTGGGCGACTTCGAGCGCGCTCTGCGCGGTGCGCACGCGGTCCCGCAGATGGGACATTTCCTCCGGCGACACGGCCTGTTGCTTCAGCAGCGGCTCGCGGCGCCTGAGGTCGGCGCGGGCCAGACTCAGTTCGACCTTGCGCGCATCGACGGCGGCGTCGGCTTTCGCGGCGTTGGCGAAGGCCTGACGTACCCTGCGCACGGTCTCCGCCAGCGCGCTGCGGGCCTTGGCCAGGTTCACGTCGGTATCGGTACGGTCGAGCTTGACCAGCGTCTGGCCGGCGTGGACCAGATCGGTGTCGTCGGCCATCACCGCGACCACGGTGCCGGGAATCTGCGAACTGACGGTGACCTGGTTGCCCTTGACGTAGGCATCGTCGGTCACTTCGCGCTGCGAGAGCACGAACAGCCACAGCAGGAACCAGGCCAGCCCGGCCAGCACGAACACGCCGGCGATGGTCAGCAGGATGCGTTTGCGCTTGCCGTTGCCGCTGGCGTTCTCGCCGCCGTGGTTCTTGGCGTCGGAGGTCTTTTCGTCTTGGGCGCTCATAGGGTCGTTTTCCGCGCGGAAGAGGTTGCAGGAGCCGGGGTAGCCGTGTTGTCGGTCGCCTCCGGTGCGTGTTCAAGGTGGTAACCGCCGCCCAGCGCCTGGATCAGGCCGACGTCGGCGTCGAGGATCTGTGCCGTCAGCTGCAGGTGCGCGTCACGCTGCTGCAGCACCTGGGTGCGAGCCCGCAGCACGGGCTGGATATCGGTCAGGCCCTGATGCTGGCGCGCTTCGGCGTTGTGCTGCAGCGCGCTCACGGCCTGCAGCTGCGCCTGTTGTTCATGACGCTGGGCGCGCAGGCGCTGCAGGTCGAGCACCTGGGTGGAGACTTCGCGCGCGGCGTTGACCACGGCGTCGTTGTACTGTGCGACCGCGCTCTGCAGTTGCGCCTTGGATACGCCGAAGCCGGCGCGGAGCAGTCCGCCTTCGAAGATCGGCAGGTGCAGGGCCGGCGTCAGCGCGAACACACGGCTTTCCGGATGCAGCAGTTTGCCCAGGTCGATGCTGGAGAAGCCGGCCATCGCGTTGAGGCTGAAGTCGGGGAAGAACTTGGCACGCGCGGCATCGGTCTGGCGCAGCGCGGATTCGACCTGCCAGCGGCGCGCGGCGATGTCGGGGCGGCGCGCGATCAGGTCCAGGCCGGCGTGGGCCGGCAGCGCGGCGTTGGCCTTCGGCAGAGGGCGCATCTTCAGGTCGGGCAGGTCTCTCGGTGCGATGCCGATCAGCGCGGCCAGGATGGCGCGGCGGATCTTGGCGCTTCCGCGCAGCGCCGCGACCTGCTGCCGCGCGGCCGCGGCGCCGGCGCGCGCCTGCTGCAGCCGGTCATTCGGTTCCAGACCGGCGTTCACGCGCACATCGAACACGTGGACGAGCCTTTCCTGGTCGCGAACCAGTTGCTCGGCCAGCTGCAAGCGATGCCGGTCGGCCTGCCAGCCGAAGTAGGTGCGGGTAATGCCGACCTGCAGGGCCAGGGCAGCGGCGCTGCGCTCGGCGGCGGCAGCGTGCACCTGTCCGATGGCGGCCTCGACTTCGGCGCGGTGACCGCCCCACAGGTCGAAGTCGTAGCTGCCCTGCACGCCGATGTCGCCCTGGTTGTACCAGGTGAAACCGAGGAATTGCGACGGGATCAGGCCGTTTTCGCTGAGTCGCTGGCGGGCGACCTGCACGTTGCCGTTGATGCGCAGGCCGACCTGCGACGCGGTCAGCTTGGCCGACGCGCGGGCGGCGTTCACCCGGCTGCGCGCGGCGGCCAGGCTGGTGGCGTCGTGCAGGGCGCGGTCGATCAATCGATCCAGCTGCGGGTCGTGGTAGCGCTTCCACCAGGCGGCGGCGGGCCAGGAGCCCTGGCTGGAAGAGGGCAGGCCGGCCAGCGGCGCCTGTGAGCGCAGGTCGACGTGCCGGATCTTGTCGGGCACGCCGGCGCATGCGCCCAGCAGCAGGGTCGCGACGGCGACGGCGAATACGCGAGAGGGAGTCATCGGGTTCATTCCTGGACGGGATCCATGGCGTCGAGGTTGCGGAGCAGCTTTTCCAGCAGACCGGCCAGCTGGCGGTACTCGCTCCGGGAGAAGTGGTGGAACAGGGCCTGCACGTTGGGCCGGACTTCCGGCAGCAGCGTGCGGACCAGTCGCGACCCTTCCGGCGTCACTTCGAGAATGATGCGACGGCGATCGGCATCGCTGGGGCGGCGGGTCACCAGGCCGCGTTCGAGCAGGGTGTCGATGATCCGTGTCATGTTGGTCGGCTTCTGCGACGCCCATTGGCACAGATCGGATGGATGCGCCTGCTGCTCGGCGCTGCTGTACAGCATCATCAGCGTGCGGAATTCGCTGTTGCCGAGCTTGTACGGCTTCAGCCAGCGCTCTTCGGACTGGTCGAGGCCGGCGTTGACGATATGCAGCAGACGCAGCAGCACGATGTCGTCCACGGGCATGTCAGGCACGCGTTCGGCGACGCGCGCCACGGCTGCCTTCATGGATTCGGTGGAGTCGAGGAGTCGGCCCATGCCCGCAATGAATAGTTCATTAGTGAACTATAAGCCTAACAACTGAACTGGTGGGTATACAAGACCGTGCGCGGGGAACGTGCGGACGAATCAGGTTCGGGGCAGGCCAAACAGGCGGCGGGCGTTGGTGTGCGTGGCGGCGGCGATGGTTGCACGGGCGGTGTCGCGCAGACGCGCGACGACGTCGAGCACTTCGGTCAGATAGGCCGGCTCGTTGCGCTCGTGCCGATGGGCGGCGCCGGGCTGATCGGGCGCGTCGGTCTCCAGCAGCAGCTGCTCCAGCGGCATGGACGCGGCCAGGCGATGCAGCTTGTGCGCGCGTTCGTGCGTGACCGGACCGCCCAAGCCGATGTGGATGCCCAGGTCCCAGAGCTGCCGAGCCTGTTCGACGCTGCCGCCGTAGCTGTGCACGACGCCGCGCACGGGGCCTTCGTGGCGCAGCGTCAGGATGACTTCCTCGACAGCCTTGCGTGCGTGAAGGATGAGCGGCCGGTCGAGTTCGCGCGCCAGGCCGATCTGGTGACGGAAGAAGCGCCGCTGGCGCTCGTGTTCGATGCCGACCTGGAAGTCCAGTCCGCATTCTCCGACAGCGACGGCATCGTCGCCTCGGTCGCGTAGCCAGTTTTCCAGTGCGTCGAGGTCCGCATCATCGTGTGCGTCCATGAACATCGGGTGCAGACCGTAGGCGGGGTGCAGACGAATGGCGTTCCCAGGACGCGCGCATACCGCTTGCAGCGTAGGCCAGCGCCCAGCGGTGACGGCAGCGACCAAGGCCTCCGTGACGCCAGCCTCTGCGGCGCGCCGCAGTACAGCATCGCGGTCGGCGTCGAAGGCCGCATCGTCCAGATGCGTGTGGCTGTCGAAAAGGGTGATTGCGATCCCGTTCATATTTGCTCGTCGCCACGTGAAAGCAGGCATCATGGAGGATAGTGCTCTGGAGTGATCTGCGGGTACGGTGATGCATGCTGCACCGGATTTAACGCAGACCTTATGAGTTGTTCAGTTCCGCAGTGCTTGAATGCGGAAACATAACAAACGGACATCCATACGACGTGGGTGGAAACAGGAGGCTAGAGATGAACAAGTTCGTTACCAAGGCGCTCGTCGCCAGCATCGCCGTCGCGACCGCAGGTGGTCTGACGGCGTGCAACCGCAACGCCAGCGCGGAAGGTCCGCAGTACGCGAAGGTAGTTAGCGCGACGCCGATCAAGAAGACCACGAATCATCCGCGTCAGGTTTGCCACAACGAGACCGTGACGCACCACAAGCCGGTCAAGGATTCGCATCAGATCGCGGGTACGGCCATCGGCGCCGTGGCGGGCGGTCTGCTCGGCAACCAGGTCGGCGGCGGCAAGGGCAAGAAGTTGGCGACGGTCGCCGGTGCCGTGGCAGGTGGCTACGCTGGCAAGAAGATCCAGGAGAAGCATCAGGAGGACGCCACGTACACGACCCAGGAACAGAAGTGCCAGACGGTCAACGACCGCAAGACCACGGTGGTCGGCTACAACGTGAAGTACCAGCTGAAGGACGGCACCGTGCACACTACTCGCATGGACCACAATCCGGGTGACACGGTCGAGATCAAGCAGGCCACGACGGTCGTTTCGTCCAACTGATCGCAGGATCGCGGACGAATCCGTAGCTTCGGGTTCGTCCGCTCGCCACCAAGGTCATCCCCAACCAAGGAGGTTCCATGTCCATCAAGATGAGCTCTATTCGACGCATCGTGCCGGTTGCGCTGGCGACCGCCATGCTGGCATTGGCCGGTTGCGCAACGGGGCCGTACAACTCCGGCGGAAATGGTCCCGGATACGGCACTACATACGGCGGAGGCGGGCGTACGGCTAGTCGCAGCTGTCCAAGCAATCAATGCGGCGTTGTCGAGAGCGTGAGCCAGGTCTACGTGTCCGACAGCAACAGGTCCCACGTGCTGGGTACCATCATCGGCGCCGTGGCGGGTGCTGCATTGGGCAATCAGGTCGGCAAGGGTGATGGCCGCAAGGCCGCGACCGTGGCCGGTGCGGTGGCCGGTGGTGCAGTCGGCAACGAAGTGGCCAAGCGCAACAGTGGCGATGTGCCGGCATACCGTGTCGTGGTGCGTCTGGACGACGGTCGCCGCGCGACCGTGACCCAGCGCGAGGATCCGCGCGTGCGCAACGGCGACTACGTGCAGATCAGCAACGGTCGCGTGTACATGCGCTGATCGTTTCGCGGCATGTTGCAATAAAAAAAGCCCTCCCGGCAACGGGAGGGCTTTTTCTTTCCCCATGAAGGGTGGTTGCGGTCAGTTGGCTGCGTAGAAGGCGTGCTCGCCAATGGTGCGAAGTGGCGCCCGCGTGGCCCACTTCGGCGAGATGCTGGTGGTGGCGAAATGATCGGCACCGGGAACCACCATGACGCGTTCGGTCTTGGGCAGTTTCCAGATCGCCATGCTTTCGCCGGCAATCTTCCAGGCCTTGGTGAAGGCCTTCAGGTTGGTGACCTGAAAGCTAGTCGGGGTGGTGGACAGGGCGAATTGGCGCGGCGCGCGCACGACATCGCACACGGTCTTGCCGTAGTAGCCGCGTTCGCGGCGGCGCAGGGCCACCTCGGCGACGGCGAATTGTCCGATCGTCGATTCGCTGCGGGCTTCCAGGTACACGGTCGTGGCCAAACAGGTCTGGTCCGCGAGCGGTTGGGGAAGCATGGAGGTCATCCACAGCAACCAGGCGAGTTTCATCGTTGCATTCT
This sequence comes from Oleiagrimonas sp. MCCC 1A03011, assembly GCF_003267965.1. Classification (NCBI taxonomy): domain Bacteria; kingdom Pseudomonadati; phylum Pseudomonadota; class Gammaproteobacteria; order Lysobacterales; family Rhodanobacteraceae; genus Oleiagrimonas; species Oleiagrimonas sp. MCCC 1A03011. The sequence continues at coordinate 575,217 of NZ_MSPY01000003.1, read as the reverse complement.
CCTCAGAGGTGCGGCACGCCATGAGGGCCGTGTTCGCGCATGAGCGGCAGCCGTTTCGTACGGCCTGCCGGTCGTTACCGATTTCATGCCGTGCAAACGCGCATGGCACAAAACGAACGCCGCGTTCCAGCGCAGCGCCGATCCGAATTCGTACGTTGTGGGAATCATTTCGCCGATGCGCGGCATATGGCGGAAGCGAATGGGTGGCTCCGCGCATCGGTACCCGCTTCGATGCGAGCACTACATTCCGGGGCTATGTGCCACCGGGTCGCGCCAATCCGGAATCATCCGGTTCGTCGCGCTCACTTCGACTCCTCGTTTACCGTCACCGGAGGAACATCGAATAACGCAAATTTAGCTTCTGTTTCGCACCGAGTCAAACACGAAGGCGGTTTTATTCATGTCGAGTTAACGGCAGCGCGTGTAGGCGCGTGCCGATCAGGGGGCGAATACACGCACGATATAGGGGGGCTGCGTTGCGGCTTCAAGGCCACGCGGCAGCACCGACTGCGCGCGTTCGTGGGCGACCACGAGCGCTTCGTTGCCGATGCAGTCGAGAACCTCCAGCGAGACGGGTTCTCCGTGGTCGATCTGCACTTCGAGCGTGCTGCCGGGTTGTGTGTTTTCGGCCAGCCGGACATGCATCAGTGCATGCTTGTGACCGCCGCGGTAATGCAGTCGCGCCGCGATCTCCTGACCGGGGAAACAGCCCTTGTCGAGCTGCATGGCGCGCAAACGGCGCAGCCCCAGCGCCGGGGGAAGAAAGGTGTCCGCAAACGCATCCGGAAGCCAGGGTTCGCCGCGTTCGATGGCGCGTCGTCGCCATGCCGTGTCGTGGCGCTCCTCGGGTGACAGGCGCAGGCCGTGATCGCCCATGCCCAGACGCAGATCTTCGTTGTCCTGCTGCACGATGCCTTCGGCTAGCGCGCCGTCGTCGTGAACGGCCAGGGGCGGCAGCGCCTGCAGCGTGACCTTGTCGCGGAACACGAAGCGGTGCAGTCGTTCGACCATGATCTCGGCGTCGCCGCCGCGCAGGGCCAGCAGCAGATGATGCTCGTCCGGACGAAGCAGGTGGAACAGGCGATGCACGCGGCCGCGTGCATCGAGCCAGGCGCTCCATTGCCAGGCGCCGATTTCCAGCGACAGCACATGGCTGGTGAACTGCGCGTGGGCGAAGCGCAACGCGTCCGGTCCTTCGATGCGAAGCATGGATGCGCGAAGCGCGGCGGGTTCCTGAAGCGTCATGAAAACGTCGTTTCCGTGTGTTGGGGCGTGCGGTGCGCACGATCTTGGAGTGGGTTCAGCTTGTGCTGGTTCAACCCAGGTATTAGGATTTTAAAGATCATTTCCAAGCCCATGACCGACACGACTCCCACGCCACCCGATTCCCCCGACTCCACGCCGAAGCCGTCTGGAGCGGCGAAGGTCGGTCCGGAACCGGTACGCCAGAACGAGAAGCCACGCCTCGACCCCGTTCGCTACGGCGATTGGGAGAAGAACGGCCGTTGCATCGATTTCTGACCGACTCCGCGTGAGTCTCGTGTCGTTTCCGGGCACGCAAGCGATTCCCTATACAAGGATAGCCACGATGGCACAGAGCGGGCGACCACTTTCACCGCACCTCGGCATCTACCGCTGGCAGGTGCAGATGGTGACTTCAATCCTGCATCGCGCGACCGGCATCGCCTTGGCCGCCGGCACCCTGATGGTGCTGTGGGGCCTGACGGCCCTGGCCTCGGGGCCGGATGCCTGGAGCTGCTTCACCGGCTTCGCCGGCAGCATCTTCGGGCTGATCCTGCTGCTCGGGTGGACCTGGGCGTTGATGTTCCACCTGTGCAACGGCATCCGGCATCTGCTGCAGGACACCGGCATGGGTTACGAGATTCCGCAGTTCGTGCGTTCGAGCTGGCTGGCGGTCATCGTCAGTCTGCTGCTGACCGTCGCGATCTGGGCATACCTGATGGCCGGAGGTGTTCTGTGAGCGATCTGCGCAACCCCCTGCAACGTGCGCGCGGCCTGGGTTCGGCCAAGTCCGGCGCCAATCATTGGTGGATGCAGCGCATGACGGCCGTCGCGCTGGTCGTGCTCGGCATCTGGTTCGTCATCACGCTGCTGTCGCTGATGCATGCCGATTTCGCCACCGCGCACGCTACGCTGGCCAAGCCGTGGAATGCGGTGCTGATGATCGCGTTCACCACCAGCATGTTCTGGCACGCGCAGCTCGGTCTGCAGGTGGTGATCGAGGATTACGTGCACACGCGCTGGCTCGAAGTCAGCCTGATGGTGCTGGTCAAGCTTCTCGCCGTCTTGTTCGCGCTGGCCTGCGCGCTGGCGGTCCTGCGTGTCGCCCTGGGCGCCTGAAGGAAGGTTCATGGAAAGCTACAAGGTTCAGCAACACAAGTTCGACGTGATCGTGGTCGGTGCCGGCGGCGCCGGTCTGCGCGCCACCTTCGGCCTGGCCGAGAAGGGTCTGAAGGCTGCGTGCATCACCAAGGTCTTCCCGACGCGTTCGCACACCGTGGCTGCGCAGGGCGGTATTGCCGCCGCGCTTGCCAACATGGGCGAGGACGACTGGCGCTTCCACTTCTACGACACCATCAAGGGCGGCGACTGGCTCGGCGACCAGGATGCGATCGAGTACATGTGCAAGAACGCGCCAGCGTCGGTCATCGAGCTGGAGCACTACGGTGTACCGTTCTCGCGTACCGAGGAAGGCAAGATCTACCAGCGTCCGTTCGGCGGCATGACCACGCATTACGGCAAGGGCACCGCGCAGCGCACCTGTGCTGCTGCGGACCGTACCGGTCACGCCATTCTGCACACGCTGTATCAGCAGGCGCTGGCGCATGACGCCACGTTCTTCATCGAATACTTCGCCACCGACCTCATCTTCGACGACGAGGGCGTGTGCCGCGGCGTGCTGGCGCTGGATCTCAACGAGGGCACGCTGCACGTGTTCCGCGGCCAGGCGGTTGTGCTGGCGACCGGCGGTTACGGCCGTGCGTACTTCTCGTGCACCTCGGCACATACCTGCACCGGCGACGGTGGCGGCATGGTGCTTCGTGCGGGGCTGGCGTTGCAGGATCTGGAGTTCGTGCAGTTCCATCCGACCGGCATCTACGGCGCCGGCTGTCTCATCACCGAGGGCGTGCGTGGCGAGGGCGGTTACCTCACCAACGCGAAGGGCGAGCGTTTCATGGAACGCTACGCGCCCAGCGCCAAGGACCTGGCTTCGCGCGATGTGGTCTCGCGCGCCGAGACCATCGAGATCCGTGAGGGCCGTGGTGTCGGTGAGCACGGCGATCACACGCATCTGAACCTGATGCATCTGGGTCCCGAGGTCATTCACGAGCGTCTGCCGGGCATCGCCGAGACCGCGCGCATCTTCGCCGGTGTCGACGTGACCAAGGAGCCGATCCCGGTGCTGCCGACCGTGCACTACAACATGGGCGGCATTCCGACCAACTACCACGGCGAAGTGGTGCAGCTGAAGAACGGTGATCCCGACGCGGTTGTGCCGGGTTTGTTCGCCATCGGCGAAGCAGCTTGCGTGTCCGTGCACGGTGCCAACCGCCTGGGTTCGAACTCGCTGCTCGATCTGGTGGTGTTCGGTCGTGCGGTCGCCCATCGCTGCGCCGAGATCATCAAGCCGGACAGCCCACACAAGGACCTTCCGGCGAGCGCGCTGGACAAGGCTCTGGCGCGCTTCGACAAGCTGCGTCATGCAGATGGCGATACGCCGACGGCGGACATCCGCCTGAAGATGCAGAAGACCATGCAGAGCGATGCCGCGGTCTATCGTACCCAGGAAACCCTGGCCGAAGGCTGCGAGAAGATTTCCGAGGTCCACGCTTCGTTCGAGAACGTGCGCGTCAGCGACCGTTCCATGGTGTGGAATTCGGATCTGGTCGAGACGCTGGAGCTGTCCAATCTGCTCGATCAGGCCGTGGCCACCATGCACTCGGCCGAGCAGCGCAAGGAATCGCGCGGCGCGCATGCCCGCGAGGATTTCCCCGATCGCGACGATGCCGAATGGATGAAGCACACCCTGGTGTGGATCGACGAGAAGGGCAAGAGCCGCTTCGATTTCCGCCCCGTGCATTCGAACACGCTCACCGACGAAGTCGAGACCGTGCCGCCGAAAAAGCGCGTCTACTGAGTCCAGGACTGGAGAAGCCACGTGGCAGAGTTCACGCTACCGAAGAATTCCAAGATTCAACCCGGCAAGCATCATGCGGCCGAGGGCGCCAAGAAACCGCGCACCTTCAAGATCTACCGCTGGAGTCCGGATGATGGCCAGAATCCGCGCATGGACACGTTCGAGATCGATCTGTCCAGCTGCGGCCCGATGGTTCTGGACGCATTGCTGAAGATCAAGAACGAAGTCGATTCGACGCTGACGCTGCGCCGTTCCTGTCGCGAGGGCATCTGCGGCAGTTGCGCGATGAACATCGACGGCACCAACACACTGGCCTGCACCAAGTCCATTGACGACTGCAAGGGCGGCGAGATCAGCATTTACCCGCTGCCGCACATGCCGGTGGTCAAGGATCTGGTGCCCGACCTGACGCACTTCTATGCGCAGTTCGCCTCGATCAAACCGTGGCTGCGCACGCAGAGTCCGGCACCGTCGGACGCCGAGCGCCTGCAGTCGCCGGAAGACCGCAAGAAGCTGGACGGCCTGTACGAGTGCATTCTCTGCGCCTGTTGCTCGACCAGCTGCCCCAGCTACTGGTGGAACGGCGACAAGTATCTCGGCCCGGCCATTCTTCTGCAGGCCTATCGCTGGATCGCCGATTCGCGCGACGAGGATACGGGTGAGCGTCTGGACGATCTGGAAGATCCGTTCAAACTGTACCGTTGCCACACCATCATGAACTGTGCGCGGACCTGCCCCAAGGGGCTGAATCCAGCCAAGGCCATCGCCGAGATCAAGAAGCTGATCGTCGAGCGTCGCTCCGCCTGACGCTGCGAGCCACGGTTGATGCATGCGACGTCCGTCGGCTTGGCCGGCGGGCGTCTTTTTTTGTGTCGGTACATGGTCTGTTCGTGACACGGATGCATTCCGATTCGCGTGGCGGGTGCAGCGACCATGGGAAGTTCCTCCTCATGGAGGAAGTGGCATGAACGGAAAGAAGGAGGCTCTGACGAGGCTGGTCGCGTTTGTGTTTGGTGCGAGTGTCGCCATGCGGCGGATCGCATACGCTGATCGCACGTGAAAGCATCGGCGGCATGTCGCAACTGCAGAGGCATCGTATGCAGTCATGCCATTACTGCAGGTGGAGCGTTTCGGTATCGTGCTCGACGCGCTCTCTTTGTTGGCACGCCGCAAGCGTGCCGACGGCGCGTCAAAGTCCTATCGGGCGGAGGCGGCACATGCGGATGTCGAGCCACACACGCCCGAACTCACGCTGCATTTCCGTTTCGTGCCCGACGCTGGCGGCGTGATGCACATCCGCGGGACCGGTTCGATGACGTGTCAGGTGCCGGATGGCTTCGTACAGCGTTCGCTTGTACCGGTCGATGATGTGCAGGCGATGCTGACTCGTTCCCGCAAAGCTTGGAGCGCGCGGCACCCGAAGGCGGGGGCAGGCACCTGATCGCGAGGATTCGCCGACATGAAAAAGGCCCGCCGATGCGCGGGCCTTTTCGTGTCGCTCAGATTGCGTCAGGGTTTGCGGAATTTGTACACGAACTGATCGGTATGCCCGCGGATGGACGGGTCGAAGACCTTGATGTCGTGCGGGTCCTTGGGATTGCGCAGCACGTCGCTGGCGCCGACAAAGACGAAGCCGGCGGCCGTGACCTGGGCCTTCACGGTGGCCGAGTCGATACGGTGCAGCGTATCGGTGTCGGATAGTCCCGATCCCTTCGGTGCCACATGATCGTTGACCAGGAAGATGCCGCCGGGCTTCAGCGCCTTGAGCACCTCGGTCGCCAGCGCTTTCGGCGGCAGGCTACCGAACGAGGCGTTGTTGTAGTCGTGCATGTTCTCGGCGGTGAACACCAGGTCGGCCGGTTTCGGAATCTTTAGGTCGGCGGCTGGCTGTACCAGCGCCGTGACGTTGCTGTAGTGCGGGTCGGCAGCGAGTACTTTCACCTTGTCGGCGGCCTTGGGGAACACTTTGAGAAATTCGACGGGCGTCACGGCGTAGACGTGTCCCTTCGGGCCGACGATCCGGCTCAGGATGCGCGTCCAGTATCCGCTGGCAGGAACCAGTTCGATCACGGTGTCGCCGGGTTTGACGCCGGCGAGCGCCAGGATGGGGCCGGGGCGACGTCTGGCGTCGTTGGCCCGGTCGTGCGCGCGCGCTGGATCGGTCAACGCCTTGGTGATGTAGGCCGGCACGTCGATGCCGGCGGGCTGACCGCGGTCGGCATGGGCGGTTCCGGCGAGGATCAGGCCAAGCGCGAGGCCGGCCACCAGATTACGGGCGAGGGATCGATTCATGGGCATCATGCGCCCAGTATGGACCCGCGCAGCCGGACACGGCCACAGGGCTTTCGACCTACGCGAGCCGTTGTGCGCCGGAGCGACCGATCACGTTGAGGACCTCGTAGCAGGCACCCATGGTGTGGTAGTCGGTCTTGCCGGCCGGACTCTTCTTGTTGTCGTATTTCTGGTTCATGCGGTCCAGGATCCGGTACCAGCCGCCGTGCTGGTGGTCGACCATGTGCTGCCAGGCATAGGTCCAGATCCGCTCGTACCAGAGCCAGTAGGCGTCCATGTCGGTGCGGTGTGCGAGCAGCGCGGCGGTGGTCAGCGTCTCGGCCTGGACCCAGAAGTACTTGTCGTCGTCGCAGATGTTGCCGTCCGGATCGAAGCCATAGCACAGCCCGCCGTACTGCTTGTCCCAGGCCAGGGCGACGGCGGTGTCGAACAGTCGGCGCGCGGTGGGAAGCAGCCAGTCGAGTTCGGGACAGGACGGTTGAGGCGAGGCTTCGCGGTCGGCCACCGGGTCCAGCACCGGGCTGCGCGCTGCGCCGAAGGCGATCGGTGGCGGGCTGGCGCGCGATACCCGGGTTTCGTTCCAGCCGGGGACGGTGACCGGCTGGCCGCGCTCGGAAGCCGGGCGGCGGCAGTGACGGTCCAGGATCAGCAGGAGCTTGGCCCACTCGGTCTGGTGACCGGGTTGGAATCCCCACGGACGAAACAGATGCTTCGGGTTGTCGCGGTTGTAATCCCAGTCGACGTTCCAGTTTTCGTCGTAGTGTTCCCAGATCAGGCCGTTGGTCTGGTCGGCCTGTCGCCGTGTCATGTTGTCGGCCAGAAGCAGTGCGCGATCGAGATAGGCGTCGTTGCCGGTGGCTTCATAGGCGCACAGCAGCGCCTCGCACATGTGCATGTTCGCGTTCTGGCCGCGGTAGGCGGAGAAATGCCAGTCGGCGTCAGCCTCGTCGCGATAGAGGCCGGCATCGGCGTCCCAGAATCGTTCTTCCAGCAGTTGCCAGGTTTCGTCCATCCATTCGGCGGCCTGTTCGGATCCGGCCTTGTGCGCCGTGGCATAGGCCAGCATCACGAAGGCGACGCCGTAGCAGTGGTTGGTGCGGTCCTCGGCAAGACCGTCGTACAGCGTCCATACGTAACCGCCGGTCGTGCTGTCGCGGTGCATCTCGCGCAGGTAGTTCAAGCCGTGACGCGCGGCCTCGGCATAGCGCGTGCTGCCGAAATGGCGCGCGGCCATGGCGAAGTTGAAGACGAAGCGCGTGCTGCTGACCAGGTGCCGATGGCGGGTATCGTAGATGGAGCCGTCGTCGTGGAAATACTGGAAGTAGCCGCCCACGGGATCGATGCATCGCGGATAGTAGAAATCCATGATGTCGGCGATGTGTTGGCGCAGGAATTCGCGTGAGCGAAAATCCGGCACAGGCGTCGCGGGCAACTTGGGCGTCATGGCCTCTCGTCCATGTAGGTCTCGACTTCCTTTGCCGTGGGCATCGCTGCGAAAGACCCTCGACGAGTGACGGTGATGGCGCCACACGCGGCGGCGAAGCGAAGTGTCGCATGAAGACGCGGAAGTTCCATGATGAATGCGTCGAAATTCCGCGCGTCGATGTCCTGTTCGACCAGTCGATGCAGCAAGCCGGCGACGAACGCATCGCCGGCAGCGGTGCTGTCGACCACGGCGCTGTCGTAGACCGGCATTTCGCCGTCCGCATCACGCACGAACCAGCGCAACGGCGCACTGCCTCCGGTCACCACCAGCAGGCGCGTGCGTCCGCGCCACAGGCGTTCGAGGAAGGCGTCCTCGCCATCGACGGCGAGATAGTCGAGTTCATCGTCGCTGAGCTTGACCAGATCGGCGAGCTCCAGGCCGCTCCACATGACCGAGCGCGGGTCGTCATGGTGGCTCCAGCGTGCGGGGCGCAGGTTCAGGTCGAAGCTGACCAGCGCCTCGGCCGCCTGCGCGCGACGCATGCCTTCGCGGGTGGCTTCGGCCAGTTCAGGTTCGCTCATGCTCAGCGAGCATGCATGCAGCAGGGCGATGCCGTCGAAGGCATCGTCGCGGAAATGTTCGCTGCGGAACAGCATGTCGGCCGAGGGCGGGCGATAGAACGAGAAGCTGCGCTCGCCGTCGGCATCGAGTTGCACGAAGGCCAGTGCTGTCGGTGCATCGGCGGTGCGCACGACATGATGCGTGTCGACGCCGGCTCGTTGCAGGCGATCGATGAGGAAGTCGCCGAAGCGGTCCTGGCCGAGCATGCCGACGAAGTGTGCTTCACCGCCCAATCGCGCCACGCCGACGGCGACATTGGCCTGACCGCCACCGGCGAACGGCACAAAGGCGCGTGCGAATCCATGATCGTCCGTGCCTTCCGGGTGGAAGTCGATCAACGCTTCGCCAAAGCAGAGTATCGGGCGCATGGTCATCCCAGTCCTTGATTCATGGGGCCGGTGGCGTGGTCTCGGGCATCGTGCGGATCTTCGACCCACTGAGGCCGTAGAACAGGATGTAGACGTAGCATAGCAACGGCAGCACGAAGGAGTGCTGCAAGCCGATGCGGTCGGCCAGGAAACCCTGTGCCAACGGCACCAGCGCACCGCCCACGATGGCCATGATGAGCAGGCTCGACGCCTTGTCGGTCAACGGGCCCAGACGCTCGATACCGAGTGCGAAGATGGTCGGGAACATGATCGAGTTGAACAGGCCGATGGCGATGACGCTCACCATCGCCGTGTTGCCATGCGTGGTCATGGTGGTGATGAGCAGGCCGCCGGCGACGACCGAGAACACCGCCAGCAGCTTGCGCGGATCGAGCATGGCCAGCAGTCCCGAACCGAGCAGGCGTCCGACCATCGCGCCGCCCCAGTAGTACGCCACGTAGTGCGAAGCGGTCTGTTCGCTGATGTGGCCGATGTTGGGCAGCGAGATGTAGTTGATCATCAGGCTGCCGATGGAGACCTCGGCACCGACATAGAAGAAGATCGCCAGCACGCCAAAGGCGACATGCGGGATGCGCAGCGCGTCCATCAGGCTGTAGTTCTTCGCTTCGTCGGGGTGGGTCTTCTCGGCCAGTTTCGGCAGATGGAACAGCCAGACGAATCCGGCTAGCAGGAACAGCGCTGCCGCCAGCCCGACGTAGGGCATCTGCACCGACTGCGCCTGCTCGGTCCGGTACAGCAACTGGTCGGTGGCGGACATGGTCGCCACCTCGCTGGCCTTCTTCACGACATGCGAAAGAATCAGATAGCCGCCGAAGATCGGCGCCAGCGTGGTGCCCAGCGAGTTCATCGTCTGTGCGAGTGTCAGGCGGCTGGATCCGGTACGCGCAGGGCCGAGCAGGGTGACGTACGGGTTGGCCGCCACCTGCAGCACCGTGATGCCGGTCGCCAGCACGAACAGGGCGCCGAGGAACACGGGGTAGTTGTGCCATTGCGCGGCCGGCAGGAAACCGAGTGCGCCCACGCCGGCAATGCTCAGTCCGGCGACAATCCCGAGCTTGAAGCCGATGCGCTCGACCAGCCAGCCACTCGGCAACGACATCAGGAAATAGGCGCCAAAGAAGGTGAACTGCACCAGCATGACCTGCGTGTAGTTGAGCTCGAAGGCGGCTTTCAGATGCGGGATCAGGCTGTCGTTCAGCGCCGTCAGGAAGCCCCACATGAAGAACACCAGCGTGAGCACGGTCAGTGCCGTCGGGTAGTAGGTGTAGCGCTTGTCCCCAGTTTGCTCGGGCGGTGTGCTGGCGGGGGCGGGCGAAAAGGAAGCCATCGGTGGATACCTTGCTGGTCAGTAATGGGGCGGTGGGCAGCTGCTGTCGCGCACGACGAGTTCGGCCGAGGCGTGCATTTCGCAGGGAACGAGTTCGGGGTGACGCACGCGTTCCAGGATGCGTTCGGCGGCCTGGCGGCCACGAGCGCGTGGATCGGTGGCGACGGTCGTCAGTGCGGGCAGGCTGACGGCGGCTTCGGGAATGTCGTCGAAGCCGGTGACGGAAAAGTCGTGGCCGGGGCGGCAGCCACGGGCGTTGAGTCCCAGCATCAGGCCCAGCGCCACCGCATCGTTGTAGCAGACTGCTGCAGTCGGTGCTGGATCGCGCACGAACAGTGCTCCGGTCTGTGCTGCGGCCTGCAGGCGGGTGGGGGCGCTTTCGACCAGCCATTGCGGTTCGATGGTGATTCCTGCGGCCAGCAGGGCGTCGGCGTGACCTTGGCGGCGCTCGCGGCAGGAACTGGAGTCGGCATGACCGCCGAAGAAGGCGATGCGTCGGTGGCCGAGTTGCAGAAGGTGTTCTGTCGCGCGCCGCGCGCCGCGTCGGTTGTCCAGCGCCAGGAAGTCCCAGTGCGCGCTGGAAAGCTGGCGATTGAAGACCAGTACAGGCGTATGCGCGCCGACGATGCCGAGCAGTTCCGTTCCGTCGCTGTGCTCGGCCGGTGAGAGAATGAGGCCGGCCGGCGCGTGTTCGCTGAGGGTGGACAGCACCCTGCGCTGCTGTTCGGTCGATTCCCCCGTGCTGCCGAGCAGTGTGACGAAGCCCGCGGCGCCCAGCGTTTCATCGACGCCGGCAGCGAATTCGGCGAAGAACGGATTGGACAGGTCGTTGACCACCAGCGCCACGCTGGAGGAGGTGCGCTGGCGCAGATTGGCCGCCGCGCGGTTGTAGACATAGCCCTGGCGCTTGAGCTCAGCCTCGACCTTCTTGCGTGTGCCAGCGGCCACCAGCGGGCTGTTGCGCAGCACCAGGGAAACCGTCGCACGTGATACGTCGCAGCCGCGCGCGATGTCGGCCAGCGTGACGCGATGCGGGTTCATGCGGCACCGTCACGCATGGCGGTGCCCGTCGATGGAGCGTGCAGCTGTGGCATGGATGGGTCGGCAAAGAATTTAGAACGATTCAATGACCTGGGGCTGGTATCGTTTACAGGTCCGCTGACCATCATGCAATGCAACATGTTGGAGACGCAATGCCATGCTAGTTTGCGTTCCATTTAGAACGATACAAAAGGGGCCGTTTCCATGCACGTCAAGCGCCGGTTGTTCCAGGGTGTTCGAATCTTGCACATCGGTGTCTTGCTGGGCGGGTTGCTGCTGGCGGCACCCGGCATGAGCGCGGTGCCGGGCAGCGCAGCGTGGGAACAGGTCGATCCGATGATCGGCACTGGCGGCGACGGGCACACCTTTCCCGGTGCCACAGTGCCGTTCGGCATGATCCAGCTCAGTCCCGATACGGCCATGCCGGATTTCAAGCATGCCTACAAATGGGCCGCTGGCTATCGCTACGACGATCCGACGATCCGCGGCTTCTCGCATACGCATTTCTCCGGTAGCGGGCATTCGGACCTGGGCGACGTGCTGCTGATGCCGATCGGCGGCAAGGTGAAGCTGGATGCGGGCGAGGCCGATCAGCCGGGCAGTGGCTATCGTGCGCGCTTCAGCCACGACACCGAGACGGCACAGGCCGGCTACTACGCCGTGACGCTTCCGGACAACCACGTGCGCGTGGAACTGACTGCCGGCAAGCGCGTGGGCTGGCATCGCTACACCTTCGACAAGGGCAAACCGGCGCACGTGCTGCTGGATCTGCGTCCGAGCATCTACGACTACCAAGGCAAGGTGTCCTGGGCACGGTTGCGCGTACGCAAGGATGGCACGGTTACCGGCATGCGCGAGACGCGCGGCTGGGCGCCAGGGCGGCAGCTGTTCTTCGCCATCCGCTTCTCGCATCCGATGGCTTCGCACGAACTGATGAACCGCGAGCAGGATGTCGTCTACAAGGGTTTCAAGGGTCCGGGCGAGTCGCCGGCCGACACCGCCGCCGTGGACGGCCGTGCGCTCGAGGGTGTGTTCGACTTCGGCAGGCTGGACCAGCCGCTGGTCGTGAAAGTGGCGATTTCCACCGTCAGTGAAGCCAATGCCATCGCCAACCTCGACCAGGACGGCAAGCGCTGGAACTTCGACGCCCGCCGCGCCGAGGCGCGCACGGAATGGGAGCAGGCACTGTCGGCCATCGATGTCGACGCGCCGGCCGCCACCCGCACGAACTTCTACACCGCGATGTACCACGCGATGATCGCGCCGAATCTGGCGATGGACGTCAACGGCCAGTATCGCGGTCCCGACCACGGCATCCATCAGGCCGGAGAATTCACTTTCTACTCGACCTGGTCGCTGTGGGACGTGTACCGCGCGCAGCAGCCGCTGATGACACTGATCCAGCCGAACCGGCGTGTCGCCAGTTTCGTGCAGTCGCTGGTCGCGGCACAGCAGTCGAGTCCGTTCGGCATCCTGCCGGCGTGGGCGTATCAGGGGCTGGAGACGTGGTGCATGATCGGCTACCACGCGGTGCCGGTGATCGCCGACGCCTACATGAAGGGCATCCGCGGCTTTGATGCGAAGGACGCGCTCAAGGCCATGGTTGCCAGCGCCACCTACAAGCCGTACGGCGGTCTGGGCTGGTACATGAAGCTTGGCTACGTGCCCATCGACAAGGTCCCGGAGGCGGCCTCCAAGACCGTCGAGTACGCCTTCGACGACTGGACCATCTCGCGCATGGCCGGGGCCATGGGCGACAAGGCGCTGGCCAAGCGTTTCGCCAAGCGAGCCGGCTACTGGCGCAACTCATTTGACTCGAAGACCGGCTTCCTGCGCGCGCGCAAGAGCGACGGCACGTTCCGCATGCCGTTCGACCCGGCGGCCGCGGGCTATGGTAGCGACTACACCGAAGGCAACGCCTGGCAGTACTCGTGGTACGAGCCGCAGGACATCGGTGGTCTGATCGCCGTGCTGGGCGGGGACGACAAGCTGATCGCCAAGCTCGACCACGTGTTCGAGGCCAAGGTCGATCCCAAGGAGTTCGCGCACGTCGAGGACATCTCCGGGCTGATCGGCTACTACGCCCATGGCAACGAGCCGAGCCATCACATCGCCTACCTGTACGACTACGCCGGCGCGCCGTGGAAGACGCAGCAGCGCCTGAAGCAGATCATGGACACCCAGTACGCGCCGACCCCGACGGGGCTGGCCGGCAACGACGACCTGGGCCAGATGTCGGCCTGGTACATCTTCACTGCGCTGGGCTTCTATCCGGTGGCGCCGGCCAGCAACCAGTACGTGATCGGTCGGCCGTTCGTCGATTGGGCGGAGCTGCATCTGCCCAACGGCAAGAGCTTCACCATCGTCGCCAAGCATCTCGACGACGCACACCCCTATGTCGGCAAAGTGCTGCTCAACGGCAAGCCGCTCCAGCGCAGCTACATCGAGCACGGGGAGATTCTCGCCGGCGGCACGCTGACCTTCGAGATGCAGGCCGAGCCGAACACGACGTGGGCGACCTCCGACGCCGCGCGTCCGTATTCGATGACGCCGTACCCGAAGGATTGATTGCCGTGCGCATGGCGCGATGCCGTCCTTTCCGGACGGTATCTGTCATCGTGTCCGCATCGCGGCATGCGGCAAAGTCGTCTTGTCCGACACGGCGTTCGCGTAAATCCGACACGGCGCTGCGGCGCGGACGACTACGTCATCCGTCGGCATCGCGGCTACCATGGGCGGCATTCCTGTTCTGTGGAAGCGAAGCATCATGAGCAATACGCCCCTGGCGCGCCTGCGCTGGCGCTGCCGTCGCGGCACCAAGGAGTTGGACGCGCTGTACGGCTGGTGGTTGGAGAACCGCTACCCCGACGCCGATCCCGCCGCCCAGCAGGCCTTCGAGGAACTGCTGGACGTACAGGATCCGGACCTGTGGGACTGGACCATCGGCCGCGGCGAAGCGCCGCGCGCTGACTGGCGGGACATCATCGATGCCATTCGCGCCCAGCATCGGCTTTGAGTTCCATCCGTCCCGTTGGCTGCCTCGTCTGGTGATCATGCTCGGCGGTCTGGCCGTCGCCGGCGTGCTGGACAGTGCGGCGCCGTGGTATGCGCAAGTGCTACTGATCGTGTCGACGGTGTTCTACGCCGTCGCTTGCGCACGGCATGCTGCTCGATGCGTGGTGCGCCGTGTGCAGTGGCGCGCGGACGGTGGCTGGAACCTCTCGCTGTCGAATGACGAGGACGTGGAAGGGCATCTGCTTGGCGCGCGTGTGTTGGCCGGCGCGCTGGTGCTCCGGCTGGGGTGGGCGAAACGCGATAGTGCGTCGCTGCTGCTGCTCCCGGACAATCTCGACGCGGACACGCGTCGGCGACTGCGCGTGCGTCTGTCGTCCCAATCCGACGACGACTGAAGGTCGATCCTGCTTGCCGCAGATGGCCGCTTTCGGGCACTCTGTCAAATCTTTGCGGTCTGATCCAATATCACCGCGCACACATTCTGGAAGCCCATGTTCCGACCGCTGTCCCTGTTTATCGGCCTGCGCTACAGCCGCGCCAAGCGCCGCAATCATTTTATTTCCTTCATCTCTGGAGTGTCGATAATTTGCTTGGCGCTCAGCGTGGCTGCTTTGATCACAGTCATGTCAGTGATGAATGGTTTTGACTACCAACTGCGTTCGCGCATTCTTGGCGCGGTTTCGCACGCGACGATTTCCGGTGTAGGTGAGTCCATCCAGAACTGGAGGCATGCCGTGCAGGTCGCCAAGGACGATTCGCGTGTTCTTGGCGCGGCACCTTACGTCGAACAGCAGGCTTTTTTGCAGGGTTCTGAGCCCAGTGGCGCCTTGGTGCGAGGTATTTTGCCAATGCAGGAGCCAAAAGTGTCGGACTTTGATAAGCATATGCAGAACGGTTCGCTTAGTTCGCTTCAGCCCGGGAAGTGGAATATCGTGCTTGGTGACGAGCTTGCGACGATGTTAGGCGTGACGGTGGGCGACAAAGTTATTGTGTATGCGCCGCGATTCCGTACTGGGCCAATGGGTGCAATGCCAATGCTGCGTGCTTTTCGTGTTAGCGGCATTTTTGCATTGGGCATGGAACAATACGACTCCGGCCTCGCTTTGATGAACATGCATGACGCGGAGAAATTGTATGGTTTAAAGGGGCCGAATGGCATCCGTTTGCGCCTGAAGAACTTGTACCAGGCACAGGCTGTTGCTAGTCACATCCGAGTCGAATTAGGTCAGGTTTACCGCGTGCAAACTTGGATGCAATCCAATGAGAATTTGTTCAAAGCGCTGGCCACCGAGAAGAAGGTTATGTTCCTTATCCTTGTGCTGATTGTACTGGTGGCGGTGATTAACTTGGTCTCAATGCTGGTGATGTTGGTCACCGATAAGCAGGCTGACATCGCTATCTTGCGCACTCTGGGATTGGCGCCTCGTTCGGTGATGGGGGTGTTCATGGTGCAGGGGTTGTTTGTTGGCATTGTAGGAATTCTCATCGGCACCATCGGCGGGGTATTGCTCGCTATTAATGTGCCAGCCATCGCTGAATGGATCGAACACGTTTTCCATGTGCGGTTCTTGTCCCCGGACGTATATTACATCAGCGAATTGCCCAGCCGCCTAAGTTGGAGCGATGTGGGCTGGGTGACGGGTACCGCCTTCGTGTTGTCGTTGTTGGCGACGCTGTATCCAGCACGTCGCGCGGCGCGTACAGAACCGGCACAAGCATTGCGCTATGAATGAGCGGGAGACGATGATGAATTCACACGAGGATGCCGACGGTATCGTGATCGCTGCTCGACATGTGGCTAAGACTTACAAAGAGGGCAAACTGCGTACCGATGTGCTCGAGGACGTAAGTTTCGAGGTCGCGCGCGGTCGTACACTGGCCATTGTCGGCACCTCGGGCGCTGGCAAGAGCACATTGCTGCACATCGTCGGCGGTCTGGACACGCTGACCGGCGGCGAGGTCGAGATCGACGGCCATCTCATGTCCGGGCTTTCGGATGCGCAGCGCGGCGTGCTGCGCAATCGCTCGCTGGGCTTCATCTACCAGTTCCATCATCTGCTGCCGGAATTTACGGCGTTGGAAAACGTCTGCATGCCGCTGCTGATACGTGGCACCCCTATCGATGAGGCGCGCGAGCGTGCGAAGCATCTGCTGGAGCGGGTTGGTCTGTCCAAGCGCCTCGAACACAAGCCCGGCGAGCTGTCCGGCGGCGAGCGACAACGTTGCGCCGTGGCGCGCGCGCTGGTGACGCGGCCGGCATGCATTCTCGGCGACGAGCCGACCGGCAATCTGGATGAACACAATGCCGCGCAGGTGTACGACCTGATGCTGGAGCTCAATCGCGAGATCGGTACCAGCTTCGTGCTGGTCACGCACGATCGCAGTCTGGCGGCGCGCATGGATCGGGTGCTGGAACTGTCCGGTGGCCGCATGCAGCCGTTGTCCGACAAGGCAGCCTGATCGGTCCCCACATCATCCGCTGAGCGGCGCAGGATGCGCCGAGCGCGAACGCCCAGGGAGGGGCGATGCATGTCCTACGCGACATACTGAAGCCGTGCGCGAAAGCGCTGTCCGCGATGCCGTTCGCGCTGAGCCTTCTGCTCGGCGTGACGGCGGTGCAGTGCCTGGATGTCTTGCCGTCGCTGGACGCGCTGTTGCCGCTGGCGCTGGTGACTGCGCTGACGGCTTGGCGTTGTCCGCGTGCACGCAGCCTGTGCTGGATGGTGCTGGCTTTCGTCTACTGCGTCGTGCGCGCCGGGGCCGTCATGCAGCAGCGATTGCCTCGCCGCCTCGAGCGACAGGACTTCGACGTCGTGGGCGTGGTCGAGGGCCTTCCGCAGGTGCGTTCGGACGCCGATCGCTTCGTGCTGCGCGTCGAGCAGGCCCGTTTCGACGGCAAGCCGTTCCCGTTGCACGGTCGTTTGCGTCTGGCCTGGTACCGTGCGCCGAAGGCTGCTGCACGGCCCTGTCTCCGGTGGCGCCTGCGGGTGCGGCTGCGTCGTCCCCGCGGATTCATGGATCCGGGAGCCTTCGATGGCGAACGACAGGCTCTGTTGGAACGCATTGCCGCCGTCGGGTACGTGCGCAAGCAGGGGCCGAATCGGTCGGCTGGTCGTCGGGCATTCTGCATCGACGGCGTGCGCGCACGCATGGCCCGGGCCATCAATCATGCCCTCGGTAGCGGCAAGGGGGCGCGATTGCTGCGGGCGCTGGGTGTCGGCGACAAGCGAGGCCTGCGCGAGGGAGATTGGCGCATTGCACGTGCCGACGGTGTATCGCACCTGCTGGCAATCTCCGGATTTCACATTGGCGTGGCGGCGCTGCTCGGCGCACTGCTGATCCAGGGCATCTGGCGTCTGTGGCCATCTCTCGGCAAGCGCTGGCCCCGTCCCGCCGCCGCAGCGCTCGCGGCTGTGCTGGTGGCGAGTGTCTACGCCTGTCTGGCTGGTCTGGGACTTCCGACGCTGCGCGCGTTGCTGATGATCGCGGTGCTGGCGACTGCGCGGGTGAGTCGTCGTTCCGTGCATCCTCTTCAGGCGTTGTCGCTGGCCTTGTCGGCGGTGTTGCTGTTCGATCCGCTTTCGGTGCTGTCCGCAGGCTTCTGGCTTTCCTTCGCCGCCGTCGCATTGCTGCTCGCCGTGCTCGATCGACGACGAGTGCGCGGCTTGCGCGGCTGGTTGCGCGGGACCGGACAGGCGCAGTTGCTGATGACCGTGGCCTTGTTGCCGGTGACGGCATGGTTTTTCGGTCAGGGCGCGCCGTGGGGTCTGCTGGCCAATCTTTTCGCGATTCCCGTGGTCAGCATGGCCGTGGTGCCGCTCACGCTGGCCGGCATGGCGCTGCGGCCGATATCGGCGACGGCGGCGGGTGTCTTGTGGCGGATCGCGGGTTGGATCATGCGAAAGACCTGGGCCGTGCTGGCAGTGATGGCGAAATGGCCGGGTGCGCACTGGTATCTGCCCGCCGTATCGGGTCTTGCTTTGCTTCTGGCCTGCATCGGCGCCTTGTGGCTGTTCGCGCCGCGCGGAATTCCGGGCCGTTGGCTGGGGCTGCTGCTTTGGTTTCCGCTGTTGTGGCCTCGACTGCCGCTGCCCGCACTGGGCGCGTTTCGCGCGACGGTGCTGGATGTGGGGCAGGGGTTGGCGGTGATTGTCCGAACGCGTCATCACTTGCTGGTCTATGACACCGGAGCCCGGTATCCGTCCGGCTTCAATTTCGGCGATGCGGCGGTCCTTCCCGCGATTCGCGCCAGCGGCGCCGGTCCGGCGGATCGCATTGTGATCAGCCATGGCGACAACGATCATGCCGGCGGTGCGCGAGCGGTGGCGAAGGCCTTTCCCGACGCACGTCGATTGAGCGGAGAACCGAAACGGATGCCTGTGCCGATGCCACCCTGTCATGCGGGGCAGCACTGGTCCTGGGACGGTGTGCGCATGCGGGTACTGAGTCCGCCCGCGCATTTGCGGCCGTTGCTGCACGGTAACGACCTGTCGTGCGTGTTGTTGATTCGCGGGCGCGGTGGACGACTGCTGCTCACCGGTGACATCACCCGCCGCATGGAGCCGGGCGTGGCGCGGCAGGTCGGTTCTGGCCCGCCGCTGATACTGGTGGTGCCGCACCATGGCAGCAACACGTCGTCCTCCGCGGCGTTCATCGATGCGCTGCGGCCCCGCTTGGCCGTGGTCTCGGCAGGCTGGCTGAATCGGTTCGGTCACCCACGCCCGAAAGTGCTGGCGCGGTACCGGCGTGCGGGCGTTCCGGTGCTCGATACGGCCACGGCTGGCGCCGTGTCGATCTGCTTTCCCGTGGCGGCGGCCCCTCGTGTGGTCGCCCGCTGGCGACAGAATCATCCCGCATACTGGCGCGAGTAGAGGCTTGCGAAAGCGACGAACCGGTTCACAGGCGGGGGCGATGTCGCTGTTATGATGCGCGATCAACGACATCATGTCTGGAGATCGACCTCGTGCTCGAGATTGTAATGGCCGGCGGCTGGGGAATGGTGCCCATCCTGGTGTGCTCGGCGATCGCTCTGGCGATCATCCTTGAACGGTTCTGGAGTCTGCGTCGCAGTACGGTCATGCCGTCTGGGCTTGGCGACGAAGTGCGCAAGTGGGCGCAGTCGCGTTCGCTGGACGCGAACCACCTGCGGACGCTGGCCGAGAACTCGCCGCTGGGCGAACTGCTGGCCGCCGCGCTGACGGTGCGCAATCGTTCGCGCGAGGAGATCAAGGAGCGTCTGGAGGATACCGGCCGGCACGTGGCGCACCGCATGGAGCGTTTCCTCAACTCCCTGGGCACGATTGCCCTGATCGCACCGTTGCTGGGCCTGCTTGGCACCGTGATCGGCCTGATCCGCATGTTTCTGGCGGTCATGGTCAGCGGCGTCGGCGACCCGATGAAGATGGCCGGAGGTATCGGCGAGGCGTTGATCTGCACGGCATCGGGCCTGATCGTCGCGATTCCGGCGTACATCCTGCATCGCTATTTCCGTGGCCGCGTGACCGGTTATTGCATGGACATGGAGCGCGAGGCGAGTGCGTTGCTGGATTCGCTCTCGACGCAGCCTCCGCGCCCGGCATCCAATGCTTCGCGTGCCGCCGCGCCGGCTACGGCGCCGCGTCCGGCGCGCGCGACTCGCTGAGGAATCGCCGTGCGTATCGGTAACGACCGCAGACGGGACGAGTTCGAGATCAGTGTGGTACCGCTGATCGATGTGCTGCTGACCCTGTTGATGTTCTTCGTGCTGACCACGACCTTCGTGCGCCATTCGCGCATGCAGGTCACCTTGCCCAAGGCCAGCGCGGACACCTCCTCGGCCGCGCTGCACCCGCTGGTGGTGGTGATCGACCGCCAGGGGCACTTCTTCGTCGGCAGCAATCAGGTGCTGGGCTCCGGTGTGGATGCGCTGAAACGCTCGATTGCCAGCGTTGCCGGATCGGAGCGCGATCAGCCGGTGACCTTGCGTGCCGACGCCATGACCCCACATCAGGCGGTCGTCACCGCGATGGATGCGCTGGGCCAACTCGGCTTCACGCGCCTGTCCATTGCCACTACGCCAGACCAAGGGCCCGATTCACCGTGAGCAACAGCGAAAGCACGTCGTTCGAAGTCAGTACCTGGACGACCTACAAGCGATTGCTCGGCTACGCCAGGCCGTACTGGATCATCGCCCTGCTGGCGGTGATCGGCATGGCCCTGGATGCGGCTGGACTGACCGTTTTCGCCAGCAAGATCAAGCCGATGCTGGATGGTCTGTTCATGAAGAAGGACCCAGACACGATCTTCTGGATGCCGATTTGGATCGTCGGCATCTTCCTGGTGCGCGGCATGGGCGCATACATGGAGAACTACGGTACCGCGCTGGTCGGCCGCAACGTGGTCCAGCAGATCCGCATGGACATCTTCAACACGTATCTGCGCATGACTTCGGCGTTCTTCAATCGTGAACCGTCCGGTCATCAGATCGCGCGCATCACCTACACCTCCGAACAGGTTGCGAACGCCACCACTAATGCGGTGAAGGTCGCCGTGACCGACGGTCTGACCGTGATCGGCATGGTCGGCTTGATGCTCTGGACCAGCGCCTATCTGACGCTCGCTCTGTTCGTGCTGGTGCCGTTCGTGGCGCTGCTGGTGACCTACATCAGCCGCCGCTATCGCCGCATCGGCCGACGCGTGCAGAACGTGATGGGGGGCGTGACGGGCACGGTGGACGAGGTGGTCAGCGGGCAGCGCGAGGTCAAGATCTATGGCGGTCAGCAGCGCGAGCGCAACCGCTTCGAGGAAGTCACCGAAGCCGCGCGACGCCTGAACTTGAAAGTGGCCTCGACCAGCGCGTTGTCCTCGGCGACAGTGCAGACCGTAGCGGCGATGTCGCTGGCGCTGATCGTGTTCATGGCCACGCGTCCGGGTATCATCGACAGCCTGACGCCGGGTTCCTTCACCACGCTCATCATCGCCATGGGCGCGATTCTTCCTTCATTGAAGCGTCTGACGAACGTGCAGTCGGACATTCAGCGTGGCATGGCGGCGGCCGAGGAACTGTTCGCGGTCATGGACACGCCGCCCGAGAGCGATCACGGGCAGCGCACAGTCGAGCGCAGTGTCGGTGAACTGGCGTTCGAGGACGTCCAGATGCAGTACCCGGGCGCCGCCGTGGCGGCGCTGCAGGGTATCCGCCTGGATTGTCCGGCGGGCAAGGTGACGGCGCTAGTCGGTCGTTCCGGTAGCGGCAAGTCCACGCTGGTGAGTCTGCTGCCGCGCTTCTACGAGCCGGGCGCCGGGCGCATCACGCTTGATGGTCATCCGCTGAACGACTATGCGCTGGCTTCACTGCGGCGCCAGATCGCCTGGGTCGGACAGAGTGTGGTGCTGTTCGACGACACCGTGGCCAACAATATTGCTTATGGCGAACTGAACGGCGCCAGCGAGGCCGAGATTGTCGCTGCGGCGGAAGCTGCCAACGCCATGGAGTTCATCCGCGAACTACCGGATGGGCTGAACACGCGGATCGGGCAGGGCGGCAACACACTTTCCGGCGGCCAGCGGCAGCGCATCGCCATTGCTCGCGCGGTGCTCAAGGATGCGCCGATCCTGATTCTCGACGAGGCCACCTCGGCGCTGGATACCGAGTCCGAGCGTCTGATCCAGCAGGCGTTGACGCGGTTGATGGTCAATCGCACCACACTGGTGATCGCACACCGGTTGTCTACGGTCGAGCATGCCGACCAGATCGCCGTGCTCGATCAGGGCCGCGTGGTGGAATTGGGTACGCATGCGCAATTGCTGGAACGAGACGGCACGTACGCAGCGCTGCATCGCATGCAGTTCCACGACGACAACGTGGCCGTTACCGGCGCGGACTGATATTTTCCCGTCTTCGGTCGCGCCGTTGCGGGCGGTGGGACGATTCGACGACAAGGACGAGGTGGACGAGGCATGGGACTTTCCGATGCCGTGCAACGCAACTGGTACCGTTCGCGGCCCACTTCGATGGTGCTGCGTGCCTTGTCGCGCCTCTACGGCTGGCTGGCGCAGCGGCGCCGTGAGCGTTTCGAGTGCGATGCTTCGTTGAGCGTCGGCTTGCCGGTCCCGGTCATCGTCATCGGCAACATTTCTGTCGGCGGCACCGGCAAGACGCCCCTCACCATCGCCCTGGTAGAGGCACTTCGTGCACACGGGTGGCATCCTGGTGTGGTCAGCCGAGGCTATGGCGGGCAGCGGCGTGTGCCGGAATTGCTCGGCGATGCCCCCGACCCGTCCGAGGTGGGCGACGAACCGTGTCTGATCCGCGGACGCACCGGCGCGCCCGTGGCCGTCGGCCGGGATCGTCCCGCCGCCGCGCGTCTGCTGGTGGAGGCGGGCGTCGACGTGGTGCTCGCCGACGACGGTCTGCAGCATTACCGGCTGCGCCGCGACATCGAGGTCTGCGTGATCGATGGTACGCGCCGGTTCGGCAATGGCTGGCTGCTTCCGGCGGGGCCGCTGCGCGAACCCGAGTCGCGTCTCGACGACGTCGATTTCCGGGTGTGCAATGGCGGCGTGGCGCGTGAGGGCGAGGTGCCGATGCGCCTGATCGGCGACACCGCGTATCCCTTGCTCGGCGAGGAGCGCGCGTTGCCGCTGGAATCGCTGGTCGGCCGGCGCGTGCATGCGGTGGCGGCGATCGGCAACCCGCGGCGCTTCTTCGAGAGCCTCCGCGCGCAGCGGATCGAGGTCATCGAGCATCCGTTTCCCGATCACCATGCCTTCACTGCGCGGGACCTGGATTTCTCCGACCACCTGCCGGTGCTGATGACTGGCAAGGACGCGGTCAAGTGCATCTTCTTCGCGCGCAAGCACTGGTACAGCGTGCCGGTACGCGCCGATCTGCCGGAACGCTTCATCCACGATCTGGTCGAGCGTCTGCGCCGCGTGCAGCCACACTCGAAGCGGACACCGGGCGCATGAGCGCACGCACGGAGCATCATCGCGGTCTGCGCCTGCGTGCGCAGCTGTATGCAGGCATCCGCGACTTCTTCCGCGAACGCGGCGTGCTGGAGGTCGAGACGCCGGTACTCTCCGCTGCCGGCAACACGGATCCCAACATCGAGAGTTTCCGCACGCGCTTCCACGGTCATGTCGACGCAGGCGAAGCAGTGCGCTACCTGCGAACGTCGCCGGAGTTTCCACTCAAGCGTCTGCTGGCCGAGGGGCTGGGCGACTGCTATGAACTTGGTCGCGTGTTCCGCGACGGCGAAGCTGGTGGGCGGCACAACCCCGAGTTCACCATGCTGGAGTGGTACCGGGTCGGCTGGGACGAGCGTCGTCTGGCCGAGGAGGTCGTGGCGCTGGTGCGGGTTGCAATGGCGTCCGTTGATCGCATTGCCGAACCGCGGATCACCACCTATGTCGAGCTGTTCCGTGAGCAACTGGGGCTGGACCCGCATGTCGCGGAGATCGAATCGCTGCGCGCACCGTTGCGTAATTTCGGTATCGATCCGGAGGGACTCGGTCGCGACGACTGGCTCGATCTGCTGATGACACACCTCCTGCAACCGGCGTTTCCTGCAGATCGCATCACGGTGGTGCACGATTATCCCGCCAGCCAGTGCGCCCTGGCGCGGGTGCGGCAAGGCTCGCCCGCCGTGGCCGAACGCTTCGAGGTCTACCTGGGGCCGTACGAGCTGGCCAACGGCTATCACGAACTCAATGACGCGGACGAGCAACGCATGCGGCACGAACGCGACAATGCGGTGCGTCGCGAACGAGGTCTGGCGGAGGTTCCGCTGGATGAGTCGTTGCTGGATGCGCTCGGAAACATGCCCGATTGTGCCGGTGTCGCACTCGGCGTCGATCGACTGCTGATGTGCATGCTCGGCACCGATGCCATCGCCGACGTGCTGGCTTTCCCGTTCCGGAAGGCTTGATCGTCGCGGCGCTTTCTCAGCTTCGCTTGCCGCCGATGTTGTCCGGATCCTCGTCGCGGTAGGGAAGGCGGATGTGCCCGTAGCGCACCACCAGCACCGCCAGGCTCAGCAGCAGCACCGTGCCGCCTTCGGCCAGCGTGGTCCAGGCGTTCATGTCCGGGGTTTCCAGCGTCAGGTGACGAGCCATGGCGACAATGGCGATGTACAGCGGCATGCGCACCGGCAGGCGTCCCGCACGCCAGTAGATGCCGTTCATGGCCAGCAGTTCCAGGTAGATGAACAGCATCAGCAGGTCGGCGACGGTGACGCGGCCCTGACGGTACATGAGCAGGACTTCCTGTCCGGCCGCGGTCAGGGTGGCGATCAGTACCACCAGCAGGCCGGCGTATTCGAGTAGCCGGATCAGCCGGAAGCCGCGTTCGCGCAGGGTGTGCTCGATGCCGTTGGGCATGACCTTCTCCGCTGAGATGCCGTATCCGCAGCGTAGGTCGCCGAAATGCGACGTGCGCCGTCTTGCGACGTTATGCCACAGAATCGCGGCGCGCCGTACCCCGGCGCGCCGCGATGGGTCTTACGGTGAGAAGCGCAACGCGACCGCGCGGCGTTCCAGAATGCCCATGTGGGCCTGGTCGACCAGTTTCAGGTCATGCAACTCGTACGGCGGACGCAGTGCGCTGCCGGCCAGGGCACCGGCATCGAAGCGCAGGTCGATCGACCCTTTGCCGGCCTGCAGCCAGTTCGCGGACTGGGCGTAGGCCATCGGCTTCAGGCTGCCATCGGCGGCGTGGCCGTAGAGCACGCCGGACACGGCGTAGCGGCTGGCCTGAACGGCTTCGACCCCGATCTGCAGATCGATCCCCTTCTTGCCACGAGCCTGCACTTGCACACGGCCGTCGAGGCGCGCATTGGTGACACTGACCGCGAAAGCGGTGGTGGCGTCGCGCAGCACGGTGTGGCCGCTGGCATCAGTGGCGCTAGTGAACGTATGCAGTTCCCACAGACCGCGACGGGTGGCGTGATCGGCGTCCGGCGTGACGTCGACGGAATAGCTGCCGTCGGCATTGCGCTGATAGCGCAGGTCGCGCGTGTGCCCGTCCGGAGCGACGAGGAAGCCGCCCACCGAATCCATGGCCTGATTGGCGCCGGCATCACGCAGGTGCACGTTCAGACGCACGGACTGACCCGAGGCGATGGTGTCGCGGGTGGTCTGCGCGTGCAGCACCAGCGGACTCTTCGGCTCGAACACGTGGACCACGTAGCGACCTTTGGCGTCGGCGGCCTTCAGCGTGACCGGGCCGGTGCCCAGGTCCGGACGCAGCTTCATCACCATGCTGCCGTCGCTGACCATCATGCCGGCCTGGCGCAGCTGGGCGGTGTCGGCGCTGTTGCTCATGGCCTCGGCGCCGGTGAGCGTGCGCCCGCCGTGCGTGACCTGCATGCGTTGCGGGTCCAGGCGACCGAAGTCGCCACCCACCGGGCTCAGACGGATCAGCGCGCCGGGCGTGGTCGTGCGCAGCTGCAGGCCGCGATGCAGTTCGTCGGCGGATACGTCCTGCCAGTACTCGCGACTGCTGCGGTCGAAGGGCTTGGGTGCGGCTTCGAGCTTGCGCGAGGCATCGAGTTTCCAGCTCACGTGGACCGGTCGGTGATCGACGGTCGGTTTTGTCGGCGCGGCGGTGGTGGACAGCGATTTCACCGGTGCAGTCGGCACCGCGCGAAGCGTCTGCGGTACCAAGTCGCCCTTTTGCGCAGCCAGCAGCGAGTGGTCGGATGCGTTCGCGGCGCCGGCCACCATCAGGGTCAGGGCCGCGGCGATCGGAAGAATACGGATCTTGTTCATGGCGGCCTCCTTACAGGTCGTTGCGCAGCACGGTGTCGATGCCGAAGCAGGCGCGACGGCTCTGGTTGTGCGAGAGCGTCTTGCCCAGCACGTTCTTGTCCTTGAACCACAGGGTGCCGGCCGCGGACTGACTGGTGCAGTTCAGGAAACCGTCCGAGCAGCTGTCGAGCCAGTTCTGGGTGAGTTCCAGTCCGACGTTCAGGGTGTAGCCGCCGCAGTAGGAATCGGAATTGAACGGCGAGGACGTCACGTCCGTGCCGACCACGTCCCAGAAGCCCTTGGGCAGAGCGGGGCGGCCCGATGTGCCGAGCAGATAGTTCTGGTTGTAGTAGGCCATCCAGCTCACCTGCTGCTGGCGCACAGCGTCGCTCTTGTAGCCCAGCAGCCAGCCCAGCGATTCCTCGAACACGTTGCCGTTCATCACCGCATCGGCCAGTGGCGTGCCGGCGCTGGACGGCGCCAGGGCGTCGACCCAGCGGATCTTGGAGATGATGTTCGGATAGCGGCTATCCCAGGTCGGGTTGGACAGGATCCAGCGCATCACGTTGCCGCCGTTGGAATGCGTGATGACGACCAGGTCGTCGATGTGGCGGGCGTTGATGAAATTGGTCAGCTGCGTCGCCAGACAGCCGGCAGCGCGGTCGTCCCACATGTACTGCTCGAAGTCGCAGTTGACCACCAGCAGGTTGTTCGGGTCGCTCAATCCCTGACGGATCGACTCGACCATCGAAGACTGCCAGTAGTCGTTGTAGGCGTCGGTCTGGCTTCCGGTGCCGTGGACCAGTGCGACACCGGTCACGGCCGCGAAGGCCGGTACGGTGAAGCAGGCCAGCAGCAGGGCCAGCAAAAAGGCAAGACTTGCACGTCGTTGCATGATGTTCCTCCCTCCATGTCACGCGACCTTGCGTCGCGTGTGCCCATGCACCCGCTTGCGGGGCATCGCATCCATCCACGTCGAGTGATGAGCGGTTATCGGTTCGCGTCCGCGAACCAGCCGTGCCGCACGGCGCAGACCTCCCCCCAGAGGTGCACGATGCAGCGACGGCAGCCTAGACCCGCTTCGGGACCGCCGTCAAACAAACGTTTGTAAATTTGTGAAATCAGACGCTATGTGGCTGATTCATTACGCTCGTTCGGGTTCAGCACTCGAGATCGACCGAGGCGCAGAGGTAGTCGACGAGGGGCGCGATCCGCTTGAACGTCTGGACGATCTCGGGAAGCAACCGGGACGAGCAGACCACGGTGTCGTCCAGCGGTGCGCCGCTGGCGAAGCTCTTGAGTTTCAGATCCTCGATCAATTCGTGCTCGGGATCGAAACCGCGCGGCGGGCGTTTCAGTCGCTCGCCGTGGAATTCGAAATGCTTGCGGAAGACGGCGCTGCGTGTGGCGCGCTTCCAGGCGCCGGGGTTGTCGGCGATGAAATTGCGGATGCGCCGTAAGGTCGGCGATTCCGGATGCCAGATACCGCCGCCCGCGAAGCAGTTTCCGGGTTCGATGTGCAGGTAGAACGAGGGCGAATGGACCTCGCGCCGTCGTTCGTGGAAAAAGCGCGCGCCGCTCCAGGTCTTGTACGGCAATTTGTTGTTGGAGAAACGCACGTCGCGATGAATGCGGAACAGCGATCCGCCGACCTTGCGCGGGTCGGCGCGGTAGTGCGGGCTGATGGCCGCGATCGGCTCCTGCAGGTCGGCGATGAGCGCGAGAAACGGCTCGCGCAGGTGTTCCTCGTATTGCGCCTTGTGCGCGTGGAACCATTCACGGTTGTTGTTGCGTCGGAGCTGGCGCAGGAAACGGAACGTGGCGTCGGAGAAATAGCTGCGGCTCATGCGCGAATGTCCAGATCGAGTTCGGTGGCGAGTTCGCGGCCCCATTGTTCCAGTTGATCGAGCCAGCCGAGCGCGTCGCCGGTGTGCTCGCCACGCAGGCGCTGCAGTTCGTCGAAGTAGCCATGCAGCGACACAGTCGACAGGGCATGACCGCCGGCGATGCGCTGGCGGCGGAAGTCGTCCCAGCGTGCGCGCTCCTCGGCGCTCAGTGTCTGTGGCCAGTTGCGCGCGCGGTAGCGGAACAGTAGTTCGCCGTAGCGTTCGTCGCTGAATCCGAAGTCGCGGGCCATCTCCTCGGGAGGCGTGGCGCGTACGGCGTCCAGGCGAGGGCGGTCCGCGTCGGGAAGGAAACCGGCGTACAGCGCCAGTTCGGGATCGTCCGGTGGGGGCAGGTCGGTGGCGGCCGCGTAGACCTTGCACACTTTGTCGGCGATGCCGCGTGCGGCCAGCAATTCCTTGCGATGGATGTTGCAGCGCTCGGTGTCCAGGCCCACGCGCGTCGTGTCCACGCCTTCGAGCACCGACAGTGGTGCCAGTGCGGGAGAGCGGTTGGCGTGGATGGTGCGCAGCGGAATGCGTTCGACGTCTTCGGGCAGGTCCGCGCGTGGCGTGAATACGCGGTCGGCGATGTCCTCGGGGTCGAGCATGATCAGATCGACCGGGTTGCTGTGCAGGTCGTAGACGATGATTTCGTTGCTGCGTGTCGGGTGACGGGCTAGCGGCACGATCATCGTCATGCAGCCGTTGGCGGCCGGGTAGCGCGACGACACGTGGAGCAGCGCGGGCTTGCGCACCAGATCGAGCAGCTCGAAGGCGCGCTGCTTGCGACGGAGGTCGAAGTACCACTTCCACAGACGCGGCTGGCGGGTGCGTATCAGGCGGGCGAAGGCGATCAGTGCCTCGACGTCCGACAACGCATCGTGCGCGCGGCGCTGTTCCAGGCCATTGGCGGCGGCCAGATGTTCCAGCTTGAAACTGGGTGCGCCGTCGTCGCGTCGGGGCCACTCGATGCCGTCCGGACGCAGTGCGTGGCACATGCGCGCCAGATCGATCAGGTCCCAGCGCGAGTTGCCGTTCCGCCATTCGCGCGCATACGGATCGTAGAAATTGCGGTACAGCATCTGCCGTGTGAATTCGTCGTCGAAGCGCAGCGAGTTGTAGCCCACGCCGCAAGTGCCCGGCGCGGCCAGCTCCTCGTGCACGCGCGCGGCGAATTCGGCTTCGCTCAGCCCCTCGCGCTGCGCCTGCTGCGGTGTGATGCCGGTGACCAGGCAGGCCTGTGGCTGCGGCAGTGCATCGCGCGGTGGCTGGCAGAACAGCGAGACGGGCTCGCCGATCGGTTCCAGGTCCAGGTTGGTGCGGATGCCGGCGAACTGCACCGCACGGTCGCGGCGGCTATCCGTGCCGAAGGTCTCGTAGTCGTGCCAGAAGAAACTCGCCTCGCTCATGCCCGGCATCTTCGCATGTCTTCCGCGTGTCTGAACACGGCTGCATGCCGCGCCCCTGCTACACTCGCTGCCAGTCCCAAGGAGGCCGGCGATGCCGCAACATGACGACAACCTGATCTGGATCGACCTGGAGATGACCGGGCTGGACACGGACCGTGATTCGATCCTGGAAATCGCCACCATCGTCACCGATCGCGAACTCAACGTACTGGCCGAAGGGCCGGTGTTCGCGATCCTGCATGCCGAGTCGCGCCTGCAGGCCATGGACGACTGGAACCGTAATCAGCACGGCAGCTCCGGTCTGTGGGATCGGGTGCTCGCATCCGGCGTCGATCACGCTCAGGCCGAGGCCGAGACGTTGGCGTTCTTGAAGGAGTGGGTGCCGGAGCGCAAGTCGCCGATGTGCGGCAACTCGATCTGCCAGGATCGCCGTTTCCTGCATCGGCAGATGCCGGCGCTCGAACGGTATTTCCACTACCGCAATCTCGACGTGTCCACGTTGAAGGAACTGGCGCGGCGCTGGGCGCCGTCCATCGCGCGCGGCATCGGCAAGACCAGCGCGCACACTGCGCTAAGCGACATCCGTGACTCGATCGACGAGTTGCGCTACTACCGTCGTTTCATGGGCGCGCTGTCCGGACAGCCGGAGCCGGCGGCGTGAGCACGCTGTTCGGAGACGACGGCGTGCGCCGCCTCGATTGCGGCGGGCGCACCTTGCGCCTGGATCGGCCGCGGGTGGTGGGTATCGTCAATGTCACCCCGGATTCGTTCTCCGATGGCGGCGATCATGCCGATACCGGTGCGGCCGTGGCGCATGGCCTGACGCTGCTGGCCGAGGGCGCGGACATGCTCGACATCGGCGGCGAGTCGACTCGTCCGGGAGCGGCGGACGTGGATACGGACGAAGAGATGCGTCGCGTGATTCCCGTGCTGCGCGGCCTGGCCGAACAGTGCGATGCGCCGCTGTCCGTGGATACTTCCAAGCCCGCCGTGATGCGCGCGGCCGTCGAGGCCGGCGCGGGTCTCATCAACGACGTGCGCGCACTGCGCGAGGACGACGCGCTGCGGACCGCGGCGGAACTGGATGTGCCCGTGTGCCTGATGCACATGCAGGGTGCGCCGCGCAGCATGCAGGCCGCGCCGGAATACGACGACGTGGTCGGCGAAGTGCATCGCTTTCTGGCCGAGCGCGTGTTCGCCTGCGAGATGGCCGGTCTCGACAAGCGCAAGCTGCTGGTCGATCCGGGCTTCGGTTTCGGCAAGACGCTGGAGCACAACCTGGCGCTGCTGCGCGCGACTGGACGGTTCGCCGACCTGGCGGGTGGCGTGTACGTGGGGCTTTCTCGCAAGACCATGATCGGCGCCATCACCGGCCGTGAAGTGCCGACCGAACGCGTGTCCGGTTCGGTCGCAGCGGCCCTGATCGCCGTGCAGCGTGGCGCCATGCTGGTGCGCACCCACGACGTGGCGGCGACCGTCGATGCGTTGGCCGTGTGGCGCGCCGTGCATGCCGGCGATCCGCCGCCCGTCGCGCCGCTCGAGCGCGCGCCACGCTGGCCCGACGACGACTGAGGCGCGCGACGCGCCCGGAACGGACTGCAAAGAGCCCGACATCATGAGTGAACGCAAATATTTCGGCACCGACGGTATCCGCGGACGGGTGGGCGAGTGGCCCATCACGGCCGAGTTCATGCTGCGTCTGGGGCGCGCCGCGGGCGTCGCGCTGGGCGGCGCCAAGGAACGTCCCACGGTGCTGATCGGCAAGGACACCCGTATCTCGGGCTACATGTTCGAGTCGGCGCTGGAGGCCGGACTGGTAGCTTCGGGCGCAGACGTGCGGCTCCTGGGGCCGATGCCGACGCCGGCGGTGGCGTTCCTGACGCGCAGCCTGCGTGCGGATGCCGGCATCGTCATCAGCGCGTCGCACAACCCGCACCAGGACAATGGCATCAAGTTCTTCTCCGCCGCGGGCGAGAAGCTCGAGGATGCGGTCGAGGCGGCGATCGAGCGCGAGGTCGATGCCGATTTCGTCACCGTGCCTTCGGAGCGACTGGGCAAGGCGCGTCGTATCAACGACGCCGAGGCCCGCTATGTCGAATTCTGCAAGAGCACCATGTCGCGCGATTTTAGTCTGCACGGCCTGCGCATCGTGCTGGACTGCGCCCACGGCGCCACCTACCAGGTCGCACCGAAGGTCTTCACCGAGCTGGGCGCCGACGTGCATCTGACCGGCGCTCAGCCGGACGGTTTCAACATCAATGCGGGCGTGGGTTCAACACATCCCGACGCCCTGCGCAAGACCGTGCTGGAGCAGGGCGCGGATCTGGGCATTGCGTTCGACGGCGACGGCGACCGCGTGCAGATGATCGATCACGACGGCGTGCTGGTCGACGGCGACGACATGCTCTACGTCATGGCACGTGCCTGGCAGCGCAGCGGCCGCCTGCGCGGTCCCGTGGTCGGCACCCTGATGAGCAACTACGGTTTCGAGCAGGCGCTGGGAACGCTGGGCGTCGCCTTCGTGCGCGCCCATGTCGGCGATCGCTATGTGCTGCAGCAGCTGAAGGCGAACGGTGGCGTGCTGGGCGGCGAGACGTCCGGACACATTCTCTGTCTGGATCGGGCGAGCACCGGCGACGGCATCGTCGCCGCGCTGTGCGTGCTCGAAGCGCTGCGTGCCGAGGGCAAGGATCTGGTGGCAGCGCGCGCCGATCTGCACAAGTTGCCGCAGGTCATGCTGAACGTGCCGGTGGCGCACGGCGCGCGCGAAGTGCTGGAGACGAAGGTCGTGCAGGAGGCCGTGGCGGCCGCGAAGAAGCGTCTGGACGGACGCGGACGCGTATTCCTGCGCCCTTCGGGCACCGAGCCGCTGGTGCGCGTCACGGTCGAGGCCGCTGACGCCGACGAGGTGCAGGGCATGGCGCAGGAGTTGGCGGACATCGTAAAATCGGCTCACTCACGCTCGTGAGCCTGCCGGACGCCAGACGCGTCCAACCAGGTCGCCAAGGATTGGCCCGACGTGCACCGCTCCTGCGGTAGCGGATTCCCAAGATGACCGCACGCCAACCTGGACATATGGAACGATGAAAAACGTACCCACGCTCGACATCCGCCGTTTCGACACCGACCGCGATGCTTTCGTCGCCGAACTGGGCGCGGCCTACCGTGAATTCGGTTTCTGCTGCATCAGCGGCCACGGCGTCACCCATGAGCTGATCGAGAACGCCTACGGCGTCTTCCAGCGCTTCTTCGCGCTGCCCGAGGACGTGAAGATGAAGTACCACGTGCCCGGCACCGGCGGCGCGCGCGGCTACACCCCGTTCAAGGTCGAGACGGCCAAGGACAGCCAGTACCCGGATCTCAAGGAGTTCTGGCACATCGGCCGCGAGATCGATCCCGGCTCGAAGTTCGCCGACACCATGGCGCCGAACCTGTGGCCGTCCGAAGTGCCCGACTTCAAGCAGTACGGCTATGCGCTGTACGAGGCGCTGGACCAACTCGGCGCGCGTGTGCTGCGTGCGTTGGCGCTGCACATCGATCTGCCGGAGAACTATTTCGAGGACAAGATCGATCAGGGCAACTCGATCCTGCGCCCGATTCACTATCCGCCGATCGAAGGTGATGTGCCTAATGTGCGTGCCGGCGCACACGAGGACATCAACTTCATCACGCTGCTGGTCGGTGCCAGCGCAGCGGGTCTGGAGGTGTTCACGCGCGAGGGTGAATGGCTGCCGATCACGACGACCGGCGACGCCATCGTGGTCAACATCGGCGACATGCTGCAGCGCTTGACCAATCACGTGTACCCGTCCACCACGCACCGCGTGGTCAACCCGCCGGGCGCGGATGCCAGCAAGCCGCGGTACTCGGTGCCGTTCTTCCTGCATCCGAATCCTGATGTGGTGCTGGACCCGCTGCCGCAGTGTGTGAGCGAGGACAATCCGAGCCGCTACGACACCTCGATCACTTCGCACGAGTATCTGCAGCAGCGCCTGCGTGAAATTCGTCTGATCTGATTTTTAATCCGAGCATCTGGCTGTCGGCCCTGACCATGCGGGCCGGCGGTCGGAATGCTCACGCCATGCGAGTGATTCGAGGGCGATGAAAATGCGCATGTACAGCAAGCTTCTGCTGGGGGTGTTGGCGCTGGTTCCGGCGAGTTTCGTGTGGGCTGGGGCGCCGAAACCCGCCGGGGTGATGTGAGCGCTGGCCTATTTTTCCGGCAGCTGGTCGTGCGCGGGGATGTTTCCGTCCAGCGGCAAGCACATCGCCTCGACCATGCGGTTCGCGTTCGATCTGAACGGTTCGGTACTGGTCAAGCACCACGCCGACCGTCCGCCGGCCAGCTATCGGGCGATCGAGACCTGGGGGTACGACCAGGGCCGCAAGCGTTACAGCGCAACGGTGATGGACAACTTTGGCGGCGCGCGTCGCATGTGGAGTGACGGCTGGAAAGGAAACGTCCTGCGCTGGATGGTCGACACGGGCAAGCAGCCGGCACAGCAATTCGTGTATGTGCGCGTGAGCAAGGATGTTTATCGGGTCGACTGGAAGATCGATCGTTCCGGCCATGGGCTGGAAGTCGGCGACACGCTGACCTGCCGTCGCCGCTCCTGATGGCCGACGTGGGTTAGGCCATCCAGAAGAACACCGCCGTCATGCGCTTGTCCTCCAGCGTCAGACCGCAGTAGGCGGTGGCGCTGTGGATCAGGTTGGCGCGATAGACGAGCAGGCGGTTGAAGTGGTTATCGACGCGCACGTCCTCGGCAAAGGAATTCGGCGGGACGTGACGCGTGCCCAATGCATCGACCAGGTTGCGGTGTGGTTTGTTGACGGTATTGCCGCCGGCCTGGCCGTTGCCCAGCCGCTGCCGATAGAAGGCGGTGCCGCAGCGCGTCGGCGCATCGGGTGTCAGGTAGAGCACCGCGGCATATCGACACAGATGCAGTGAATCGGTGTGCGGTTTGACGCCGCCCTCGATGGCGCCGACGACCTGCACGCAGTTGTGATTCAGACGCGAGCCGTCATCCGTCTGCTCGACCCAAAGCCGCTGGGCGCCGGTCCGCTGCATGACATGGGTCTCTACATGCGCGAGTTCGTCGTCATCGAGGGCGGGCAGGGCGCGCATGCCCGGCCAGACTTCGGCGGTGTGCGGGTGGCCGTAGCTCCAGTCCTGGCGCGCCAGTTGACGCTCGCGCACTGCCATGGGATCAGGCAGTGCGTCATCCACGATCCAGTAGTCGCGGCCCTCGGCGGGCTTGCGGTACGGAAGATTGCGCATCGGGCGGGCGGCGACAGGCATCGGGCACGGCTCCGTGAAAGATGATGGTCGAGCATAGCGCAGGCATCCGTTGCGCCGGGCGCGCGGGAATCTATTCGCTTTCCAGGACCCGGTAGCGGTTGGAGTGTCGGGACGAGAGGTGTAGTGCCAGCCTGTCCGGGAGCAATTTCGCGAAGGCCTTGATCGCGCGGTTCACGCGGCCGTTGACGTAGACCACATCGCCGCGCTCGACGGCGTCGAGTCCCTGCGCGGCGACCTGGTCGGCCTGCATCCACATCCACTTCGGCATCTTCGAGACCAGTTCGCGCGCGCCGGTGACGTCGTGGAACTCGCTGTAGGTGAAGCCCGGGCACAGCGCGCAGACATGGACGCCGCGCGCGCGGTTCTCCAGCGCCAGCGATTCGGAGAAGCGAATCATGTAGGCCTTGGAGGCGGCATAGAGCGTGTGCCCCGTGGAACCGGGCAGGTGGCCGGCCAGCGAGGCGACGTTGATGATGCGCCCGTGACGGCGTTCGATCATGCCGGGCAGCAGGCGATGCGCGAGTTCGGTCGGAGCGTGGACCAGCACCTGCAGGAAGTCGCTGTGCCGGACCCAGGGCTGGCTGTCGAAACTGCCCGGTACGCCGTAGCCGGCGTTATTGATCAGCACGTCGATGCCCAGATTGCGCTGTTCCAGTGCGTCGACGATGCGGCGCGGTGCCATCGGGTCGGCCAGGTCGTCGACCATGACCTGCACTTCGACGCCATGCCGGGCGCACAGCTCTTCGGCCAGTTCCTGCAGGCGCGCGGCACGGCGCGCAGTCAGGACGAGATGGTGCCCGCGCGCGGCGAGTTCGCGGGCGAAGGCGGCGCCGATGCCGGCCGAAGCGCCGGTGATCAGGGCGACGGGTCGCGGGTGTGCGGTCATGCGAGGCCTTCCCTTGCAGGTCAATGTGGTTCTTCATCATAAGCAAAGCCGCACGTTTGTGAGGACGCTGTGGTCGACGTTTTCGTGCGCAGGGCGCACAACCTGCCTTCTGGACGATTCGGGTTCAGGTATTTCCGCATTGCCAGATTTGCGTGGTCGCCGCTATCCTTGCGGGCTTGATCGAGGCGAAGGGGTCGCACTCATGCGCAGGATGCTGGTAGCGGGAAACTGGAAAATGCACGGCACGCGGGCGATGGCGACGGCGTTGACGGCGGATATCGCCGCGCAGCGTCCGACGGACATCGACGTGGCGGTGTTTCCGCCGTATCCCTATCTTGATCTCTGTGCGACGCACGGTGATGCCTTGCCATGTGGCGGGCAGGACGTCAGCGAGCACGCCGAAGGCGCGTACACCGGCGAAGTGTCGGCTGCGATGTTGCGCGACGCAGGTTGCGTCTGGGCGCTGGTCGGGCACTCCGAGCGCCGCCAGTACCACGGCGAGAGCAGCGAGTTGGTGGCACGCAAGTTCGCCGCGGCGCGGAAGGCTGGACTCACTCCGATGCTCTGCATTGGCGAAACGCTGGAGCAGCGCGAGCAGGGTCGCACCGAAGAAGTGCTGTCCGAACAGCTGGGTGCCGTGCTCGAGCACAATGGCGTCGAAGCGTTCGAGCAGGCGGTGATTGCCTACGAGCCGGTCTGGGCGATCGGCACGGGGCAGACGGCCACCCCGCAACAGGCACAGGATGCGCATGCGTTTATCCGTAGCCAACTGGCAAAAGGAAGTGCTAAAATCAGCGGTCTGACGCGCCTGCTTTACGGCGGCAGCGTCAAACCCTCGAATGCAGCCGAACTGTTCGCCCAGGCGGACGTGGACGGCGGCTTGATCGGCGGGGCTTCCCTGACAGCAACCGACTTTCTGGCCATCTGCGCGGCAGCGCATCAAGCGCGTGGCGCGGCGGAGACCAACTAGACATGTTCATCATCTTCAGCGTTTTCTACATCCTGATCGCCGCGGCCATGATCGTGCTGATCCTCATGCAGCGCGGCCAGGGCGCCGACGCCGGCGCCGGTTTCGGTGCGGGTGCGTCGGGCACCGTGTTCGGTGCGCGTGGCTCGTCCAGCTTCATGACGCGCGCGACGGGCGTGCTGGCGACGCTTTTCTTTCTCCTCAGCCTCGGTATGGCGATATACTTCAGCCATTCGGGTGCGCCGAAACAGGCCAAGAACCTCGGCGTGATGTCCGCGATGCAGACACCTGCCGCGAGCGCCACGACGAAGGCAGCACCTGCAGCGCCGGTTCAGACAGCTCCGTCATCCAGCGCTGCGATGCCTTCGGGTTCGGATGTGCCGTCGTTGCCGCAGGAAGCGGGCGGCGCCAGCAGCGGCAAGCCGGTCACGCCGGCTCCCGCGAAGAAGTAACGATTTGAGTTTTTTGCCCAGGTGGCGGAATTGGTAGACGCACTACCTTGAGGTGGTAGCGACGAAAGTCGTGGGGGTTCGAGTCCCCCCTTGGGCACCAATTACAATGAAGACTGTCGTCATCGGGGCGACAGTCGCTGATGCGCAACGAAGCGTGGAGGTTGCCGACCCGTGCTAGCCGAATACTGGCCCGTGCTGTTGTTCCTCGTCGTGGCCGGTGGCCTCGGCATTGTTCTGCTGGCGATCGGCCTTCTCGTAGCGCCCCGCAATCCCGACCCTGAAAAGCTCTCGCCGTACGAATGCGGTTTCGAGGCTTTCGAGGATGCGCGCATGAAGTTCGACGTGCGCTACTACCTGATCGCCATTCTGTTCATCATCTTCGATCTGGAGGTGGCGTTCCTGTTCCCATGGGCCGTGGTGTTCGACAAGATCGGTGCCATCGCGCTCATCGAGATGGGATTGTTCTTGGCGCTGCTGGTGGTCGGTTTCGCCTACGTCTGGAAGAAAGGAGCGCTGGAATGGGATTGATCTCCTCCATTGACCGGGTGATGCACAACCCGCAGCCGCTGGACCGCGTCGATGACATTCTGCGCCCGGCGGGCGACAACCCCATCGTGCAGCGCGGCTGGGCAACCACCAGCGTCGACGCACTAATGAACTGGGCGCGTACGGGTTCGATGTGGCCGATGACCTTCGGTCTGGCTTGCTGTGCCGTCGAGATGATGCATGCCGGCGCCGCGCGTCTGGATCTGGATCGCTACGGCGTGATCTTCCGTCCGAGCCCGCGTCAGTCCGACGTGATGATCGTCGCCGGTACGTTGGTCAACAAGATGGCTCCGGCGCTGCGCAAGGTCTACGACCAGATGCCCGACCCGAAGTGGGTCATCTCCATGGGGTCGTGTGCCAATGGCGGCGGCTACTACCACTATTCCTATTCGGTGGTGCGCGGTTGCGACCGCATCGTGCCGGTGGACATCTACGTGCCGGGCTGTCCGCCCACGGCCGAGGCCCTGATCCACGGCATTCTGCAGTTGCAGAAGAAGATCCGCCGCACCCACACCATCGCGCGCTGAGGTCGGGCCATGAGCGATACGCAAACGAACTCGCTGGCCGAGCGCCTTGTCGCGCGTTTCGGCGAAGTGCTGGGCAAGGTCGAGACGGTGCGTGGCGAGACCACCATCGAAGTGGCCCCGAGCGACCTGATGCAGGTCGCGACCGCGCTGCGCGACGAGCCGGATTTCGACTTCAGCGAACTGATCGATGTCTGCGGCGTCGACTATCTCGGCTACGGGCAGAACGAGTGGGAGACCACCTCGGTGTCCGGTGCCGGTTTCTCGCGCGGCGTGCACGGTGAAGCCACCGGTCGTTTCGACTGGGAAGGCCGGCCGCGCAATGTCGAGATGGAGCGACGCTTCGCCTCGGTCGTGCATCTGCTTTCGATTCGCCACAACCGTCGCCTGCGCGTTCGCACCTTCTGCGAAGACGATGCGTTGCCGCTGGTGCCTTCGCTGGTCGGTCTGTGGCCGGTCGCGAATTGGTTCGAGCGCGAATCCTTCGATCTGTATGGCATCGTCTACGACGGTCATCCGGATCTGCGTCGCATCCTCACCGACTACGGTTTCGTCGGCCGTCCGTTCCGCAAGGACTTCCCGCTGATCGGCAACGTCGAGATGCGCTACGACCCCGACAAGAAGCGCGTGGTCTACGAACCGGTGACGTCCGTCGTACCGCGCGTGCTGGTACCGCGCGTGATCCGCGACGACGTCGACCTGCAGCAGGCCAAGGCCGAAGCTGCCGATCACTGGCAGGAGAATTGAGCGATGTCGGCTCAGGAAATCCGCAATTACACGATGAACTTCGGCCCGCAGCATCCGGCCGCCCACGGCGTGCTGCGCCTGGTGCTGGAGATGGACGGCGAGACCGTGGTCAAGGCCGATCCGCACATCGGTCTGCTGCATCGCGCGACCGAGAAACTGGCCGAGTCCAAGCCGTTCAATCAGTCGATCGGCTACATGGATCGTCTCGACTACGTGTCGATGATGTGCAACGAGCACGGCTACGTGCGCGCCATCGAGAATCTGCTGGGCATCGAGGCGCCGATCCGCGCGCAGTACATCCGCACGATGTTCGACGAGATCACCCGCATCCTGAACCACCTGATGTGGATCGGTTCGAACGCGCTCGATCTCGGCGCCATGGCCGTGTTCCTGTACGCCTTCCGCGAGCGCGAAGAGCTGATGGACTGCTACGAGGCGGTCTCCGGCGCGCGCATGCACGCGACGTACTACCGTCCGGGCGGTGTCTATCGTGACCTGCCGGCGAAGATGCCGCAGTACAACGAGTCACGCTGGCACAAGGGTGCGGATCTCAAGCGCCTGAACCAGTGGCGTGAAGGTTCCATGCTGGACTTCCTCGACGCTTTCACCGACGACTTCCCGTCGAAGGTGGACGAGTACGAGAATCTGCTGACCAACAATCGCATCTGGAAGCAGCGCACCGTCGACATCGGCATCATCAGTCCGGAACAGGCGCAGGCCTGGGGCATGACCGGTCCGATGCTTCGCGGTTCCGGCATCGAATGGGATCTGCGCAAGAAGCAGCCGTACGCCGCCTATGCGGACATGGACTTCGACATCCCGGTCGGCGTCCACGGCGACTGCTACGACCGCTATCTGGTGCGTGTCGAGGAGATGCGCCAGTCCAATCGCATCATCAAGCAGTGCGTGAAGTGGCTGCGCGAGCATTCGGGTCCGGTCATGCTCAACAACTTCAAGGTCTCGCCGCCGTCGCGCGAAGCCATGAAGCACGACATGGAAGCCCTGATCCATCACTTCAAGCTGTTCACCGAGGGCTACGGCGTGCCGGCTGGCGAAACCTATGCCGCAGTCGAGGCCCCCAAGGGCGAGTTCGGTGTGTACATGATTTCCGACGGCGCCAACAAACCGTTCCGCGTGAAGGTTCGCGCGCCGAGCTTCGTGCATCTTTCGTCCATGGATGCCATCACCGCCGGCCACATGCTGCCGGACGTGGTCGCCATGATCGGTACCTATGATGTGGTGTTCGGGGAGGTCGACCGATGAGAGCCACCGGTAATTTCGACAAGGTTCGTGACGTCGATCCGCAGGCCGTCCTCAGCGAGGACACGCGCAAGCACATGGATCACTGGGCGGCCAAGTTCCCCGAGGATCGCAAGCGCTCGGCGTTGATCCAGAGTCTGTTCGCCGCGCAGGTACAGAACGGCGGTTACCTGACTGACGAGTTGATTGCCGCGGTGGCCAAGTATCTGGACCTGCCGCCGGTATGGGCCTACGAGGTCGCCACGTTCTACTCGATGTTCGAGCTGGAGCCGGTCGGTCGTCACAATGTGGCGATCTGCACCAACATCTCGTGCTGGCTCAATGGCGCCGAGGACCTCGTGCGTCACTGCGAGAACAAGTACGGGGTGAAGCTGGGCGAGAGTTCGCCGGACGGGCGTATCTACCTCAAGCGCGAGGAAGAGTGCCTGGCGGCCTGCTGCGGCGCGCCGATGATGGTGGTCGATGGCCACTATCACGAGAAGCTGACGCCGGAGAAGGTCGACGAGATTCTCGACAAGCTCGATTGACGCAATTTCGCATTCTGCGGCCCTGAACGGCCGCGACTGGATCCTCGCCGCGGCGGGATCGCAAAGGTAAAGGTCATGGCATACGGTCCCGAACCCAAACAGCACCAGGTCGTCTACACGACGCTGCACCACGACAAGCCGTGGTCCCTGGAAAGCTACCGCGCGAGCGGCGGCTGGAAGGCCTGGGAGAAGATCCTGGCCGAGAAGCCGGATCCGGCTTCCATCATCGACGCGGTCAAGGCCAGCGGCCTGCGCGGTCGCGGCGGCGCAGGCTTCCCGACCGGGCTGAAGTGGTCCTTCATGCCGAAGGGCGACATGCAGAAGTACATCCTGTGCAACTCGGACGAGTCCGAGCCGGGTACCTGCAAGGACCGCGACATCCTCCGCTTCAATCCGCATTCCGTGCTCGAGGGCATGGCCATCGCGTGCTACGCGACGGGTTCGACCGCCGCCTACAACTACATGCGCGGCGAGTTCCACCACGAACCGTTCGAGCATATCGAAGAGGCGCTGAAGGAAGCCTACGAGGCCGGCCTGCTGGGCAAGAACATCCAGGGCACGGGCATCGACGTGGACATTCATAACGCGCTCGGCGCCGGTGCCTACATCTGCGGCGAGGAAACCGCATTGATGGAGTCGCTGGAAGGCAAGAAGGGCCAGCCGCGCTTCAAGCCGCCGTTCCCGGCCAACTTCGGTCTGTACGGCAAGCCGTCCACCATCAACAACACCGAGACTTATGCTTCAGTGCCGGCCATCCTGCGCAATGGCGCGGACTGGTTCCTGGAGCAGGGCAAGCCGAACAACGGCGGTCCGAAGATTTTCTCGGTGTCCGGCCACGTCAATAATCCGGGTAACTTCGAAATCCGTCTCGGCACGTCCTTCAAGGAACTGCTGGAGATGGCCGGCGGTGTGCGCAACGGCAACAAACTCAAGGCCGTGATTCCCGGCGGTTCGTCGATGAAGGTGCTGCCGGCCGATGTCATCCTTGACTGCACCATGGACTACGACAGCCTGCAGCAGGCGGGTTCCGGTCTCGGTTCCGGCGCGGTCATCGTCATGGACGAGACCACCTGCATGGTCAAGGCCTGCCGCCGCATCTCGCAGTTCTACTTCAAGGAGTCCTGCGGCCAGTGCACGCCGTGCCGCGAGGGCACCGGCTGGATGTACCGCGTGCTGTCGCGCATCGTCGAGGGCAAGGGCACCAAGGAAGATCTGCATCGCCTGAAGGCGGTGGCGGGTCAGATCGAGGGCCATACCATCTGCGCCTTCGGCGAAGCCGCCGCGTGGCCGGTGCAGGGCTTCCTGCACCACTTCTGGGACGAGTTCGAATATTTCGTCGAGCACGGCCGTTCGATGACCGAAGACAAGCTGGGAGTCGCCGCATAATGAGTGCGCAGCCCGCCAACAACACTCCGCCGGACATGGTCAACATCGAGATCGATGGCAAGGCCATGCAGGTGCCCAAGGGTTCGATGATCATCCAGGCCGCCGACAAGGCCGGGATCACGATTCCGCGTTTCTGCTATCACCCGAAACTGGCCATCGCCGCCAACTGCCGGCAGTGTCTGGTCGAGGTGGAGATGGGCGGTCGCGCGATTCCCAAGCCGCAGCCGGCCTGCGCCACGCCGGTGGGCGAGGGCATGAAGGTCTCCACGCGTTCGGACAAGGCGTTGCACTGGCAGCGTGACGTGATGGAGTTCCTGCTCATCAATCATCCGCTGGACTGCCCGATCTGCGATCAGGGCGGCGAGTGCGAGCTGCAGGACGTGGCGCTGGGCTACGGCCGTTCCGTCAGCCGTTACACCGAGCGCAAGCGCACGGTCGCCGACGAGAATCTCGGCCCGCTGATCGCCACCGAGATGACCCGCTGCATCCAGTGCACGCGCTGCGTGCGCTTCATGGGCGAGATCGCCGGCACCTACGAACTGGGTGGCATGAACCGCGGTGAGGGCCTGGAGATCGGTACCTACATCGGCAAGTCCATCGACAGCGAGATCGGCGGCAACATCATCGACGTGTGCCCGGTCGGCGCGCTGACCAACAAGCCGTTCCAGTTCCAGGCCCGCGCCTGGGAACTGCTGGCGCGTCCGTCCATCGGCTACCACGATGCGCTGGGCTCGAACCTGTGGCTGCATACGCGCCGCGGCGAAGTCCTGCGCACGGTGCCGCGTGACAACGAATCGATCAACGAATGCTGGCTGTCCGATCGTGATCGCTACAGCCATCAGGGGCTGTACGCCGACGATCGTCTGCACGTGCCGATGGTCAAGCGCGACGGCACCTGGCACGAAGTGCAGTGGGACGTGGCCCTGAAGGCGGCCGTCGACGCGCTGCGCGAAGCGGGACAGGACATCGGTTTCCTGGTCAGCCCCTTCACCAGCAACGAAGAAGGCGATCTGCTGCGCCGTCTGGCCAAGGGCCTGGGCAGCGCGCACATCGATCACCGTCTGCGCACGGTCGATTTCGCCGACGCACCCGTGGCGCGCACGTTCGGCACGCCGGTCGCCGAGATGGACAAGGTCGGCGCGGCGCTGCTGGTCGGCAGCAACCTGCGTCACGAGATGCCGTTGCTCGGCCATCGTCTGCGTCAGGCCGTGCGTCACGGCGCCGCCGTCCACGCGGTCGGCAGCCTCAAGATCGATCAGGGCTATGCGCTGGCCGGCGAGACCACGGTCGCCCCGCAGCATCTGCCTCAGGCGGTACTGGCGATCGCCAAGGCCGCCGCGGCCAAGAGCGAGCTGAAGCCGTCGTCGGCGCTGGCGGAGGTACTGAGCAGCGTCGAGAGCGATGCCGCGGCCGAGGCGGCCTTCGATGCCTTGAGCAAGGCTTCGCAGGCCGTGGTGGTGTTCGGCGAAATGGCCGCCACGCATCCGCAGGCATCCTGGCTGCGCGCTGCCGCGCGCTATGTCGCCGAAGCCGCGCAGGCCGGTTTCAACGAAATCCCGTTGGGCGCCAATGCGGTCGGCCTGGCGCGCGGCGACGTGCTGCCGGGCGAGGGCGGTCTCGATGCTCGCGCCATGCTGGCGCAGCCGCGTGACGCCTACGTGCTGTACGGCGTGGACATGCCGTACGACTTCGCTGACGATGCCACGGCGATGCAGTCGCTGTTGGGTGCGAACACCGTGGTCGCCTTCAGCGCCTACGCCGGTCGCAGCCTGCGCGATGTCGCCGACGTGATCCTGCCGCTGGCGCTGCTGCCGGAAATCGACGCCACGTTGACCAACGTGGACGGCATCGAGCAATCGCAGCCCGCCGGCGCGACCGCGCCGGGTCAGGCTCGGGCCGGATGGAAGATTCTTCGTGCCATCGGTGGCGAACTCGCGATCGAGGGTTTCGGTTTCGACGATTTCGCCGGCCTTCGCGCCGAGATGCATACATCCGAGCCGGTCGTGGTCGACGGTCTGTGCGAACGCGGTGCCGCGGCCTCCGGTCTGACGCGCATCGCCAGCATGCCGATCTACCGCAGTGATGCCGTGCTGCGTCGCGCCAAGGCGCTGAACGACCATCC
Source organism: Oleiagrimonas sp. MCCC 1A03011 (assembly GCF_003267965.1). NCBI lineage: Bacteria > Pseudomonadati > Pseudomonadota > Gammaproteobacteria > Lysobacterales > Rhodanobacteraceae > Oleiagrimonas > Oleiagrimonas sp. MCCC 1A03011. The sequence continues at coordinate 531,206 of NZ_MSPY01000003.1, read as the reverse complement.
GCTGACCCGCGGAGCCGCCGTACGCTTGCATGCCGACGACGCGTCCCGTCTGGGACTTGTCGACGGTGGCCGGGCACGTGTTGGCGAAACGCGCGTGCTGCCGGTGGTTGTGGATGACGCGGTGCCGGTCGGCGCCGCCTGGATCGAGTCCGCCTATGCGGATACCGCTTCGCTGCCGCCGTATGGCGCAGCCCTCACTCTTAGCAAGGCGTAACCCATGGCCGACCTGCTGTTTCACGAGGTGCTTGTTCCGGTCCTGCTGATCTTCGCGATCATGCTGCCGGTGGTTCTGACGGTGGCCATGTTCGTGTACTGGGAACGCAAGGTCATCGGCTGGATGCACGTGCGCATGGGGCCGAACAAGATCGGTCCGCTGGGCCTGTTCCAGGCCTTCGCCGACGTGGTCAAGCTGCTGATCAAGGAAGTCCTTGTCCCGACCAACGCCAACAAGTTCCTGTTCTTCCTGGCGCCGCTGCTGGCGCTGATTCCGGCATTGGCGGCCTGGGCCGTGGTGCCGTTCGATCAGGGCATGGTGCTGGCCAACGTCAACGCCGGCGTGCTGTACCTGCTGGCGATGAGTTCGGTGGGCGTCTACGGCATTATCCTGGCGGGCTGGGCGTCGAACTCGCGCTACGCGTTGCTCGGTGCGATGCGTTCGGCGGCGCAGGTGATCTCTTACGAACTGGCCATGGGCATGGCGCTGGTCTGCGTGCTGGTGCTGGCCGGCAGCTTGAACCTGACCGCCATCGTCGACGCGCAGGCCGGTCCGAAGGGCATCTTCGACTGGTTCTGGCTGCCGCTGCTGCCGGTGTTCGTGATCTACTGGATCTCCGGCGTGGCCGAGACCAACCGCGCGCCGTTCGACGTCGCCGAAGGCGAGTCGGAAATCGTCGCCGGCTTCCACGTCGAGTATTCGGGTTCGGCCTTTGCGATCTTCTTCCTGGCCGAATACGCCAACATGATCCTGATCAGCTTCCTGGCAGCCGTGCTGTTCATGGGCGGCTGGCTGAGTCCGTTCCCGGTCTCGTGGGGCTGGATCGGTCACGGGAGCATCCTGTGGCTGTTCGCCAAGGCCTTCATCTTCTCGTTCTTCTTCCTGTGGTTCCGCGCCACCTTCCCGCGCTATCGCTATGACCAGATCATGCGTCTGGGCTGGAAGGTGTTCATTCCGATCACGATCGTCTGGGTGCTCGTAGCCGGCTGCATGAAGTACTTCGGCTGGGTCACGATCGGAGGTTGATCAGACATGTCCCGAATCACTAGCTACTTCAAGAGCCTGCTGCTCATCGAGATGTTCCAGGGCATGGGCCTGACGCTGCGCTACATGTTCAAGCCCAAGTACACGATGCGCTTCCCGATGGAGCACATCCCGAAGTCGAACCGCTTCCGCGGACTGCACGCGCTGCGCCGCTACGCCAACGGCGAGGAACGCTGCATCGCCTGCAAGTTGTGCGAGGCGGTGTGCCCGGCGCTGGCGATCACCATCGATTCCGCGCCGCGCGAAAGCGATGGCCAGCGCCGCACCACGCGTTACGACATCGACCTGTTCAAGTGCATCTACTGCGGCTTCTGCGAAGAGAGTTGCCCGGTGGACTCCATCGTCGAGACCTCGGTCCATGAGTACCACTTCGAACAGCGTGGCGAGAACGTCGTGACCAAGCAGCAGCTGCTGGCCATCGGTGATCGCTACGAGCAGGAAATCGCTGCCGACCGCGCTCAGGACGCGGCCTACCGCTGAGGGGCATGGACGACATGAATCGAACGACATACGCGCGGCTGGCTGGAGAAGTGAAGTGAGCGCACAGCTACTGCAATTGATCTGTTTCTACGCCTTTGGCGCCGTGGCCGTGGCTTCGGCGCTGATGGTGATCACCCTGCGCAACAGCGTGCACGCGGTGCTGTCGCTGGTGCTGACCTTCTTCAGTGTCGCCAGCATCTGGCTGCTGGCGCAGGCCGAGTTCCTGGCCATCGCGCTGATCGTGGTCTACGTCGGTGCGGTGATGGTGCTGTTCCTGTTCGTGGTGATGATGCTGGACATCAACCTCGAACGCATGCGCGAAGGCTTCATCAAGTATCTGCCGGTCGGCATCATCGTGGCTGCCGTGATGCTGGTGGAGATGCTTGCGCTGATCGGCGTGCGCGCCATGCACGTGATGACGATGGGGCCGGATCCGGCCGCCGCCGCGGGCATGTCGAACACCGCCTGGCTGGGGCAGGCGCTGTACACGCGCTTCCTGCTTCCGTTCGAGATCGCGGCGCTGATTCTTACCGTCGGCCTAATCGCAGCCGTGGTGCTGACGCTGCGCCACAAGCCGCTGACCCGCCGACAGAACCCGGGCGACCAGGTGCGCGTGAGCAATCGCGACCGCGTCCGCGTCGTGAAGATGGATGCCGAGCGTCCGCAGGAGTCCGAATCATGATCACGCTTTCGCATTTCATCGTGCTCGGCGCCGTGCTGTTCTGCATCGCCGTGGCCGGCATCTTCATCAACCGCAAGAACGTCATCGTGCTGCTGATGTCGATCGAGTTGATGCTGCTGGCGGTGAACATCAACTTTGTCGCTTTCTCGCGCTTCAGTGGCGACGTGGCAGGGCAGGTGTTCGTGTTCTTCATTCTCACCGTGGCGGCGGCCGAAACGGCCATCGGCCTGGCGATCCTGACGCTGCTGTTCCGCAATCGCAGCACGATCAACATCGCCGAAATCGATTCGATGAAGGGTTAAGGGCACATGCACGAGCTATCCACCTCCATCCTGTTGATCATCGCGCTGGCACCGCTGGCCGGTGCCGTGCTGGCCGGCTTTCTGGGCCGCACCATCGGACGCGCCGGATCGCATACGGTCACCATCCTCGGCGTGGCGATTTCCTGCGTGCTGTCCTTCTACGTCCTCTACCAGCTGGTGTGGGGCGGGGCAGCCAACTACAACCACGACCTCTACACCTGGTTCCAGGTCGGCAAGTTCAACGCCAGCGTCGGCTTCATGATCGATCGCCTCAGCGCGATGATGATGGTCGTCGTCACCTTCGTTTCGCTGATGGTGCACATCTACACCATCGGCTACATGGCCGACGATGACGGTTACACGCGCTTCTTCAGCTACATCGCGCTGTTCACCTTCGCCATGCTGATGCTGGTGATGAGCAACAACTTCATGCAGCTGTTCTTTGGCTGGGAAGGCGTGGGCCTGGTTTCGTACTTGCTGATCGGTTTCTACTTCAAGCGCCCGAGCGCGACCTTCGCCAATCTGAAGGCGTTCCTGGTCAACCGCGTGGGCGACTTCGGCTTCGTGCTGGGCATCGGCGCGGTGCTGTATTTCCTCGGCACACTCGACTACCAGACCGCGTTCGACGCCGCGCCGACCCTGGTCGGCCAGACCCTGCACATCACCCAGAACCACGCTTGGAGTGCGGCCACGGTGATCGGCATCCTGCTGTTCATCGGCGCCATGGGCAAGTCGGCACAGGTGCCGCTGCACGTGTGGCTGCCGGACTCGATGGAAGGCCCGACGCCGATCTCCGCGCTGATCCATGCCGCGACCATGGTCACGGCGGGCATCTTCATGGTCGCGCGCATGTCGCCGATCTTCGAGTTGTCGTCGACGGCGCTGAGCTTCATCATGGTGATCGGCGCCACCGGTGCCTTGTTCACCGGCATGATCGGCATCGTGCAGAACGACATCAAGCGCGTGATCGCGTATTCCACGCTGTCGCAGCTGGGCTACATGACCGTGGCGCTGGGCGTGTCGGCCTATGCCGGAGCGGTCTACCACCTGATGACGCACGCGTTCTTCAAGGCGCTGCTGTTCCTGGGCGCCGGCTCGGTGATCATCGCCATGCACCACGAGCAGGACATGCGCCATATGGGCGGCCTGCGCAAGTACATGCCGATCACCTACATCACCATGTGGGTCGGTTCGCTGGCGCTGTGCGGCGTGCCGTTCTTCTCCGGCTTCTACTCCAAGGACGCCATCATCGAGGCGGCCGGTGAGTCGCATCGCTGGGGCGCGCACTACGCTTACTTCTGCGTGCTGATGGGCGCGCTGGTCACGGCGTTGTACACCTTCCGCCAGATGCACCTGACCTTCCACGGCAAGGAGCGCTTCAAGGTGGTCGAGTCGCATGGCCACGGTCATGACGACCACGACGATCACCACCACGAACCGGGCGTCCTGGCGCATGCGCCGAAGGAATCCCCGTGGGTAGTGACGGTGCCGCTGGTGATGCTGGCGATCCCGTCGCTGCTGATCGGTTTCTTCACCGTCGGTCCGATGCTGTTCGGCGACTGGTTCGGCAAGGCCATCCACGTGACCGAAGCGCACAATGTGCTGGCCGAGATGGGTACCGAGTTCCACGGCGCGCTGGCGATGGCGCTGCACGGCTTCACGCAGACGCCGTTCTGGCTGGTCGTGGCCGGTTTCGCCATCACCACCTACGTCTACATTTTCAATCCGGCCATGGCGGGGCGCATCCAGCGCATCTTCAAGCCGGTCTACGTGGTGCTCGACCGCAAGTTCTGGTTCGACGAGGTCTACCTCGCGATCTTCGCCCGCGGTGGCGTCAAGCTGGGCCGTCTGTTCTGGAAGGCCGGCGACACCGCCGTCATCGACGGCGCCATCGACGGCTCGGCGAGCCTCGTGCAGCGCATCGCCGCCGGCATGCGTCGCCTGCAGTCGGGTTACCTCTATCACTACGCGTTCGCCATGATCCTCGGCCTGATCCTGCTTCTGGGCGGGTTCTGGTGGTTCGGGCACGTTTGAGCAATCAGGGAAGCAAGGACCTATGTCGAATCATCTGCTTAGCCTGCTGATCTGGCTGCCCATGGCCGGTGCCGTGCCGGTGCTGATCGCCGGTGCGCGCGGCAGCGCCAGTCGCTGGATCGCTCTGGCCGTCGCGGTCGCGACGTTTGTGGCCAGCCTGTTCCTGCTGCCGGCCTACCACACGGACGGCGCGGTCATGCAGCTGGTTGAATCCACCCCGTGGATCGCCTCGCTGCATGTCAATTACGCGTTGGGCGTGGACGGCATCTCGGTGGCGTTGATCCTGCTGACGAGCTTCGTCGGCGTGCTGGTCATCGTTGGTGCCTGGGACGTCATCAAGGACAACAAGCCGCATCAGTACATGGCCGCCATGCTGGTATTGGAAGGCCTGCTGATCGGTGTGTTCTGCGCCACCGACGCGCTGCTGTTCTACGTGTTCTTCGAGGCCATGCTGATTCCGATGTTCATCCTCATCGGCATCTGGGGCGGGCCGCGCCGCGTGTACGCGACGCTGAAGTTCTTCATCTACACGTTCCTCGGCTCGATCTTCATGCTGGTCGGCCTGATTTACCTGTATCACAAGGCCGGAACCTTCGACATGGCCACGCTGGCGCATCTGCCGCTGACCATGAAGGAGCAGAGCTGGCTGTTCTTCGCCTTCCTGATTGCGTTCGCCATCAAGATCCCGATGGTGCCGGTGCACACCTGGCTGCCCGACGCCCACGTCGAGGCGCCGACCGGCGGTTCAGTGGTGCTGGCGGCGGTGATGCTGAAGGTGGGTGGCTACGGTTTCCTGCGCTTCTCGCTGCCGATCGTGCCGGACGCCTCGGCGCACTACGCCTGGCTGGTGATCGTGCTGAGCCTGATTCCGGTGGTCTACATCGGCTACGTGGCGCTGGTGCAGGAGGACATGAAGAAGCTGGTGGCGTATTCGTCCATCGCGCACATGGGCTTCGTCACCCTGGGCATCTTCATCGCCTTCATGCTGGTGCGTGACCTGGGCAACGTGGACGCGGCCAACCTGGGCGTGCAGGGCGCGATGGTGCAGATGATGTCGCACGGTTTCGTGTCGGGCGCCATGTTCTCGTGCATCGGCGTGATGTACGACCGCCTGCACACCCGCATGATCAAGGACTACGGCGGTCTGGTGAACGTGATGCCGTGGTTCGCCTTCTTCATGGTGTTCTTCGCCATGGCCAACTGCGGCCTGCCGGGCACCAGCGGTTTCGTCGGCGAATTCATGGTGATTCTGGCCAGCTTCAGCGCCAACCCGTGGATCGCACTGATCGCCGCCTTCACGCTCATCATCGGCGCGGCCTACACCCTGTGGCTGGTCAAGCGCGTGGTGTGGGGCAAGGTGACCAACGAGAAGGTTGCCGCGATGAAGGACATCAATGGCCGAGAGGCTTTCGTGCTGACGGCGTTCGCGGTGGTGGTGCTCGCCATCGGCGTGTGGCCGCAGCCTCTGGTGCATCTGATGGGCGGCTCGATCGACCATCTGGTGCAACAACTGGCCATCAGCAAGATCTGAGGACTGCCGCATGCTGAGCTGGAACGACATACTCATCCTCCTGCCGGAGATCTACCTGGTCGCGGCAGTGTGCGTGCTGCTGCTGATGGACGCGTTCATCCGCGAGGAACAGCGCAACGCGACCCACTGGCTGGCCATTGCGATCACCGCGATCACCGGGTTTCTGGTGGTCTCCGGTCAGCCGCCGCACGCGTTGAGCGCTTTCGGAGGGATGTTCATCCGCGATCGCGTCAGCGAGATTCTCAGCCTGTTCGCGCTGATTTCGGTGCTGCTGGTGTTCGTGTTCTCGCGCCCGTACCTCAAGGACCGCAAGCTGTGGCACGGCGAGTTCTACGTGCTGACGCTGTTCGCGGTGCTGGGCGTGATGCTGCTGGTTTCCGCCGGCAGCCTGATCACCGTGTACCTGGGGCTGGAGCTGCTGACGCTGTCCTCGTATGCGCTGGTAGCGTTCAATCGCGATTCGCGCCTGTCTTCGGAAGCGGCGATCAAGTACTTCGTGCTGGGCGCACTGGCCTCCGGTTCGCTGCTGTACGGCATGTCGATGATCTACGGCGCCACGGGCACGCTGGATCTGGCGCATCTGCACGCTGCGGCGATGCAGACGGACATGCCGAATCTGCTGCGCTTCGGTCTGATCTTCATGATCGTGGGCATCGCTTTCAAGCTGGGCGCGGCGCCGTTCCACATGTGGCTGCCGGACGTCTACCAGGGCGCGCCGACGGCGACAGTGACCTTCGTCGCCTCCGCTTCCAAGCTGGCCGCCTTTGGTATGGCCTACCGTCTGCTGAGCGCGTTCGGTCCGGGCGACCTGCTGCATCAGTGGCAGTTGATGCTGGCGGTGCTGGCCGTGCTCTCGCTGGTGATCGGTAATCTGGTCGCCATCGTGCAGACCAACATCAAGCGTCTGCTCGCCTATTCGACCATCGCGCACATGGGCTATCTGCTGCTGGGTCTGGTCAATGCCTCACCGTCCGGCTACGCCGCGGCGATGTTCTACGCGATCAGCTACGCGCTGATGTCGACGGTCGCGTTCGGCGTGATCCTGGCGATGTCGCGCGCGGGCTTCGAGTGCGAGGAGATCGATGACTTCAAGGGGCTCAACGAGCGTTCGCGCTGGATGGCCTTCCTGATGATGCTGGCGATGTTCTCGCTGGCCGGCGTGCCGCCGCTGTTCGGCTTCTTCGCCAAGCTGCTGATCCTGAAGGCAGCCATCGACGCCGGCATGATGTGGCTGGCCATCGTTGCCATCGTCGCCGCCATCGTGGGTCTGTACTACTACCTGCGCGTGGTCAAGGTGATGTACTTCGACAAGCCGGTCGAAGGCGTCGAGATCAAGCCGCAGAACGATATGCCGATGCGCTGGATGCTCTCGCTGAACGCGCTCGCGCTGCTGGCGCTGGGCTTGTACTGGGGGCCGTTGTTCTCGTGGTGCCAGCAGGCGTTCGCAGGCTGAAGCTGGCATGTCCGATTTGCAGAAAAAAACCTTTTTTCGTGCAGATTGGTATTGCCAAGTGAACGCTGCGCCGCTATAGTTTCCCTTCTCCGGTGCGGGGTGGAGCAGTCTGGCAGCTCGTCGGGCTCATAACCCGAAGGTCGTAGGTTCGAATCCTACCCCCGCTACCAGAACTTTCGGCAAAAAAGCCTCCTCGTGAGGCTTTTTTGTTAGGGGCCACGGCCCCGAGCGCATGGATGCGCGACGCCGGTGTCGGAGCCAACGGCAACGCTATGGAAATGGGCGTCATGCCCATTTTTTGTTTTTGAATTATGGAGTCGCGATCGATTTGGACACGCAGGCCCTTGCCCAACGCTTTGACGAGATCATTGCCGATCTCGAACTGACCTGCCTCGGAGTGGAGTGGATCCCCTCGGGTGGGCAGGGCACGCTGCGCGTCTACATTGATGCCGAAGACCGCGAGGTCGGCATTGACGATTGCGAGTCGGCCAGTCGCGAATTGTCCGCGACGCTGGATGTCGAAGATCCGATTCCCGGGCATTATGTGCTGGAGGTGTCCTCGCCGGGCATCGATCGGCCGTTGTTCACGGCGGATCATTTCGCGCAGCTCGTCGGTGACGAAGTCAAGGTGGTGCTGAAGGCGCCGATCAACAATCGTCGTCGTCTGCGCGGCCGGATCGTCGAGGCCGCGCCGGAACGCATCGTGGTCGAAGTCGACGGCGTCGGTCCCTTCGAGTTCGCGCATGCCGATGTGGAGAGTGCGCGGTTGGTACCCGACTGGCAGGCGTTGGGCTATGCGCCCGTACCGAAGTCGGGCGGCAAGGGCAAGAAACACTGATTTTTTGATACGGACGCCACGATGGCGTTCGCGGAGTGGCGGCAATGAGCAAAGAACTGTTGCTGGTGGTGGACGCGGTAGCCAATGAAAAGGGCGTGTCGCGCGACATCATTTTCCAGGCGATGGAAGCGGCACTGGCCTCGGCGGCCAAGAAGCGCTATCCGGACGAGGATGCGGACATCCGCGTCGAGATCGACCGTGAAACGGGTGACTACGAGACCTTCCGTCGTTGGGAGATCGTGGCCGACGACATCGAGATGGAATCGCCGTATCGCCAGATCCGCATGATGGACGCCGTGGACGAGCGCGCCGATGCCGAGATCGGCGAGTACATCGAGGAACAGATCGAGAACGCCGAGTTCGGGCGCATCGCTGCCCAGGCTGCCAAGCAGGTCATCGTGCAGCGTGTGCGCGAGGCCGAGCGTGCCCTGGTGGTCGAGGCTTATGAGGATCGCGTCGGCGAACTCATCACCGGCATCGTCAAGCGTGTCGAGCGCGGCAACATCTACCTGGACCTGGGCGGCAACGCCGAGGCCTTCATTCCGCGCGACAAGTCGATTCCGCGCGAACCGGTGCGTGTCGGCGACCGCTTGCGCGGTTACTTGTACGAAGTGCGCTCGGAAATCCGCGGGCCGCAGCTGTTCGTGTCGCGCACCGCGCCGGAATTCATGATCGAGCTGTTCAAGCTCGAGGTGCCGGAAGTGGGCCAGGGCCTGGTCGAGATCATGGGCTGCGCCCGTGACGCTGGCGACCGCGCCAAGATCGCGGTGCTCGCGCATGACGCGCGTACCGATCCCATCGGCGCCTGCATCGGCATGCGTGGTTCGCGTGTGCAGGCTGTGACCAACGAGCTCAACGGCGAGCGCGTGGACATCATCCTGTGGCACGAGAATCAGGCGCAGTTCGTCATCAACGCGATGGCGCCGGCTGAGGTGCAGTCGATCATCATGGATGAGGACAAGCACTCCATGGACATCGCGGTGGCGGAGGACAAACTGTCCCAGGCCATCGGTCGCGGCGGCCAGAACGTGCGTCTGGCCAGCAAGCTGACTGGCTGGCAGCTCAACGTGATGACGCAGGACCAGGTGCAGGAGAAGAGCGAGGCCGAACAGGAGGCATCGCGCCAGCTGTTCATGGACAAGCTTGAGGTCGATGAGGAAATCGCCAATATCCTGGTGCAGGAAGGTTTCTCCAGTATCGAGGAAGTGGCCTACGTGCCGACCGGCGAGCTGCTGGCCGTGGAAGGCTTCGACGAGGACATCGTCGAGGAACTGCGCGCCCGTGCCCGCGACGCGCTGTTGACGGCGGCGCTGGCGGTCGAGGAAGGCCTGGAAGAACACACTCCCGCCGAAGACCTGCTGTCGCTGGAAGGCATGGACGAGGCTACGGCCTATGCTCTTGCCGAGCGCGGCGTGACCACGGCGGATGACCTGGCCGACCAGGCGGTCGATGATCTCATCGACATGGACGGCATGGACGAGGAACGCGCTGCAGCGTTGATCATGGCCGCACGTGCGCCGATGATTGCACGTCTGGAGCAGGAAGGCTGATCGAGCACGGATGCATGCCCGGACGGCGTGCATCTGGGGAAGCTGAGATGCTTCCCGCCAGGGACGGAACGGCTGTGTCGGGCAACACGGCGACACACAAGAAGATCGCGGGAAAGGCGGAGTAAGAGAACGATGTCGGACGTCACCATCAAGCAATTGGCCAAGGTCCTGGACCTGCCTGTGGACAAGCTGCTCGCGCAGCTTGGCGAAGCGGGCATGGAGTTCTCCGACCCCGATCAGGTCATCAGCAATACCGAAAAGATGAAGCTGCACGGCTTCCTGCGCCGCAAGCATGGCAAGGGTGGAAGCGGTGAAAGCGAAGCGGCTTCGGCCGGACCGAAGCAGGTGACTCTGCGTCGACGCAAGGTCAGCGAGCTCAAGGTTGCCTCCGGCAGCGGACGCGCGGGTGCCCGTGGCGGTGCCAAGACGGTCAATGTCGAGGTGCGCTCCAAGCGCACCTATGTGAAGCGCAGCGCCATCAGTGAAGACGCCTCGGCCGATGTCGAGCGCGAAGAGGCCGCGCGCAAGCTGCAGGAATCGCAGGAGCAGCGCCAGCGCGAAGAGACGGAGCGCGCCGAGCAGCAGAAGCAGCGCCGCGAGGAAGCCGAGCGCAAGCTTCAGCAGGAAGAGGACGCGCGTCGTCAGGCCGAAGAGGCGGCGGCTGCCGCTCAGGCCGAGGCCGAAGCAAACGAGCAGGCGAAGGCCCAGGCTGAAGCCGAAGCGCAGGCCAAAGCTGAGGCCGAATCTTCCAGCGTTCCCGAAACCATCGAGGAACCGGTCGATACGTCGGAGACGACCGTCGAAGCCGAGTCTGAATCCGTGTCCGTCAAGGATACGAAGGACAGCGAAGCTTCGAAGGAAAAGAAGGACGCATGGTCCATGCCGGTCATGCCGCGCGTGCACGATCAGCCCAAGCGCCGCGAGCGCGTGCGCGAAGTCTCGCGCGAAGAGGCCATGGGTCGTCCCAAGCCGACGGCGAAGGCGGCGGCTCCCGAGAAGAAGGCCAAGGACGAGCGCGAAGAGCGCACCACGGGCGGAAAGGGCGGAAAGGGCGGCAAGAAATTCGGCAGCGGCAAGCTGCATCTGTCCGACGCCGATCGTGCGCGCCGCAGCAGTGGTCGTCGTCGTGGCCGCGGCAGTGAGCGTCCATCCGCCGGTGGCAGCGGCCCGCACGGCTTCTCCAAGCCGACCGCGCCGGTCGTGCGTGAAGTGGCTGTTGGCGAAGCCAATGTCGTCAGCGAACTGGCGCAGAAGATGGCCGTGAAAGGCTCGGAGGTCGTCAAGGCCCTCTTCAACATGGGCATGATGGCCACCATCAATCAGGTCATCGACCACGACACCGCGGTGCTGGTGGTCGAAGAACTGGGTCACAAGCCCGTGCAGGAAGAGGACAAGGGCGCCGAGGCCGCGCTGCTGGAGCATGCGGCCACGAGCGAGGAACAGGGCGAGAAGCTGCCGCGTCCGCCGGTGGTCACCATCATGGGCCATGTCGATCACGGCAAGACTTCGCTGCTGGACTACATCCGCCGCGCCAAGGTCGCCACGGGCGAGGCGGGCGGCATCACGCAGCACATCGGTGCCTACCACGTGACCACCGACAAGGGTGTCATCACGTTCCTGGATACCCCGGGCCATGCCGCGTTCACATCGATGCGCGCCCGCGGAGCCCAGTCCACGGATATCGTGGTGCTGGTGGTCGCGGCCGATGACGGCGTCAAGCCGCAGACGGTCGAGGCCATCAAGCATGCTCGCGCAGCGAATGTGCCGCTGATCGTCGCAGTCAACAAGATCGACAAGTCCGACGCCAATCCCGACAACGTCAAGCAGGGGCTGGTCGCCGAAGAGGTCGTGCCGGAAGACTGGGGCGGTGACGTGCAATTCGTGCCCGTGTCGGCCAAGACCGGCCAGGGCATCGATGATCTGCTCGACTCGATCTCTCTGCAGGCCGAGCTGATGGAGCTGACCGCGGTGCATGACGGCCCAGCCTCCGGTGTGGTCATCGAATCGCGCCTGGATCGCGGTCGCGGCCCGATGGCGACGATGCTGGTGCAGCGCGGCACGCTGAAGAAAAGCGACTACGCCGTCTGTGGCGTCGAGTACGGTCGCATGCGCGCCCTGATCGACGAGAACGGCAAGTCGGTCGCCGAAGCCGGTCCGTCAATTCCGGTGCAGGTGCTGGGCCTTTCCGGCGTACCGGAGGCGGGCGACGATTTCGTGGTCGTGGCCGACGAACGCCTGGCCAAGGAAGTCGCGCAGGAACGCGAACAGCGCCGTCGCGAGACGCGCCTGGTCAGCAAGTCCAACCGTCTCGAGGACATCATGGCGCAGATGGGCCAGAGCGAGGAGCAGCAGCAGCTGAACATCCTCATCAAGGCCGATGTGCAGGGTTCCGCCGAGGCGTTGCGCGAGTCGCTGACGCAGATCGGCAACGAGCTGGTGAAGGTCAACGTGGTGTCCTCCGGTGTCGGCGGCATCACCGAGTCCGACGCCACGCTGGCCGCGGCCTCCAAGGCGCTGGTGATCGGCTTCAACGTGCGTGCCGACGCCTCGGCGCGCAAGGTGATCGACACGGCCGGTCTGGACGTGCGTTACTTCTCGATCATCTATGACGTGATCGACCAGGTGACCCAGGCGGCTACCGGCCTGCTGGGTAACGAGATCCGCGAGGAGATCATCGGCACTGCCGAGGTGCGCGACGTGTTCCGCAGCTCGAAGTTCGGCGCCGTGGCCGGCTGCATGGTGTCCGAGGGCACGGTCAAGCGCAGCAAGCCGATCCGCGTGCTGCGTGACAACACCGTGATCTTCGAGGGTGAGCTGGAATCCCTGCGACGCTTCAAGGAGAACGTCGAGGAAGTGAAGTCCGGCACCGAGTGCGGTATCGGCGTCAAGCAGTACAACGACGTCAAGCCGGGCGACCAGATCGAGTGCTTCGAGCGCATCGAAGTCGCGCGCACGTTGTAAGTTCACGGTATCCGGGGCGGGGCGCTTTCATGCGCCTCGCCGTACCGGAGCCAGTATTTCCGATCCTTCCCCCTGTTCCGGATCTTCGTCATGCCTTCCCGCGATTTCAAACGCAGTGACCGTATCTCGGCGATGTTGCGCCGCGAGGTCGGCGTGCTCGTCCATGCGGCGGCGCGCGATCACGGTCTGCCGTCGGCGAGCGTGTCCGACGTCGAGGCGACCAAGGATCTGGACGTGGCCACCGTCTGGGTGACGGTGTTGCAGCCGGAGCGGGCCACAGAGGCCGTCAAGGCGCTCAACGAGCTGGCCGGCGAGTTCCGTCGCGAGCTGTCGCGCACGCTTCGTATTCGTCGTGTGCCCGAGCTGCGCTTCAAGTACGACAAGTCGGTCGAGCAGGGCGAACGCATCGAGTCCCTGCTGCAGCAGGAAAAGGACCAGGGTCGCCTGTAAGCGACGTCCGGGTACTGCCTTTTTCGTTTTTCATGCCTGTCAACCACACCCGCCGCCGTCCCCGACGCGCTGTCCACGGCATCGTGCTGCTGGACAAGCCACTGGGCCTGAGTTCCAACAAGGCGTTGCAGGTGGTGCGAGGCATCTTCGGTGCGGCCAAGGCTGGCCATACCGGTAGCCTCGACCCGCTGGCGACCGGACTCTTGCCGATCTGTCTGGGCGAGGCGACCAAGATCGCCGGACTGCTGCTCGGTTCGCACAAGGCCTACGAGGCGGAATGCCAGCTCGGCGTGGTCACGAATACCGATGACGGCGAAGGCGAGATCATCGTCCGGCACGCGGTGCCGTCGCTGGACGATGCGGCGTTTCGCGAGCATCTGGATGCCTTCGTCGGCCGCATCGCGCAGGTGCCGCCGGCCTATTCGGCCCTGAAGCGCGATGGCGTGCCGATGTACGTGCGTGCGCGTCGCGGTGAGGCGGTGGAACTGGATGCTCGCGAGGTGGAGATCCATCGGATCGACCCGCTGCATCGGGAAGACGATCGTCTGCGGTTGTACGTCGAGTGCGGATCGGGGACCTACATTCGCAGTCTCGCCCGTGACTTGGGCGAGCGGATCGGCTGCGGCGCGCATCTGAGCGGGCTGCGGCGGACCTGGGTCGATCCGTTCCGCCAGCCGCATATGTGGACACTGGATGCCCTGCGCGAGAAGGCCGAACAGGGCCAGCAGGCGCTGGATGCCTGTCTGCTGCCTCTGGATGCAGGGCTCGAGCACCTTCCCAGACTGGATCTGGATGCATCGCAAGGCACGGCAATGGGGCATGGTCAGGCCGTGCACCTCGCCTCCGTCGGTCCCGGTCTGTACCGTGCCTACGCCGCCGATGGGCGGCTCCTCGCACTGGCGGAGATGGGGCAGAATGGCGCTTTGCAGGTGAAGCGCGGCTTCAATTTGCCCCAAATTGCTGAATAAGCCGTGTTAAAGCCTTGTTGCAGCAACCGTCTGGACATTACAATAGGCGCTTGACCCGTAGCTTTTAACAACCACGCGGGGTTTGCGCAGCCGCATCGTTTCGGTGGTGCTTCGCAAGCCTCGCGCATGCTTTTTCTGAGGAACACGTTCATGTCGCTCACTGCGGAACAGACCAGCAAGATCATTGCCGAGTACGGCCACGACGCGAAGGACACCGGTTCGCCGGAGGTCCAGGTGGCCCTGCTGTCGGCGCGAATCAGCCACCTGACCGAGCACTTCAAGTCGCACAAGCAGGATCATCACTCCCGCCGCGGCCTGCTGAAGCTGGTCAATCAGCGCAAGCGCCTGCTCGGCTACCTCAAGCAGCGCGACACGGCGCGTTATCAGAGCCTGATCGAACGCCTCGGCCTGCGCCGTTGATCCCAGGTCAAGGAGAATAAAGTGGCGAAAGTAACCAAGTCATTCCAGTACGGTAAGCATGAAGTCACACTGGAGACGGGCGAAATCGCCCGTCAGGCATCCGGTGCGGTTCTGGTCAAGATGGGCGGCACCGAGGTGCTGGTCGCGGCGGTCGCCGCCAAGACCCAGCGCGAAGGGCAGAGCTTCTTCCCGCTGACCGTCGATTACATGGAGAAGTTCTACTCCGCGGGTCGCATCCCGGGTGGCTTCTTCAAGCGCGAAGGTCGTCTGACTGAGAAAGAGACGCTGACCTCGCGTCTGATCGACCGCCCGATCCGCCCGCTGTTCCCGGACGGCTTCAAGAATGAAGTGCAGATCGTCGCCACCGTGGTCTCCATGGACCCGGAAATCGACGGCGACATCCCGGCCATGATCGGTGCCTCCGCGGCGCTGTCGCTGTCCGGCGCGCCCTTCAAGGGCCCGATCGCCGCCGCTCGTGTCGGCTATACCAATGGCGAGTACGTGCTGAACCCCAGCGTGTCCGAGCTGGCCGATTCCGAATTGGACCTGGTCGTCGCCGGTACCGCCAATGCGGTGTTGATGGTGGAGTCCGAGGCCAACCTGCTCAGCGAGGAAGTGATGCTGGGTGCGGTGATGTTCGGTCACAAGCAGATGCAGGCCGCGATCCACGCGATCGCCGAGCTGGCCACCGAGGCCGGCAAGCCGTCCTGGGACTGGGACGCACCGGCGCGCGACCAGGCGCTGGTCGACGCCGTCAAGAACGCCGTCGGCAGCCGTCTGGACGAAGCCTTCCAGGTGCACGACAAGCTGCAGCGTCGTGACGCCATCGCCTCCATCAAGGCGGACGTCATGGAATCGCTGGCCGAGCAGGCCGAGACCCACGGCTGGAGCGCGGAAGCGCTGGCCGGCGAGTTCGGCGAGCTCGAGTACCAGACCATGCGCGGCAGCGTGCTGAAGACCAAGGTGCGCATCGACGGCCGCAATCTGGACGACGTGCGTCCGATCACCGTCCGTGCAGGCGTGTTGCCGCGTGCCCACGGTTCGGCGCTGTTCACCCGCGGCGAAACCCAGGCGCTGGTCGCCATCACCCTGGGCACCGCGCGCGACGCGCAGATCATCGACGCGCCGGCCGGCGAGTCGAAGGATCCGTTCCTGTTCCACTACAACTTCCCGCCGTATTCGGTGGGCGAGTGCGGCCGCATGATGGGTCCGAAGCGCCGCGAGATCGGCCACGGCCGTCTGGCCAAGCGCGGCGTGCAGGCCGTCAAGCCGAGCATGGAAGAGTTCCCGTACGTGGTCCGCGTGGTCTCCGAGATCACCGAGTCCAACGGCTCCTCGTCCATGGCGTCGGTGTGCGGTTCCTCGCTGGCCATGATGGACGCGGGCGTGCCGCTGAAGGCGCCGGTTGCGGGCATCGCCATGGGCCTGGTGAAGGAAGGCGACGATTTCGTCGTGCTGTCCGACATCCTCGGCGACGAGGATCACCTGGGCGACATGGACTTCAAGGTCGCCGGTACCTCCGAGGGCATCTCCGCCCTGCAGATGGACATCAAGATCGACGGCATCACCGACGAGATCATGAAGACCGCACTGGCGCAGGCGCGTCAGGGTCGTCTGCACATCCTCGGCGAGATGGCCAAGGCGCTCGATACCCCGCGTGCCGAGATGAGTGAGTACGCCCCGCGTCTGCTGACCATCAAGATCCATCCGGACAAGATCCGTGAGGTCATCGGCAAGGGCGGCGCCACCATCCGCTCGATCACCGAAGAGACCGGCGCGACCATCGACATCAGCGACGACGGCACTGTGGTCATCGCCTCGGTCAACCGTCCCGCCGCCGATGCCGCGAAGAAGCGCATCGAACAGATCGTGGCCGACGTCGAGCCGGGCCGCATCTACGAGGGCAAGGTCGCCAAGCTGATGGACTTCGGCGCGTTCGTGACGATCCTGCCGGGCAAGGACGGTCTGGTCCATGTCTCGCAGATCTCCGAGGAGCGTGTGGAGAAGGTCTCCGACAAGCTCTCCGAAGGCGACATCGTCAAGGTCAAGGTGCTGGAAGTGGACAAGCAGGGCCGTATTCGCCTGTCCATGAAGGCCGTGACCGAGGACGAGAAGTCCACGTCGTAAAACGCGTCCGGTTCTTCGAGAACGCAAAAGCCCGGCATGTTTGCGCATGCCGGGCTTTTTGTTTCCGGTGATGCCCGATGACATGACGTCGTGTGTCGCTCCGCGCGATAATCGCGCTTTGTCCTTTTCGGAATTCATGATGACCGCAATCGCCGATCATGACAGCATCCGCGCCGTGCAGTGGTGCGGGGACTGTCTGCGCCTGCTCGACCAGCGCCGCCTGCCTGCCGAGGAATCCTGGCTCGAGTGTCGTTCGGCGCAGCATGTCCGTGATGCCATCGCCGACCTGGTCGTGCGCGGCGCCCCGGCCATCGGCATCGCCGCAGCCTGGGGTGTCGTGCTGGCTGCGCAGGCTGGCGAGGATATGCCGTCGGTGTTGCGGGATCTGCGTGCGGCGCGCCCTACGGCCGTGAACCTGATGTGGGCGCTGGACCGCATGAGCACCTGCATCGAAGCGGGAGCGGATGTCCAGGCGCTGACGCGGGAGGCGCAAGCCATTCAGGACGAGGATCTGGCTGCCAATCACCGCATGGGCAAACTGGGCTCGGCGCTCATCGACCGCAGTTCAGGTGTGCTCACGCATTGCAATACGGGGTCGCTGGCGACCTCCGGTTTCGGCACGGCGCTAGGCGTGATTCGTGCCGGCGTGGCGGCGGGGCGCATCGAGCGGGTCTTCGCCGGCGAAACGCGGCCCTGGCTGCAGGGTGCGCGTCTGACCATGTGGGAACTGGTGCGCGACGGTATTCCAGCGAAACTGATTGCCGATTCGGCCGCGGCGCATTTGATGCGCGGCGGTCAGGTGCAATGGGTCATCATTGGCGCGGATCGCATTGCCGCCAACGGCGATGTGGCCAACAAGATCGGCAGTTATGCACTGGCCATCGCTGCGCGCCATCACGGCGTGAAATTCATGGTGGTGGCGCCGTCGACCACAGTAGACATGGCGACTGCACGCGGCGAGGACATCGAGATCGAGTTGCGCGATCCCAAGGAGTTGCTGGCCATTGCCGGCGTGCGCACGGTGGTCGATGGCGCCTCGGCCTGGAATCCGGTATTCGACGTCACGCCGGCGTCGTTGATCGATGCCATCGTCACCGAGTGCGGCGTGATCGAGCGTCCGGATGCCGAAGGCATGCGCGCGATGTTTCCCGCACCGTGAGGCTGGCACGAGAAGCTTCGCTGTTCGCCGTCGGCGGCGTCATCGGCTTCATCGTCGATGCCGGCATCGTGCAGACGCTGGTGCGGATGGGTGGGTGGGACCCGTATCTGGCCCGAGTTCCCTCGTTTCTGGTCGCCGCCAGCGTGACCTGGTGGTGGAACCGACACTTCAGCTTCGCTCATCGTCGCGGCGACGACGCGCATCGCGAGTGGCTGCGATGGATGGCGGTCATGGGTGTCGGCGCGGTCATCAACTACGGGACCTACGCGCTGGTGCTGGCCCTGTCGCAGACCGCGCGTTCGTGGCCCGCACTCGGCGTCGCGGCCGGTTCTTGCGTGGCCGCGCTGGCTAATTTCGCGGGTGCGCGGAGGGTGGTCTTTCGACGCGTCGAATAGTTTCTGCAAGCAACTGAAATAATTGAGGTTTTATCGGGAAAGAAAGTGGCTGATGTGGTATACTCGGCGGGTTGTTCCCCGAGGCGAGCAAAGGCGCGTTTCCAAGCCGCGTTCGGGGCCCTTGTCGGTCAGATTTCAGGGAAGCAGGAATGGCAGAACTCGCCAAAGAAGTGATTCGCGTCAACATCGAAGACGAGATGCGTCAGAGCTATCTCGACTACGCCATGAGCGTGATCGTCGGGCGTGCCTTGCCCGATGCGCGCGACGGTCTCAAGCCGGTGCATCGACGCGTGCTGTACGCGATGAACGAGCTTGGCAACGCCTGGAACAAATCCTATAAAAAGTCGGCCCGCGTGGTCGGTGACGTTATCGGTAAATACCATCCGCACGGCGATTCCTCGGTCTACGACGCCATCGTGCGCATGGCGCAGCCGTTCTCGTTGCGCTACATGCTGGTCGATGGCCAGGGCAACTTCGGTTCGGTCGATGGCGACAACGCCGCAGCCATGCGTTACACCGAAGTGCGCATGTCCAAGCTTACTCATGAGCTGCTGGCGGACATCGACAA
Source organism: Oleiagrimonas sp. MCCC 1A03011 (assembly GCF_003267965.1). NCBI lineage: Bacteria > Pseudomonadati > Pseudomonadota > Gammaproteobacteria > Lysobacterales > Rhodanobacteraceae > Oleiagrimonas > Oleiagrimonas sp. MCCC 1A03011. Next base: position 512,030 of record NZ_MSPY01000003.1, on the reverse strand, counting down.
GGAAACGGTCGACTTCGGACCCAACTACGACGAATCCGAAAGCGAGCCGCTGGTGCTGCCGACCAAGGTGCCGGCGCTGCTGGTCAACGGCTCGGCCGGTATCGCGGTGGGCATGGCCACCAACATTCCGCCGCACAATCTCAGCGAAACAATCTCGGCGACCATCGCATTGATCGACGAGCCCACGCTGGGTATCGACGAGCTGATGGAGTACATCCCGGGGCCGGATTTCCCGACCGCCGGCATCATCAACGGCGCGGCCGGCATCGTGCAGGCTTACCGCACCGGTCGCGGCCGTATCCTGGTGCGCGCCAAGGCCTCGGTCGAGACCGAGCCGAACGGCCGTGAGACCATCATCGTCACCGAGTTGCCGTACCAGGTAAACAAGGCGCGGCTGATCGAGAAGATCGCCGAGCTGGTCAAGGAAAAGAAGATCGAGGGCATCTCCGAGCTGCGCGATGAGTCCGACAAGGACGGCATGCGCGTGGTCATCGAGGTGCGCAAGGACGCCATGGCCGACGTGGTGCTGAACAACCTGTTCCAGCAGACCCAGTTGCAGGTGACCTTCGGCATCAACATGGTCGCGCTGCTGGACGGCCGTCCGCAGCTGCTGGATCTCAAGCAGGCGCTGGAAGCCTTCATCCGCCATCGCCGCGAGGTGGTGACCCGCCGCACCATCTTCGAACTGCGCAAGGCGCGTGCGCGTGCGCACTTGCTGGAAGGTTTGACCGTCGCGCTCGCCAACATCGACGAGATGATCGAGCTGATCAAGACGTCCGAGTCGCCGCAGATGGCGCGCGAGCGCATGCTGGCGCGTCGTTGGGAGCCGGGCGTGGTCGGTTCGCTGTTGCAGGCGGCGGGTGCCGAGGCCTCGCGTCCCGAGGATATGGACCCGCGCGACGGCCTGAAGGACGACGGCTACCAGTTGTCCGATAAACAGGCGCAGGAAATCCTGGCTATGCGCCTGCATCGCCTGACCGGACTGGAGCAGGAAAAGCTCAGCGACGAGTATCGTCAGCTGCTGGACGTGATCCGCGGCCTGATCGCCATTCTCGAGGATCCGGACAAGCTGCTCACGGTGATCCGCGAGGAGCTGGAAGCCATCAAGAACGACTACGGCGATCCGCGCCGCACCGAGATCCAGCACTCGCAGGAAGATCTCAATGTGCTCGACCTGATCGCGCCCGAGGACGTGGTGGTCACGCTGTCGCACACCGGCTACGTGAAACGCCAGCCGGCGACCACCTACCGCGCGCAGAAGCGCGGTGGCAAGGGGCGTTCGGCGTCGGCGCTGAAGGACGAGGATTTCGTCGAGCAGCTGTGGGTGGTCAACACTCACGACACCCTGCTGACGTTCACCAGCACCGGTCGCGTCTACTGGCTCAAGGTCTACCAGATTCCCGAATCGGGTCCGCAGGCACGCGGCAAGCCGATCGTGAACCTGCTGCCGCTGGCCAAGGACGAGTATGTCCAGGCCGTGCTGCCGGTGCGCGAATACGAAGAAGGTCGCTACGTGTTCTTCGCGACCCGCAACGGCACCGTCAAGAAGACGCCGCTGACCGAGTTCGCCTTCCAGCTGCAGAAGGGCAAGATCGCCATCAAGCTGGGCGACGATGACGCACTGGTCGGCGCCGAGCTGACCAACGGCGACCGCGACGTGATGCTGTTCGCCTCCAACGGCAAGACGGTGCGTTTTGCCGAGAGCGAGGTTCGTTCCATGGGCCGTACCGCTGGCGGCGTGCGCGGCATGCGTCTGGCCGACGGCGCGCAGGTGGTGTCGATGATCGTGGCGCGCGAGGGCGACATCCTCACTGCCACCGAGCATGGCTACGGCAAGCGCACGCCGCTGGAGGACTTCCCGACCAAGGGACGCGGCATCCAGGGCGTACTCGGCATCAAGTGCTCGGACCGCAATGGCCCGTTGGTGGCTGCGGTGCAGGTGACCGACGACCATGAGTTGATGCTGATCTCCAATCAGGGCACGCTCGTGCGCACACGCGTGGCGGAGATCTCGCAGCTGGGTCGCAATACTCAGGGCGTGACGCTGATTCGTCTGCCCAAGGACGAGCATCTGGTCGGTGTGGTTCGTCTGGAAGTCGAAGAGGATGCCGAAGACGTCGAGGGCGAAGCCGGTGGTGAAACCGCTTCGGATGAAGTGACGGTCGATCCGGCTGCGCCGGCTGCCGATGCAGAAGGCGATCCGGCGGCGCCACAGGGCGAGTAGTTCGTCTTTGCGGGAAATTGGAGCCGGCGGGTTGCAGCCAACCCGCCGGCTTTTTCGTGTCAGCGGGCTTCGATGGCCTGCAGCATGGCTTCGGCGCTGGAGACCCGGAATTCACCTGGTGCTTCGATCTGCAGAATCTTTACCACGGCGTCCTCGGCGTAGAGCGCGAAGCGCTGGGCGCGCAGGCCCATGCCGAATCCGCTGCCGTCCAGTTCCAGTCCCAGTGCACGGGTCAGCTCGGCATTGCCGTCGGCGAGCATGACGAGGTCGTCCGGCACGTTCTGCGAGCGTGCCCAGGCATCCATGACGAAGGCGTCGTTCACGGCCATGCAGGCGACCTCGATGCCGTGTTCCCGGAACTGCGGCATGTGCTGGATGTAGCCCGGAAGGTGCTGTTCGGAGCAGGTCGGCGTGAAGGCGCCGGGTACCGCGAACAGGACGACCTTGCGGTCGTCGAAGACTTCCTCGCTGGTGACGACGTCGACACCGTCGCGGATACGGGTGAGGGTGGCGTGGGGGATGCGTTCTCCGACGCAGATGGTCATGAGTCTCGTTCTCCTTGGGGAATGGTGCAGTGGCAGGGTGTCTACTTGAAAGCCTCGCGCGGGCACCCATCTTGCCAGACAAGCGGGTACGGTCCCGCACCCCATCAAGGAGACATCGTCATGAGTATCACCCGTTACCATCCTTGGAACAATCAGGGCGGTCTGCACAAGGACTTCAAGCAGATGCTCGAGCGCTACTTTGGCGAGGACACCGGCGATCAGTCCGATGTGGTCACGAGTCAGTGGACACCGCGCGTCGATATCCGCGAGGAAAGTGACGGTTTCGTGATCTTCGCCGACATCCCCGGCGTGGATCCGAAGGACATCGAGATCAGCATGGACAAGGGCATCCTCTCGATCCGCGGCGAGCGCTGCAACGAGAGTCGCGAGGAGAGCGACAAGTACACCCGCGTGGAGCGTTCGCACGGCGTGTTCTACCGCCGTTTCGCGCTGCCCGACAGTGCCGACGCCGACGGTGTCAGCGCCAAGGGGCGTCACGGCGTGCTGGAAATCCGCATTCCCAAGAAGCCCGAAAGCACGCCTCGTCGCATCAATATCGACGCAGGCGAGTAAACTGCGTACGTTCCGTGTCACGCAGCCCTGCGCGTCGCGTCTTCGCGCGCGCAGGGTCTTTGTCGCGGCGCGGTTCATCCGTGCCGTTTTTGTTTGAGGAGTCCCGATGGAGTTCAAGGATTACTACGACATCCTCGGCGTCGATAGTTCGGCCAGCGAGTCCGACATTCGCACGGCGTACCGAAAGCTGGCGCGCAAGTACCACCCGGATCGCAACAAGGAGCCGGATGCCGAGGAGAAGTTCAAGGCGATCAACGAGGCCCATGAGGTCCTGAAGGACAAGCAGAAGCGTGCGTCCTACGATCAACTGCGCGCGGGCGGTTACCGAGGCGGCGACTCGTTCCAGCCCCCGCCGGGCTGGGGGCAGGGCGGTGGTGGTGCGCAGTTCGATTTCGGCGGCGGCGATTTCAGCGATTTCTTCGAGTCGCTGTTCGGTCGCGGCGCGGCGCGTCATGCCGGGGCGCATCAGCAGCGCCCGATGCGCGGACGCGACGTGAAGGCGCACATCGACATCGATCTGCATACGGCCTACGCGGGCGGCAGCACGCGTGTCAGCCTGCACGATGGCGCCGGCGATGAACGCGTGCTGGAAGTGAAGATTCCCGCGGGTATCGAATCCGGCAAGGTGATCCGGCTCAGCGGCCAGGGACATCCGGGCATGGCGGGTGGCCCGTCCGGCGATCTGATGCTGGAGGTCGGCATTCGTCCCGATTCACGCTTCCGTCTCGATGGGCGGAACGTCGGGTTCACGCTGGCGATCACGCCATGGGAAGCTGCGCTGGGCGCGAAGGTTCCGGTGCCGACGCTGGGTGGAACGGTCGATCTGCAGGTTCCCGCGGGTTCGCAGAGTGGCCGCAAACTGCGCCTGAAGGGGCGCGGTTTGCCGGGCAAGACCGCGGGCGACCAGTTGGTCACGCTGGAGATCCATGCGCCACCGGCCGACAGCGACGAGAACAAGGCCGCGTACGAGGCATTCAGCAAGGCCTTCCCGGATTACGATCCGCGGTGATGGTTCGTTGTGGGGTAATTCCCGCGCACAAAAAAACGGAGCCGCTTGGCTCCGTTTTTTTGTGCCATCGGGAAGCGTGCGGACTCAGTCGGCCAGCAGTTCCTGGATGGTCTTGGACAACTCGCCTTCGTTGATCGGCTTGGTCACGTAGCCCTTGGCGCCCTGGCGCATGCCCCAGACGCGGTCCGTGTCCTGGTTCTTGGTGGTGACCAGCACGATCGGAATGTGCGAGGTCTCCTCGTCCTTGCTGATAGTACGCGTGGCCTGGAAACCGTTGAGGTTCGGCATGACCACGTCCATCAGGATGAGGTCCGGCTTTTCGCGCTTGGCGGCCTCGACGCCGGCGGCGCCATCTTCGGCGGTCATGGCCTCGTGGCCGAGCTGTTCGACGATTCGCTTGATGCCCAGCAACTGCGACGGCGAGTCGTCAACGATCAGAATGCGCGCCATGTAGGATTCCCCATGCTGCGTGTGTGGTGAAAAAAACAATACGGTCCATTCTACGTCCCCCGCGTGTTCCGGCCAAGCCAAAAATGGTCCGGAAAAAGGGTTTTGCATTGAATGGATTGTGAGCCCAAGTTGAAGTGAAATATCAGTCCTTGGGTGTGATCTGGACCACGCTTCGGCCGAATGAACGACCGGCCAGCATGTCCTCGAACAGCGCCGGTAGAGCGTCCATGGTCAGCGTGCGCGTATGGATGAGGTCGAGGTGCGCGGGTTTCCAGTCGTCGGCCAGGTGCTGCCATACGCGTTCGCGCTGGTCGCGCGCCGTGCCCGCGGAGGCAACGCCGAGCAGGTTCACGCCGCGGATGATGAACGGCATGACCGTGGTGTCGAGTTTCGGACTGGCGGCCAGGCCGCAGCAGGCCACGTTGCCGTAGGGCGCCGTGGTGGCCAGGAGTCCTGCCAGCATGTCGCCGCCGACGCAGTCGAACGCACCGCCGAACCGGGCCGATTCCATCGGCTTGCCGCTGAAATTCAGCTCCTTGCGATCCAGGCATTCCCGTGCCCCGAGTTCGTGCAGGAAGTCGAATCGATCGCGCTTGCCGCTGATGGCGTGCACCTCGTAGCCGGCCTGGCTGAAGATGTCCACGCCGAGCATGCCGACGCCACCGGTGGCGCCGGTGATGGCGATGGGACCGAGCTCCGGCTTTTGCCGGTTGTCCTGCATGTGCAGCAGCGCCAGACCGGCGGTGAATCCGGCCGTGCCGAGAATCATGGATTCTTTCAGGCTCAGTCCGGGGGGCAGGGGAATCGTCCACTGCGCGGGCAGGCGCACGACTTCGCTGTAGCCACCGTCGCGCGTTTCGGATAGGCCGCAGCCGGTGCACAGTACGGCGTCGCCTTCCTTGAACGCGGCGTCGGTCGAGGCGATCACGTGACCGGCGACGTCGATGCCGCCATTCAGCGGAAAGGTCCGCAGAATCTTGCCTTTGCCGGTGCCGGCCAGGGCGTCCTTGTAGTTCACCGACGAATACGCGGTGCGGATCACGACCTCGCCTGGCGAGAGGTCATCCAGATGCAGGGACTCGACGCCGGCGCGATAGCCGTCGTCGTTGTGGATGCGGAACGCGCGGAAGGTGTTGCGCATGGCGTGGAACCTCCGTGTAGGGCATGGCGTCGACGCGGGATGCGGACACGGCATGCGGGGAAACGGCCCGCAGCAGTGCGCCGCGGGCCGGGTGGATCAGTTGGCCTTGTGGATCGCGCGCTTGTCGACCGACAGCGCGGCCTCATGCACGGCCTCGGACAGCGTCGGGTGCGCGTGGACGATGCGCGCCAGGTCCTCGGCGGAGCCCTTGAACTCCATGGCCACGACGGCCTCGGCGATCAGTTCGGACACGCACGGTCCGACCATGTGCACGCCAAGCAGGCGATCGGTCTCGGCGTGGGCGATCACCTTCACCTGGCCGGCGGTGTCGTTCATGGCCACGGCACGGCCGATGGCGGAGAACGGGAAGTTGCCGGTCTTGTACGGGATGCCTTCGTCCTTGCACTGCTGCTCGGTCTTGCCGGCCCAGGCCACTTCCGGCTCGGTGTAGATGACCCACGGAATGGTGTCGTAGTCGACGTGACCGGCCTTGCCGGCGATCAGTTCGGCGACCATGACGCCTTCCTCGGAGCCCTTGTGCGCCAGCATCGGGCCGCGCACGCAGTCACCGATGGCCCAGACGCCGTCGACGCCGGTCCAGCAGTGCTCGTCGACCTCGATGCGGCCACGCTCGTCGGTCTTCACGCCGGTGCCGTCGCCCAGCAGGCCTTCGGTGTAGGCGCGGCGGCCGACGGCCACCAGCAGCTTATCGACGGTCAGCTTCTGCTCGCCGTTCTTGTCCTCGTAGGTGACTTCGACCGTGGTTTTCTTGGCCTCGGCCTTGCTGACCTTGGCGCCCAGGTGAATGTCCAGGCCCTGCTTCTTGAACTCGCGTGCGGCGACCTTGGCGATGTCCTGGTCGGCGGCGGCGAGGAAATCCGGCATGGCCTCGATCACGGTGACTTCAGCGCCGAGGCGGCGCCAAACGCTGCCCAGCTCCAGGCCGATCACGCCGGCACCGATCACGCCCAGGCGCTTGGGTACCTTGTCGAAGTCCAGCGCACCGGCGTTGTCGACGATCAGCTTGCCGTCGAACTTGGCGAACGGCAGCTCGACCGGCACCGATCCGGTAGCGAGGATCACGTTGACCGCTTCCAGCGTCTGCGTCGAGCCGTCCTTGCCGGTCACTTCGACCTTGTTGCCCGCGAGCAGCTTGCCGGTGCCGAAGAAGGACGTGACCTTGTTCGACTTGAACAGCATGCCGATACCGCCAGTGAACTGCTTGACGATCTTGTCCTTGCGGCCAACCATCGTCTTGACGTCGATCTTGGCGTCCTTGGTGCTGATGCCGTGGGCGTCGAAATGGCTGGTGACGTTCTCGAACTGGCGCGAGGAATCGAGCAGCGCCTTGGACGGGATGCAGCCGACATTTAGGCAGGTGCCGCCCAGCGCCTGCTTGCCGTCCTTGCCCTCGAAGGCGTCGATGCAGGCGGCCTTCAGGCCCAGCTGCCCGGCGCGGATCGCGGCCACATAGCCGGCGGGGCCGCCGCCGATGACGATGACGTCGAATTTCTGTTCGCTCATTGCTTCGCTCGCGGAATGAAAGAGGGTGGGTCGTTCGGGGCGCGGCGCGCGGACGCGCCCCGAGAAGCGGGGCTCAGAGTCCCAGCAGCATGCGGTGCGGATTTTCCAGCTGGTTCTTGATGTCGACCAGGAACAGCACTGCATCCTTGCCGTCGATGATGCGGTGGTCGTAGCTGATGGCGATGTACATCATCGGCGCGGCGACGACCTGGCCGTTCTCGACCACCGGGCGCTCCTTGATGGTGTGCATGCCCAGGATCGCGCTCTGCGGCGGATTCACGATCGGCGTGGACATCAACGAGCCGAAGGTGCCGCCATTGGTGATGGTGAAGGTACCGCCCTGCAGGTCATCCAGACTCAGCTTGCCGCTGCGCGCCTTGGCCGCGAAGTCGCCGATGGCCTGTTCGATCTCGGCGAAGCTCATGTCCTGCGCGTCGCGCAGCACCGGCGTGACCAGGCCCTTGTCGGTGGACACGGCGATCGAGATGTCCTGATAGCCGTGATAGATGATGTCGCCTTCGTCGACCGAGGCGTTGATGACCGGATGGCGCTTCAGCGCCTCGCACACGGCCTTGACGAAGAAGCTCATGAAGCCGAGCTTGACGCCGTGCTCGGCCAGGAACTGCTCGCCGAAGTCCTTGCGCATCTGCTTGACCTTGGCCAGGTTGACCTCGTTGAAGGAGGTCAGCATGGCGATGGAGTCCTTGGACTGCATCAGGCGTTCGGCAATGCGCTTGCGGATGCGGGTCATCGGCACGCGCTCTTCCGGACGCGCGCCCGGTGTGGCCGGTGCCGCAGCGGCTGCGCCGCCGCCCTTGCCGTGCTTGACCAGGTCTTCCTTGGTCACGCGACCGCCACGACCCGTACCTTCGACCTTGCTGGCGTCGATGCCTTCCTCGGTGGCCACGCGGCGACCGGCCGGGGACAGATCCTCGCTGCCCTTGGCCGCTTTCGGCGCTTCGGCCTTGGCGGGAGCCGGGGCAGGCGCCTCCGACTTGGCTTCGGCCTTGTCGTCGCCGGACGGCGCCGGCGCGGCCGCGCCTTCCTCGATCAGGGCGATGACCTGCTCGCTGTTGACGGTGTCGCCGGACTCGAACTTGATCTCCTTCAGCACGCCGTCGACGGGCGAGGGCACTTCCAGGACCACCTTGTCGGTTTCCAGGTCGACCAGGTTCTCGTCGCGACTGACCGCGTCGCCGGCCTTCTTGTGCCAGTCGGCGATGGTGGCGTCGGAAACCGATTCGGGAAGTACCGGGACTTTGACTTCGATGGCCATGGGGTTGTCCTGTTGAGTATGGCGTGATGCGTGTGTGGAGGAGACGGGTTATTCGGCGGTGTGGCCGTCGCTGATCGGGTCGACCAGCGCCTGTTCGACCAGCGCCTTCTGTTCGGCGGCGTGCGTGTTGGCGTGACCGCAGGCCGGCGCGGCGGAGCGCGCGCGGCCGGCATAGGACAGCTTGTACTTGCCGTCCGTGCAGGCCTGCAGATGATGACGGATCTGGAACCACGCGCCCTGATTCATGGGCTCTTCCTGGCACCAGATGACTTCCTTGGCGCCGGCGTGCTTGTTCAGCTCCTCGATCACGCGTTCACGCGGGAACGGATACAGCTGCTCGACGCGCACGACGGCGACATCGGTCAGTTCGCGCTGCTCGGCTTCCTCGAACAGGTCGTAGTAGACCTTGCCCGAGCACAGTACGACGCGCTTGGCCTTCTTGGCCTGCTTCAGACGCTGGTCACCGATCACAGTCTGGAACTGGCCCGAGGCCAGCTCATCCAGGCTGGACACGGCCAGCTTGTGGCGCAGCAGCGACTTCGGCGTCATCACGATCAACGGCTTGCGCACGCGGCGCAGCATCTGCCGACGGATCATGTGGAAGGTCTGCGCCGGGGTAGTCGGCACGCACACCTGCATGTTGTTGAGCGCGCACAGTTGCAGATAGCGCTCCAGGCGCGCCGAGGAATGCTCGGGACCCTGGCCTTCATAGCCGTGCGGGAGATACAGCACCAAGCCGCACAGGCGATTCCACTTCGACTCGCCGGCGCTGATGAATTGGTCGATGACCACCTGGGCGCCGTTGGCGAAGTCGCCGAACTGCGCTTCCCAGATCACCAGCGTCTTCGGGTCGGCGGTGGCGTAGCCGTACTCGAAGGCCATCACCGCTTCCTCACTGAGCAACGAGTCGATGATCTCGACGTTGCGCTCGGCATCAATGTCGGCCAGGGGCAGGGCGGTCTTGCCGCTTTGCTGGTCGTGCAGCACGGCGTGACGATGGAAGAAGGTGCCGCGGCCCGAATCCTGGCCGACCAGGCGCAGGTCGTAGCCTTCCTGGATGAGGCCGGCGTAGGCCAGGTTCTCGGCAAAGCCCCAGTCGGTGGGCTGCTCGCCCGCGGCCATGGCGCGACGTGTCTCGTAGATCTTGTTGACGCGCGACTGCAGCTTGAAGTCTTCCGGAGTCTTCAGGATGACATCGAGCAGTTCGGACATGGCCTTGCGGTCCAGACCGGTGTCGAGGTCCTCGTCCAGCTTGCCGCCGATGTGCTGGCTCCAGGAGAACGCGGTGCCACCCTGTTCCGTGTTCAGGTCGGTGACCGGGCCACCGCTCTCCAGCAGTTCGCGGTAGCGGTCGACCAGCCCCTTGGCGTGCTTGTCGTCGATGACGCCGGCCTTTTCCAGGCGCTCGGCGTAGATCGCGCGCGGCACCGGGTGCTTGCGGATGACCTGGTACATGAGCGGCTGCGTTGCGGCCGGCTCGTCGGCTTCGTTGTGGCCGTTGCGGCGGTAGCAGACCAGGTCGATGACCACGTCTTTCTTGAACTGACGGCGGAATTCGAAGGCCAGCTGGGCGACCTGCACCACGGCTTCCGGGTCGTCGCCGTTGACGTGGAACACCGGCGCGTTGACCATTTTCGCGACGTCGGTGCAGTACAGGGTCGAACGTGCATCGCGCGGATCGGAGATGGTGAAGCCGACCTGGTTGTTGATGACCACGTGGACGGTGCCGCCGACGGCGAAACCGCGGGCCTGCGACATTTGCAGGGTCTCCATCACCACGCCCTGGCCGGCGAAGGCGGCATCGCCGTGGATCAGCAGCGGCAGGACCTTGTCGTGGCAGGCCTCGCCGCGGCGCGTCTGGCGTGCGCGCACCGAGCCGATCACCACCGGGTCGACGATCTCCAGATGCGACGGATTGAAGGCCATCGCCAGGTGCACGCCGTTGCCGCTGGGGGTCTGCACGTCGGCCGAGAAGCCCATGTGGTACTTCACGTCGCCGCTGTATTCGGGGTCGTCTGGATGCTGGAACTTGCCCTCGAACTCGTCGAACAGTTCCGACGGCGGCTTGCCCAGCATGTTTACCAGCATGTTCAGGCGGCCGCGGTGGGCCATGCCGATGACCAGCTCGTTGACCTGATCCTCGCCGCAGCGGCGGACCAGGGAGTCGAGCATCGGGATCAGGCTGTCTCCGCCTTCCAGCGAGAAGCGCTTCTGGCCGACGTAGCGGGTGTGCAGGTAGCGTTCCAGACCGTCGGCGGCGGTCAGGCGCTCAAGCACGCGGCGCTTCTCTTCATCGCTCAGGCCCGGTTCGCCGGCGGCCTTCTCCAGACGGGAGTAGATCCAGCGGCGCTGCTCGTGGTCGCTGATGTGCATGAACTCGGCGCCGATCGACCGCGTATAGGTCTTCTTCAGGCGCTCCAGCAGATCGCGCAGCTTCATGCGGCCAGCGTCGCCGCCGCAGTAGGTGCCGGTGTCGAACTCGGTGTCCAGGTCGGACTCGGCCAGGCCGTGGAAGGGCAGGCCCAGATCCGGCGCCGGCAGCTTGTTGGCCAGCTTCAGCGGATCGAGATCGGCACCCAGGTGCCCGCGCGAGCGGTAGGCGGTCATGATGCGCAGCACGCCGGCTTGTTTGCGGGCATGCTCGTCGCTCATCGGCACGCCGGCGTTGCCGTGGCGATCGCGCTGGCGTTGCGCGGCCTCGATACGGGCGATGATGGCCGAATGCGGCACGTCGCCGCTCTGGCTCTGGGGCAGCTTGGCGAAGTAGTCGGCCCAGGATTGGGGAAGCGCCGACGGGTCGGAAAGCCAGGTTTCGTACAGTTCCTCGACGTAGTCGGCGTTGCTGCCGAGTTGCGAGGATTCCATGAATTCGCGGATCAGGTTTGCGCTCACGTCACCACCGGCAAAAACGAAAAGGGCGCGCTGGCGCACGCCGGAGGGTCGTTTCGGGTCGTTGCGGGCGACCTATTCGTCCGCAAGACTCAAAATCCCGTTAATTATAGCCACTCGTTACGGTGTTGGGACAAGGTTTCGGAACATGACGGGTGTGCATGCCCGGGTTTGTTCATAGTTCCAGACTGCGCAGTGCCGTGGCCGGAGCCGCTCGCTGCCAGACTTCGTCGAAGTAGGCGATCAGCTGATGACTGGTCCCGAGATTGAACGTCGCGCCGCGTCCGTCGAAGCGTCCGACCTGCGGCAGCATCAGGTAGCCGCCGTTGTCGTTGGCGAAGAAGGCCGAGGGGTAGGCGCGATCCTCGTCCTCGAGTGGCTGGCGCAGGTGCAGCGTGCTGGGCAGGCGCTGGACCAGGGGAATCAGGCGATGATCGTCGCGCAGCGCCTGCGCCGGGTCGGCCAGCAGCATGCGCACATCCGCGCCGCGTCCGGAGGTTGCCAGTTTGCGCACGGCGGTCAGCACTTCGTCATGATCAAGCACGCCGGGCGCGAGATCGCGATGGTGGACGACGAATGCATGCCGTGCGTCGGCGAGAAGTTGCAGTACGGACTCAACGACATCGCTGCAGGTTTCAGTCTGCAACAGTCGATAGGCGGGGCGCTCGACCGTGGCACCGCGTTCACCGGGGGCGGCCTCCAGCGGTTCCAGGTCGCGATGCATCGTGCGGTGCTCGATACCGGCTTCCATGAATGGTTCGCCCTCGGCCTGGAATCCGTGGCGCTCGTAGAAGCCGATGGCGTGCACCTGCGCATGCAGACTCACTCGCGTCCAGCCGAGCGCGCGGGCGCGGTCGATCAGGGCCTGCAGCATGGCTGCGCCGACGTTGCGACCGCGCCAGTCGGCGAGCACCGCCATGCGGCCGATAGTGCGCTGTGGCGTCAGGCGGCCGGTGCCGATCGGCGTGCCGTCGGCGGCGCGGGCCAGCACATGCTGGCAGTCGGGGTCCAGATCGTCCCATTCTTCCTCGATGGGCACGTTCTGTTCCTGGATGAATACGACGTCGCGGATCGCGCGCAGGGCGTCGCGATCAGCCTTCCAGTCCGCAGGCTCGACGTGGTAGTCGGCGGACAGTGTCACTTGGCGCGGCCTCGCTTCAGCGCCAGATGCCCGTCATTGATGAGTTCCAGCAGCACGTCCTGCGCGGCTTCGTCGGGCGGTGCCTTGAGATACTGAATGCGTTCGCTGCACAGCCAGCGCGCCATGCTCAGGGTGCAGCGGTAGGCCTTGCCGGCGGCGAACAGCGTCGCGCCGCCGCGTCGACGCACCCACGCGAATCGCGTCCACGGGTGGCGCACGAAGGTGGCGCTGGCGGCGAGTGCGTTCAGCAGTTGCTTGCGCGAGCGGCGACGCGCCGGTGGCGCGGCGAACTGCGCGCTGCGGTAGCGGGTGATGAAGCAGCCGAACCATTCGGCCAGCGCGTCGCGGGATAGCAGTTCGGCCGCCGGACCCAGGCGCTCGCTGAGACGGTTCAGCGCGGCTTCGTCGATTTCGCCCGGCGTCGGCGCGGGTCGCAGATCCGGGTCGCGGTAGCGTTCGTTCTCGGGCAGTTGTTCGGCGACATGCTCGACTAGGTCCAGCAGCAGTTCGGACTGTGCCGGTGCGCGCATGCCGATGGAGAAGGTCAGGCAGGCGCCCTCGGCGACGCCGTCATGGGCGATGCCCGGCGGCAGGTACAGCATGTCGCCCGGTTCCAGCACCCAGCTGTGATCGGGCGTGAACTGGCGCAGCAGCTTCAGTTCCACGTCGTCGCGGAAATCCTGCGGCGCGTCGGGGTTGCTGTCGATGGACCAGTGACGGCGTCCCATGCCCTGCAGCAGGAACACGTCGTACTGGTCGACGTGCGCGCCCACGCCGCCGCCATTCTCGGCGTAGCTGACCATGACATCGTCGATGCGCCAGGAGGGCAGGAAGCGGAACGGATTCAGTAGCTGTGCAACATCGGCGTCCCACTTGTCGACGTCCTGCACCAGCAGGGTCCAGTCTTCCTCGGGAAGCTGGGCGAACTCGTCTTCCTCGAACGGTCCCTGACGCAGTTCCCAGGTGTCCTGCTCGCGGTCGCGGAGGACGATGCGCGACAGCGCGGCCTCTTCGCAGGCCAAGCCGCCCAGATCCTCGGCCTGCAGCGGCAGCTCGAAGTTGGGGAAGGCGTTGCGGATCAGCAGCGGATGCTTCTGCCAGTACAGTTCGAGGAAACGCGCGGCGGGCATGCCGAGCGGTTGCCGGGACGAACCACGGACCTCGATCGGGAGGGGCGTGCTGGAACGTGTGCGTGCGGTCATCGGCGTATTGTACCGGTTGGTTCGTCGTGTCAGGAATGCGTTCGCGCCAGGCGTCGCAGCGGCGTTCAGGGCAGAAGTTGCGCGAAGCGGAGATGGAATCCATCGGGTGCGGCGATGCTGAAATCGCGCAGGCCGTAGCGGCGGTCGGCCAGCTCGCGCGCGATCGGGAGACCGGCTTCCTCGATCCGGCGGCGGATCGCGTCCACGTCGTCGACGACGATGCGCAGGTTGCACCCGCGCGGCCAGGTCTCCGGCACGGAGGCATCGCGGACCAGGAACAGGCGGCAGCCGTGACCGGTCAGTGCGACGAAGTCGCCGTGGCGACGCTCGATGGCGAATCCGATCGCGGTGTAGAACGACAGGGACGTCTCGAGCTGCGACACCTGCAGCTCGATGACGCCCTGTGCGCGGCGCTCGTCGACCTGGCCGACCGCGCCGTCCTGCGTCATGCGTTGCGCGCCAGGTCCGCGGCCAGGCCGATGTAGCCGGCAGGCGTCAGGTCCAGCAGTCGCTGCTTGTCGGCCTCGGGGAGGTCGAGCTGGCCGATGAATTCGCGCATCGAGTCGCGCGTGATGCCGCGGCCGCGAGTCAGCGCCTTCAGCTGCTCGTAGGGATTGGGCAGGCCGTAGCGGCGCATCACCGTCTGCACGGCCTCGGCCAGCACTTCCCAGTTGGCGTCGAGATCGGCGGCCAGGCGCTCGGGGTTGACCTCCAGCTTGCCCAGGCCCTTCTGCAGCGAGGCCAGCGCCACCAGCGTGTGGCCGAAGGCAGTGCCCAGTCCGCGCAGGACGGTGGAATCGGTCAGGTCGCGCTGCCAGCGGCTGATCGGCAGTTTCTCGGCGAAGTGGCCGAGCAGTGCATCGGCGACGCCGAAGTTGCCCTCGGCGTTCTCGAAGTCGATCGGGTTGACCTTGTGCGGCATGGTCGAGGAGCCGACTTCGCCTTCCTTCAGCGCCTGCTTGAAGTAGCCCTGCGAGATGTAGCCCCAGATGTCACGCGACAGGTCGATCAGGATGACGTTGGCGCGGCGTACCGCGTCGCAGTACTCGGCAACGCCGTCGTGCGGCTCGATCTGCGTGGTGTACGGGTTCCAGTCCAGGCCCAGGCCCTCGACGAAGCGCTGCGAGAAGGCACGCCAGTCGACCTCGGGATAGGTCACGGCATGGGCGTTGTAGTTGCCCACCGCGCCGTTGATCTTGCCCGGGACCTCGACGTTCGCCAGCTGGCTACGCTGGCGGGCCAGGCGCGCGACGACGTTGGCCAGTTCCTTGCCCAGTGTGGTCGGCGAGGCGGTCTGGCCGTGCGTGCGCGACAACATGGGCAGGTCGGCATTCGCATGTGCCATGTCGCGCAGACGACCGATCACGGCATCGAGCTGCGGCAGCAGTACGGCTTCGCGCGCATCGCGCAGCATCAGCGAGTAGGACAGGTTGTTGATGTCCTCGCTGGTGCAGGCGAAGTGCACGAATTCCTTCGCCGGACCGAGTTCGGCGTCGTCGCCGATGCGTTCCTTGATGAAGTACTCGACGGCTTTCACGTCGTGGTTGGTGGTCGCCTCGATGTCCTTGATGCGCTGACCGTCTTCGACCGAGAAGTCGTCGGCGATGGCCTGCAGACGTGCTGCGGCGGCGGCGGAGAAGGGCGCCAGTTCGGCGATGCCGGGTTCGGCGGCCAGCGCCAGCAGCCAGGCGATCTCGACGCGCACGCGACGGTGCATCAGGCCGTATTCGCTGAAGATCGGTCGCAGCGCCTCGACCTTGGAGGCATAGCGGCCGTCCAGCGGCGAGAGTGCGGTCAGCGGAGTCAGGGACATGAAACAGGCTTCCAGGGGGACCAGCGAACCATTGTAATGGAGATGCCCGCAGACCGTCCCGCTGCGCGGTCCGACGCGCCGTGATTATCTGCATCTTCACACGTCCTGTGCGAGCATGGTCGAGGACTTGTCGTGAAAAGCGCCGGCTGGAGTCCGGCTGGCGCGGGGAGTTCTGGATGAGCGCACGACCGCCGTACGATGAAATGCACGATGCCGAGGGCACAATCCGGCCCCACTATGCGCGCTTCGCCGAATGGATGAACGGCACGCAGGACGCACGCATCGCCCAGAAGCGAAGACAGGCGGAAATCTCGTTCCACCGCGTGGGCATCACTTTCGCCGTCTACGGCGAGGAGAGCGGCGGGGAGCGCCTGATTCCGTTCGACATCGCGCCGCGGATCATTCCTTCCGGCGAGTGGAAGGTGCTGGAGGCCGGCCTGATCCAGCGCGTGCGGGCCTTGAACATGTTCCTGCACGACATCTACCACGATCGCCGTATCCTCGAATTCGGCGTGCTGCCGGAGTCGCTGGTACTCCGCAACGCGCAGTACCGGCCGCAGATGCAGGGCATCGACCTGCCCAACGAGGTCTACGCGCACATCGCCGGCATCGACATCGTGCGCGCCGGGGAAGGCGAGTACTACGTGCTGGAGGACAATCTCCGCGTGCCATCGGGCGTGTCCTACATGCTCGAGAACCGCAAGATGATGATGCGCCTGTTTCCCGAGCTGTTCGCCGCACAGGCGGTGGCTCCGGTCGAGCACTATCCGGAATTGCTGCTGGAGACGCTGCAGTCGGTCGCACCGGAGGGCCTGGACGAGCCGGTCGCCGCTGTGCTCACGCCGGGTTCGTACAACTCGGCCTATTTCGAGCATGCCTTCCTGGCCCAGCAGATGGGCGTGGAGCTGGTCGAGGGGCAGGACCTGTTCGTCGACGACGAGACGGTCTACATGCGCACCACGCGCGGGCCGCGCCGCGTGCACGTGATCTATCGCCGCATTGACGACGATTTCCTCGATCCGCAGGTGTTTCGCACTGATTCGGTGCTGGGCGTGCCGGGGCTGTTCTCGGCCGTGGCGGCCGGCCGCGTGACCCTGGCCAACACGTTCGGCACCGGCGTGGCGGACGACAAGTCGATCTATCCCTACGTGCCGGAGATGATCCGCTTCTACCTGAGCGAGGATCCGATCCTGCTCAATGTGCCGACCTACAGACTGCGTCAGGACGACGACCGGCGCTACGTGCTCGAGCACCTGGATGAACTGGTGGTCAAGGAGGCCCAGGGCGCCGGCGGCTACGGCATGCTGATCGGTCCCACGGCCAGCAAGGCCGAGATCGAGACCTTCCGCCAGCGGATCCTGGCCGAACCCGAGCGCTACATCGCCCAGCCCACGCTGTCCCTGTCGACGTGCCCGACCTTCGTCGAATCCGGCGTCGCGCCGCGCCACGTGGATCTGCGCCCGTACGTGCTGTCCGGTAGCGAAACGATGGTGGTGCCGGGCGGACTGACGCGGGTGGCGCTGCGCGAGGGCTCCCTGGTGGTCAATTCCTCGCAGGGCGGCGGAACCAAGGACACTTGGGTACTGGAGGACTGAGCATGCTTTGTCGAACCGCGAGCGACCTATACTGGCTGTCGCGCTACGTCGAGCGGGCCGAGAACATCGCCCGGCTGGTCGATCTGACCCAGCGTATCTCCCTGCTTCCCGAGCGTCTGGACCCGGGCAAGTCGGCCACCACGGCCTGGCGGCGTGGGCTGGACGCGCTCGGGCAGCTGGAGCTGTTCGGCGCGGCGCGCGGCGAGATCGAACCCGAGACGGTGCGGCAGTGGCTGATGCTGGACGCGGACAATCCGTCGTCGATCCACAACTGCCTGTTCCACGGTCGCGAGTTGGGCCGGGCCCAGCGCGGCGCGATCACCGCCGAGATGTATCAGGAGCTCAACACTTCCTGGCTGGATCTGGCCGAGGCGGGCGAGGGGGCTGCCGACAGCGACGGCGTCAGCGCGTTCCTGGAATGGGTCAAGACCCGTTCGGCGGCGTTCCGCGGCGTCACCTTCGGCACCATGGGACGTGACGAGGGCTATCACTTCATGGCGCTGGGCACGGCGGTCGAACGGGCCGACAACACCGTGCGCCTGCTGGACATCAAGTACGCCCAGTCCGAGGAGCACGAGAGCAGCTCGCGGGACTTCATCCAGTATTACCAGTGGAGCGCGATGCTGCAGTCCATGTCGGCCTTCGAGACCTACCGCAAGAACTACCGCGATGCGGTCGATCCGCTGCATGTGTCGGAGATGATGATCTTCCAGCCGGACATGCCGCACTCGCTGACTGCGTGCACCCAGTCGATCTACCGAATCCTGGAGGTGTTGGCCCAAGACCCGCGCAGCGAAGTGGTGCGCAAGTCCGGCGCGCTCGCGGCGCGGCTTCGCTACGGCTGCATGAGCGAGGTGCTGGACCAGGGCATCAAGGCGTTCCTGGATGACTTCATGCAGCAGCTCCATGGCCTCACGCAGGCGATCGTCGACGCCTTCATGACCTCGACCGCGACCGGCAATGCCGGTTCCGTCGAACCCGGTCGCAACACCGGTGCGGTGGTAAGCTGACGGTCTTCTCCATCGTTGCGTTCCCGGGCACATTCAATGACGTACTGCATCGGCATGGGCCTCGACGAGGGGCTCGTCTTCGTATCCGACTCGCGCACCAACGCCGGCATCGACAAAATCGCCCGGTTCGAGAAGATGCGCGTGTTCGAGAATCCCGGCGAGCGCGTGATGGTGGCGCTTTCGGCGGGCAATCTCTCGGTCACGCAGAACGCGCTGAACCTGCTCGACCTGCGCGCCCGCAAGGACCCGCAGGCGGCCTCGCTGTGGAATGTGGGTTCGATGTTCGAGGCGGCCCGCTTGCTGGGCGATGCCATGCGCGAAGTGCGCGAATACGACGAGAAGTACCTGCGCGAGCAGAACATCGATGTCTCGGCGAGCTTCATTCTCGGCGGCCAGATCGCGGGCGAGACCCCGCGTCTTTTTCTGGTCTATTCCGAGGGCAATTTCATTGAAGCGCTGAATGACACCCCGTATTTCCAGATCGGCGAGATCAAGTACGGAAAGCCGATCCTGGACCGCATGATCCAACGCGGGTCCTCCCTGGAAGCGGGGGTGAAGTGCGCGCTGATCTCCTTCGATGCCACGATCCGCTCGAACCTTTCGGTGGGCGCTCCGATCGATCTCCTGATCTATCGCGCCGACAGTCTTCGTGTGGAGACTCGTGAAAGACTGATGGAGGACGACCCGTACCTGGCCCGCATCAACCGGGAGTGGGACGAGGGCCTGCACCGCGTATTCGACAGCCTGCCGGCGCACGACTGGTAGAGGTTCCGCCTGCAGTCACCGGATGGACGCCGCGGCTCGCTATAATGCCCGTTTTCATCGAGCCTTCACCCGGAGTCAGCATGAGCACGTTTCGAACCGAACACGACAGCATGGGCGAACTGCAGGTGCCCGCCAACGCGCTGTGGGGCGCGCAGACGCAGCGCGCCGTGGACAACTTTCCGGTCTCCGGCCTGCGCATGCCGCGCGAGTTCATCCGCGCACTGGGCTTGATCAAGGCCGCCGCGGCCGAGGCCAACGCCAAGCTGGGTCACATGCCTAAGGTGCAGGCGGCGGCGATCCGCAAGGCGGCCGACAAGGTCATTGCCGGCGAGGTCGACGACCAGTTCCCGATCGACATCTTCCAGACCGGTTCGGGCACCAGCTCCAACATGAACGCCAACGAGGTCATCGCGCACCTGGCCAGCAGTGCCAGCAATCGCAAGGTGCATCCGAACGACGACGTCAACTACGGCCAGAGCTCCAACGACGTGATCCCGACGGCGATCCACGTCAGCGCCACGTTGACCGCCAGCGAGCAGCTGCTGCCGGCGCTGAAGCATTTCAAGAAGGCCATCGACAAGCGCGCGCGCCAGCTCAAGAACGTGGCCAAGACGGGCCGCACGCATCTGATGGACGCGATGCCGGTGACCTTTGGTCAGGAGCTGTCGGGCTGGTCCGCACAGGTCGGTTCGGCCATCGAGCGCATCGAGGACGCGCTCAAGCGCATGCGTCGCCTGCCGCTGGGCGGCAGTGCGGTCGGCACCGGCATCAACGCCGATCCGAAGATCGGTCCGTCGGTGGCGATCGAACTGAAGAAGATGACCAAGGTGAAGTTCGAGTCGGCCGAGAACTACTTCGAGGGCATCTCCTCGCAGGACGCCGCGGTCGAGCTGTCGGGCGCGCTGAAGACCTACGCCGTGTCGCTGATGAAGATCGCCAACGACCTGCGCTGGATGAACTCCGGTCCGCTGGCCGGTCTGGGCGAGATCGAACTGGAAGCTCTGCAGCCGGGCTCGTCGATCATGCCGGGCAAGGTCAATCCGGTGATCCCCGAGGCCGCCGCGATGGTCGCCGCGCAGGTGATCGGCAACGACGCCACCATCACCGTCGGCGGGCAGGCCGGCAACTTCCAGCTCAATGTGATGCTGCCGGTGATCGGCTACAACCTGCTGCAGTCGATCGAGATCCTGGCCAACATCTCGCGCCTGATGGCGGACAAGGCCATCGCGACCTTCAAGGTCAACAAGGACAACATCGCCGGTGCACTGGACAAGAACCCGGTGCTGGTCACGGCGCTCAACCCGGTGATCGGCTACGAGAAGGGCGCGGCCACGGCCAAGCAGGCTTACAAGGAAAAGCGTCCGATCATGGACGTGGCGCGTGAGACCACCGGCCTGTCCGACGAGGAACTGAAGAAGCTGCTGGATCCGGTCGAACTGACCAAGGGCGGCATCCACGGCAAGTAAGCGCGGATGGACGGCGTCTTGCCGTCTTCGATGTACGAAAAAAGCGCCCGGTTGCATGCCGGGCGCTTTTTTTGTTCGCGGAACCGAGACTTGCGTCAATCGTCGGACTTGGCGAGCTTGCTGCGTTCCTTGGCAATGTCTGCGCGGCATTCCTGCGCATCCGAGGCCTTCAGGCGGGTGTAGGGACGGAAGGCGTCGAGCTGGGCAGCAATGGCCTCCTGCGTGACCTGCATCGACTGCAGGGTGTCGCAGATGCGCGAGGCGTGGACCAGAAGAGCATCGGTGCGTTTTTTCACGGCGGCGTCGATGCGGTCCGGGTGGCCGTCGGCCAGATTGCTGAATACATCGCCGATCGTGCCGCCGGCCATGTCGGCGCCGGCTTTGCCGACTTCGATGGCCTGGTGGCCGACCCGTTCGGCATCCTGGTAGTAGGTGCGCAGCAATCGCCGCTGACTGGCGTCGACGGCGATGGTCCGCCCGCCGATGCGAAGGTCACCGTTGGCGGTGACGATGGCGTCGGGGGCATCGTCAGCGTGGATCGTGACCTGGTCGTCCTGCAGCACGATGTTGCCATGTGAAACATTGATGTAGGTGTGATGGTTGCGCCCGCAGGCGGCCAGCGCGAAGGTCGCCGCAAGTGCGGAGGCGACTAGGAAGATACGTGGCGAGGTCATGGCTTGAGTCTCCGTGCAAGGGCGCCCGGACCTGCGGTCCGGACGCAAGCATGTTGATCGTCAGGAGTCGTCGCGGCGTCCGCGGAACCAGATGGCCGCCGCGATCATGGCCGCGCCGATCACGGCGCCGATGATGAAGTCCGCGCGAGCCAGTTGGCTCCATGCATTGCCGACGCCGACGAACTTGTCGAAATGGTCGCTGAGGTTGAAGCCCTGCATGTTCACGTGGGTCATTTCCTGGCTTTCGACCCAGCCGTTGGGGAACACGCTGAACAGCGAGCGCACCACGATGTTCTTCCAGAACCAGCCGTTGGATACGTTCAGCAGTCCCATCGCGTTGAACCAGCTGACGATGATGCCGGCGCCGACGGGAACGGCCAGTGCCCACAGGAACGGTTTGCTCTTGGCCCATGCCGAGCAGAGCAGCAGCCAGCCGACCGCGGGCAGGGCCCAGACCAGGTTGACCGGGATGAGGGCGACCATGGTGGCCAGCGTGCGGAAGGGATGTGCGTAGCCGAGCAGGGTCCAGAGGTGCACGCCGTGGAACATCGCGACGAGCATGACGATGAGCAGCATGGCTACCGCACCGAGCAGGCCGCAAATGGTCGCGATCACCGGTGCCACCACGGTGGCGCTGATCACTTTCGACAGCACGGTGTCACGGTCGGAAATCGGCAGCGACTTCCAGAACAGGATGCTGCGGTCGCGACGATCGTCGTACAGCGCGCCGAGGCAGTAGAAGAACACCACGATGCCGAGCACGATGCCGATCAGATAGCCGGACGACATCATTGCCAAGTCGATGCCGACGCCGATGTTGGCCATGTTCTTGGCATCCATGCTCTGCACCAGCTGATTGATGTTCATGCCGCTGATGCTGATGCCGCGCTGAGCCGCGAACACCTCGAAGGTGATGATGCCCATGATGTTCAGGATCAGGAACACCCCTGTGGTGACCACCGGCGCCCAGAAGAAGCTTCCTCGGTTCTCCCAGAATTCGCGCTTGATGAGCCAGTAGAAGGTCTTCATGCGTAGGTTCCTTTCATGGTGGCGACGAACAGGTCGCTGACCGAAGGCCGGCGGGTTTCGCCGAGCGCTTCCAGCTGTGCGCGTTCGATGCCGTCGAACAGGAAGATGTTCTTGCCGAATACGTTGCGCTCGTCCAGCGGCTGCAGCTGGCGTGCGGCGTCGGCCTTGTCCGGATTGACCATCACTTCGATGAAGCGCTCGCCCATGCTATCCATGTCGGTGTCCAACACGACTTTGCCGTCGCGGATGAACATGAGGTTGGTGAGGATGTGCTCGATCTCCTCGACCTGGTGCGTGGTCACGAGAATGGTCTTGTCCTCGTCGAAGTAGTCCTCCAGCAGGCTCTGGTAGAACTGCTTGCGGTACAGGATGTCCAGGCCCAGCGTCGGCTCGTCGAGCACCAGCAGCTTGGCGTCGATGGCCATGACGAGCGCCAGGTGCAACTGCACGATCATGCCCTTGGACAGTTGCTTGACCTTGTGCTGCGGCTGCAGCTTGGTGCGGGCGAGGAAATGTTCGCAGCGTGCGCGGTCGAAGCGCGGATGGATCGCTTCGACGAAATCGATGGCCTGGGCGACACGGATCCAGCGCGGCAGCACCGCGACGTCGGCGATGAAGCACACGTCGCGCATCAGGTCCTCACGCGACTTGCGCGGGTCCTTGCCCAGCACGGTCAACGAGCCTTCGAAGTCGGTCAGACCGAGGATGGCCTTGAGTGCTGTGGTCTTGCCGGCGCCGTTGGGGCCGATCAGGCCGATGATGCGCCCGGACTGAATGCTGAAATCGACCTCGTCCAGCGCAAGCGTGCTGCTGTAGCGCTTGGTGAGCCTGACGGCTTCGATTGCGGCGCTCATGAAGCATTCTCCTTGTTGTCGTCGGCAGCCTTCATCAGCTGCTCCAGGGTGAGTCCCAGCCGCTGCATGCGGGCATGGATGGCGGGCCATTCCTCGCGCAGGAAACGATCCCGCTCCGAGCCCAGCAGTGCCTTGCGTGCGCCCTCGGTCACGAACATTCCCAGTCCGCGACGTTTTTCGACCAAATCCTCGTCCACCAGCTCCTGATAGGCCTTCGATACCGTCAACGGATTGATCTGGTAGTCGGCGGCCACTTGGCGCACCGAGGGCAGGGCGTCGCCCTCGGCCAGCGCACCGTCCAGGATCATCGCCACTACGCGTGCGCGCAGCTGGCGATAGATCGGGACGTTGTCGTTCCAGGTGATGGTCATGCCTTATTCCTTGATCAGGGTGTGCAGATTCGAGGCAAACGAGTAGTAGGGCATGGACAGTTGCGAACCGATGCGCAGCGCGCTGCTTTCCAGCGACGACAGACCGGCGTCGGCCTTCACGCCATGGTCGAACGATGCATCGAGCGAACCGACTGTATCGCGCGGCAGGGCAGAGGCATAGACGACGACCGGAGCCAGTTCGGTGGCGGCGGCATGGTTCAGTGCGGCGGCGGCCGCGGACTTGGCGTACGTGACGGGCGTATTCGCGCTGGTGCGGAAGACGGTGACCGTGGAAACCAGGATGGCGACGGACGCGACGGCGGCGATGGTCTTGCGAGTGCTCATGACGGCCTCCTTGGTGGCCTAGGTGACTGGTGTTGTAGTGAACTATAACACCAAGATCGAGATCGTCAACTATGACCTGTGGCCTAGGCCCCGCTTGAGCGGGCGAAAACGGCTCTGAAATGCGATTTCTGTCGCACAAAGAGCGTGGCGGGTCGGCCGTTCAGCCAGGCTTCTGCCGGTGTCCAACAGGCTGGCCTCAGGCATGAATTGCGGTTGTACCGTCACTTTCCGGTGCGGTTCGCTGCCTGCCCGCATTCACCGGAACGAGGGAGATCACATGAAAATGAAGAAACTGATGGTTGCGCTGTGTGCCGCATCGCTGATGTTCGCGGGTGCCGCGCTGGCCGATCCTCCGGGACATGCCGGTCGTGGCCATGGTCGCGGTCACGGAAATCCGCATGCCGGCAAGCACGGCTATGGGCGCCTGCATCACGATCGCGGCCGCAAGGAAGGCTGGTATCACAAGGGGGGGCGTGTGCCGGAGATGTATCGTTCGAGGCGCTACGTCATTACCGACTGGCGTGCGCACCACTTGCATGCGCCGCCGCCCGGCTATCGTTGGCAGCGCAGTGACAATGGCGATTTCCTGCTGGTTGCGATCACGACTGGCGTGATTCTGAACATCATTGCCAATCAGTGACACGGGAGCCGGCCGATCTACGCATGGACATTTTCGATGAAGCCGGCCGCCGCTCCATGCGGCCGGCTTCATTTGTGCTCGGTCGGGCCGTCGCGTGCGATGCGGGCCAGGCGAAAAAAGATCGAGCTGAATCTCGCGCATCTCTTGAATGGCGTCGAAGCGCCTATATACTTGAGTCTGCCAGCACGCAGTTTTCCCCGGGGGTGTCATGGCTTCGACGGGGGTAGTGCGATGGCTTGGTGCATGCCGAGGGGGCAGCTTTCCTCGTTAATCCAGCCGCAAAACATATAATTGCCAACGATAGCAATTACGCTCTCGCCGCTTAAGGCGTAAGCCCCGAACCAGTCTGTGCCCGTGCGGGCCGGTGTAGGGTCATCCACGCGGGACCGCCTTCGGATTGTTGCCTGTCGGTCCGAGGTCAAATCAAGCAGGCTGGTTCTGCGGTGCGCTTTGCACACCGTGCTGCCGCAGAACGAGACGCAACGGTGAGCTAAGCATGTAGATCCGGGCGTCAAACGCCTTCGGACGCGGGTTCGACTCCCGCCACCTCCACCAAAACCGATCGGCCGATCATGGAATCCTCCATGATCGGCCGATGTCTTTATTGCGTCGGGTGTGGACGGGAATCAGCGATTACGCGCGTTCATGACGCGCTGCTTTTCGCGGTTCCAGTCACGTTCCTTCTCGGTCTCGCGCTTGTCGTGCGCCTTCTTGCCCTTGGCCAGACCGATCTCCACCTTGACCTTGTTCTGCTTCCAGTACATCGCGGTGGGAATCAGCGTGTAGCCCTTGCGCTCGACCGCACCGATGAGTTCGTCGATCTCGCGACGGTTCAGCAGCAGCTTGCGTGTGCGCCGGTCGTTGGCAATCACGTGGGTCGAGGCCGATATCAGCGCGGGAATCGAGGTGCCGAACAGATAGATCTCGCGGTCCTTGATGATGGCGTAGCTGTCGCCGAAGTTGATGCGGCCCGCGCGCAATGCCTTCACTTCCCAGCCCTGCAGGGCGATACCGGCTTCGTAGCGGCGGTCGATGTGGTATTCGTGGCGTGCGCGCTTGTTCAGCGCGATGGTGCTGCCGCCTTTCGACGATGCCTTGTCCTTGTTCTTGGCCATGTTCGCTAGACTGTGTGCTTGTCAGCCGCCGCGTGCGGCGTCCGAAATGAATTGAGGAATCCGTGGTCCAGATCCGCCGAAGCGCCATCGTGCGTTACACGCCTGAACAGATGTTCGACCTGGTCAATGATGTCGAAGCATACCCAAAGCGCTTTTCCTGGTGTGTGGGGGCGACCCTGCTCGAACGCCAGGGCGACACTCTCGTGGCGCGCCTGGATCTGCGCTTTGCCGGGTTGCGTCATGGTTTCACCACGCGCAATCGCGGCCATCGTCCGGCGCGGTTGGACATGGAGCTCGTCGATGGTCCGTTCCGCAAGCTGGACGGGGTCTGGACGTTCACGCCCATGGGTGACGCCGGTTGCAAGGTTGCTTTGGAGCTGGATTTCGAATTCTCCTCGCGGCTGGGTGCTGCGGCCTTGCGTATCGGCTTCCAGAGCCTGGCCAACCGCATGGTCGACGATTTCTGTGCGGAGGCTAAGCGCGCGTATGGCTGACGATATGACCGTGCAGGTGGTGCATGCTTGGCCGGGCGGTACCTATTTCCGTGAACTCTGCTTGCACGAGGGAGCCACGGTGGCCGAAGCGCTTGCTGCCTGCGATCTGGCGCAGGCGTGCCCGCATCTGGATGTGTCGATGGCGCCGGTCGGTATCTTCAGTCGCAAGGTCGGTCGCGATCACAGCTTGCGCGATGGTGATCGTGTGGAAATCTATCGTCCGTTGCAGATGGATCCGATGCAGGCCCGGCGGCGCCGGGCCGATCGAGGAGGCTAGGGCGTCACTCGCCGGAATCGTCGCCGTGATTCTTGTCGCCCTTGGCGCTCTTGCCCGAGACTTCGACGTGGTATTTCTTGGCCTGATCGAGCAGCTCCTGCTCCTTGCTGGCGTTCTGGCCATAGTAGGTGCCTTCGGTACGTGCGAGCACGCCGTATTCGAAGTAGAGCGAGAGCTTGTGCTCCACGGTCTTCTTGCCGCGCATCTTGGTGGTCTGGATGTAATCCCAGCGATCATGGTCGAAAGGCGAGCTGATCGCGGGGGTGCCCAGCAGCACCATGACCTGTCGCTTGGTCATGCCGGGTTTCAGCTGGTCCATGACCTTCTTCTCGATCAGGTTCCCCTGCTGAATGGTCGGTTTGTAGACCAGGCCGCAGCCCGCCATGAGGACGGCCAAGCCTGCGAGAAGCAGTGGCAGAAAGAGCTTGCGCATGTCGCGAAAATCCGGTTTGGTCCAAAGGGTCGATGATACACTACGCGTAGATAGACAAGGCGTTCAAATGCGCCCCGGGAACCCCGCATGGATCAGGAAACGCAAGAACTTCGCAAGGCCGGCCTGAAGGTCACTCACCCGCGCATGCGCATCCTGCATCTTTTCGAGGAATCCCCGCAGCGCCACCTGACCGCCGAAGACATCTATCGCCGCCTGCTCGACAGCCAGGAAGACATCGGTCTGGCTACGGTGTATCGCGTACTCACGCAGTTCGAGGCTGCCGGTATTCTGATCAAGCACAACTTCGAGGGCGGGCAGGCCGTCTTCGAGCTCGATCGAGGCCAGCATCACGACCACATGATCGATGTAGACAGCGGCAAGGTCATTGAGTTCGTCAGTGACGAGATCGAGAAGCTGCAGCACGAGATTGCCGAGCGTCACGGTTACGAGATCCAGGACCACAGCCTGGTGCTCTACGTGCGACCGAAGTCCGACCAGAAGAAATAATCAGCCGTTCTCGAGATCGAGACAGCGTTGCGCCGCGGAGCAGGCGAGCTCGCGCGGTTCGATATGCCGGAAAATAAAAGGCCGCGGAAGAACTCCTTGTTCTTCGCGCGGCTCGAGCCGGGAGCGACCCGGCGGCGCGTCACTGCGCATTCCGGATGATCCATCTCCGGAAGACCCGATTCCTTTCGGGCCGTTGAACCAACCGTCCCCACGATTGGCTCGGATCGCCGCTAGGCGGCGACTCCCCCACAACGTTGGGATGAAGCTTAGCCACGTTAACGACGGATGAATATTGGAAAATTTCCTACACGTTAAGAGGGTTAGGAAAATCCAATAAAAGCAAATGCTTGCCTTGCGATTTCGCAGGCTTTCAATGCTCGCGGCCACTCGCAGGAAGCAGGATGCGCAAGCGGGTTCCGTTTTCACTGATGTGGATGCGCAGGATTCCGCCCAGCGCCGCGACACGATCGCGCATGCTCTGTAACCCATGGCCGCTGCGCCGACCGCTTCCGGTGTGGTCGCCGCCGAGTCCGACGCCGTCGTCGCGCATATCCAGCGCGACCATCCGGCGTCCATTGCGTCGGCCGCTCAGCACGCGCAGGACGAATCGGCTGGCCATGGCGTGACGTACGGTGTTGGTGGCCGCTTCCTGGACCACGCGATAGACCGTGATGCGGGTGTCTTCGTCCAGGTCCTGCAGGTTGCCGCGCAGGTGCAGCTGGTAGTCCACGCCGGCGGTTTTCAGCAGGTCGCGCACGGGACCTTCCTCCAGCGCGCGGGCCAGGCCGAATTCGTCCAGTACCGTCGGGCGCAGGCTGTTCAGCAGTCGTCGCACCGCGGCGCGCATGTGTGCGAGGATGTCATTGATCGAGGTGGCGACGTCCGACAGTCCGGCCTCGCGCAGTCGGGTCTGAGCCAGTTTCACGCGGGTCTGGATCGCGGTCAGGTTCTGGCCGAGTTCGTCATGCAGCTCGGCGGCGACATAACGCCGCTGCTGTTCCTCGGTGCGCAGATTGCGACGCGCGACCTCGCTGAGCTGCCGGGCCAGTTGATCCAGCCGGCGATTGGCGCCCTCCAGGCGGGCATTCTGGATCGACAGGCGGCGACTGCTTCGGCGCAGGGCGTCCGAGGCGGCACCCAGCACCAGTGCGCCGGTTCCGGCCACGGCCAGGAACAGCAACGACTCGGTGGACGGAAACTGGTTCAAGTCGACGCGGGTGAACGCCATCATGCCGCCATTGATGAGCACCATGGCAAAGATGGCCCCGCGCCAGCCATTGCGGAAGGCGAACAGCAGTACCGGGACCAGCGCGAGAATGCGGGCGAAGCTGGGCAGGGGTTGCGAGCTCTTCAGCATCACCAGCAGCAGGATCATGGTGGGCAGCAGCACGAACAGCGCTTCGAGCAACGTGCGGGCGATCTCCTGGCGTTCGGGCGGTTCTCGCACCGCCATGATCATGATCGGCACGACGAGCAGGCTGCCCAGGTACTCGCGCAGCAATTCGCTGCCGATCACGCTGCCCAGGCTCTGCAAGGCCATCTGTGCATGGATGACATTGCTGAGCGTGCAGCAGAGCAGGGTATTGACGAACGCTGTGATCAGCGCCGCGGCCAGCATGCGGGCCACATCCTCGGGGGTGCGCAGGGTGGCCTTCAGGCCGAAACGTCGCAGGATGGCGATGCAGACGCCGACAACCAGCACGGCGGCTGCATCGTTGGTGATGAATGCGTGCAGCCAGGCCGCGTCTTCAGCGGACCCGACGCGGAAAAGAAGGTGGGCAGCCCATTCTCCGGCAATCAGCCACGGCCAGTAGCGCGGGCGTGCCAGCAACAGCGCACCGAAACGCAGGCCGGGTGAAATCATCCACTGCGGAGCGACATAGTTGAGCAGCACGAGCCAGGCGGCGAAGTACAATAGGCCGACCAGTGGTCCGCGGCTCCAGATTGGCGAGGAGAGACGCATCAATCAAACAGTTTACATGCGGGCAGGTGTTACGCCACGCTCCCCGCTCTCATGGATTAGAGGGTAGAGTCACGGCATGTATCGCATTGTTCTGGTCGACGACCACGCCATTGTTCGCGAAGGCTTCAAGAGCCTGATCGAAATCGAGCCGGATCTCGAAGTCACGGCCGAGTGCTGCAATGCCGACGAGGCGGTCGAAGCCGTCTCGCGCGCGGCGCCGGATCTTATCGCACTGGACCTGTCGCTGCCCGACGCGAGCGGTCTACCACTGGTCGAGCACCTGCTCAGCATCGCGCCGAAGACGCGTGTGGTGATTCTCAGCATGCACGACAGTGAGCCCTATGTGTCCGAAGCGCTTCGCCGCGGTGCCAGCGGATATGTCACCAAGGGGGCGGCGCCGGAAGAGCTGGTCGCCGGCCTGCGTGCGGTGATGCAGGGCAAGCAGTACATCAGTTCCGACGTGGCGCGGCGTCGTTCCACGCAATCCCGAGAAGAGGTCGATCCGCTGGTGCGTCTGACCGCGCGCGAACGCGAGGTGTTTCTATTGCTGGCCGAAGGCAAGACGCCGAAACAGGCGGCTGCCGCATTGGGCATCGGTCAGAAGACCGTCTACATTCATCGGGCCAGTCTGATGAGCAAGCTTGGCGCCGGTTCAGAGCTGGACCTGTATCGTCTGGCCATCGAGCGTGGCTACTTGAAGGCCTGAGCCACGTAGACATATAGAAGAAACGGAGGTGTGTGCGCATGATCAAGCAGATGACTGGTCTTCCCGCGGGTGTGGTGGGCTTTAGCGCGCACGGGGAAGTGACGGCGGACGATTACGAGAACGTCATCGTGCCCGACCTCGAGGCGATGTTCGCACTGCGCGACAAGGTGCGCCTGCTCTACCGCTTCGCCGACGACTTCACCGGCTTTGAAACGCGTGCGATGTGGGACGACGCCAAGCTCGGGCTGCGTCATTTCAGCGGTTTCGAGCGGGTTGCGATCGTGGGCGATATTGGCTGGATCGCGCAGACGGTACCGGCGATCAGCGCCCTGTTTCCCGGCGAGTTCCGCAGTTTTCCCGGCAGTGAGTTGCCGGCCGCGCGCGCCTGGCTGCTCGAAGGCGTCTCCGGCGACTGAAAGCCGCAGCGGCATTTGCTATCCTCGGCGCCTTTGCCCGGCATGGCGTCGGGCGATGCATTCGTACGGAACATCATCATGATCGAGATCAATCCGATCCTTGCGCAGATCGCGGACCTCAAGAGCCGCGTCGACGCGCTCAGGGGGTTTCTTTGACTACCCGGGCAAGCGTGAACGTCTAGAGGAAGTCACCCGCGAACTGGAAGATCCCACGGTGTGGGACGATCCGTCGCGTGCGCAGGATCTGGGCCGCGAACGCGCCCGCCTGGAACAAATCGTCACCGGTATCGACAGTCTGACCGCCGGGCTGTCCGATGCCGGCGAATTGCTGGAACTGGCCGCCGACGATGGCGACGAGGACACGGTGAATTCCGTGCAGAAGGATGTCGACGGGCTGGCGCGCCGTGTCGATAAACTGGAGTTCCAGCGCATGTTCTCCGGCGAGATGGACGCCAATAACGCGTTCGTCGATATCCAGGCCGGCGCCGGCGGCACCGAGGCGCAGGACTGGGCCGAGATGCTGCTGCGCATGTACCTGCGCTGGTGTGAGCACCGCGGCTGGAAGACCGAGCTGCTGGAAGTCTCCGGCGGCGAAGTGGCGGGCATCAAATCGGCCACGCTGCGGGTCGAAGGCGACTACGCCTACGGTTGGCTGAAGACCGAGATCGGCGTGCATCGCCTGGTGCGCAAGAGTCCGTTCGACTCGGACAATCGCCGCCACACCAGCTTCACCTCGGTGTTCGTTTCGCCCGAGGTCGACGACAGCATCGACATCGACATCAATCCGGCCGACCTGAAGACCGACGTGTACCGTTCTTCCGGTGCCGGTGGTCAGCACGTCAACAAGACCGAGTCCGCCGTGCGTATCACGCACGTACCCAGCGGCGTGGTCGTGGCCTGTCAGACCGAACGCAGCCAGCACGCCAACCGTGATCGTGCGATGAAGATGCTGGCCGCGAAGCTGTACGAACTGGAGATCCAGAAGCGTAATGCCGAGAAGGATGCGCTGGAAGCGACCAAGTCCGACATCGGATGGGGTAGCCAGATCCGCAACTACGTGCTGGACCAGTCGCGTATCAAGGATCTGCGCACCGGTATCGAGCGCAGCGACACGCAGAAGGTGCTGGACGGCGATCTGGATGAATTCGTCGAGGGTGCGCTGAAGTCCGGTCTCGAAGCTGGCGCCAAACGCGCCGACGCCAACGCCTGATCCAAATGAAACAGCCGCTCCGTTTCCGGAGCGGCTGTCTGTTCGCGTGTATCGCGCGGAAGTCCTACTTCGGCGTCGACAGATCGGGCCGGTGCATATAGATAGCCATGCTGCGTTTATGGATCGCCATGGCGAAATCGTGCCACAGTGCTTTCGCGGCCGTCTCCGATCCCAGCGACTTGGCCACGACCTTCATCAGGTTCGGGTCCGGCTCTTCCATGTCGGCATAGTTTTTCATCGGCATGACCACGCTCATGCCCTCCTTGCCGCCGATGGTGTATTCGATACCGTAGCTGTGCGGCCACTTCTCGTCGGTCACCGCCTTGTGGATCTTGCTCAGCACGTTCTTGACGGTATCCCGGCTGCCGGGCTTGAAGTGATAGCTGTAGACCGCGAAATAGCGGTATCCCTCGTCCGACATCCAGTGGCTGTGCTTGGTGTCATAGGCGGAAAAGTAGTGCTCCTCGTGTTTGACGTATGGCGCCACGTCTTCCATGTACTGCGGTCCGGCCTTGTGCTCCATGGCCCACTTGCTGTTGGCGTCGAAGTCGGCCCAGGTGTGGTTCTCGGAACGGATCACATAGTGATCCAGGTCGGAACCGACGACAGGCTGGTAGATGTCCCAACGCGTGTTTTCGCCCTGATCCTTGCGCCAGGCGGCGTATTTCTTGATAGCGGCTTCGAACGCCTGTTCATCGCCACGCTTGACCCACAGAATCCATTCGGAGGTGATGTTGCGGTGGCTAGCGTCGTCCTTCTTCTCGTCGGCGGCGAAGGCGGAGGCTGACGCGAAGGCGGCGACAAGAGCCAGCAGCGCGGTCAGCAGGGTGGTGTGGTAACGGAATTTCATCGTGCTTTCTCCTCGGTAGGGGATACCGGGTGTCGCGTCGATGTTCTGCGGCCCCATCGCTCTAGGCTTGCTCGACGTATCTCGTGCCGCAATGCGGTAAACGGTCTATATCCAACCGATAGGTCGTTTTCAGGGGTGATCATGACCTCGCAAGGCTTTGTGATGCGCGGCCGCTCGCATACACTGCGCAGTTCCACTTGGTACAGGCTCCCCCGATGACGGCAACACACGGTTCCGGCGAAGCACCGGCAGAATCCTTGGCAGCGGCGCAGGCCGAGGCCGGCGACAACAAGTTGATCGCCGAGCGTCGCGAGAAACTGCGTGCCTTGCGCGAGCAGGGCGTGGCGTTTCCCAATGATTTCCGTCCGGATGCCTTTGCCGGCGACCTGCAGGCCGAGTATGCCGACGCCGAAGCCTGGCCGGCCGAGACCATCGAGGCGCAGGCGCGCCGCGTGAAGGTGGCCGGACGCATCATGCTCAAGCGCGTGCAGGGCAAGGTCAGCTTCGTCCAGTTGCAGGACTTCACCGCGCGCATTCAGCTGTTCATCCACAAGGGCACGCTGGGTGACGACACCTACGACGCCTTCAAGGGCTGGGACACCGGCGACATCATCGGCGCGGAGGGTGTGCTGATGCGCACCCGGACCGGCGAGCTGTCGATCAGGGTCGATGCGCTGAAGCTGCTGACCAAGAACCTGCGTCCGCTGCCGGACAAGTTCCACGGTCTGGCCGACGTCGAGCGCCGCTACCGTCAGCGCTACACCGACCTGATCGTCACCGCCGAGGCGCGCGAGACCTTCCGCAAGCGCTCGCACATCATCGGCCGTCTCCGCCAGTGGCTGGAGGACGAGCCGCGCCGCTTCATGGAAGTGGAGACGCCGATGATGCACGTCATCCCCGGTGGCGCCACGGCGCGTCCGTTCGTCACCCACCACAACGCGCTGGACATGCAGCTGTACCTGCGCGTGGCGCCGGAGCTGTATCTGAAGCGTCTGGTCGTCGGCGGCTTCGACCGCGTCTACGAGATCAACCGCAACTTCCGCAACGAGGGCGTGTCCACGCGGCACAATCCCGAGTTCACCATGCTGGAGCTGTACCAGGCCTACGCCAGCTACCACGAGGTGATGGACCTGACCGAGGCCATGATCCGCGATGCCGCGCAACATGTGCTCGGCACCACACAGGTGACCTGGGACGGTCAGGACATTGACCTGGGGCCGGCGTTCCGCCGCTGGCGCATGGACCAGGCCGTGCTCGAGGCCAACCCGGAGATCAAGCCGGAAGACATCCGCGACCGCGAAGCCATGGCCGCGCATGCCGAGCGTCTGGGCGTGCCGGTCAAGCCGTCCTATGGCTGGGGCAAGATTCTGCTGGAGATTTTCGAGAAGACAGTCGAGGGCGACCTGATCCAGCCGACCTTCATCACCGACCACCCGGTCGAGGTCTCGCCGCTGGCGCGCGAGAACGACACCGACAAGGGCATGACCGACCGCTTCGAGCTGTTCATCGGCGGCAAGGAAATCGCCAACGGCTTCTCCGAGCTCAACGATCCCGAGGATCAGGCCGCGCGCTTCCGTGCCCAGGTCGAGGCCAAGGATGCGGGTGACGACGAAGCCATGCACTTCGACGCCGACTACATCCGCGCGTTGGAAGTCGGCCTGCCCCCGACCGGTGGGCTGGGCGTCGGCATCGACCGTCTGGTCATGCTGCTGACCGATTCGGCATCGATCCGCGATGTGCTGCTGTTCCCGTACATGCGGCCCGAAGCCTGAGCGCATTCCTGGCTTGACCGAGCCGCTGCTGCGGATCTAGTTTCGACGCATCATCAGGACGATGCGTCGAAGGAGCGGAGCCATGTCTGGTCGGGGTCGAGGCGGAAAGGGACCGCCCAAGAAAGTGGTCGATCTGGGCGTCGACAAACGGAATTCCCCGATCAACAAAAAGCGTTCTTCTCCGGTGTCGAAATCGTCGTTGCCGAAGCGCCAGAGCCGAAAATCGATCAGCCAGGAGGAGTACCGGGCGCTGCTTGATCTGGGAAACAAGCAGCCGACCATGAACATGGCCGGCGGAGTGGGCATCCCCGGCAAGCGCAAGCTTGCGGACGTGCAAAAGTACGCGGCGCTCGATTTCTCGAAGATTCCCGAGCAGACGGGGGCAATCCTGTCCATGTCGGAAGCCGTGCGCGGGCACGGGGACATCAAGTCGGTTCGCAAGCAGGTCAAGACGGTCAATCGCAAGGTCGAGTTCGCCCCGGGCCAGATGGGCGTGCATTCGCTGCACGTCGGCAACGACATCGCCGCCGTCTGGAACAGCCGGGTGAAGGACAAGAGCAAGATCTACGATTACCCCGATCTTGCCGTTCGTCTCGACAAGAGGCTGGCGAATGCCGGAAGCGGGGACAAGGTCTACTGGCGCTCGGATGCCTCGCTCGAGGAGCGGCGGTCGCACGTCGCCACCGGGATGCAGCACATGATTGCAGGTGACCGAGATGCGGCGGCGACGTCCTTCGGCCAGGCGGGCCTGACTTCACGCGGTCAGAAATGGGCCCACAAGATGAGCAACCTGATGCTCGCCGAGGCGGGGCGTGACTTCTACGGCGGTGGTGATGGCAGTCGTGTACATACGGCTCTCGGTCATGTGGTCGGCAGCAAGGATCATGCGGGGAAGAGTTTCAGCAAGGTATTCGTGGACAAGGCCGACAAGTACGCGCCCTTCGCCAAACGCAATGGCGCCAAAACCTTCAAGGGATAATCGTGCCGCCGTTGCGCGAGGCTGACGCGGCGCGGCGTGATGATGTGTCGACCCATCGCGGGCAGGCATGCACTAGACTCTGCGGCCCGAGTTCTTGCGGAGTTCCGCCATGTGGTACGTCATCATGGGATTCGATCATCCCGAGTCACTGGACAAGCGCAAAGCCGCGCGTCCGGCACACCTGGCCCGTCTGCAGGCGCTGCAGTCCGAAGGCCGCATCCGTCTGGCCGGACCGTTCCCGGCCATCGATTCGACGGAGCCGGGACCTGCCGGGTTCCGCGGCAGCTTGATCGTGGCGGAATTCGAATCCCTGGACGCGGCTCGCGCCTGGGCCGATGCCGACCCGTATGTCGAGGCCGGCGTCTATGCGCGCGTCGACGTGCAGCCGTTCATCCAGGTGATGCCATGAGCGCAGAGATGGTCGAGCAGATTCGCACGCGGGTCGCCGAGGCGCTGCGGCCCGTGTCGCTGGAAGTGCTCGATGAAGGTCATTTGCATGTCGGGCATGCCGGCGAGGGGCAGGGGCATTACCGGGTGCGCGTCACCAGCGAGGCCTTCGCGGGTCTGCTCCCCCTGAAGCGGCACCGTTTGGTCTACGATGCCGTGGGGGCGTTGATGGGCGACGGTATTCACGCGTTGGCCATCGAGGCCCACGCGCCGGGAGAGGCCCCGTAGGGCGTCCGCCCGCAAGAATGGCTCGGTAACGCCGGATCCGGCGGGTGATTTAACCTGAGGAGTGTTGTGCAAGCCATTGATTTAAATGGCTGCTCAATTCGCAGATTGCGCCTGCATGACACCCTTGGCACAGTGGCGGCTTGACATGGCTCCACGAACCGATGAAGTCCGGCGTTGACGACCGGGCGAACTCCAGCGAATACGGACACGCATGCGCCTGACCACCATCAAATTGGCCGGATTCAAGTCCTTCGTCGATCCGACCACCCTGCATCTGCCCACCAACATGACCGGCGTTGTCGGTCCCAATGGCTGCGGCAAGTCCAACATCATCGATGCCATTCGCTGGGTGATGGGCGAAAGTGCGGCCAGCCGCCTGCGCGGCGATTCGCTGACCGATGTGATCTTCTCCGGTTCCAGCGCGCGCAAGCCGGTCGGGCAGGCGATGGTCGAACTGATCTTCGACAACAGCGACGGCACGGTGCAGGGCGAGTTCGCGCAGTACGCGGAAATCTCGGTCAAGCGCACCGTCAGCCGCGATGGCCAGTCGCAGTACTTCCTCAACGGCAGCCGCTGCCGTCGTCGCGACATCACGGACATCTTCCTCGGAACCGGCCTGGGGCCGCGCAGCTACTCGATCATCGAGCAGGGCATGATCAGCCAGATCATCGACTCGCATCCGGACGAGTTGCGTGGGCATCTGGAGGAGGCCGCGGGCATCTCCAAGTACAAGGAGCGGCGCAAGGAGACCGAGACCCGTATCCGTCATACGCGTGAGAACCTCGAACGCATTTCCGACGTGCGCGAGGAAGTCGAGAAACAGCTCGAGCACCTCAATCGCCAGGCGCGCGCGGCCGAACGCTGGAAGGGCTACAAGGAAGAGCAAAAACGCAAGCAGGCCGAGCTGCAGGCGCTGGAATACCGGGGCGTGCGCCGCAAGCACGAGAGTCAGGGCGAAGGACTGCGCAAGTCCGAGCTGGAGATCGAGAAGTTCGTCGCCGAGCAGAGTGAACTGCAGGCGCGCATCGAGTCCACGCGCGAGCACCATCACGCCGCCAACGAGCACATGAACGAGGTGCAGGGCGAGGTCTACCGCATCGGCGCGGAGATCGCCCGTGTCGAGCAGCAGGTTCGGCACAACCAGGAGACCGCCGAGCGTCTCGAGCGCGCCAAGGCCGACGCCGAGCGCGAGCATGGCGAACTGGTCAGCCATCTGGATGCCGATCGCGAACAGCTGGCCACGTTGAACACCGCGCTGGAAGAGGGCACGCCCAAGCTGGAGACGTTGCGCGAGGCCAAGCAGGCCACCGCCGAAGCCCAGCGCGACGCCGAGGCGAAGTTGTCCGACTGGCAGGAGCGCTGGGACAAGCACACGGGCACGGCTTCCGAGGCGTCGCGTGCCGCGGAGGTCGAGCGTACCCGCCTGGATTATTTGGACCGGCAGGCATTGGATCTGTCGCGCCGCCGTGAAGCGCTGCAGACCGAACAACGCGCCAGCGACGTCGAGGCGTTGGCCGCCGCGGCCGAGACGCTGGCCAGCGATCATGAGCGGCAGGGCGTTCAGGTCGAATCGCTCAGTGCCGCACTGGAAGAACGCAAGCAGGCCCACGAAGGCGTGATCGAGCGTGAACGCGAGACGCAGGCCGAGCTCAATCAGACCCGCCACGCGTTGCAGACTGCCTCCGGGCGTCTGTCCTCACTCGAGGCGCTGCAGCATGCGGCGCTCGGTCAGGACGAGGGCGCAGCGAGTGAATGGCTCTCGCGGCTCGGCCTGGACAAGGCGCGTCGTCTTGGTGAAGCGCTGAAGGTCGAGCCCGGTTGGGAGACCGCCGTCGAAACGGTGCTTGCCGGTATGCTCGATGGCGTGCTGGTCGACGATCCGCACAAGCTGATCGACGAACTCGAGCAACTCGACGACGCCAGTATCACCGTGGTCGCACAGGAATCCGCTGCTTCGACGGCGGGAACGTTGGCCGGACATGTGCAGGGCCCGGCTGCGGCCATGGCTCTTCTGGCGCAAGTGCATACCGCCGACAGCGCCTCGGCCGCGCAGCAGCGGGTCGCGGATCTGTCGCCGCAGCAATCCGTCATCACCCGCGACGGTCTGTGGCTTTCGCCGCAGTGGGCGCGTGTGCGCCGCGCCGGTGACAATCAGGTGGGCGTGCTGGCACGTGAGCGCGAGATCCAGCAGCTGCGCGAACAGGTGCAGCAACTGGAAACGCGCGTGGAGATGTTGACGGAACAACTCGAGACGCTGCGCAGCGAGAAGGCTGAAGCCGAGCGTGTGCGTGACGATGCCCAGCGTGAGCTGTACACCGCGCACCGGCGTCTTTCGGAACTGGCCGGGCAATTGCAGAGTCATCGCGGCAAGGTCGAAACGGCGCGCGCGCGTGCCGAGAAGATCGAGGGCGAGCTCAAGGAACTGAACGAACACCACGCGGCGTTGCAGGAGCAGACCCGCGAGGCGCGTTCGCGTCTGGATCAGACCGTTTCCGGCATGGGCGACCTGGAAGACCGTCGCCGCGAACTGGACAACGAGCGTCGCACTCTGCTCGAAGCGCGCGAGGAAGCGCGCATGAACGCACGCGACGCCTCCGATCAGGCGCATGAGCTGGCGCTCAGTCTGGAATCGCGCCGTTCCGCGCAGCAGTCTCTGAAGCAGTCCGTGTCACGCATGGAGGCCCAGCTGCAGCAATTGCAGGCGCGCCGTGAAGCTATCGAACAGCAGCTGGAAGAAGGCTCCAGTCCGATCGCCGAACTAGAGGCCGAACGTCAGGCGTGCCTGGATCAGCGGCTGCTGGTCGACAAGAAACTGGTCGAGGCGCGTCGCGCCGTCGAAGAGAGCGACGCCCAGGTGCGGCGTCTGGAGCAGGATCGCCAGCAACTCGAGCAGACGCTGCAGGCCAAACGCGAATCCCTGTCCGAGAAGCGCATGTCCGCGCAAGCGCTGGAACTTCGCGCGCGGCAGTTGGAAGAATCCATCGGCGAACTCGGCCTGGAACCGGAAGCGCTGCTGCAGGATCTGGCCGAGGACGCCGACGCCTCGGTCTGGAAGAAGGATCTGGAGACCCTGGCGCAGCGCATCCAGCGACTGGAGCCGGTCAATCTCGCGGCGATTCAGGAATACGAAGAACAGGCTGAGCGAAAGAAATACCTGGATGCGCAGCTGGAGGATCTCGGCAGCGCGCTCGAGACGCTCGAGAACGCGATCAAGAAGATCGATCGCGAGACCCGTCAGCGTTTCAAGGAAACCTTCGACAAGGTCAACGCCGGCATGCAGGAACTGTTCCCGCGTTTGTTCGGCGGCGGTCACGGCTACCTCGAGCTGACCGGCGATGATTTGCTCAATACCGGCGTGACCATCATGGCGCGCCCGCCGGGCAAGCGCGTCAGCAACATCACGCTGCTGTCCGGCGGCGAGAAGGCCATGACCGCGGTGTCATTGGTGTTCTCGATCTTCGCGCTCAATCCCGCGCCGTTCTGTCTGCTCGACGAAGTCGACGCGCCGCTGGACGAGGCCAACGTCGGACGTTTTTCCAACGTCGTCAAGGAAATGAGCGACCGCGTGCAGTTCCTGTTCGTGACCCACAACAAGTCGACCATGGAGGCCGCCGAGCAGATGTGCGGCGTGACCATGCGCGAACCGGGCGTGTCGCGTCTGGTGCAGGTCGACCTGGCCGAGGCCGCGCGTCTGGCGGGTGCGGCCTGAACCGTAGCCATTCGGAAGGTTGGCTTGCGCTGCGACAGGCGCAAGAATAGGCGGCATCGGTCGACGTGAACGGCGTCGGCGCGCACAAGACCGTTCGCGAAAGAACTCTGGAGTAGGGCATGCACTGGAACCCCGCCGTCGGCATTCCGTTGTTGATCATCGGCCTCATCGTGTTGGGCCTGATCTGGCTGTTTGGTCAGCCACGCAAGCCCGGACAGGGGCGCCGTCAACCGGTGCCGCCCTCCGGTTCTCGCGGTGAGCGTCGCGAACCGACATTCGGTGTCGATGCGCAAGAGGAAGACGGACTCGACGCGGACGATGCGATGCCCGACGAGGACTTGCGCACCACGCAGGTCGAACCGTTCCAGGCTTCGCTGCTGGAGACCCAGAAGAGCGAGCCGGAAGCCGACGTCGAGGAAATCGAGCTGCCTCCGATCGAGCCCGCGCAGCGCACCGCGCCCGCACCACCTGCTCCGGCGCACGATCCGCATCGTTCGACTCTGGGACAGCGGCCTGCCGATCTGCCGGTGGAGCGCATCGTTGCGGTCAATGTAGTGGCACCGGGCAACGCGGTGTTTCAGGGGGCCGATCTCGTGGTGGCCGCCGACAAGGCCGGGCTGGATTTCGGCCACAAGGGCATTTTCCATCGACTGCTCGAAGGCAAGCCAGAGCTGGGGCCGATCTTCAGCGTGGCCAACATGCTGCAGCCGGGCAGTTTCGATCTGAGCCGAGTTGTCGATCTGACGACTACCGGCCTGAGCTTCTTCATGACGCTTCCGGGCCCGGTCTCGGCGCTGGACGCCTGGGACGCAATGCTGCCGACGGCTCAGCGCATGGCCGAGCTGTTGGGCGGGCAGGTGCTCGACGACGAGCACAATGCGCTGGGACGACAGCGCATTGCGCACATCCGCGATGAATTACGGGCCTGGGATCGCAAACATCAGGGCGACGAGATCGGTTTCGGTCCCTGATCGGGATGCGTGTCCGGCGTGCAGTCCGGGGATGGCTCAGACCTTGGCGCCGAGTGCGCGCACCAACGTGATGTAGTTGCGCATGGCCTCGTCGTCGGTCATGCCGGCGAGTTGCTCCCACGCTTCTCGCTTGGCGCAGCCGACGAAGTCGAAGAAACCCGGCTGCGGGCCGTCTGCATCGCCTTCAGTGGCTTGCTTGTAGAGCGCGTAGAGGCGTAGCAGGGTGTCGTTGTCGGGTCGCTCCGGCAGACGGCGGGCCGCAGTCACGGCGCGTTCGAACAGGGACGGTAGGTCGGTCATGAATCAGGCACGTTTCCGCATTCCCCCTGAATGCCCTCGGCTTGTAGCATGCGTCCGAAAACGGGTCAACGCGGGCTAGAATGGTCCGGATTGCCCTGATTCGGAGTCGCCATGCCTTCCAAGCCCCTTGCCCCTGTGCTGACCATCGACGGCCCATCCGGTTCCGGAAAGGGGACGGTCAGTCGACTGGTGGCCGAACGTCTGGGGTGGCACATGCTGGATTCCGGCGCGTTGTACCGCGCGGTCGGGTACGCTGCCTCAATGGCGGATATCGACCTGACGGATGCCGATGCGGTCACGCGCTGCGCGCTGGCGGCAAAAATCCGCTTTCGGCCGAGCGAGGACGGCAGCGACACCCGGGTGGTCGTGAACGGGCATGACGCCACGGACGAGATCCGCACCGAGACCTGCGGCGCGGCCGCGTCCGCGGTCGCGGCCATTCCTGCCGTGCGAGAAGCCTTGCGGGACAAGCAATTGGCGTTTCGCAAGCGTCCGGGACTGGTCGCCGACGGTCGCGACATGGGCACCGTGATCTTTCCGGATGCGCCGTTCAAGGTCTTTTTGACGGCCAGTGCTGCCGAGCGTGCAAAAAGACGCTATAAGCAGTTGAAGGAAAAGGGTCTCAGCGTTACAATTTCTGGTCTGCAACGTGAGATCGAGGCACGGGATGAACGCGACGCCAGTCGCCCCGTGGCTCCGCTCAAACCCGCCGAGGGCGCATTGCTCGTCGATTCGACCGGCATGCCCATCGACGCGGTGGTTGCAAAGGTCATTGCCCTGGTACAGCCGGACTGAAGGTCCGCGTCCCAGGGGAGAAGGGGGCAAAAGGGCAGTCGTGGACTTGGTTTGCAAGTTTCCCAGACCTGCTTCCGATGCCTCATTTACGGAGTCCGCGCTGCGGCACGGACTGACATCAACGGTGCCGATGCACCCACAACAGGCGGGCCGTTTTCTCCGCATCCAACGCAGCGCAAGTCCGGCTGCGAACAACCTACGGGACATGCGGGCCTCGGCCTTTACCATCCTACGGAAATCACATGACTGAAAGTTTCGCTGAACTGTTCGAACAGAGTGAACAGACCCTCGCCCGACTCAAGCCCGGCGCCATCGTGTCCGGCATCGTGGTCGAGGTCCGCCCCGACGTTGTCGTCATCAACGCCGGCCTGAAGAGCGAAGGCATCGTTCCGATCGAGCAGTTCAAGAACGAGAACGGCGACCTCGAAGTCGAGGTCGGCGACGAGGTCAAGGTTGCGCTGGAAGCCCTCGAAGACGGCTTCGGCGAGACCAAGCTCTCGCGTGAGAAGGCCAAGCGTTCCATGGTGTGGGACGACCTGGAAGAAACCTTCGACAAGGACGAGATCGTCACCGGCAAGATCTCCGGCAAGGTCAAGGGCGGCTTCACCGTCGACATTCGCGACGTTCGCGCCTTCCTGCCCGGTTCGCTGGTCGACGTGCGTCCCGTGCGCGATCCGAGCTACCTCGAGGGCAAGGACCTCGAGTTCAAGATCATCAAGCTGGACCGCCGCCGCAACAATCTCGTCGTCAGCCGCCGCGCGGTGGTCGAGAGCGAGTACTCCGAGGAGCGCGAGAAGCTGCTGGAGCGCCTGACCGAAGGCGCGATCGTGCACGGTGTGGTCAAGAACCTCACCGACTACGGCGCGTTCGTGGACCTGGGCGGCATCGACGGCCTGCTGCACATCACCGACATGGCCTGGAAGCGCGTGCGCCATCCGTCCGAAGTCGTCAACGTCGGCGACGAGCTGGACGTGCGCGTGCTGAAGTTCGACCGCGAGCGCAACCGCGTTTCGCTGGGTCTGAAGCAGCTGGGCGACGACCCGTGGGTCAACATCTCCCGCCGCTACCCGGTCGGCAGCCGCCTGTTCGGCAAGGTCTCCAACGTCACCGATTACGGCTGCTTCGTCGAGATCGAGCCGGGCGTCGAGGGTCTGGTCCACGTGTCCGAGATGGACTGGACCAACAAGAACGTCAATCCGGCCAAGGTCGTCCAGGTCAGCGACGAGATCGAGATCATGGTGCTGGACGTCGACGAGGAGCGTCGCCGCATCTCGCTGGGCATCAAGCAGACCCAGTCCAACCCGTGGGAAGCCTTCGCCGCCATGCACAACAAGGGCGACAAGGTCTCCGGTCAGATCAAGTCGATCACCGACTTCGGCATCTTCGTGGGCCTGGAAGGCGGCATCGACGGTCTGGTGCATCTGTCCGACATCTCGTGGCAGGGTGGTGAAGACCTGATCCGCGACTTCAAGAAGGGCGAGGAAGTCGAGGCGGTGGTGCTGGCGGTCGATCCCGAGCGCGAGCGCATCAGCCTGGGCATCAAGCAGATGGAGCAGGATCCGTTCGGCCAGTTCATGGCGGCGAATCCGCGCGGCACGATCGTCAAGGGCACGGTCAAGGAAGTCGACGCCAAGGGCGCCGTGGTCGACCTGGGCGATGGTGTCGAGGCCTACCTGCGTGCCAACGACATTGCCAAGGAGCGCATCGAGGACGCCACCGATCATCTCAAGGTCGGTGACGAAGTCGAAGCCCGCTTCACCGGCATGGATCGTCGTGGTCGCATGCTGCAGATCTCGATCCGCGCCAAGGACGAGGCCGAGCTGAAGGAAACGCTGGCCGAGTACCAGGGTACTGCCGGCGGCACCACCAAGCTGGGTGCGTTGCTGCAGGAGCAGATGAACAAGCCCGACTCCGAGTAAGGAAGGGACGAGTGCGGGGCGGTTTGTGCCGCCCCGCACGGTCTTGTTGTGAAAGATGGGGTATTCCTGCTCGCGTGGCGCATCCGCATGCGTCATGCACAGGGGGAGCAGATTGCAAACAAGGCACGGCTTGACAGGGGAGCTGTACGGTCTGTGCACCAGGGAAACTGCGGGTACCATGACCAAATCCGAACTGATTGAAGCGCTGGCGCGCGGACAGACGCATCTGGCCTACAGCGATGTCGAGATGGCCGTGAAGGGTCTGCTCGAGCAGATGAGTCGCGCACTGTCCGAAGGCGACCGAATCGAGGTGCGTGGCTTCGGCAGCTTCTCGCTGCACTATCGGCCGCCGCGCATGGGCCGCAACCCGAAGACCGGCGAGGCCGTGGCCCTTCCGGGCAAGCACGTGCCGCATTTCAAGCCGGGCAAAGAACTGCGCGAACGCGTCAACAACGGCGGCGACGACTGATCGTCGCAGCACGCACGGCGTGTCTGTGCGTCGAAGGGGCAATCGGGTAGTCTTTGCGCATGCGCATCCTGATTCTCATTCTGCTGCTCGTCTGTATTGCCGCCGGCGTCGTGTTCGGCGCACTGAATGCCGACCTGGTCGGCTATGACTTCGGTTTCGCGCAAGCGGAACTTCCCAAGGGCGGCGCATTGCTCGCGGCGCTCGTGCTGGGCTGGCTGCTGGGCGGATTCACTGCCTGGTGGGGCGTCAGCGCGAGGCACCTGCGCGACCGGCGTCGAACCCGCAAGGCTCGCAAGGACGTGGCCGACGCATGAATCCGATCTATCTGTTGAGCGCACTACTGCCGCTGGCCTTTCTGAGCGGCTGGTGGATTGCGCGGCGTGCCGGTGCGCGTCATTCCGGCGCACGCGTGAACGCACTGTCCTCGGATTACTTTCGGGGCCTGAACTATCTGCTCAACGAGGAGCAGGACAAGGCCATCGAGGTCTTCCTGCGTCTGGCCGAATACAA
This sequence comes from Oleiagrimonas sp. MCCC 1A03011, assembly GCF_003267965.1. Lineage (NCBI taxonomy): Bacteria > Pseudomonadati > Pseudomonadota > Gammaproteobacteria > Lysobacterales > Rhodanobacteraceae > Oleiagrimonas > Oleiagrimonas sp. MCCC 1A03011. Next base: position 467,424 of record NZ_MSPY01000003.1, on the reverse strand, counting down.
TCGCGACACCGTCGAGACGCATCTGGCGCTGGGCAATCTGTTCCGTCGCCGAGGCGAGGTCGATCGCGCCATTCGCATCCATCAGCATCTGGTCTCGCGCCCCAATCTCAGCGACGACATGAAGACGGTCGCGCTGCTCGAATTGGGCGAAGACTACATGCGTGCCGGTCTGCTCGATCGCGCCGAGACGCTGTTCGCCGATCTGGCCGCGATGAACGCGCATGCACCCTCGGCCCTGCGTCATTTGATCGCCATCTACCAGCACGAACGAGACTGGCATCAGGCGATCGAGCACGCCCGTCGCCTGGAGAAGATGACAGGTCAGTCGCAATCGCACGACATCGCCCAGTTCTATTGCGAACTGGCCGAACAGGCGCGTCATCACGGCGCCGTGGAAGATGCCGCCAATTACTTGAAGCAGGCGTTCGAGCACGAGGCGGGATGCGTGCGTGCGCACATGATCGATGGCGCCATGCATGGGCATGCCGGCGACGACGAGGCGGCTATCGAGAGCTATGAATGTGCCGCACGCTCCAATCTGGCCTTCGTTCCCGAGATCCTCCCGCCTCTGCTGCAAAGCTATGCCCGAGCCGGGCACATGACGCGTGCCGAACATTTTCTGCAGGATGTCATCGAGCAGTATCACGGCATCTCGCCCGTGCTCGCGTTGACGCAGATCTACCGCGAACGCGATGGCGAGCGCGCCGCTGTCGAGTTCCTCACTGCGCAACTGCGCATGCGGCCTTCGGTGCGCGGCCTGATGGCGCTCATCGACGCGACCATGGACAAGGTATCCGGCGAGGCGCATGCCAACTTCCTCATCCTGCGCGACCTGACGCGCAAGCTGTTGGCCGGGCAGGCGATGTATCGCTGCAGCCAGTGCGGGTTCGGTGCCAAGGCGCACCACTGGCAGTGTCCGAGTTGCAAGAACTGGTCCACGGTGCTGCCGATTCTCGGCGTGGCCAACGAGTGAGTCGCCCATGAACCTGCATCTGCTCGTCCTGGCGACCGTGTCCGTTCTGGTGTCCATGCTCGTCGCCGTGCTGGTCACCGGATTCATGGTCGATTACGCACGCCGGCGCGGCATGCTCGATCACCCGGGACAGCGCCGTTCACATACGCTGCCGACGCCGCGTGGCGGGGGGCTGGGACTGATTCTCGGCGCTTTGCTCGGGATGGCGCCGGTGCTTTGGTTCACCTTGCCCTCCATGCTTGGCGCGGCTTTTCTGTTGGCTGCGCTGCTGGTCGCCTGCGTCGGCTGGCTGGACGATCACCGAAACCTTCCGGCTTTGCCGCGACTGGTTGTGCATCTGCTGGCGGCTGCCTTGTTCTGCGCATACCTGGTCGTGTCGGCCGGGTGGTCGTTCTGGTGGCTGCCCCCGATGGTGCTGGTTGCCGCATGGAGCGTGAATCTGCACAACTTCATGGACGGCAGCGACGGCATGCTCGGCATGCAACTGGTGTTCGTCGGGTGGTTCTCGGCGGTGTTGTGCGCATGGCAGGGGCTGCCGCATCTGGCCATGCTGAATCTCGCGCTCTCCGCCGCGGCAACGGGGTTCCTGGTCTATAACCTGCCGCCGGCACGCATTTTCATGGGCGACGTGGGCAGTGGCGGCGCCGGCTTGTTGGTGTTCATGCTGGCCGCGTTATGGTGCCGGGAAGATATTGCGGCGTTGTGGACGGTTCTCATCTTGCATGCGGTCTTCATGGTCGATGCGGGCATGACATTGGCCGGCCGCATGCTGCGAGGCCGTCGTTGGTACACTGCACACTGCGAGCATCTGTACCAATGGTTGGTGCGCAGCGGCTTTTCCCACGGACGAACCGGATGGCTCTATCTGATCTACAACCTGGCGATCATCGCTCCCTTGGCGTGGCTGTCCGCGCGCGATCCGCGATTTGCATTCTGGATCTGCGTGATCGCATATGCGGTGACCATGCTGATCTGGTGGTTGGCGCGTCGACATTGTCTGCAGCGCGTGTCGAGGAGGGGCGGGCATGCGCACGCGTAGATTGATCGGCGTGATCCATCCGAGACTGGCTGTCGTGCTGCACGATCTGGCCATGGTCGCACTGGCCTGGTGGCTCGCCAAGGCATTGCGCTATGTCCTGGCACACAGCACCGGGCAGGTGGATTTCCTGCCTCTCGAATTCCCCATTGTGCTGGCCGTGCAGGGCGCCGTGTTCGCCTGGACCGGTCTGTACAAGGGACTCTGGCGCTTCGCGAGTCTGCCCGATCTCTGGAACATCGCCCGCGCGGCCGTCGTGGGCACGCTCGGCATCGGACTGACACTGTTTCTCTACAGTCGTCTGGCCGGTGTGCCGCGGTCGGTGTTGTTCCTTTACCCGGTCACGCTCTCGGTTCTGCTGGGGGGGCCGCGTCTGGCCTACCGTTTCTGGAAGGACAGCCGCCTGGATCTCTTCGCCAGCCAGAAGAGCCGTCGAGTCCTGGTGATCGGCGCCGGTCGCGCCGGCGAGACGCTGGCGCGTGACCTTCGTCGCGACAGCCGCTATCGGCTGGTCGGCTTCGTCGACGACGACGCCGCGCTGCGCGGTGCGCGTGTGCACGGCATCCCCGTACTGGGTCGACTGGATCAGCTTCCGGCGCTGGCCGGCGAAGTGGCCGCGGAGATGCTGCTCATCGCGCAGCCCGGAGCAAGTACGGCGCAGATGCGCCGGGTGGTCGAGTTGTGTCAGGCGACCGGTGTGCCGTTCCGCACGGTTCCACGTCTGGACGATGTCGTGGCGGGGCGCGCGCAGTTCAACCAGATCAAGGATGTCGCCATCGAGGATCTGCTTGGTCGCGACAGCGTGCAGCTGGACTGGACTGCGATCCGCACCAGTATCAGTGGGCACACGGTACTGGTGACGGGCGGCGGCGGTTCGATCGGTTCGGAACTGTGTCGCCAGGTCGCTCGGCTCGGAGCCAGCGAACTGGTCATCGTGGAAAGCTGCGAATACAACCTCTATCGAATCGAGCGTGAACTCGGTGCGCAGTATCCGGAGCTGGTGCTGCATGCGCTGCTGGTTGACGCCGGCGATCAGCCGGCCGTCGATGCCCTGTTCGACAAGTATCGTCCGAAGATCGTGTTCCATGCCGCTGCCTACAAGCACGTGCCTATGCTGCAAAGGCAGATGCGCGAGGCTGTGCGCAACAACGTCCTGACCACACGAGTGGTTGCCCGCGCGGCGGATCGTTGCGGTGTCGATCATTTCGTCCTGATCTCCACTGACAAGGCGGTCAATCCGACCAGTGTCATGGGCGCCTGCAAGCGTGTGGCCGAGATTTTCTGCCAGAACTTCTCGCGGCAGTCGCGGCGCACGCATTTCGTCACGGTACGTTTCGGCAACGTACTGGATTCCGCCGGATCGGTCGTGCCGCTGTTCCGCGAGCAGATCCGCAAGGGCGGACCGGTCACGGTGACGCATCCGGAGATCTCGCGTTACTTCATGACCATTCCCGAAGCTTGCCAGCTGATTCTGCAGGCCTCGGCGCTGGGGCAGGGAGGCGAGATCTTCGCGCTGGACATGGGCGAACCGATCCGCATTCGCGATCTGGCCGAGCAGATGATCCGGTTGGCGGGCAAGGAACCCGGAGAGGATGTGCCGATCGTGTTCACCGGCCTGCGCCCCGGTGAAAAGCTGTTCGAGGAGTTGTTCCACGCGCGCGAGGAATATTGCGCGACCATGCATGCGAAGATCTTCCTGGCTCGCTCGCGCGAGATGGCCTGGGAGCTTCTCTGTGCGCAGCTGGACCAACTCGAGAAGTCCGTTCGCGACTGCGACGAGGACACCATGCAGGATCTCATCTCGCATCTGCTTCCGGAGTTCCGCTGGAATGAAACACCGGCATCCGACAACGTCGTGCCGTTGCACCCTGCAGAAAATGAAGGAGCCGCATGAGCAAGCGTTTGCGCAAAGTCGTCTTTCCCGTGGCCGGTCTGGGCACCCGTTTCCTTCCCGCGACCAAGGTCGTGGCCAAGGAAATGCTGCCGGTACTGGACCGTCCGCTGATCCAGTATGCCGTGGACGAAGCCGTCGATGCCGGTGCCGATACGCTGATCTTCGTCACCAATCGCTACAAGCACGCCATCGCCGACTACTTCGACAAGGCCTACGAGCTGGAGGCCAAGCTCGAGGAAAAGGGCAAGGATGCGCTTTTGGCACTGGTGCGCAGCACGCTTCCCTCGCATGTCCGCGCGATCTTCGTCACGCAGCCGGAGGCCCTGGGGCTGGGGCATGCGGTGCTCTGCGCCAAGCCGGTAGTGGGCGACGAGCCGTTCGGCGTGATGCTGCCCGACGACTTGATTCTGCATGACGGCGTGGGCGCGCTGGGCCAGATGGCCGAGGCCGCGCTGACGCATGACGCTGGCGTGATCGCGGTCGAGGAAGTGCCGAACGATCAGACCCACAAGTACGGCATCGTCGCGACCGGTGACGAGGTCGACGAACGTGCGGCCAAGATCCGCCACATGGTCGAGAAACCGAATCCCGAGGATGCGCCGAGCAATCTCGGCGTGGTCGGACGCTATGTCCTGCCGAGTCGTATTTTCGATTTGCTCGAGCAGACACGTCCCGGCAGCGGCGGCGAGATCCAGCTGACTGATGCCATCGAGGGCCTGCTGCATCAGCAGAGCGTGCTGGCCTACCGTTTCCAGGGACAACGTTTCGATTGTGGCAACAAGCGCGGCCTGGTGCGCGCGACGCTGCATCTTGCGTTGCGCGATCCGGAGCTGGCATCGGCCGTGCACGAAGTACTCGCCGATCACTGAGCGCGTTCGTCACCGCGCAGCTTTCCCGTGAACCGCTATGCCGCGGAGCGGATCAGGCCAGAGGTGTCCGCATGAACGAAGACGCCACGCTTTCGTATTATCAAGCCACGGCGGCAGACGTTCCCGTGTACGAACCGCTGCAGGGGCGCCGCGATGCCAGCGTGATCGTGGTCGGCGGGGGATTCGCCGGCCTCAATACGGCGCTCGGCCTGGCCGAGCGAGGCGTCCGCGATGTCTGTCTGCTGGAAAGCGAGCGGATCGGTTTCGGCGCCTCCGGGCGCAATGGCGGATTCGTGTTCGCCGGCTACTCCCTTGGCGAGCAGGCCCTGCTGAATCAGCTCGGTGCACAAGCCGCAAAAGCACTTTTTCTGCGCACGGTCGAGGCCGTTCGAAGGATCCGAGGACGGATAGCCGAATACGACATCGATTGCGACACGGTCGATGCCGGCGTGCTCTGGGCCAACTGGTTCAGCGATCCACGGCGACTGCTGGACCGGCAGCGGCTGCTGGCTCGCCATTTCGATACCGAGTGGACATGGGTGCCTCAGGCCGTGTTGCGTGAGCAGTTGCGCACGCGCCGCTATACCGACGCATTGTTCGAGCGCAATGCATTGCATCTGCACCCGTTGAAATACGCGCGGGGACTCGCGCGCGCCGCGGTAAAACAGGGCGTGACCATCCACGAACACAGTCGGGCGGTTTCGCTGACGCGCGAGGGCGAGGCCTGGGTCGTGCGCACCGACGAAGGTGAGCTCTGTGCGCCCCAGGTCGTGCTGGCCTGCGGCGGCTATCTGTCCGGTCTGCAACCGCAAGTGGATCGTGCCGTGCTGCCTATCGCCACCTACGTGATGGTGACCGAACCGCTCGGCGCGGCACTGCACGACACCATCGCCACGGAAAGCGCTGTATACGACACGCGTTTCGCCTTCGACTACTACCGCAAGCTGAGGGACGATCGGCTGCTCTGGGGCGGTCGCATCTCCATTCGCAACCGCTCTCCGGAAGACGTCAAGAGACTTCTCCGTCGCGATCTGGCCCGTGTCTATCCGCAGCTCGCCCATGCACGCATCGACTACGCCTGGTCCGGCTTGATGAGTTATGCGCGGCACGAGATGCCGCAGGTCGGCGGTAACGGAGAGGGATTGTGGTGGGCGCAGGCTTTCGGCGGCCATGGCCTTGCCCCGACGTGCGTGGCCGGCGAATTGCTGGCCGCGGCCATTGCCGGGGACGACCGGGACTGGGAGACTTTTCACCGTTATGGTCTGGTGTCGGCCTGGCGCCCGCTGGGCTATCTTGCTGCGCAGGCCAGCTACTGGTGGTTGCAGCTGCGCGATGCGTGGAAGGATGCACGGGAACGACGATGAGCACGATGCAGGTCGAGACGATCGAGTGGTCGGATTTCCAGCGTGTGCTGCTGGTCGCAGGCACGGTCACGCGCGTGGAGGCGTTTCCGGAGGCTCGCAAGCCGGCATACCGCCTCTGGGTCGATTTCGGGTCGTACGGGGAGAAGAAGACCAGCGCTCAGGTCACGGCACTGTACGCACCCGAAGATCTGGTCGGGCGGCAGATCGTCGGGGTTATCAATTTCCCCGAAAAGCAGATCGGTCCGGTCCGCTCGCAGTTCCTGCTCACCGGCTTCGAGACCGAGGCTGGCGTCGTGATCACCACGCTGGAACGTCCGGTACCCAACGGTACGCGGATGTCCTGAACCGCATTATCGATCGCGCTTGAGGCGGTCCAGCCAGACTTCCAGTCCCTGGGCGTTGAGCTCGATGTCGACGTCGAGCAGTTCCAGCAGCAGGTCGCGGCCGCCGGTCCAGCCATGCCGCGCTGCGCGGCGTGCGTACAGTTCACCGAAGGCATCGACCAGCGCCCGATGACGGTCCGGATGTTCGTCGCAAGCCAGCGCGATGACGACCATGGCATCGATCTGTTCGTGCAGGTCGCGTGCCAGCCTTTCGACGTCCTCGATGCGCCCGAAATGAGTCGGATACATCGCCTGCGGCTGCAGGGCGCGGAGGCGTTCGATCGATGCGTGCAGTGCATCCGGGTCGAACTGCACCGGCGAAGTGGTCGGCAGGATGAAAGGACCGGCCTCGGTATCCAGGTCGCGGTAGGAAAGGCCGAACGTATCGCCGGTGAAACAGCAGCGACTGTGCGGGTCCCAGACCGCGTTGTGGTGACGCGCATGACCCGGCGTATCCAGGCACATCAACGGGCGGCCAGTGAATTCCACCACGTATCCGTCTTCGGCTTCGACCACGCGTTCGGCGGGCACCGGCCTCAGGCGCCCGTAGTCGCGCTCCATGACGGCCTCGCCATAGACAGCGCTGGCACCGGCCCAGAGTTTGCTCGGGTCGATCATGTGCCGTGCGCCGCGAGGATGCACGACCAGCTTCGCATTCGGCAGCTTCGCCATCAGTTCACCCGCGCCGCCGGCGTGATCGAGATGCACGTGGGTGAGAATCAGCCAGTCGACCTGTTCCGGTTGCAGGCCGGCCCGGTCGAGCGCATCGAGCATGCGCGGCACGGAATGGTTGGTTCCGCAATCGATGAATGCGCCTCGGTCGTTTTCCACCAGCAGGTAGGCTGCATCGAATCGTGGACGATGAAAGCCCGTGTCGATGGTGTGAATGCCGTTTTCGGACTGCATGAGGTGCGGGTTCCGGTTCGTCGTTGGAGGCATACGGTAGCGCATGTGCGCGAATGCTTCAGCCTGCTAACGTGGCGCGAACCCTGCACGGCGCAGGGTCTGCGCATGTCTCGAAGGACGCTTTTCATGATTACGGTGCATCACCTGGAAACCTCGCGCTCGCTGCGCATTGTCTGGTTGCTGGAAGAGCTGGGTATCGAGTACACGCTGCGGCGATATGCGCGCAATGCGGCGGGTCTGGCGCCGGCTTCGCTGCGGGCGGTGCATCCGCTGGGCAAAGCACCGATTCTTTCCGATGGCGATCTCGTGCTGGCCGAGTCCGGTGCGATCATCGAATACGTGCTGGACACCTACGGGAACGGACGCCTGCAGCCCTCTCCGGGCACGGAGGAGCGGCGCGAGTACACGTACTGGATGCACTATGCGGAAGGTTCGCTGATGCCCTTTCTGGTCATGGGGCTGGTGTTCGATCGCATCGACCGTGCGCCGTGGCCGGTGCGTCCGCTGGCGCGGGCGATTTCCGGGCGTGTGCGCCGTGGCTATCTCCAACCCGGGTTGGAGCGCAATGCGGAATGGGTCGAGCGCTCCCTGGCCGAACGCGCCTGGTTCGCCGGCGAGGACTTCACGGCGGCAGATATCCAGATGAGCACACCCCTCGAAGCGCTTTCCGTGCGGGATGACGTGGGGGTACCGATCCCTTGCATCGAGCGATTCCTGCAGCGGATCCACGCGCGCCCGGCCTATCGGCGCGCCGTGCAGCGCATCGAGGCGGAGCCGAAGGTTTGAATCTGCGGTAGTGGTCGTGTTCATCGAGAAAGTTTCCAACTAGACGGTGATGCCGGTGAGACGGAAAAGGTTGGCATGACCTCTGCCAGTCGGCACCGACATGTAGCCTGCCTAGACTGCGTGCACTTCCTTTTCGATTGTGTCCGGTATGCCTTCGAGTCGACATTCCGTTCTGCGCACGTGTACGCGTCATGCGCTGTTGTGTCTGTGTCTGGTGGCACTGCCCGCGATGGCGAAAGTGAAGATCGATGGCCGGATGGCGCCGGGCGAGTGGGCTGGCGCGCGTCATATCACGCAGTTCCGCGATGTGCAGCCGCTCACTGGCAAGCCCGGTTCGCTGCCCACCGAAGCCTGGGTGCTGTCCACGCCGAAAGGGCTGGCAGTGGCCTTTCGCGTCACGCAGCCGCCCGGTGTGACGCGTACGCATCAGCGCACGCGTCGCGACGAGGAGGCGCAGGTGGATCGTGTCAACGTGATGATCGACTTCGACGGGGACGGGCGCACCGGCTATGACTTCACGGTGGCGTTGTCGGGCAGCGTCATCGACGAAGTCATCACCAACGAATCCAGCTTCAACAAGGATTGGGACGGCGACTGGAAGCATGCGGTCAGCGAGGATGCACAAGGCTGGACCGTGGAGATGCTCATTCCCTGGTACATCGCTCCCATGCGTCGGGCCACGAACGGGCAGCGCACCATCGGGCTGTATCTCGATCGCGTGATCGGTTCCACCGGCGAGCGCATGGCCTGGCCGACCGCCAGCTTCACGCGCGCGCGGTTTTTGTCCGACTTCCACAAGGTGACGCTGCCGTCCTACAGGCAGTCGTTGCTGGCCGTTACGCCCTACGTTTCCGCTGTGCACGACCAGGTGCATGGCGGCAACCAGTTCAAGACCGGTGCTGATATCTTCTGGAAACCCAACGGTCAGACCCAGCTGACGGCGACGGTCAATCCGGATTTCGGGCAGGTCGAGAGCGACGATCTGGTGGTCAACTTCGGCGCCGAGGAGACTTTCTTCAGCGATAAGCGTCCCTTCTTCACCGAGAACCAGGGCCTCTTCGATTTCGGCCTGCTGATCGACAACAGTCAGCTGATCTACACGCGACGCGTCGGCGGTCCGGCCGACGACGGCAGCGGACCGGCCGATATCGCCGGTGCCCTGAAGCTCAACGGCAGCATCGGCGATACGCACTACGGTGTGCTGTCGGCACAGGAGAGCGGAGCGGCCGGCCGCACATTCGACGCCCTGCGTGTCAGTCATCACTTCCAGACTCAGACCGTGGGCGCGTTGCTCACACGCGTCGACCATCCATTTCTGGATCGCGATGCCACGGTGCTTGGCGTCGATCATGTCTGGCAGCCGAACGCGGCCTGGACCGTCACCAGCAACGTGGTGGGCGACACCATCCGCCAGCGTGGCGCGACGACCCACGGCAGCGGTGCGACCTCGGTGATCCAGTACGAGATGAATCCTCGTTGGACGCAGCAGTGGCTGGTCATGCATTTTGGGAAATCATTGGATATCAATGATTTCGGATACCTTCCAAGAAACAATCTCAACTACGTGCATTGGGAAGTGCGTCGTCGTTTCACCGACTTGCCCGCCTCGTCGGTCTATGCCTCGCACGAATGGCGCTGGCGCATCATCAACATGACCAACGACCAGGGGCTGACCCTGCAGCGGCAGTTCCGCATCATCAGCAACAACGAACGGCGCGATGGAGGCAGCGATTTCCTGCAGCTGAATCTGGATGCGCCCGGTCACGACGATCTGCTGACGCGCGGACACCATGTCTTGCGCACACGAGCCAACGCGAATCTCTATGCGGAAAGAAGCCTGCCCCGTCATGGTGCCTGGGCCTGGGATCTGTCCGCCAGCGTGAGCGGCAACGACCTGACTGGGCTGGGACGGATCGGCTACGAGGTCGAAGTTCTGCCGACGTATTTCTTCACCGACAGCCTCAGCATCACGCCGGGCGTATCGTACACCTACCAGCCGAACTGGCTGATCTGGCAGCGCGACAACCTGGTCGGCAGCTTCGATGGCCGCACCCTGGAGCTGGACGCGGCGTTGAACTGGAATCTGAGCGAGCGCCAGGAATTGCGCGTGCGTCTGCAGGCATTGGGACTCAATGCCCGCGTGCGGCAGGCCTACCAGGTCGGCGCAGACATGCGCGCGCATGCGACCACGCAGCCGGTCGAGGATTTCAGCCTGCGCAATCTCGGTTTCCAGATCCGCTACCGCTATCAGCTCGCGCCTCTGTCGAATCTGTACATCGTCTATGGCCGTGGTGGCTACGCGCTGGAACCGTTGCTGACTTCGACCGGGACCCAGTTCCGACAGAGTTTCAGCCTGCGCGACAGCGAACAGTTCCTGATCAAGCTGGCCTATCGATTCGAGCTCTGAGCCGGACGACGGTTCGCGCACGCCTGCGTACAATGTCCGGTATGTCGATTGATGACGATCCGCGTCCGCAGGCGCCTGAAAAACCATTGCCGTCCGATTGCTGCGGAAGCGGTTGCGATCCGTGCATTCTCGATGCCTACGAGGATGAGCTGGAGCACTACTATCTGGCACTGGAAGCCTGGTTGCTTCGGCATCCTCCGATGTCCGACGCGGGCACGACACCGCGGCCACGCCTGGTGCTGGACACCAACGTGCTGCTCGATCTCTACGTGTTCCGCGATCCGAACTGGCGGCCCCTGCTGGAGTTGCTGCAAAGTGGCGCATGCGATGCGGTGACCAGTCCGGCCTGCCGCGACGAATTCCTGCACGTGCTGCAATATCCGCTGTTCAAGTTGTCGCCCGCACAACGGGTACATGCCATCGAAGCATTCGATGCCTTGCATCGATGCCTGGAAGTGCCGGTGGACGAGGGAACGGAGGCGCTTCCGCGCTGCAGGGACCCGGACGACCAGAAGTTTCTGGAGCTGGCTCTGCAATCCAAAGCCGATGTCCTGCTGAGCAAGGACAAGGCGTTGCTGAAACTCGCGCGCCGTCTGCGACGGCTCGACCTGTTCGCCGTGCAATCGCCGAAGGTCTGGCTGGAAGAGAACGCGCCGGCCTGAAGCGACCGGCGCGAGGGAAGGGCGCTCAGCGCGCCTCGAACAGGGCCTTGACGTCCTTGCGGAACGCTTTCTGGCTGTCCGGCCGGGTGTAGAACATGTGTCCGCCCGGGTATTCGCGTACTTGCACGCGCTTGGCGCTGCCCATCTTCGGCATCTGGTCGACGACCAGGATCGAGCCCATGAACGGGCAGGACAGGTCGTTCCAGCCGTGCGCGATCAGCACGCGCAGCTTGCCGTCATTGGCGACGGCTTCGCGCAATTGCTTGACCGATCCGCTGTCGGCGTCGTCGTCCTTGTGCCACAGGCGGTTCACCTTGTAGCTGAGCGCGTAGTAGCGGCCATCGTACTTCCAGCCGACCGTGCGTGTGATGAAGTTGACCATAGCCTCGGTGGTTGGCGCGATGATCGCGTTCAGCATCGGGTCGTTGCTTTCCTGTTCCGGCGCATACGGGAACGGGTCCCAGCCGGTCAGGTTGGAATCGTAGACGCTGCCCAGCTTGCCCTGGCTACGATGCACTTCGCGCAGATAGGCGCCGGTGTCCAGGCGGCCGCCGGAACGCTTGACGAAGGTCGGGTCCAGGCCGGTCATCTGGGTCACGCGCTGGATCATGCGTTCACGAGCGGCCGGATCGGTGTGGCCGAGCATCAACGTATGCGCGTATTCGCCACGCGTGTAGGCGATGACTTTCTGCATCGCCTGCGGCGTCAGCTTGCCTTCGCGCTCGAGGTGCGCCGCAGTGATCGAGGGCAGGGTCAGCATCCACGGCAGCGGCGAGACTTCGCCGTTCTTGTAGCTGTTCGGATCGAGGTAGGGCGACACCAGCACCACGCCGTTCATCGCCACGCCGAGCTGCGTCTGCAGGTACTCGGTGATGCGCGGTCCACGGAAGCCGCCGTAGCTCTCGCCGACCAGGTACTTGCGCGAGGTCATGCGGCCGTTCTTGATCAGCCAGTCGTAGACGATGCGCGAAAGATAGTGGATGTCCGCATCGGTGCTGTAGAAATCCTTCACCGTCTGCTTCTGCGACTCCAGCGAGCGGCTGAAGCCGGTACCGACCGGGTCGATGAACACCAGGTCGGTGAAATCCAGCCAGGTGCCCGGATTGTCGTGCAGGGTCGGCGCATCGGAGGGATTGTCGCCTTCGTCGCCGAAGCGGATCTTCTTCGGGCCGATGGCGCCGAAATTCAGGTACACCGAAGAGGCGCCCGGACCGCCGTTGAAGGCGAACGTGACCGGTCGGTTCCTGCCGGGTACGACGTACGCCGTGTACATGACCTCGGCGATCTTCTTGCCCTTGTCGTTGCGAATCGGAAGGCTGCCGACCGTTACGGTGTACTTGACCGTCTTGCCGGCCACATGGGTGACCTGGGTGGTGTGGGCATCGGCCGGGAAAGGCGGCAATTGCATGTCGCCGTCCTTCTTCTTGGCGGCATCGGCTGCCAGGGACGGTGTCGACAGCAGGGCGAACAGCAATGCCGTCAGCAACGCAAAGGCGAAGCTACGTGTACGCATGGTGGGTTCTCTCGGTGGACCAACTGATTAAGGTACCCTAAGCCTGAACGATCGGCATATGTCGGAAGTCCTTCCGCATGGTTGCGGAAAAGACGCAGGAAGCAACGGGAACGCCACGTATTTCCTTGAAATCCATCGTCTTACCGGGATATTCATGACCATGACTGCTTCATCGCCCGTCCGGAAGATCTTCGTCGTCGGCTGCCCTCGATCGGGAACGACCGTGATTCAGGCGTTGCTGGCGGAACGCCCGGACGTACTCTCGTTCGGCGAGACCAACTACATGCTGCGCCTGCTCGGTCATTTCGATCGTTGGCTGCAGGACGACCGGAGTGCGGCGAAGAAGTGGCGACGTCGCCTGCGTCTTGCGCGGGGCAAGACGCATGGCGACATGCGCCGCTGTCTGGACAATGCCTTCAAGGCCTACGACGACGTGCCGGGTCTCCGCAGAAAACTCAGCGGCCGAGGCTACATTCGTGAATTCTGCCGCATTCTCGACGCGATGGCCTTGGAGCGTGGATGCTCGTGCTGGGTGGAGAAGACGCCCGATCATCTGGCGTATCTGGACGTACTGGAGAAAGAAGTGCCCGAGGCGCATTTCCTGCACGTGCTGCGCAAGGGCGAGGACGTGATGGCTTCAGTTCTCGACGGACAGCTGCGCTATAGCCGACACAATGTGTTCGCTGGAAGTCTGCCGTACTGGGTGCGGCGCTGGAGGAGCATGTCCGGTTCGCCGGCCGGCCGCGACACACCGTTTTGCCCTATGAATGCCTGTTCACGTCGACGCAGCGCGTGCGTGAGTTTTTGCAGGCCTTGCCCGGACCTCCCGAGCAGAAGTCCTCTGATCCGAGAACAGGGTTGAAGCCGATCGCCGACTTGGAGGACGAGCCGTGGAAGGACGGTTCCACGGATGGCGTGCTGCGTCCGCCGGAGAGGAAGTTCGAAAACATGTTCGGTCCGGGTGGGCGGGCGCATCTCGCGCGTGACCTGCACGACTACGAAGACATCATCGCCTCGATCGCCGAACGGCAGCCGGACCTGCCCTGGATCGCCGACGCCGCGGCAGGCATGCCCGCCGCGGCGTCCTGAGTTCTGACTGTCACTGGCTCTTTTCCAGCGCCGACATCAGCGGTTTGATCAGGTCCAGCGGTAGCGGGAAGGCGATGGTGGTGGACTTGCCGCTGCTGGCCATGTCGGCCAGGGTCTGCAGGTAGCGAAGCTGCAGCGCCTGCGGTTGCTGGGACAGCATGGTGGCGGCATCGCGCAGTTTTTCGGCGGCCTGCATTTCGCCCTCGGCGTGGATGACCTTGGCGCGGCGTTCACGCTCGGCCTCGGCCTGGCGAGCGATGGCGCGGACCATGGTTTCGTTGAGGTCGACGTCCTTGATCTCGACGTCGGTGATCTTGATGCCCCAGGGATCGGTGGCCTCGTCGAGAATCTTCTGCAGCGTCTTGTTGATCGACTCGCGCTCGGACAGGATTTCGTCGAGCTCATGCTGGCCGAGCACCGAACGCAGGCGCGTCTGCGCAAGCTGGCTGGTGGCCTGATAGAAGTCGGCCACCTGCAGCACGGCCTTGTCCGATTCGATGATGCGGTAGTAGACCACCGCGTTGACGCGCACCGAGACGTTGTCGCGCGAAATGACGTCCTGCGGCGGCACGTCCATTACGCCCACACGCAGATCGACGCGGGTCATGCTCTGGATGATCGGGATCAGGATCACCAGACCGGGGCCCTTGGTGCCGGTGTAGCGGCCCAGCGTCAGCACCACGCCGCGCTGATATTCGGGCAGCACCTTGATCGCCGAGATCAGCAGCACCACCACGAAGAGAAGGATGATTCCACCTAGTCCGAACATGTGATTCTCCTTACGAGGATTGTCCTGGCCGGGTTGGCCTCGGTCGTGCCGTCAATCGGCCTCGACCCACAGTATCAGTCCGTCGCGGCGCCGTGCGCGAATACGGGCGCCGTCGGGAAGCTCGGTGCCGCTTTCGCTGCGCACGCGCCAGCGTTCGCCGTTGATGCGCGCCCAGGCTTCGCCGCCGGCGGGAAGCGGTTCGAGCAGCTCGCCCTGGTGATCGACCAGTTGCGCATCACCGCTGAACGAGCGTGCGCTCCGCGAGCGCAGCAGCAGCCACATCACGCCGCCCAGCGTGACAATGGCGCAGATGGCCAGACCGGCGATGACGCCGATGTTGACGCCGAAACCGGGCACGTCGTTGTGGAACAGCATGATCGACCCCACCGTGAACGCAATCACTCCGCCGACTCCCAGTGCGCCGATGGTCGGCGTGATCACCTCGGCGATCACCAGGCCGACACCCAGGGCCATCAGCGCCAGTCCGGCATAGTTTACCGGCAGCAATTGCAGCGCATACAGGCCGATAAGCAGGCAGATGGCGCCGGCGATGCCCGGAAACAGCGCGCCGGGATGGAATGCTTCCAGCAGTAGTCCGTACAGACCGGCGATCAGCAGCAGATAGGCAATGGTCGGATTGGTGATGATGCCCAGAAAACGGGTGCGCCAGCCCGGTTCGTAGCTGCGCACGGACAGGCCGGCCAGATGCAGCACCACCTGCTTTTCGCCGAGTCGCACGCGACGGCCGTCGGCCTGCTGCAGTACCGAGGCGACATCGGGCGCGACGAAGTCGATCACGTTCTGCTTGGCGGCTTCGTCGGCGGTCAACGTGGCGGCGCCGCGCACGGCTTTTTCCGCCCAGGCGGCGTTGCGGCCGCGCAATTGCGCCAGCGAACGGATGTAGGCGATGGCATCGTTGAGCACCTTGTTGTTCTCGGCGTCCTCGCCGGCGGAGGCGGGCGGGGGGGAGCTACTGCCGGAAGAAGCCGGTTTCTTGCCGGGTTGCAGCGGTTTGGGCATGGGCGTCTTTCCGCCCAGCGAAACGGGAGTGGCCGCGCCCAGATGGGTGGCAGGCGCCATCGCGGCGAGATGACTGGCGTAGAGGATGTAGGTGCCGGCCGATGCGGCACGCGCGCCACCCGGTGCGACGTAGCCGATCACGGGAATGTCCGAAGCCAGAATGTCGGCGATGATCTTGCGCATGGAGGCCGACAGTCCGCCGGGCGTATCCAGACGCAGGATGATCGCCCGAGCACCGTCTCGGCGCGCTTCCGCAAAGCGGTCGTGGACGTATTCGGCCGCGGCCGGGCCAATCGGCCCATCCAGATCGATTTGCGCCACGAAGCCGGAGGGCGGCGTGTTCTCGGCATGTGCTGATCCCAGCATGCCGATCCCGGTCATGCACGCGGTCAGCACCAGGGCGATCAGACAGAGCGTGTACTTCATTCGGCGGGCCTCTCCGTGAAGCTCGTGACCATGGTAGACGCTTTTGCCATCGTTGCCACATTCCACATCGGATAGTGCATAAGGACCGTTAGAATGCACACCTCAATATCGGAACGTCAGAATCCCGGACATCCTATGACCGCCATGCCCCGGAATGAGAACGCGGCGCCCCTGGCGCTGGCCGAAACGCTGCGCGAAGGCGTCAGCGGCGCGCCGGCGAGCGGTCGAGCCCTGTTTCTGTGCGCGCGTGCGGAAATGCTGGAGACCTTGCCGGATGCGCACGACTGGCAGTGTGTGCAGAACCTGAAACCGCTGGCGCGCGAGCTGGAGCAGCAGGGTCACGCCGTGTCGAGTGACATCGAGACGTTGGACGGGGAACGTTTCGCATTGACGGTACTGTTGCCGCCGCGGCAGCGCGACGAGGCGCGCGCGTGGCTGGCGCGGGCGGTGCAATGCACCCATCCGGATGGCGTCGTGGTGGCGGCCATGCCCAATATCGGCGGTGCGCGCAGCGGCGAACGCGATCTTCAGCAGTTGACCGGTACGGTGCATCACGTGTCGCGGCGCAAATGCCGCGTGTTCTGGAGCGACCTGACACAGGCGCACATCGACCCGGAACGGCTTTCGGAATGGTGCGCGCTGGATGCGTTGCGACCGATTCTGGATGGACGCTTTCTCAGTCGTCCCGGGCTGTTCGCCTGGGATCGCATCGATGCGGCCTCGGCGCTTTTGGCTGCGCATCTGCCAGCCTCGATTCATGGTCGCGTGGCCGATCTCGGTGCGGGCTACGGTTTTCTGTCGGTCATGCTGCTGGAGCGCGCCAAGGAAATCGAGGCGCTGGACCTCTACGAGGCCGATGCGCGGGCGTTGGAGCCCGCGCGTCGCAATATCGAGCGGGCCGTCCGTGACAGCGCGCATGCCGCGCAGGTGGATGTGCATTGGCGCGACGTCACGCAAGGCCTGCCTGCCGAGTACGACTTCATCGTCAGCAACCCGCCGTTTCATCAGGGACGCGCAGATCGCCCCGAGCTGGGGCAGGCGTTCATCCGTACCGCGGCTTCCGCGCTGCGTCCGCGCGGCGCGTTGTGGTTGGTGGCCAATCGGCACCTTCCCTACGAAGCCACGCTGGCGCATGAGTTCGAGACTGTGCGCACGCACGCCGAGCAGGGCGGCTTCAAGGTCATCGAGGCCGTGCGCGGCCGTCGCGGGGCACGCGGATGAAGCTGCTGCGCATGATTGCCAATCTCGGGTACGGAAGCCGCAAGGAGGTCAAGGCGATGTTCCGCGCGGGCCGCATCACCGATGTCGACGGCGAAGTCCTGTACGCCGATGATGTCGTCGAACACAATCGGGTGCGCGTGGACGGCGAGGCGCTGGACCCGCCGCAAGGCATGGTGATCGCCTTGCACAAGCCCGTCGGCGTGACCTGCTCGCACAACGATGCCGGGCCGTTGGTCTACGATCTGCTGCCGCCGCGTTTCCTACAGCGCCGTCCGGTGCTTTCCAGCGTCGGCCGTCTCGATCGCGACACCAGTGGTCTGCTGTTGCTGACCGACGATGGCGCATTGCTGCACCGGATCATCTCGCCGAAGCATCATGTGCCGAAAACCTATGTGGCGACGGTCACAGCCCCCTTGCGCGGCGACGAGGCGGAGCGCTTCGCGGCCGGCGATCTGGTGCTGAAGGGGGAGACGACGGCCTTGGCGCCCGCTGTCTGCGAAGCGCTCGGTGCGCGGCAGGCGCGTGTGGTGCTGACCGAGGGTCGATACCACCAGGTGCGGCGCATGTTCGCCGCATGCGGCCATCATGTGGAATCGCTGCATCGCGAGCGCATTGGCGGGCTCGGGCTGCAGGATCTGGCACCGGGGGATTGGCGCGTCTTGCAGCGCACCGAGATCGACACCATCTTCAAGGCGTGATGCCTCGCGTCCTGAACGGGTGCAGGGGTTCGATACGGAAACGCCAGAGCCGCATGCGCAAACTGCATTTCGACAATCGCTTCGTTCGTGAGCTGCCGGGGGAATCCGGTGGCGGGGATGTGCCGCGTGCGGTCGAGCATGCGGTCTACTCGCTGGTCGATCCGGTGCCCATGCCTGCACCGACGTTGCTGAGTTGGTCGCCGGAAGCTGCCGCTCTGATCGATCTCGATGCCGGTGACATCGATGCGGCATTTCTCGACTTGTTCTCGGGCCGCGAGCCAGTCGAGGGCGCACAACC
Source organism: Oleiagrimonas sp. MCCC 1A03011 (assembly GCF_003267965.1). Taxonomy (NCBI): domain Bacteria; kingdom Pseudomonadati; phylum Pseudomonadota; class Gammaproteobacteria; order Lysobacterales; family Rhodanobacteraceae; genus Oleiagrimonas; species Oleiagrimonas sp. MCCC 1A03011. The sequence goes on along the minus strand of NZ_MSPY01000003.1, from coordinate 449,110 downwards.
GTTCGCCGGCAACTACGGCGGCCATCAATTCGGTCATTGGGCGGGACAACTGGGCGACGGTCGCGCCATCACCCTGGGCGAGGTCGTGAATGCGCAGGGAGCGCGCTGGGAGCTGCAGCTGAAAGGCTCCGGTCGCACGCCGTATTCGCGCGGCGCGGATGGGCGCGCGGTGCTGCGTTCGTCCTTGCGCGAGTATCTGTGCAGCGAGGCGATGCATCACCTGGGTGTACCGACCACGCGGGCGCTGTGCCTGGTCGGCACCGGCGAGCAGGTCGTGCGCGACATGTTCTACGACGGTCATCCGCAGGCGGAACCGGGCGCGATCGTCTGCCGCATGGCGCCGTCGCTGCTTCGTTTCGGCCATTTCGAATTGCCGGCCTCGCGTGGCGATACGCGCTTGCTCGAACAACTGGTCGAATTCACCATTGATCGCGACTTCCCGGAATTGTCCGGTCACGGCCGGGCGCGTCGGGCCGAGTGGTTCACGGAGATCTGTGCGCGTACCGCCCGCATGATCGCGGCATGGATGCGCGTCGGTTTCGTCCATGGCGTGATGAACACCGACAACATGTCCGTGCTCGGCCTGACCATCGACTACGGCCCCTACGGCTGGATCGAACCCTACGACCCGGACTGGACACCGAACACCACGGATGCGCAGCGCCGTCGCTACCGGTTCGGCCAGCAGCCGAACGTGGCCTACTGGAACCTTGGCTGTCTGGCCGCAGCGTTGTCTCCAGTGGTCGGTGACGACGAAGCCTTGCAGAAGGGACTGCAGCATTACGCCGACACGCTGGAGCGTGAAAGCCGTTCGAGTCATGCCCGGAAACTGGGACTGGATCAGTTCCGCGACGACGATCTGCCGCTGCTACAGGAACTTCATGCGTTGATGCAGCAGGCGCAGATGGACATGACGCGGACGTTCCGTAGCCTGATCGACATCGATGTGCGCAGGCCGTCCATGGAATCGCTGGAGGGCACCTTCTACGACAGCGCGCTGCGTGCGGAATACGAGGAGCCGTTACGCAATTGGCTGGTCCGGTACGCCAAACGCATCGATGCGGATGCGCTGGACGCAGACACGAGGCAACAGCGGATGCAGGCCGCCAACCCCTGCTACGTCCCGCGCAACTATCTTGCGCATCAGGCCATCGAGCGAGCCGAACAGGGGGATCTTCAGACGCTGGAGAACCTGCTGGATGTGCTGCGGCAGCCGTATGTCGAGCAGCCTGGTCGTGACGAATATGCCGCGCGCCGCCCCGACTGGGCGGCGCAGCGCGCGGGCTGCTCGATGCTGTCGTGCAGTTCCTGACTCAGAAACGGTCGGCGCTGGCCAGGGCCCAGTCGCGGGCAAAACGCTCCGGTACGTTGTCGCCGAGCAGCGACTTTTCTTCCAGTGCGGGATACATCTCGGCATAGCTGTAGGGCTCCTGATTCGGCAGCCGCTGCATGAAATACTCGGGTCCGAGTTCGGACGGAGTGGCGGCGCCCAGCGAGCCGGTGATGTCGAGGAAGCTGCGGATGGTGGCGGCGTGATAGCGCTGCACGTTCACCGCTCGCGCATCGATCTTGATGGCGCGCGCGCGGCGCATGTCCTGCGTGGCGACGCCGGTCGGGCAGGTGTTGGTATGGCAGCGCTGTGCCTGGATGCAGCCGACCGCGAACATCATCGGGCGCGCCACGTTACACAGGTCGGCGCCGATCGCGATCTTCTGTGCCATGTCGAAGCCGTCCACGATCTTGCCGCTGGCAATCAGGCGAATTTTGTCGCGCAGGCCGCATCCGACCAGGGCGTTGTGCACATAGGGAAGCGCTTCGTCGATTACCAGGCCGAGACGGTCCGAGTATTCGACCGGTGCGGCCCCCGTGCCGCCCTCGGCGCCATCGACAGTGATGAAGTCCGGCAGGATGCCGGTTTCCACCATGGCCTTGCAGATGCTCAGGAACTCGCTTCGCCGCCCGAGGCAGAGCTTGAATCCGACGGGACGTCCGTCGCTCAGTTCACGCAGACGCTTGACGAAATTTAGCAGGCCGCGCGGTGAGTCGAATTCCGGATGCGCTGCGGGCGATACGCAATCCTTGCCTTCCGGCACGCCGCGGATTGCCGCGATCTCGGCATTCACCTTCGGTCCCGGCAACACGCCGCCATGGCTGGGCTTGGCCCCCTGAGAGAGCTTGATCTCGATCATCTTGATCGGATCCTGGCAGGCTTTCTTGCGGAACTGCTCGTCGTCGAAGCGACCGTCCTGGGTGCGGCAGCCGAAGTAGCCGGAACCGATTTCCCAGATCACGTCCGCACCGTGCTTCAGGTGATACGGCGTCAGACCGCCTTCGCCGGTGTCCTGGGCGAAGCCGCCGAGCTTGGCTCCTTTGTTCATGGCCAGCACAGCGTGGCTGCTCAAGGCCCCGAAGCTCATCGCCGAAATGTTCAGCCGTGAGCTGTGATAGGGCTTGCTGCACTGCGGGCCGCCGATAGTTACGCGCGCCTCGGCCTCGGGGACAGTCTTCACGGCCAGCGAATGCAGTGCCAGGTTGTAGCCGCTCTCGTCCACGTCGTATTCGCTGCCGAAAGGATGGACGGCTTCGCCGCCGTACGCGCGCGCCTTGATGAGTCCACGCTGCTGGCGGGTATACGGTCGGCCGCTCTTGTCGCTTTCCAGGAAATACTGCCGGATTTCCGGACTGATGAATTCCATGATGTAGCGCAGGTGCCCGATCACCGGATAGTTGCTGAGCACGTTCTGGTGCGCGATGAAGATGTCATGCAGGCCGACTCCGATCAGGGGGACGATCGGAATCAGGAAATAGTAGGCGCCGGGATGGGAAGGGCCGAGCAGGCCGATCGCTGCCAGCGACAGCAGCGAGAGAACATAGAAGGTGATGCGCAGCATGATGCGACTCCCGTCGTCGTATTCGGATGGATGCGTCCCGCAATCTTTCCAGTGTAGCGAGGTGCGCTCCCAAGCATCCAGTTGGCTTCGCCGCAAGTGTTCACGTTGCGTCTTCGCGGACCAGGTCACACAAGGTCTGCGGCAATGAAAAGCTGTCTGAACGGTGCTGAAATCTCATGTCATGAAATCTTTGGCCCTGAACCTGAATATGCAGTAGGTTGTTAACCTGTCATCGGTCGCGCCCGTTGCGCGCTGGTGCTTTTCTTGAGGCCAACGAGGATTCCATGATGTTCAAGAACTACAAGAGCCTGTGTATGGCTGTCGCAGTGGCTACGCTCGCGTTGGGCGGATGCACGAACTACGTGAAGAAGACCGACTTCGACGCCGCGATCCAGCGCTTGCAGGCGAAGGATCAGGACCTGCAGCAGCAGATCACCTCGCTGTCGCAGGATATGCAGCAGAAGCTTGCGCAGTACGACACCCGCATCACCGCGATGGAAGGCCGCATCAGCGTCGATACCGTCGCGCACTTCGACTTCAACAAGTCCGATCTCAAGGACAGCGACAAGGCGATGCTGGATCAGTTCGCCAAGGTCATGAACGCGCATCACTCCGATGCTGTGGTCACGGTCGAAGGCTTCACCGATCCGGCCGGTTCGGCCGCGTACAACAAGAAGCTCGGCATGAAGCGCGCCGAAGCCGTGCGTAATTACCTCGTTAACGACGCAGGCATGAACGCCGATCAGGTGCGTGCGGTCAGCTACGGCGAAGCGACCAACCGTCAGGTCGAGCCGGGCAAGACGCACGACGCGGGTTCCAACAACCGTCGTGTCTCGCTGGTGATCGACTTCGCCGGTAGTCAGACGTCGTAAGACGTGTTGAATGTCTGGAGAACGCCCCGGACCGCATGGCGGCCGGGGCGTTTTCGTATGCGCGATGAATCATGCTGCAGTTGCCCTATGAGACCATGACCGGTATGGCGCATAGTCTCTTCTTCGCGCTCTGGCCGCAGCCGGACATCCGCGCAGATCTGTTCGGAGCCGCTTCGAGGGTACTGGGCGGTCGCGAGCGGAAGGGCGAGCGGCGCATTGCTTCGACTCGCTATCACCTCACGCTGGCCTATCTAGGTCGATATGTCGACAGGCTGGAGCACGAGATCGGGCAGGCCGTGCTTGCCGCCGAGCAGGTCCGTATGCCGGGCTTCGTGCTGGATCTGGACCGGGTCGGTCATTTCGGCGATGAAGTCCTGTGGCTCGGATGCACGACCTGCCCGCAGCCCTTGCAACAACTGCATGCGCATCTTTGCGAACGGCTTCAAACCCATGGTTTCAAACTCAAGACGGACTCAACTTTATTTGTTCCGCATGTGACGATTCTCCGTCGTCCTGCCCCGCCGCGAACGGGCACGCTGACGTCACCAGTGCACTGGCGCGTGGATCGGTTTTCCTTGATGCATGGCGTGCTCGGGAACGCTGCAGGTTATCGCGTCGTGCGCACGTTCTCGCTGGAAGATTCCTGACGTACAGCATCGTTCCCAGGGGGGAATTCGCGCAGGATGTCCGGTGTACGGTTCATGCGTAGGCATGATTGCGAGGCCACGCCATCGCGCAGAGCGCTGCGGAACACCGGGGCCATCGCGTACAGCGTGCGCGACGCAACACGTGCCTTCATGCGTTGAACCGGAGTGCGCTGCATGAGCGAAACGGCCCAGCCGGGCAGCAGCGCGGCGCCTGCATGCAGAAACAGTTCCCGCGAAAGTCCGGCTGCGGGTACGGGAAGGCGGATGCTCGCGAGTACGCGCAGCACTTCACGCGACCGTTCATCGAACCGCAGCTCCGGCTGGATCTCCTGCATGTAGTTAAGGACGTCCCGCTCGCTGACGGGTACCTGCGAAGCGCCCAGCGCCTCGGCGATGCGGCGCACTTCGTCGTAGTACCTGTCCGCGATCGGCGTTGGCACGGACAGTCGGCTGTAACGCCGAAATCCCTGCAGGAAGGCGTAGGCCTCGGTGACATGCACCCAGGTCAGCAGGTGGGGCTCGGAAGCCGCGTAGGGTTTTCCGTCTGCGGTGTATCCCGCGATGGCGTCATGAATGTGGCGTACCCGGTCGATCATGCCTTGTGCGAGGTCGCGGGGCGCGTACGTGGTGCCGCCGACGAAGGTCGTGGTGCGACGAAGGCGTCCGACAAGATCCTGGCGGAAGTTCGAATGGTCCCAGATGGCGGCCAGCGCGCGTGGGTGCAACGTCTGCAGCATCAATGCACACAAGCCGCCGGAGAGCATGCCGGGGAAATCCGCGTGGATGCGCCATGTTACCGAATCGGGGCCGAACAGCCCGGGATCGCCTTGCGGGTTGCTGTAATCGATCCCGCTTTCCGGGTTGCGGGGAAAGGCCTTGAGCACCCAGTCGCGAACCGGTCTGTGCAGGGAGGGGATGGGGCGATGAGTGGCCATGGCTCGAGAATGGGTAGGGATATCGATTGTGCCGTATCCGCAGGTGCGCTGTCGCGGCATGGCTGCGGCGGCTGATTCCGTTCTTGTCAGTGCTTGGTCGTTGCGAACAGCCGTTCGTCGAGGCATGCAGTGTTATGCGGGCATGAAAAAACCCGGCACGCCAATGCGCGCCGGGTTTTCGAACCGGTCTCGCCGGGGCCGGTGACGATCGCTCAGGGCGTGTCGTCGGAACCCGGTTTGCCGGCAGCGTCGCTCGTGGGTTTCGGAACGGGTGCGGGTGCCTGCTTCGGCTCGCTCGAGGTCGGCTTTTCCCGTGCAGGAGGCGGGAACGGCATGCGCTCCTGCGCGGGAACCTTCGCCGGGGTGCTCGGCTCGGCAGGCTTGGCGACCGACTCCTTGGGCGAGGCCGTGCTGCGGACTGGCTCAGACGGGCTCGGCTTCGGTGCCTGGGCAGTCGGGCGGGACGACGGAGCAACGGGTGCAGAGGCCGTCGAGACCGGGGCCGGGTTTTGTGCCGGACGCGGTGCACTCGCACGTTCTTCCTTGCCGGACGGCACCTGGGATGCTGCTGCCGGTGCCGGAGCGGCCGACGCAGGCGTCGAAGCGGGCGGGCGAGGCGATTGCGGCTTGTTCGGGACCGACGAGTGCAATGCCGGAGCTGCCGCACTGGAAGCGGGTTCCGGTGCCGGTGCCGGCTTCGGGGCCGCTGCAGCAGGAGCCGGCGCTGGCGTACCCTTGTCGATCGCCTTGGCCGGAGCAGAAGGCGGCGTTTCCGGTTTGGCCGGAGCCGTCGCTTTGTGCTCGGTCGAAGACGGTGTGGTCGACGGCGAAGCGTTGCTTGCCGGTGACTGCTCGGTTGAAGCCGAAGCCGGCGGATTACGCGGAGCCGAAGGCGAGGGCGCCGGGGCACGCTTCTCGGCGTTCGGCTGCGCAGCTGTAGTAGTGGATTCCGAAGATTCCACCCGCTTCTTCGGTTCGGAGGCCGGATTGGATGCGGCTTCCTTGCGCTGCGGCGTGTCCGAGGCGGAAGGTGCTTGCGCAGCGGGGCTCGTGGACCGCTTTTCGTTGCCCGACGTAGCCTGTGAAGGCTCCTTTTCGCGACTCTTGCCCGCGGATTCGGCGCGGGAATCACGGCCGCTGTTCGCCGTCGAGTCGGAACCGGCGTTCGGTGCCGAATCGTTGCCGGATTTCTCGGTGGCGTTCGTCGGCGCGTTCGCCGAAGCCTCACCACCGGTATTGCGGCGGCGGCGGCGACCGCCACGACGACCGCGGCGACGACGCTGGCTGCTGCTCTTGGCATCGCTATCGGCGGGTGCATTCGTCTCCGGAGCTGTGGTGCCGGTGGAGCCGTCCTGCTTCGGTGCGGCGGCAGGCGCGGCGGCCGAAGCGACCGTGGTCGTTTGCGGTGCCGTTTGCTGCGTACGCTTGGTGACGTCATCGGACGATTGTGCGCCATCCGTCGGCTTTTCGCCGCCACGCTTGATGCGCGAAGACGGCTCGGCGTTGGTGCGCGCGGGTGACTTCGCATCGCTGCCGCGTTCGTTGTTGCGATTGCCGCGCCCGGAACCGGACTTGCCACCGCGGCTCGAACGCGAACTCTTCTCGCTGCGCGTGCCTTCGCCACGTGTAGCGCTTTCTCCACGCTGCGAGCGGTTGTTGCGGGAAGACGAACCGCTTCGGCGGTCGTTGCTCTGGCGGCGTGCATCGGAGCCGCTCTTGCGCTCGCCGCGATTGCGGCCACGCTCGTCGCGCGATTCGCTCGAACGCGGCTTCTTCTTGCTCGTCTCGTCAGCCTTGTCCTCGACGGCCTCGCCTGCGGAGAGGAAACCGAACAGGCGCTTGAGCAGTCCCGGGCGTGCGGCGACGGGAGCCTCGGCGCGGGTGGCTTCGACCTGGACCGGGGTCGGTGCAGGCGTTGCGTGGGCGATGCGGCTGACCAAAGGTTCCTCGGTGCTGCCCAGCGCCTGGCCCATCTTGCGCAACGGCTCGGCTTCGAGCTCGGTCAGGCGCGCGTAGCTGGGCTTGGTGTGCTCGCCCATGTCCACTTCGCGGATGCGGGTGATTTCCAGGTGCGGGGTGCGCAGCTTGTCGTCGGCGACGATGACCACGTGCACCTTGTGGCGCATCTCGATCTCGACCACGCTGGCGCGCTTCTCGTTGAGCAGGAAGTTGGCCACCGGCGTCGGTGCCTGAATCAGCACCTGTCCGGTGTTCTCCTTCATGGCGTGCTCTTCGACCAGACGCAGGGCCGACAGCGACAGCGATTCGACGCTGCGGATATGGCCGTGGCCGTCGCAGCGCGGGCAGACGATCTTGGTCGATTCGCCCAGGCTCGGACGCAGGCGCTGGCGCGACATCTCCAGCAAGCCGAAGCGCGAGATGCGGCCGACCTGCACGCGGGCGCGGTCCTGCTTCAGCGCATCCTTCAGTGTTTCCTCGACCTCGCGTTGATGCTTGGGGCTGTCCATGTCGATGAAATCGATCACGATCAGGCCGCCGGCGTCACGGATGCGCAGCTGACGGGCAATCTCGACCGCCGCCTCGCAGTTTGTGTTGAACGCGGTTTCCTCGATGTCGCTGCCCTTGGTGGCGCGCGCCGAGTTGATGTCGATCGAGGTCAGCGCCTCGGTCGGGTCGATGACGATGGAGCCGCCAGCCGGCAGGCGTACGGTGCGATCGAACGCGCTCTCGATCTGCGTCTCGATCTGGAAGCGCGAGAACAGCGGGGTCGTGTCCTGGTACAGCTTCAGCTTGCGCAACGAATTGGGCATGACTTGCTGCATGAACTCATGCGCTTCGTCGTACATCGCCGGTTCGTCGATGAGGATCTCGCCGATGTCGCCGCGCAGATAGTCGCGCAGGGCGCGGATGAACAGACGCGATTCCTGATAGATCAGGAACGGAGCCTTTTTCGACGCGCCAGCGGTGGACACGGACTTCCACAGCTGCAGCAGGTAGTCGAGATCCCACTGCAGTTCTTCGGCGCTGCGGCCCATGCCGGCCGTGCGCACGATCAGGCCCATGGAGTCGGGCACTTCCAGATGTTCCAGAGCTTCCTTCAGCGCGGCGCGATCCTCGCCCTCGATGCGTCGGGAGACGCCGCCGGCCTTCGGATTGTTCGGCATCAGCACCATGTAGCGGCCGGCCAGGCTGATGTAGGTGGTCAGGGCCGCGCCCTTGTTGCCGCGCTCTTCCTTCTCGACCTGGACGATCAGTTCCTGGCCTTCCTTGAGCAGGTTGCGGATGCCGCTCTTGTGCGGGTCGGCCCCGTCGGGGAAGTACTCGCGGGATACTTCCTTCAGCGGCAGGAAGCCGTGGCGTTCGGCGCCGTAGTCGATGAAGCAGGCTTCGAGGGAGGGTTCGACGCGAGTGATGCGGCCCTTGTAGATATTGGCCTTCTTCTGCTCGCGGGAGGGAATCTCGATGTCGAGGTCGTACAGGTTCTGACCATCGACGATGGCCACGCGCAACTCTTCACGCTGAGTTGCGTTGATCAACATGCGTTTCATTTGTAGTAGTTCCTTGGCATCCCGCGGGGCCGCGCGCCGCGGCGGCGCCATGGGGCGGCCTGCCGGGGATCGCGCCTCTGCGAGGTGCGTGATGGGTTCGAAGCGTGTCCGGTGCTCCGAAGTGATACATGGGGCCTTGCGAAGGGGCTGCCAGCGCCGTCAAAGCAGCGGACAAACCACGAGCCGAACCGTTACGATGACGGGAACAGGCCTTCGATCGCCGATATGGACGCGACCGGGGCAGATTTCACCGCCGTGACGGACGGTCGCCGGAACCGGAGATGTAGGCTTCCGGACCGGTCCAACGCATCGGCAGTATAGCTTTTGAATCTGGAACTTAGCAATGCATACGGCAAGCCCGTCCGAGCGCTCTAACGGCGTGCAAAATCTTGAAATTGGCGCCGATCGTGACGGTCAGCGCGTCGACAACGCCCTGGCGGCCCTGCTCAAGGGGGTGCCGCGGAGCCTGATCTATCGACTGGTTCGCAAAGGGCAGGTGCGTGTGAATGGCAAACGGGTCAAGCCGGACACGCGTCTCAATGCAGGTGATACGCTCCGTGTTCCCCCTGTGCGCACGGCCGAGCGCGGCGCGGGGGCGCCGCCGGAGGGGCGGGCGCGCGAACTGAACGAGCGGGTGATCTTCGAGGACAAGCACTTCCTGGTCATCGACAAGCCTTCGGGAGTGGCCAGCCATGGCGGAAGCGGCGTCGATTTCGGTGTGATCGAACTGCTGCGTGCTGCGCGGCCACAAGAGTCGATCGAACTCGTTCACCGGCTCGACCGGGATACCAGTGGTGTTCTCGTGCTGGCACGAAGCCGTGCCGGCCTGACCGGGCTGCAGGCGTTGATCCGTGAGGGGCAGACCACCAAGCAGTACCTGGCGCTGCTCACCGGCCGGCCGGGACGGGCGAAATTCGACGTCAATGCGCCACTTCGCAAGTTCGCGCTGCAGGGGGGCGAGCGGATGGTGCGCGTGGCCGACGACGGCAAGCCGGCGCTGACGTTCTTCCGCGAGGTCGAGCGCTATGCCGACGCCAGTCTGATGCAGGTCACGATCGATACCGGTCGGACGCACCAGATTCGCGTGCACGCCGCGCATGCCGGGCATCCGGTCGCGGGCGATCCGAAATACGGTGATCGGGAAGCCAACCAGCGCCTGAAAGCGAAGGGACTGAACCGCCTGTTCCTGCACGCCGCACACTTCGAGTTCGAGCTGAATGAGCGCGCCTACAGTTTTTCCGCGCCGTTGCCGGACGATCTGCGCGCCGTGCTGGATGCCTTGCCGGCACGCGTCGGCGTCAAGCGCCAGCGCGGAAAAAGCTGAATCAACGCAGCAGCGCTTCGACGCGCGCTGCGCAGATGAAGTCGTTCAGGGACAGGCCGTCGACGTCGTGCGTGGACCACAGGATCTGGCAGTGGCCATAACCGGCTTCGAGGTCGGGATGGTGGTCTTCCTGGTTGGCCATGAAGCCGACCGCGTTGATGAAGCCCAGCGTGTGACGGAAATCCGGAAACGGGAAATCCTTGACGATGGCCTTGCCATCCTCGGTGCGCGTCCAGCCAGGCACTTCGGCGAGCATTGCCGCGACGGTGTCGTGGTCCAGCGCTTGTCGGCCTTTCTGCGGTTCGCAGTGCGCGAGGGCCAGTTCGTTGAAGTTCATGCCGGTTCTCCTTCGGACAGGGTAAAGGCGTGAAGCGTCGGGGCTGCGCTTGTGATTGTCAAAGGCGCAGACGCATCCATCAAATCGTACTAAAATGGTTCTGATTCGAACGAGCGGCGTCGCGCCGCGTGGATGCAAGATGATCGAGATCTCCGAACGCGCCCAGGACCACTTCCGCAAGTTGATTGCCCAGCAGCAGATCGAGGGGTTGGGCATCCGTCTTCGCGTGGAAAAGGGCGGTACGCCCGCAGCCAGCTGCGAACTGGAATTCTGCGAGCCGAGCGAGTTGCGCGGCGATGAGTGGACGGTCGAGTGCCACGGTTTCGAAGTGCATGTGGACGGCGACAGCGTGTCCTGGCTGGAGGGTGCATCGATCGATTTCGAGCCCGACGCCACGGGCGGCCTGCTGAACATCCGTGCGCCCAGGATCAAGGGCGAGGTACCCAGAGAGGAAGCCGGCATCGTCGAGCGTGTGCGTTACGTGATCGAGGCTACGATCAATCCGCAGATCGCTTCGCATGGAGGTCGTGTCTCACTGCTCGAAGTCACCGCCGACGGCGTGGTGGTGCTGCAGTTCGGCGGTGGCTGCCACGGATGCGGCATGGTCGACGTGACGCTGAAGAACGGTATCGAGAAGACCCTGCGTGAGCAGGTGCCCGAGATCACCGCCGTGCGCGATGCAACCGATCACAGCAGCGGCGAGAATCCGTATTACGAGGGTCGCAAGGGCGCGTCGGCCGTGTCCTGATGCTGGGCCGCGCGACTCCCGCACAGGAGATATGAAAAAACCCGGCGCAGGCCGGGTTTTTTCATGTGTGAAAGGGGATGCGCGTCAGTTGCTCGCGCCCATCTCCTTGGCGCCCTGGATGTGGTACTTCAGCGTGCTGAGTTTGCTCGGCAGCGATGAGAAGTAGGCCGTCACATCCTTGATGTCCTGCTCGGACAGCTGGGCGGCCATGCCCTTCATGATGGCGTTCTTGCGCTGACCGCTCTTGTACTCGTGCAACGCCTGTTCCATGTAGTTCTGGTACTGGCCGGCCAGGCGCGGATAGTTCGGCGCGATGGACTGGCCGTCCTTGCCGTGGCACGCGAAGCAGCTGGTGGCTTTCTTCATGCCTGCAGCGGCGTTGCCGTCGGCATGGGCGGCGGGAGCACTCAGCGCCAGGACGGCGACGAGGAGGGATAGGGTGATCACGCTCTTCATGCTGTGTTCTCGCTCCGTTGCGGCTTACTTGGCCAGACTCGACAGGTAGGCGGCAATGTCGTGGATGTCCTGCTCGCTCAGGCTGCTGGCCTGGGCGTGCATGGTCGGGTGACTGCGGTCACCGTCGCGATAGGCATGCAGGGCATCGATGATGTATTGCTGATGCTGACCGGCGATCTTCGGCACGCGGTAGTTCGGGTACGCGTTCTCGTAACCGGGGATGCCGTGGCAGCCGGCGCAGGTGTAGACCAGGGTCTTGCCGTGGGCTGCGTCGCCCTGGGTGGCATTGGCCGCGTGAGCGGTGTTCAGGCCCAGCACCGACGCTGCGGCGACGAGGGCGAGCAGAGGCAGTCGCGTCATCAAGGTCATCCAGCTGTCTGCGGCCCAGCGGGCCGGTTGATAGATAGGCGAAGCGTTAAGTATAGCGTGTCCTGAACGCCTGATGACAAGCGCGCCATGTCCATGTCAGTGCTGGTTTTTTTTGTTCAATGCGGCTGGTTGCGCCAGATTGCTCCGGGTTCAGAGCAGGCTGTGGATGATGTGCACGCCCGCGATGTATTCGCCGATCACGGTGCCGATATTGACCAGCGTGAACAGCAGGAACACCCGCACCACGCGGTTGCGCCACCAGCCGCGCCAGTGGCCGATGTCGTCGCGCATGCCCTCGAAGTCGCTGACCTGCGGCTTGCGCAACCAGACCTCGGTCAGTGCGCCGATAGCCCCGGCCGGAATGGCCATGCGGATCGGCTTCAGCGGTGCGGCGATGAACGAAGTGAGCACGGACAATGGATGGCCTCTGGCGATAATGGCGCCGGTTGCGCCGAGCAGACCGGTGCACAGCACCCAGGTCAGCAGGGCATCGGTGCCCAGCGCCGTGCTGCGGTGGAAGGCGAAGCCGATGGCGATGAAGATGGCCAGCACCAGGCCGAAACCGAGATAGCGCGGCCAGCGCGCGGCCGGCGGCATGCGCTCGAGTTCGGCGATGCGCGTGCCTGGATCATCGTTCTGTTCGGCGAGGTGCGTGCACAAACCCTTCAGATGCCCCGCGCCGATGACGACCAATACCTTGCGTGCATCGGGCGCCTGCGCAGCCTGCTCGCGAAGGCGCGCCGCCATGAACGCGTCGCGCTCGGCAATCAATCCGTTGTAGAGCCCTTCCGAGGATTTTGCGAATTCGCTGAACGCGCCTTCCAGCATGTCACCGGACTTGAGCTTCTCGATCTCGTGCTCGGCGATGTCCTCGCGTTCGAACAGGCTGCCGACCAGACTCATCAGCACACCGAACTTTTCGCGGAAGCCCAGCGAGCGCCAGGCGCGCTTCAGGGTCAGGCCGACGTCGCGGTCGACAGTCCACAGCGGTTGTCCGTCGCGGTCAGCGCACTGCATCGCGGCTTTCATCTCCGCGCCCGGCTCGATCCCGTACTGTTCGGCCAGTCGCTTCTGGAACGAACCCAGCACCAGGCTGGCGGCGACCATGCCGGTCTTGCCCTGACGGATGACCTGGAACAGGTCCATGCGCTTGAATGCATCCGGGTCGAGCATGCTGCGGGCGCGGCTGTCGCACAGTTCCACGGCAATGGCGTCGAAGGTTTCGCGTTCGCACAGCGCCTCGACCGCCGCTACGCTGGCGCGGGAAACGTGAGCGGTACCCAGGATCACGTATTCGACGCCGTCACGCGTGACGCGTTCGATCGGCTGGCCGTCGAGGGCGTCGGGCGTTTCGCTAGAGGGAAGGGATGCGACGGTATCGTTCATGAATTCGGATCAGGCAGGCAACGGTTCGAGCATGGGGGCGTCCGGCGGGCAGGACAACCCACGCCGGCTCCAGCGAGCGTGGAATCAGTCGCGGAAACGCTTCAGCAGGTCGGCGTAGGCGTCGATGCGACGGTCGCGCAGGAACGGCCAGATGCGGCGGACGTCCTCGCTGCGGGTCATGTCGATCTCGGCGATCAGCAACTCGCGTGCATCACGGCCGGCCTGGGTCAGGAACTCGCCCTGCGGACCCGCAACGAAACTCGATCCCCAGAACTGGATGCCACGGCCCTGGCCGCTCGGGTCCGCCTCGAAGCCGGTACGGTTGCAGGCGAGCAACGGCAGACCGTTGGCGACGGCGTGGCCGCGCTGCACGGTGATCCAGGCTTCGCGCTGGCGTTCCTTCTCGGCGGCATCGTCAGCCGGATCCCAGCCGATCGCGGTGGGGTAGAGCAGCAGCTCCGCACCGGCCAGTGCCATCAGCCGCGCCGCTTCCGGGTACCACTGATCCCAGCACACCAGCACACCGAGCCGACCGACCGACGTATCGATGGGGTCGAAGCCCAGGTCGCCCGGTGTGAAGTAGAACTTCTCATAGAATCCGGGATCGTCGGGGATATGCATCTTGCGGTAGCGTCCGATCATCCCTCGGTCGCGATCGAACACCACGGCAGTGTTGTGGTAGAGACCGGCCGCCCGTCGCTCGAACAGCGAGGCGACCACGACGAGCCCGAGTTCCGCGGCCAGCGCTGCCAGCCGTTCCGTGCTCGGACCGGGAATGGATTCGGCCAGGTCGAAGATGTCGACATTCTCGCTCTGGCAGAAATACGGGCCGTTGTGCAGTTCCTGCAGCAGCACCAGCTGGACGCCCTGCGCCGCGGCTTCGCGAAGCCCCGATTCAATGGCGTCGAGGTTGGCGTCGCGGCTACCTCGGTCGGTTTCCTGCAGCAGTGCGGTTTTCAGCATGCGGGCCATGCGATGTCCTGGAACGGTGAAGGGCAGTCGCCAAGTCTAGCGGCGATGGGGCATCGAGGCATGCCCCGAAGGCCGATTGTTCAGCGTGCGTAGACGAAGGTCGTGCTGGCGCGACGCAGCGTGTGTGCGTGAACGGCCTCGAGTGCGGCGGCCGGCGTAACGTTGGCGGGCAGTCCGAGCGTGGCTGTGTCCAGCGCGTACAGCGTGAACACATAGTGATGCGGGCCGTCGCCGACCGGCGGGCATGGACCGCCCCAGCCGCGTGTGCCGAAATCGTTGCGTAGACTGTGCGCGGGCGCTCGGGGCGAGGCGCCTTCCTGCAGTGCGGTCGCCGTCGCAGGCAGGTCGATCACGAACCAGTGCCACCAGCCCTTGCCGCGATTGGCGTCCGGATCGAACACGGTCAGGGCGAATCCCCGGGTGCCGTGTGGGGCGTGCGTCCAATGCACGTGCGGTGAGACGTTGTCGCCCCCGCAGGCCGGATACACGAAATGCCGTCGCACATGACCGTGACCGTCGCCGGCGTCGACAGTCACGGTAAAGCTGGAACCGGCCTGCGCCGAGATGGCGACAGTCAGGAGGAGAACAGCGAGAACAAGCCGGACCATGATGCGCGCATCCATTCGGGTTTTCCTTGTTCCGTGCGTCAGGCGGATGCCAGCAGGCCGGCGGGCAGTTGCATGGTCACGCAGTGCAGACTGCCGTTTTGCCAGATCAAGGGTCGACAGGGAATCTGCACCACGCGCCGCCCCGGATGAGCCGCGGCCAGCACCGCCGCGGCAACCTCATCGGAGGGGTCGTCGTAGGCCGGGGCCAGCACGGCATCGTTCAGAACCAGATAGTTGGCGTACGACGCCGCCAGGCGCCGCCCGTCGTCGACCACCGGCGCAGCCCAGGGCAAGGCATGCAGACGATAGGGCGCGCCATCGCGAGTGCGTAGCGCCTCCAGTTCGCGGCGCATGAGCTCCAGTTCCGCATGATGCGGATCGGAGACATCGTCGCAGTGCTGATAGACAATGGCGTCGCCGGGTGCGAACCGCGCCAGCGTATCGATGTGGGCATCGGTGTCGTCGCCCTGCAGATAGCCGTGCTCCAGCCACAAGACCCTGTCGGCGGCGAGCGACTCGGTCAGCATGGCCGTGATGGCTTCGCGCGTTTGCTGCGGATGACGCTGATGCAGGCAGCGCCAGGTGGTCAGGATGCTGCCCGCGCCGTCGCTCTCGATGGCGCCGCCTTCCAGTGCCCAGTCGATGCGGCGGTGTTCGGCTTCCACGAAGACGCCGGCTTCGACCAGGCCGCTCACCAGCTCGTCGTCGCGGCTGGCCTCGAACTTGCCGCCCCAGCCGGTGAAACGGAAGTCCAGTAGACGGAAACCCTCGGGCGTGCGCAGCGTGATGGGGCCGGAATCGCGCAGCCAGGTGTCGTCGTACGAACGCTGCACGAAGCGTACGCGCTGCAGGTCGACCTCGGCAGTTTCCAGGTGGCGACGCACCTCATGTTCGAGCTCGGCATCGGGCACGCAGATCACGGCGTGCTGGAAACGGACGATGGCCGCGACCAGCGCGACATAAGTCCGTTCCACCTGGCTGAGACGAGACGCCCAGTCGGTGCCGGCATGTGGCCAGGCAATCAGGATCGCTGCCTGCGGTTCCCATTCCGAAGGCAGTACGGTTCGAGTCGGGGTCATGTTTCGGTCAGTGCGTATTCTGCGGGTGCTTGTTGTTGCCCGCCGGCGTGTTCAGCACGCTGTGGATCACGTGGCTGCGCTCGAAATAGACGATGTAGCCCGGATATTCCCAGCGATGAATGACCGGGTGCTTGGGGGTGTCGCCGCCCCGCGAATCCAGCTTGCGCTGCGGCGCGCCGAACTTGTGCTCGACCTGCGCCATCGTCATGCCGCGCGTGGGCATGTTCATGGTGCTTTCTTTCTGCACGCGATGGACCAACAGATTGTCGGCATGCGCAGGGGCGCCGACGGCCGCGCCGATCACCAGCGCCAGAGCCAGGGCGGGCAGGGAAACAAGATGTTTGGACATGGATGAAACTCCGCACGAATGCGCCACGGCGCCAACGTTCATGTTGTAGCAGATGTACCTCGCCTTATCCATGGTGCGACGCGGTTTTCATGACGGCGCACACAGCGGGCGGCGGATACGAAAAAGGGCCGCCAACGGCGACCCTTCATCTGTGCCTGTGCAGCAGTGCCGCGATCAGCGCTGACGCGCCTTGAAACGCGGATTGCTCTTGCAGATCACGAACACCTTGCCGCGACGACGCACGACCTTGCAGTCGCGGTGGCGCTGCTTGGCAGACTTGAGCGAGGACAGAACCTTCACGGCAAACTCCCGAAAATGTGCTTAACGCGGATGACAAGCCCGCAATTGTAGCGATGCGCCTTGGTGATGGCAAGTTCTTGTTCGCACGCGAAGATCATCCGTCATCGTTCTCGGCTGCCTGTTCCTGCAGACGGTCGACCACGCCGAGGAAACGCTGCAGGACCGGGCCATTGTCTTCCTTGCGTGTGGCCAGGCCCAGCATGAGAAACGCATCCGGGTCTTCCAGCTCCAGCAGGCGCACATGCGTCAGTTTCACCGCGCGCAGCGACGCTGGCACCAGGGTCACACCGATGCCGGCCGAGACCAGCGCCAGCAATCCTGTCACCTGCTGTGCTTCCTGGACGATGGCGGGATGGAAGCCAGCACGGGTCGTAAGGGTCATCAGCGCATCGTAGAGCGTGGTTCCGTAACGTCCGGGCTGGGCCACGAACGGCGTGTCGGCCAGTTCGCGCAGGGCGATTCGGGACCGTTTGGCCAGCGGATGCGCGGACGGCATCGCCAGGAGCATGCGCTCGCGATCCAGTACCCGGATGTGCAGGCGGTCGCGTCCCCGCAGGCTCTGCGCCGGGTGTGCGCGCACGAAGCCGACATCGATCTGGTTGGCGAGCAGGGATTCGTATTGCGCGCCGGTGTACATCTCACGCAGTTCGACCTGAACGGTCGGCGCCACTTGTGCGTATTCGAGCAATGTACGGGGCAGGGCCGGGTGAAAGGCGACCGAGACCGGGTAGCCCAGCCGAAGACGCCCGCCGTAGCCTGCCGCCGCGTGCATGACCGTGACGCGAGCGCTTTCGGCTTGTGCCAGCAGCTTGCGCGCTTCTTCCAGGAACAGACGACCGGGTTCAGTCAGACGCACGCGGCGCTTGGTCCGATCCAGCAGACGCACGCCCAGATCATCCTCCAGCGCGCGTATCTGCTGCGAAAGCGGCGGTTGCGAGATATGCAGGCTCTGCGCGGCGCGTGTGAAACTCAGGGTCTCGGCCACGGCCACGAAGTAGCGCAACTGGCGCAGGTTAAACATATAGGTTTTCCATATTTGTTACAGCTGAAAAATATATTTGATAACAGGTAAGTGCAAGCCTAAGATGCACCCATCTCGCCGTTCCCCTCCCCCCCTGGACGGCGAGTATCCGCCTCACAAGCGGCGCAACCAACACAGCTTCGGTCCTCCTCCTCCCCCCGATTCGTAGCTGTAGCGCCTGCCTTGTGGGGCGGTTTTTTTTTGCCTGTCCGGCGGGCTTGCAGCATCCATCTCGTATCGTCTGAGGCTGCATCGCCTTATGATGCGCGACTCAGCGAGTCAGTGGCGAGTATCGGCGCGAACATGAAGACAGTGGATGGATGGATTGCCGCGGCCGGTGTCGTCGCGCTGGTGTTGGCGGGGATGGTGGTCTACCGATCCCGCGAGTCGAGCCGTGTCGATTCGGCCGAAGCAATTCCTCCCGTACATGCTCCCGCCCCCGCGAGCAGTTCCTTTCCGAGCTGCGTGAATGTTTCCCCGGACAAGGCCCGCTGGCGTTGCGAAGTGGGTGTCGCTCGCCGCCAGCATCGCATTCGCTGCTACGGCCAGCGGCTCTATTACGTCACGAAAGACGCATCCGGAAAGACATCGTACCGTCCCTGGCCGGCAGTGTTGCAGTGCTGGAACGACGCCGACACCTCTTCGCACTGAAGGACGCCTCAGGGGCGTGCCGTGGTCGTGCAAGGCATCCGGCGGATACGTGACAAGCATCACACATGAAAACGATTTCGCTGCGCATTATGCGACTGAATTCCGGCGTCGCGGGCGACCTGGAGTCGGAATGATGATGTCTGTGCTTGCCGGCGGCGTGCGTCCGCTCGGGTAAACCCTCGAACGGGAAAGATCGCATGTTCTGGAGCCAAGCGGCATCATGGCCGCTGTCGTTTATCTGCGCCTCACGGAAAGTTCGCGCAACGATTTCCATCCCGGGCTGTACATTCGGCAAGTCTCTGATAGCCTTGAAGTTGTACGAAGTTCATGGCGCAGCGCATGTGGATGCGCTGATCCTCGGTTCAGCGCGCGCTTGAGTACCGGGAAGGTCCGATGACTATGAACGTCAGCAAGGGGCTGGACGCATGCCGTGATGCAGCGCAGGGCGATGATTTCGACCTGGCCGCTGCAACGGCGGTGCTTGGGGCGTTGCCGGTTGCCGTGATCGTTCTCGATCATCGAGGTGCGGTGTGTTTCGCCAATGCATCCGCGCAGCGTCTGGCCGGAGTGATACACAGTGATATCCGGCAGGGGCTGCAGCGACTTGTCGACCATCCGCCGCAGTCGGATGTGGCCGATGCCGAGCATGCGCCGCGCGATTGCGAGGATCGTTTCGACTGTGCCACCGAGGGCGGGCGAGCACTCGGGGTGATTCGGCAATGGCGTGTGTCGGGCGACGACGGAAAAGTCAGCGTGACCGTGCGTCCCGCACGCAACGAAGCCGCGCCTGATGCCATGCAGGCGTCGACACCTACATCGACGCTGGACGGCAAGTCCGCCAATGAGCAGCAAAGCCTGATTCACGCCGAGAAGCTGGCCACCGTTGGTCAGCTCGCTGCCGGCATGGCGCACGAAATCAATAATCCCATCTGCTACGTGCAGTCGAACCTGGGCACCCTGCGCGATTACCTCAACAAACTCTTTGGCATTCTCGAACTCAGCGATCAGTTGGTGCGCGATCGCGAGATGACGCCCGAGCAGCGTCTGGATGCGCTGGACATGCGCAAGCAGGCGGCCGATTACCAGATGATCGCCGAGGATCTTCCGGCGCTGCTGGAGGAGTCACGCGAAGGCGTCGAGCGCATTCGCCAGATCGTGCAGAATCTCCGCGATTTCTCGCGTCTGGATCCTACCGAGTCCTTCCGTCTGTTCGATGTACATCGCGCGATCGAGACCACGCTCGACATCGTGCGCAGCCTTGGAGGCGGGCGCATCCGTTTCGCAACCTACTTCCAGCAGTTGCCGCTGATCGAATGCAATCCGACCGAACTGAATCAGGTCCTGATGAACATTCTGGTCAACGCCACGCAAGCGATCGACGACGACGGAGCCATCGAGATTCATACCGAACTTTCCGGGGATCACATTGGCATCCGCATCAGCGACAACGGTTGCGGCATGGACGAGGCAACCCGGCTGCATATTTTCGAGCCCTTCTTCACGACCAAGGAAGTGGGGAAGGGGACCGGCCTCGGCCTCTCCATCAGCTACGGCATCATCCAGAAGCATGGCGGCCGCATCACGGTCGAGTCGGAAATCGGGAAGGGCACGACTTTCGTCATCACCCTTCCTTTGCGTCAGGCGAACCACGGTACGGAAGCGACCTCATGAACGAACGAATCTCCGCGTATTCCCTGCTGGTGCTCGATGACGAGCCGCAGATCGTCAAGGCCATGACCCGCGTGCTGGCGCGGATGCCTTCGGAATGGCTCGATGCGCCGTGTGCTGTGAAGGGTTTCACGGATCCGCACGAGGCGCTGGCGAGTCTTGGCGAGCGCAACTATGACCTGGTCATTTCCGACCTGCGCATGCCGATCATGAATGGCCTCGATTTCCTGCGGCAGGCACGGGAACTGCAGCCGGATGCCATGCGCATCGTCATCAGCGGACATGCCGACCTGCCGACCGTGATGTCGGCGGTCAACGATACCCAGGTGTTCCGCTTCATCGACAAGCCGTGGAACGATACCGAGCTGCAGATGGGTGTGGCGCAAGCCCTGCGCAACTGCATGCTGCTACGTGAGAATCAGCGCCTTGCCGACGTGGTGCGTGTTCAGCGCAGCACGATTTCGCGACAGGAAGAGGCATTGCGCGATCTGGAGGCTGACAGCCCGGGGATCACGCATGTCGAGCGCGACGAAACCGGCGCCATCTTCATCGACGAGAACGAATTCGACAGCGATTGAGTGCGTCGAGCGGTGAGCCGGGCTAGGAGTCGGTCTCCGTGGCGGCTCCCTGTCTCGCCATGCGCATCGCCTCATGAAGCGTCTTGCGCAGTTCGTCGTCGTCCCAGGGCTTGGTGAGGAAGCGATAGACTGCGCCGCCGTTGATTGCTTCGGTGACGACGCCCAGGTCCGCGTACCCACTCAGGATCATGCGAACAGTGTGCGGGTGAGTCTCCTTCACGCGCCCGAGGAATTCCGTGCCCTTGCCGTCGGGCATGCGGTGGTCGGAGACCACGACGTGGACCGGGTGCGTGCCGAGGATTTCAAAGGCTTCCTTGAACGTGGACGCCGTGAATATGCGGTAGCCATCGCGGCGCAGCAGGCGGGCGAGGGCGCGCAGCACGTTCTGTTCGTCGTCGACCAGCAGGATCGTGCCGCCCTGGTCGTCGCCGATTTCCTCGCGCGGCGCCAGTTCCGGACGACGCAGCATGGCCAGCATGGCTTCTTCCTTTACCGGCTTGCTGAAGAAATTGCCCTGCACGAATTCGCAGCCGTTGCGCTCCAGGAAAGCCAGTTGCACCGGCTTTTCCACACCCTCGGCAACCACCGTGAAACCGAATTCGTGAGCCAGGCCGATCACCGCACGAGAGATGCGCGCGGCGCTGACGTCGTCTGGCACGGCCGCGACGAACGAGCGGTCGATCTTCAGCCGATTCACCGGCAGACGCTGAAGGTGACCAAGGCTGGACTGACCGATGCCGAAATCGTCCATGGCCAGCTTCACGCCGATCTTGCGCAACTCGCGCATCACGGACGTGACGTGCTCGACGTTGGTCATGATGACGTCTTCGGCCAGCTCCAGTTCCAGAAGACGGGCAGGGAGACGCGACTTGTTCAACGCGCGATTGACGTCCTCGATCAACTGCTGCCCGCGCATCTGCAGACCCGACACATTGACCGACAGCGTGAAATCGCCCACGCCCTGATCCAGCCAGCTGCGCGCCTGCGTACATGCGCGCAGCAGCACCCACTGACCGAGTTCGGCGATCATGCCGAAATCCTCGGCCAGGGAAATGAAGCGCTCGGGCATGACCAGACCCAACTGCGGACTGCGCCAGCGCACCAGCGCCTCCATACCTACGATCTCGCGCTTGCCGGCGTCGATCACGGGTTGATAGTGAAGTTCCAGCTCGTCGCGTTCGACCACGTTGCGCAGATGCGCGCCGATGCGCAGACGCTCGTCCAATTCGTCGCGCTGCTCCTTGCTGAACACGCGGATGCTGTCGCCGCCGTTTTCGCGCTTGGCCTCGCGCGCCGCGACCGAAGCCTGCTGCATCAACTCGTGCACGCTGGTGGCGGTGTCGGGAAAGCTGGCGACGCCGATGCTGGCCGTGAGTCGCAAACCGAGCTCGTCGAGCACGATCGGCTCGTTGAGCGCATCCAGCAGCCGCTGCGCCAGTTCCCACTGATCGGTGTCCGAGGCGTGGTCTGGCACGGCCAGCACGAACTCATCGCCGGCCAGACGACACACCAGCTCGCGACTGCCCGCGCACTCGGCCAGGCGGTCGGCAATGCAGTGAATCAGGCGATCGCCGACATCGAAGCCGTAGGTTTCGTTGATGACACCGAAGCGGTCGACATTGATGTAGCACATCAGAAGTCGATAGCAGTGATGGATCGCTTGCGCCAATTCGGCGGAAAGATGTTCCTCGTAGACGTGGATGCGGGGCAGGTCGGAAACCGTGTCGTAGGTCGCCAGATAGTTCCGGGACGCTTCGTTGTCGATCTCCTGGCTGACATCCGAAGCCGTGCACAACGCATGTGTGGCGACGCCGTCTTGCGACAAGATGAGGCGCGAACGCAATCGACACCAGAACGGAGGCTCCCGGTCTTTCGTGTAGGTGCCGAGCGCATCGGGAACGCCCACGCCATTGCGGAGGCCCTGCAAGATGTCCGCAAACGGCGATTCAGCGCCGAACGCCCGCTCCCAGGCGATGCCGCACAAGAACTCCGCATCGCGCCCGAAAAGCGTCTCGGCCGAGGCGTTGACGCTGACGATCGGAAACGTCGGAGCGCGCAATTCGACCAGCAGCAGCGCTGTCGGACTCGAACTGAAGCAGCGCGCGAACAGGTCATCGTCGGTGACGACATTGATCGCTTCTGGCGGGCACTGGCTCATGAGAACCTCGTAGATTCGACCAAGTAGATTTGCAGCATGCAGACTCGCTAAGCAAAGTAACCCAAATCCATGCCGATGCGCAGACAACGGGGATATGCTCGACAGTGCCGAAGCGCTTCCGCGAACTTCCGGTACGGCACTTTTTATTGCGCATAATGTATATTATGTCAATAACAAGACGTTCCGTTACTGTTGCGCGTCTGTCCTGATGTCGCTCCCCAGCTAATCGTGTCACCTCACCAGCTAATCATGTCCCCCGCTTAACCATGTCATCGGTGACGCAGCACCTGGCTGTTCGTGAGAGTTCTTCATCACGCGAAGATCCTTCGGAGGATCCCTTGAGAGTTCTTCATCACCGCTGCAGCCGGCGAGAATGGCTCTACAGCGGGCTCTGGGCGTTCTTCCTCACGAAAACGTACGCATTGGTGGCTAGGGAGAGGTTTCATCTCAACGACCAGCCGAAATGACGATGTGACACTTGCACCGAAGTACGGCGATCTAGCCACGCGCCCGTAACTGATGTCCCCCGCTTCGAGTAACGGGAGGCTTTAGGGTCCGAGTTCATTTTATGAGTGTTATGAGTGGCTTTCTCAGCGGCAAACGACATGCTGTTTAAATTCTCGCGCAAGCCCTTGCATGCTTTTCACAGAATCGTCGAGTTCAAGCACCCTAGCTACCTCAATATCGTAAGGCCGCGGGTGAATGGTCCAAGAGTCATGCAGCGTCAGCCTCGAATCGGCCGCGATCCGCGCCGCAAAAATGAGACGCTGGATGTGCCCGTTTCCGTCTAGGAACGGATGGATTCGTCCAAAAAAATAGAACAGTTTTACGGCAGCTTCGAATACATCCTTGGGCGTGCAGTAGTCTTGCTGAACAAAGAGCTGTTGCAGACCGCTCTGCCACATCTTCGCCATATCCCCGGGAACTTGGCCCGGGCTTTGTAGCGGCTGAGGTTTGCCGCCAAGTGGGCTCTGAACCACCACAATGCGATTTTCAAGCGACGTGCCCGGCTCACCTCGATAAGTGCCAGCGTATTCGGGATGATCAGGAGGTGTGAGTGCCTCGTACAGTTTACGATGTGTTGGCCTCGGGTCGCTGACAAAGGCCCTCAGATCTTTGAATGGCATGCTGGGAAGCGCACGGAGTGCAGCCTGGCATGCAGCGCTGAGATGGATGTCGTAATCGGGGTGATCATGAGGTTTCCATGGCGACGGGGGATTATCCTCAGCGATGACAGCGGGGGACTGGGCGGTGTCGACCATGAACTTCCTCATCTAGCAATGGTGCCGGTACTAATGCCGGCCTCCCTTCCCTTGTGAGGGCCCTGCACTTCTGCGGGGCCTACGGGCAAAGTTTAAGCGACAGCTACGAGGTCCGCGCAACAAACTCGGCCTCTGAACAACTCTCGGCCCACCGTGCGAGGGTACCTACAAGAGCCCCTTTCACCTATGCACTTATGTTGAAGAGATCCAGTAGTTCGGAGCGAGTGATGGTAACCGGACCGACTAGCTCGTTGTCTTGGACGTACCCAGCAAGACGCGCCTTCGCTTCAGAAAGGTTGAACAAACGCGCCGGCTTCGATGACTTCATGTCTATCATGTATAGCAGTCCGTCACCACCTCGTTCGATCAAGTCCAAACGAAAGAAATCCATGTAGGCTCCGCTAGTTCTGCAGCACAGCACGATGTCACCAGCCTTCAACGGGGTGCGCTTTTGACTCGTCGTGAAAAACTCACGGATTGGCGATTTTTCTGACTCGGGCATGGCCGCCGCCTTCCTCCCTTTGACCGCCATCTCGCGTGCACGCTGCTTCTCCGGTTCTTGGTGGTGGTCTTCCCATACGTAGAGTTTCAGTTCTTGATTGCGTTCGTCCGCAAGCCAGTCCGATACCGAGGGCGTCGAGCCATCAGCGATCGCTGACCGGCGATGGCGCTGTTCGATCTCAAAGTCAGCCTCGTACTGTGCCATCTCGCGTTGGTATGCGGCAGTGCCAAATTTGATCACGCGAGGCGCTTTCAACAACACGTTGATGCGCTGCTTGAACTCCACGAACATCGTCTGATCACTAAAAGAAACAGCGATGTCCCGGCTAGTCTTGAGACCTCTGCCAGTGAAGTTCGGACTGCCAATAATGACGTCAAATGGCTCAAGTAAATAGAGCTTCCAATGCACGCTATTCTGGCGCCTGAAGTCGACATGCAGATCGATACCTGGCAACACGCCGATCTGGGCTAGGTGCTTAGGATGGTTGAAGCAGTCAATCGTTCCAACGATGATCTCGACTCGACAATTGCGGCTGACTAGTTCCTGAAGTGTTTCCAAGACGTCCGTAACGTAGGCAGTCACGATGCGTATGTGCGCATTGCTGATGTCTTTAATCTGATCCTTCAGTGTTGAATCTGCGTCAATCACTTTCATTGCTTTCCTCGCATTACTGTTCCTTAAGCTCATTTACCCAATGCCCTTGGTAAGTGAGCGATCACAGACTGTTCTAGCATGTTCTCTATGCATCCCTGACGACATACCCCACCCAAGCGAGGCCGAAACATGATGGCGACAGCTGTAGCTACGGTGGTGACCCGCCGGCGTTCGTCATAAGCTCGAACTTGTTCAATACCTCCTTTGAGCCTCGTATGCCGGACCACCCATCTCTCACGGCGGCGCCGATGCCGCTCCCCTCAATCTGGCCACGTAACAACATGGCGGCAAGCGACCTGTGCTGGTGCCACTCGGGGCAGCCGTTCGGCTCATGCCACCAAAACCGAGAGCACGCCGAGCTGCCGCACCAAAAGGCCTTTGAGGAGGCGATAAAGCGCCTGAAATTACCACGCACCTGCGCGCATCCGGACGCGCCCAATGGATGCGGCAAGATTGTCGACGCGCACACCATCCAGAAGAACGGCGGGTTGAGCGTACTGGCCGAAGACGGCCACGTGACCGAGCTTTTGCTGGATGACGGGGTGTTGCGTCAGGTGCCCAAAGGCATCGGCGTTGCTTCCACGTTCGAAGGTTTCTGCAATGCCCACGACGGCACCCTATTTGCTCCGGTGGAATCAGGGCCGCGCCCCCTCGACATAGCTGCGTTGTTCCTCTTAGCATTCCGCGCGTTAGCGTACTCCCGCCATCGCCAAGCGCTCGCTCATGCGCGCGTGGGGCTCTATCGACAGCTGGATGCAGGTTGCCAACTCGAATGTCAAGCGCACTACCAGCGCACGATTCTTAGCATGCAGGTCGGGGCTGAGCTACTAGCGGCGGACCTGACGGCAATGAAGGAAAGATTGGACCAGATGTATAGAAGCGGGAACTATGCTGGGTTTCGCGCCGTAGGGTGGCTCTTCTCCGAGCTCCTTCCCCTCGCTTACTCCGGTGCCTTTTATCCGGAGAGCGATATCCGCGGCACACCTTTGCAGCGCTTGGGCCATGGTGATGCCCCATTCGAGATGCTGTGCGCCACTCTGACGCCTTGGAACGGCAAGACTCTCTTTACGTTGGCTTGGACTGGCCAATCGGACGGCCCGGCCGAGCGTTACGTGCGTTCCTTCGAGGCGCTTGCCGACGACCAAAAAGCCAACGCCGCTATGCACGGTGGTTTCGAGGATCAGGAAAATCTGATGCTACGCCCCAGCTGGTGGAATGAGCTGCCAGAGACTTCCCGGGGCGCCCTCGAAGCGAGGCGCATGGCAGGCACTGAGACCGGTCCGGACAAAATCCCAGGCGATCTGGGGAGTGCGCAGCCAGTGCTTTCCATGGCGCCGGTCGAGGCGACCTGCCGTTTTAGTGGTGTGAATCCTGATTCCGGCTGAGCACTTTGATCACTGCGCCGAATGCGGTGGCCAGGGTTCTCCAGTGACATCTTCCGCGCCTTGGCCGTTCTTCTGTCAGAGGATCGCAGTGCGATCTTGGACCTCGTACAGGCATCACCTATTGGATGCGTGCAACAGTGGTGCTATTTAGAAGTGCAACACCTGCGCTAGATGCGCTGTAGGGAGCATGGCTGAAGATCAGCATAGCGGCGGCATTTCGTCCAAACAGGCGACTGCAACGCCACATGGAACGACCTACTCTGTTAAATTCCTCATAACCAGGATCAGAACATGGTCGATTCAGTTCGAGCTTGATCCGCCAGCGCCTGGAACCCAGGTAAAGCACGCCTTAGACGCATTACCTCCCGCCTGTCATCGAGTGTCAGTTTGTCCTCAAGAGGCATCCTAATCCCGAAACGAAGTGCGTCCGCAGGAGGTGATCCACTTGCGGCTTTTCAGAACTTGTAGCCGGATGAGGAAACGCGACGCACTGGACTGAGCGGACGATCGATTTTCTTCATCCTATGCAGGCTCCGCCCCCTTCGGTCGAGTCGTTCCGTATCCGACTTCGGCTTGGTATTGAATGTGATGCTCGGCTTGGAACTGGTGCTCTGCTTATGGAGCAATTTCATCGCACCGGATACGCTGCCTTTCGACTGGCTCAGAAGAGTCTTGTGGGTATCCGGCACCAACTCGTCGAGGCCGCGAGCCAGCAACGATTTCGCCGCATGCATCTTGTCCGTTTCGCGAATCACCTGAAGCCGATCGGTGAAACTATCGAACTTGGGACCGTTGGTCTTTCCCGAGACCTGACCGATGTCTGTGAACTGCGAAAAAATCGGTTTCTTCGAGGAGAGCACCTGCGATTTGACGGTCTGCAGCTCCTCTTTCGGTGATTGCATCAACTGGATCGTTGCCAGTCTGGACATGATGGCCGTGTCATGGGGGCCTCGATCCTCGTCATCGAGCGTCGTCTTGACGATGGACTGCCGGCGCATGTCGCGACGGCCATGCTCCTTGGTCATCGCGCCCTTGGTGCCCCCGATGACTTCGTGCTTCACGCCGGGGGTATGCGCGGAAATCGGCTCGGACGTATCCGATTCATCCCCGTACTGGGTCAGAGTCTCCGACCCGGTCTTCCAGACCAATGCGGATTGCTGGCTGCGCTGATTGAAAACCGTCTCGGCCTCGTCACGCGTCATGTGCTTGCGCTGATCGCGTTGCAACTGGGTGCGCACGTTCTCGTCCGCGCTGTTGCCCCATTGCTGATTGAACCCCGTGGACGACGTGATGCGGATATCGCTGCTCTTGGGGCTGGTGGTGCTGAGGAATGTCGGACGCTGTTTGTCGAGGAGTCCGAGCTGCGTCGAGTCCATGTGCCAGAGACCGGACTCGTTGACGGTCTGCTTCAGATCCAGGCTTTTGAAGTTGAATGGTTTCGATTTCGGCTTCGGGTTGAGCTTTCGTCGTTTTCTGGGCGGCTCCAGGCTTCTCATTTTGGAGATGGTCGATGGTGATGAACTGATCTCGCTGAATTTTCGCTTGCGTGAACTACTGAACATGGCAATCCACTCCGAGCATCTCGCTCAGCGAACCGCCTGCGGGCATGACAACGCCGCGACGGAACGCATGACGGCAGTGTGATAGGGCTTCGTTTCCGGCAGCCAGACTGAGCACCTGAGTCGTCGCGTCGATCTTCTGCAGAAACGACCAGGCTTCCTCGTCGAACACGCCATCGGCTTCCGGCCAGCGCACGAGATGTTCCGGTGCGGCGCCGGCGCGCAAGATCGGTATACCGGTGTGCACGAATCCGATCTTGGCCAGAGCGCGCAGCGAGGGATGATTGTGCGCGTACACCTTGGCGTAGCATGCGCGCATGCCCCACTCTGTCCGGGCGTGTTCTAGAAGTAACTGAGCGGCCCGAGGGCCGTGACCGGCGCCACGAAAGTCACGACCGATCCAATAATAGAAAAGCCCAAGGTCACCGCTGAAAATCAGACTCACGCAGCCCATGAATCCCCAGTGGCGATGCCATATGCCGAATAGCGCCTGGTCGCCCTCCTGATGGATTTCATCGAGCCAGTCGTGCCAGTCGTCGTCATCGACGAAATCGGGCAGACAACACAGGTCGATCATGCTCGGGTCCGCGTAGTGCCAGCGGAAGTCGTCGACGTGGTGGTGCTCTAGCGGCTGCAGACTCAGCGTGTCGTCGTCGATGACGATATCGCGCCCTGCCCGACGGCTGGCCTGGAACCAGGCATGCAGGCCATCGGAGAGGAGCACCGCTTGCCGATGTCGTGGCGTCTGCAGGAGAACCCGCCGTAGAAGGTCGACGGTCGATGCAATGTCTCCCATGCGCCAGCATGCTTCGGCGACTCGGCAGAGTGCATCGGGGGAGAGTTCTCCGAACGCGTCCATCGCGAAGCCCAGGTGAGCGACCAGCGGCCAGTCATCGCATGCGCATGCATGCGCGAACAGATGCCCTCGCAGGTCGGCATGCCATTTCGCCTCGAGCAACTCCGGCATGTCGTGCAGCTGTTCGCGCAGCGCAACGAGACGAGCACCGCGTTGTTCGGGGACCGGCGGCCGCGCCGATACGTGAGGCAGGAAATGCGCCACCTGCCCCGGTGCGCGAAACGCCCCCTCGTCAGGGCCGGTGTCGACGGGATGAATCGAGCGCTCCGCGAGGCAGATGTCAGCCATCGCTGCCCTCTCCTTCCTCGTCGACCGCCTCGGTGCCGGCCAGGCCCATCAGCTCGAAAATACTGACTTGCCCGCCGGCCTTCAGGAACAGCTCGTGGTACAGGCTGGCCGCGTCGAGGCGGCCCCAATCAATGGCTCGCTGCAGAAGATACGGCACCGGACTGTGCGGCTCAATCTGCATCAAGTACTCGGCGATGCCAGCCAGTTCTCGATAGGCCTGTTCGCGGTTGCCGGTCGTCCGTCGTGCACCGGTGGCGGGATGGCTGTCGTCTGCCTTCTCGGCGCGTACAACCGAAGTCTCGGCCTCGGCTTCATCCATGTTCGCGATCGGCGTAGCCTCGGGTTCTTCCAGCGGTTCGTGACGACGGGACAGTTCTCCGCGCAACAGCGATTGCATGCGAGCCAGCAGCCCGTCCATCTTGTGCAAAGTCGGTGCGTCGTCGTGCATGAACTCGCGTAAGGCGGCATCCAGCGCGGCGATCGCCTCGCGTGCACCGGCGATCTCGGCATGGCGACTGCGCAGCAGCGTGGGCGACACCTGGGCCAGCAGCGCCTGCAGGTCTTCCAGCGAAGCGACCTCTTCGGCTTCCTCGGGCAAGGAGCCGTTGGCGGCACGAATACGCTCATGGTGATGCGCGAGTTCCCAGCCCGACCAGCTGGCGACGTGTTCGTCGATCTGCACGAGCGGCACCAGTGACAGCGTGGCCAGCAGCTTGTCGTTGACCCAGCGCACGATGTTGGCGCGCGGTTCCTGGTCGCCGTCCAGAGGATGCGGGTGAAGGTCGTCCCACCAGCGGATACAGACTTCGCGCATCAGGTCGATGCATGGCGCGAGGGCGGCGAATCCGCGTTGATGGATTTCGGCTTCCAGAAGCCAGGCGGTCAGTCGTAGATCCTTGCTGCGTGTGCACAGTGCATCGACGATGCGCTTCGACACGCTCGGCCAGTTGGCATGCTTGAGCTCCACCGCCCACGGCCCCATGGGCAAGGTCGGATCATCGCTGCGCCGCGCCTCCTCGATCGCACGCATTGTGGGGGTACCGCGCAGATTCTGTCCGGCCGGATGCGAACCATCGATGGTATCAAGAAGACGTGCGGCGTCCTCGCCGAGGTGCCGCACGAAATAATCGCAAACCCGGGCATCATGAGCGGGTGAAGCAACTGCGTCCGATGTCGAGGGCGATGGCGTGGCATGTGCGGGCTGATTCATGGTCGGATCCTCATCGCTGAACGGCTCACCAGAGAACCGGCGCGTTCTGCGGAAACACGGGTAGATCGAGCGAGGTGGGTTTCTTGGTCTTCGGGTCCTGGGCGCTGAGGTCCAGGGTCAGGTAGAACGTGGCACGCTGCGGCGACGTGGTGGATGCCGAAGCGGACGATTTGCCGGTGCTGTCCCGATGGATCATGGGCACGTTGAACTGCAGCCATTGCCGTCCCGGATTCATGCTGTCCGTAGTCACACTACTGGCGTGATGCAGATCGAGTAGATGCAGCAGCGCCCAGGGACCGCTGGCGCTGAACAAGGCGTCGTCGCCGCTGACCTGGAGATCGCGCTGGCTCGCGTCCGGCAACGGCATGAAGCGTGAACCCGTTGCCCACTGCAGCGACAGTGTGAGCGATTGCCCGTAGTTCCATGGAAGCGTGCTGTCGCCATTCGGCCACGTCGCCGCGCTGCCATCCGAGCTCAGATTCCAGGCGATCAACTGGTCGCTGTACGGCGATTTCTGTGGCATGGCCCGGAAACCGACTCCCAGATCGAGCGGCTTCGGCTGCGGTTTGGCCAGCAGGTTGCCCGCGAGGAAGGACTCCACGGCATCAAGCTTTGCGACGAAGTCGCGCATCTTCGCGGCCTTGTCGCCCTGAGCTGTCTTCAGCCAGGTCTCCAGCTCCGGTTTCTCGCTGTCGTAGTAGACGAAGAACGCGCGGACATTGCTCAGTGAGACATCGTGCGTACCCGCTGCGCCGAATGGATAGCGTCCGGCGATCTGACTGTTGAACAGCATGGCGATACGGTAGTAATGCAGATCCATGCTGGACTGCCCGTGTCCAGTGCAGGCCATGCTCGCGACCTTCTCCATCGCCTCGCGGCGTTTGGAGAACAGGTCGTTGCCGAGCGTCGAACCCTTGTAGGCGGCCAGCGTGGCGGCGCAGTTGTCGTAGGTCATCGGCTGCAACTGCTTGACGAAGAAATCATCGAGCTTGGCCGTCTGACCTGCCGGATCGGAAAACTGCACCGCGCTGTTGAGCGCATCGATAGTGTTGCCCCAGAACGCATCGGTCTGGTCGTTCTTGCGTTGGCTGTCGTTGGTGCCGGTGGAGTTCTTCAGCAACGTCACGAACGGAGCGGCATAGCCGGCCAGTACCTGCACGCGCTCCAGCTGACGACTCAGATAGGATTGCACCACGGCCGGCGGGCCGAGATCGAACACGCTGTTGCTGCTGTCGTCGGCGGACTGGACCGGCGGATCGTAGAGCTGGCTGGCGACGGCCAGACCCGACACGTCGGCCAGACGATCCGAAGCGTAGTTGCGCATGCACTGGCCGATGCGATTCGCCAGCGGCGTCAGCTGCAACTGTCGAAGCTGCTGCTGTGCCTGCAGGATCGGTCCCAGTGCCGTGGACAGATGATTACTCTCGGCGGCGAGTTCCCGATCCAGTTGCGAGGTCGCGTCCAGTCCCGCCGCATCTTGCGTATCCGGTGCGCCGAGCTGGTTCTGTGCGATATCGCTCTCGGCCACCGCATCCAGTTGGGTCAGTGCCAGACGCTGATAGAGCGGTGTGTCGTCGCTTCCGCTCTGCCCGCTCGGCGGCAGCTGTGCAGCGATGAAATTCTGGTAGTCGCGCAATTGCGTCAGCACTTCGGTGAAGGTGCCCGACTTCCAGCCGCTGACCGAGCCGTCGCAACTGAAGGGTTGCAGTGTTTTGACTTGCGCAAACCCCAGTGTGGCGAGTGCCTTCAATCCTGTTGCCTCACGCTGGAACCCCGGGCTGATGCCCTGCAGCTGCTCGGTGGCCGCATCGACCACGAACAGGGAACCGTAGGGTGCGAGATGTGCCTGACGCAGACTGTCCACGGCAGGCTGGTAGCACGACTTTTCGTTCAGATAGCTCAGCGCATTGCGCAGGGAGTCATCGTAGTGATGAATGCCGATCAGCTGTTCGATACCGGGCGTGATGGCGCGCCGGGTGCGTTCGCACGGGTTGTCGTAGGCGGTCGACGTCAGCCATGAACTGTTGATCCAGTCCAGCCAGTCGTTGAAGTTGCGCAGCGGGTCCAGGATCGGTGCGCGTGTCGCCTGCAGCCTGCCGAGCAAGCGCGGTCCGGAATCGACGTCATCGAGCAGGTCGTCGCGTACTTGCCGCACCATCGAATCGATGCGCTTCGTGTAGCTGTCGCGCTGCTGCGACGAAAGATGCGGCGCATTGCCGTAGGTGGTTTCGGCCAGGGCCGTCGTCAACGCACTCCGCGGACGCATCGCCACGGCCGGCAAGGGTTTTCCGTATACGTACAGAGCCAGTGCCGACAATTCCTGCAACTCTGCCTTGCGCCGGCTCCGCAAGCCGGGTTCGGACAGTCGGGCCAGGCGGTCGAGATTGGTTTCCAGCGTCGACAGCGCGTTGAGCATCTGCGTCAGCTGTCCGCGCTCGGCATCGAAGTCCTGCCCCGGCGTGCTGTTCCCGTTCTTCGTGGTCAGGGTGGTGCGCGACAGTTCCAGCATGCGCTGCCGGAGCTGGCATGCGAGCGCCGGAAAGACTACGGACCCCAGCGTCTTCGAGGACACTTCCCGTGCCACGCCGTCACTCACGCGATCATCGACCCAGGACAACGGGATCGCCACACGCCCGATATGCGTGTCCAGCTGTGCCACCTGGGCAATCAATCCGTATACATGATCGCGGCCCAGGCACCCCTCATGCTGCGCCTTGGCGCTGAGATGGATGTCGACCAGCGCACTGCGCAAAGCGTCGACCTGCGCATGGAGCCGCCATGTCGACCAGGGCAATGCCGCTGCCAGCAACAGGGCTGCGGCGACCATGCCGACCTGGATGCGACGGATCAGGCGATTGCGGGCAAAGAAGCCACGCTGGGTACGCTGGGCCAGACGCCGTTCGGCGAAGACCTTGTCGCGGAGGAAACCTTCGACGAAAGCGATGTCACGACGCGGGGAGTCGGATTTGACGTTCTCCGCACGGATGGCGCCCGTGAAATAGATGCCGCGGCAGAATGCGCGTGTCTCGTAGCTGTTGGGCTTGAAGACAATGCCCAGATAGCGCTGCAATGCCGACTGCAATCCGCCCATCGCACGCGGGAACAGGAAGAAATCGTCGACGTCGTCGATGTGATCGTGACTGGCGGCGGCATCGAGCACCAGATCGCGCAGTCCGCGCGAGAGCTTGCCGAAGGCTTCTTCGACCCAGGCATCGGGCGTGCCGTTGTCGTTGATGGTGGGACTCGACCAGCCGATCATCTCCGCGCGCAATGCCTCCGGCTGCGCCTTCCAGAACGCATCGAATCCCTGCACGGCATCGCTGTGGCTGACCACGACATAGACCGGAAGCGCAAAGGCGAAGGCTTCCTGCACTTCCTGGATGCGCCGGAACGCGTGTGCGGCGTCCTCCGTCAAGGCCGCATCGTCGCCGCGCAGAAGGCGCTCGGCCGAAACGACCCACACGATGCCGTCCAGCGCGCGGTCCGGGCGCAGGCTGTCGATGTCTTCGAGCAGGCTGTTCCAGCGGGCATCCACCTCGGTATTGCCGGGCGGAAGACTCACGCCGCTTTCCGGGTCGAGCAGCATGCCCTGATCGAGGAAGTGCCAGTGTGCGTAGGGCGTGCAGGACTTCAGGTAGGCTTCTTGGCGGCTATCGCTGCGGGTCTTTCGATGCAGCATCGCTGGTGGAATGGATGCGGCCACACTGCTCTTGCCGTCGCCCGGCAGTCCCATCAGCAGCAGCCACGGGCTGCGATAGCGCCAGTCACGGCGCGCCAGCACATAGCGAACGGCACGCTCGATCACGGCAAAACGCCGCCGCAAGGCATCGAACAGACTTTTCCATCTGCTCTGCTTGGGCTGCGGTGCGACCGAAGGTTTCGGCGGGCGCTTGGCGCGCCGTGCCCGCCACATCAAGACCACGATCAGTGCCAGTGCAACGACCGCGACGACCAAGCTCACGATGAACAACGTGCTCATGGCGCACCACCCAGAGTGTTCACCACCGACCAGGTCAACGTGAGCCAGATGGCCGAGGACACCAGCAGGTAGCCGACGGTGACATAGGCGGCCGCTCGCAGCCACGGCGACAGCGCCGGTCGAATCTGCACGCTCGACTCATCCACTTGCACCGCATAGTCGTAGGCCTGCGGGAAGGCGTGCTCGCGCTGCTTTCCGATGTCGCCCAGACGGGCAAGCTTGTACAGCCGGCTGCGGTAGGCACGCAGGACATTGCGACCTTCCGGACCGCGGTACATGCCCTGGAAACCGAGCTGCAGGGCCAGCAGGAAGACGGCCGCCAGATTCGCTTCCAGCACGGAAGGCGCACGGCATTCCACCAGCGCCTTGGCCAGCGCGAAGAACTGGCGGCCGGCAATGCGGCTGCGTGCGATCGAGTATTCGATGAGATGTTCGGTCCAGTGCGCGGTCCAGTCGTTGGTGCCGGGACGCGACAGATCGAAGATGCAGATCTCGTCGGCCAGCGCCGCCATCACGTAGCGGGTGCGCCGATAGGCATCCATTTCCGCACCCGTGGCGGTGCCGCGAACTTCATGCATCTGCGCATCCATCACGGCCAGCAGCCGCGCGGCGACGCGCTCGGCCATCACGTGCGGATCGATTTCCGCATGCGGCGTATCCGGTTCGAGCAGGCGCGTCAGTTCCTGACTGCGTGCAGCCTGTTTGATCCGCGCGAGTTCCTCGTAGAACGCCGAGAAATGCTCGAGCAGGAAATTCCGGTCGGATCGCCTCATCAACATCGATCAACCGTCTCCACTCGGTGGCGCCGTCGGCATGGCTTCGCGCGTGCGCGGCAGATACAGGAGAATCGACGCTGGCACTTCGTCGCCAGGTTCGCCGAGGATCACGAGTTCGTCATCGTCCACGATCAGACGTCGGGTCTTGCCCTCGTCGAGTTCGATGTTGGCATTGCGGATCTCGAACACGAACGATCCCGGACGCAGATTCAGCGCAGCGATCCTGGTGGCGTCGGCCTCGCGCACGCCGGCACCGGGGAAGCGTCGGCGGAGCAGCGTCTGCAGCATTTCATGCGCGGCGATGCGCGCGTTGCGCAACCAGTTGCCCAGCGCCGGACCGGTCTGGCCGGAACGGGGACGCAGTTCGATGAACAGCGAGTCGGTACGCGTGCCCGCCGGCAAACGGCAACGGAAGCCCGAACGGCCGACCGGCTCGAATTCGAGTACCCGGTAGTCCGCATTGAGCTGGTCGATCTGGGTCGTGATGTAGCGGATGGCCTGCTGGAACGCCGGCATGCAGTCGTTGTGCACGTAACCGGGCAAGGCCGGCGGTTGCGGCGCACTGGGCGTGGCCGCGACAAAGCCGACCAATTGCGCAAGCGCCACGTACAACTCGTACGGATGCGCGACTCCGGACTTCAGCGCCACATCGAAGGCCGGCAAGGCCATCGCCAGGCAACGCGCGGCGTAGACCTGTGCGACGCTGTCCTCGCCGTAGCGCGGCTGTTCGCCGATACGCACCCCGAGCAGTTCGCGGTATTTGGCCCACAATCTGGCCGACAGATTGTCCAGTAGATTGCGCAGCGACACATCGCCCTGGAATGCACTCGCGGCCAGATCGAGCATGGGCGGGTGGAAATCGGTCAGATGCACGCCTCGTGTGTCGCCGCGCAGTCGCAGCAGCGGAAACGAGCAGTAGCTCTTGGGTACGCTGTCGCCGACGTACAGTCCGATGCGCGGACGCAGCCGGTCGACATTGATCTCGTCCTGCACATTGCTTTCATCCGCTTCCAGCGCACCCGGCTCGGTGGTGTAGCGCTGCATGTCGCCGATGTTGCTGGCCGCGCCCCTTCCGCGGACCGGAATCCGCAGGTGCACGGTGACATTCGGCGCGCCGGTCCAGTCGTGTTTGGACAGATCGAGCATCAGCGGCTGCGGGGCATAGTGACCGGGGTAATCGATCACCAGGCCATCGCCCATCACCGCGCGCAAACGCTCGACGACCACCCTGCCCTTGACCAGTTCGGTCATGTCCAGCGCCAACTCCTGGATGCCCCAGAAGTTCGGTTGCACGGCAGCCAGGCGCTGGCGCAGCGTGGCGTGCCAGTAGATATCGTTCTGCTGGAAGTGCTGCGGCGAGAGCAGCATGCCCTCCGTCCAGGAGACGGCCTCGGGAAGCAATTGCGTGGAGTCGGCGGCGGACATGGTTCTACCTCAGGGTTCGCTAACGTGGACGGCCGACGCTTCCAGCCAGATCGTGGGGTGCTTGTATCCGGTCAGGTCGATGCGGCCCTGCCCCGACGGACTCAGGTAACCGGCGAAGGCATAGACGGCGACGGCCTTGCCGTGCCGCTTGGGAAGCTTGACGGCATCGACCATCGAGGCCGGCGTGACCTGCAGGGACACGACGTCGGCGGACGTGCCGAGACCATTGCGCAGGCTGGCCTTCTTCTTGAACCAGTCCGGGGATGTCTTCGGTATCAGCGCCATGGCCGTCTTGTCGTAGACGAACACCAGATCGAGTGCCGTGGCCGAATCGGCATTCGCGTCCGGCACCGCGACCACGCGCATGTCCTTCACCGCCGCGGTCTTGCCGCCCCACGGCACCAGCTTGGACAGGAAACTGCAGCCGGACAGTCCGGTCAGAACCATCAGCGTGAACGTGACGATGGCGATACGGCGGCGCATCAGCTGAACACCAGAACGGAAATCTGCGCCGGCGTCAGCGACGTACCCTCGGCGTTCGGCAGCATGCCGTTCTGGCCGGTCAGGTCGAAGAGGTGCGAACACGGAATGCCTCCCACATACACCGTGAAACTGCCCAGCAGCGTGCGCCCCGGCCCCATGAACATGACCGACTCGATGCCACCCTGCAGGCCGGCTTCGTCGCCCTGCGTCATGCTGCTGATGGTCAGCAGGTTCTCGCCCAGCCCCCCGCCGATGATGATCTCGAACTGCACCGGGATGTCCATGAACGACAGCGAGATATTCGGGAACGGCGTCGGCGTCGGCACGCCCGCGATCGGGACATTGCAGACGTCCGGGAAAGCGAGGCTCATCACGCCGAGGTTGGTGTTCGCGAACATCTTCCGATCACCCCAGACTGACGCGCTCGGCGTCGATCTTGGCATCCTGCCGCGCGGTGATCAGGGCCTGCTCGCTGTCGATGCGCAGCAGTTGCCGTGCAGTAACCAGGAAGTGCTCGACCTGACCGACGTAGTGGCTGGCCGTCTGCACCAGGGACTCGGCCGCGCTGGTAAACACGTTGCGCGCATTGAGCGAAAGCGGACCGCGCGCAGCCGTGATGTCGACTGTGTCGGCGGCGCGCATGGAGATGGTCTTCTCGGCGGTCACGTCCACGTCCGGCTGGCGGATCGACAGACGCTGCGCGCCGGGCACGGCCATCACCACCTCCTCACGTTCCTCGCGATCGAGCACATGCAGCACGTGGTAGCGGCCTTCGGCGGTGCGAACCAGCAGGACTACGTCGCCGGGCTGCGGCGTGATCAGGCAGGACACGGCCTGCCGTGCGCTGCGTCCGTCCTGCATCAACCAGATGCCGCCGTCCAGCGCTTCGCGGACTACGGCCTCGGACCATTCGGGTGCTTGTTGCGCACGAGTGAATCGGCGTCGTTGGGTGGCGAACATCAGTGCATCTCCAGTGAGAGGGATCGGGCTTCGACGGCCAGGCGTTGTGCCGAGGTGCCGCGGAGGCCGGTACATCGGGCATCCTCGAACGACGCATCGGCGAGACGTGCGTCGTGAAGGTTGCCGTGACGAAAATCGGTGTGATCGAAGGCGACGCGCTCGCCGCGGGCATGCTCGAATCGCGCGTAGGTGAGATCGGCGCCGGTGAAATCGATATCCTGCAGACGGCTTTCGTCCCAGTTGCTGGCGGAGAGCTTCGCGCCGTCCAGGCGTACATGGCGCAGCTCCGCGCCCTGGAAGATCACGTTGGGTGCGCACAGATCGCGGGCGTCGACATCCTCGAGCACGGATTCCAGCAGCAACGCGCGGCTCAGATCGGCGCCTTCGGCCCTGCACTGTGCGAGGTGCGCCTTGCGCAGATTCGCCTCGCGCAGAATCGTGCCGCGAAGATCGCTGCCGACGAAGGATGCGCTTTCCAGCAGGCAGCGCTCCAGCGACACCGAACGCAGGTCCATGCCGTCGAAACGGGCCTGCTTCAGCACGCAGGCCTTCGCGTTCAGACCCAGGATGTCCAGGCTGCGGAAATCGACATCCGGCAGCACCGACTGGTCCAGTATCGCGCCTCGGAATGCGGCCTGATCGAGTTCGCATTGGGCGAACACGCTTCGATGCATCGTCGCCGCACTCCAGTCGCTGCGCTGCAGGTCGCTGCGGGTGGCGACGCTGACCGACCACTCCGCCTTCGACCAGGTGCTGGCGGGCAGTGCGCATGCAGTGAAGGCGCTCTGCGTAACCTTCACCTTCGACCAGGAAGAACCGCCCAGCCGGGTCTTCGTGAAGCTGCAGCTTTCCAGGTTCGCCGCCTCGAAGTCGGCGCCTTCGAGATCGCAGTCGATGAAGGTCGCTCGATTCAGCGTCGCACCGCGCAGACGCGCGTTGCGCCAGCGCACCTTGCTCAGCACGAGCCCGTCGATGTGCCGACCGCTTCCGTCGAGTTCGCCCAGGTCGACGTCGTGCAGAGGCTTGCCCATGCGCTGCAGACGGGCGATGTCGTCCCAACTCGTCATCGCGGCAACCTCCGCCCCGGCTCCAGACGCACTTCGTCCAGACAGGCGTGATCGAAGTGCGCCTCGGTGCAATCGGCCTGCATGAAGTTGGCGCCATGTAAATCCGCGTCGCGGAAATCCGCGCGTCGGCACATGGCCTGATAGAAGTCCGCGGCCTCGGCCCGCGCGCTGCCGAGATCGCTGCCCATGAACAGCGAACGGTAGAACAGCGAGCGTTGAAGCGTGGACCCAGCCAGATTGGCGCCACTGAAATCGCACTGCCGGAATTCACCGTCGGTGAGATCGACATCGAGCAGCGTGGCATCGCGCCAGCTGCTGCGGTCGGCATCGACGCGCTGCAGGTCGGCACGACTCCAGTCGGCGCCGCCACCGGCCTGGACCCGGATCAACCGGGCTCCGGACCAGCGACTGTCAGTGAGCAGGCATTCCATCAGCACGCTGCGCTCCAGCGCGGCCTCGCTCCAGTCGCTGGCGTTGAAATCCGAACCCAGCGCGACCGTTCTCTCCCAGTGCGAGTGCTCCCAGCGGCTGCCCTGCCCGCGTGCATGCAGCAGTACACAGTCGCTGAGCCGGGTGCCGCGCAGGTCGGCGCGAACCAGGTTGATGTTGGACGCCGTCCACTGATCCATGTGCGCGCCGCTGAGATCGGCGTCCTGCCAGTCCGATTCGGCGGATTGGGTGCCCTTGAAACTGGCGCTTCGGAACACGGTGCGACGCGCTCTGGTTCGCGCCAGGTTGGCGCCGTCGAACATCGCGCTGGTGCAGTCGGCTGCGTCCAGGCACGCGCCGGTCAACGCCACCTCGCTGAAGTTCGCACCTTCCAGTCGCGCTCCGCTGAGGTCGGAGGATTCCAGCAATGCTCCGCTGAGATCGGCGCCGGACAGAATTGCGCCGCGCAGATTGGCGCCGGCCAGATCGCATCCGCGCAGAGACTCGCCCTCGCGCACGCGCTGCACGATCCATTGTCCGATCGCCGTGGCGGCGGCGGACGTCAGGGGCCGCACCGGCGCCGTGGGTGTAGGCGCGGCCAGACGCGCCTTGCGCTGGAGATCCTCGAGTTGTGCGATAGGCGGCGGCGATGGCTGCGTGTCGCCGATTTCGGACAACATGCCCAGCGCGACATCACCGTGCTGCGCCAGGTCGAGGGCCTCGGCTTCGTTCATCGCGGTGGGCGGTGCGGCTTCCGGCAGTTCGCCGAATTTCGCCAGCGCCTCCTCGCGCCGCGCCTGGGCCTTCTGGCGCGCCTGCTCGGCCGCCTGTTGCGCGCTGTCCAGAAGCGGGCCCAAGTCGAAATCGCCACGCTTCAACGCTGCTGCCGAAGGTGTCTGAATGGAGACCGGATCCTCCTCTTCCTGCGGTGCCTCAGCAGGCGGCAATCCTCCGTGCGCCTCGAATTCGGCGCGCATGTCCGCCTCGCGCGTCTCCCGTGCACGCCGCTTCTTCGCACGCTCCTGTTCCTCTTCGTGCGCGTGCCGGGCCTGTGTGGCGGCATCGAGGTCGGGCGTGAGCTGGGACTCGTTGAATACGTGCCGCGCGAGCGTATCCCGGTTCATGCGCACGGCGAGCGTTTCGCCATAGTGCTGGACGGGGCGCGGTGCGTCGGACTGATGCTCGTAGGCACACATGAGCGCGTCGATGTCGAGCGCCATGGAATCCTGGGTCATCGCCTCGCCGCGGTGAATCGCCACGCCGAGCTCGACTTCCGGAAAGAACCAGACGGTATCGAAGCGCAGCGGCACTTCTTCGACCACATCGGCCGCGGCGCCCTTGCGGTGGAGGAACACACGCGGCCGCATGTCGGGCAAACATCCCTCGATCACCGGACGCTGCGGATGCATGCCTTCGAGCCGATAGCCTTCCCCGCCCTGGAACAAGCTCTCGATACGCTGGTCGAGCGGCGCGGCATTGAAGAATTCGGGATCGGTATCGTCGGCCAGTCCAGGGAATCCCTTGGCATGCCACTGTTTGTCGTAGGTGCCGATCCATTGCCGACGCGGCATCCAGCTCACGTCCAGCGGGCCGAACCCGGCGGGCTCGTAGACACGCCGATGATTGCGCACCGGCTCACCGACGCGCTCCAGATTCGGCATGCTTCCGTGGTTGCGGCCGACCAGCGCGGCGAGTCGTTTGGGAAGGTATCCGCGCCCCTTCGGATTGCCCGGATGCCGATCGCCACCGAACGCGTTCTCCCAACGCAGCGGCATGCTGGTGAAAGGCGCGGGCGGCGTGATCTGCAAAAGTGGCAGCATGCCGTACATCCATTCCCGGTCGCCGATGACGCGCACGGACTTGTCGATCTCGCCCAGCGTCAGCCGCACCGTCATTTCGGTGGTGGCCAACCCATGCGCCGCATGCGCCTGCCCGGTCAGCAACACTTCGCCGCGCTGCTTGGGCATCAATTCATCGAGCGGCCGACCCATCGGAAGCTGATCGATGAGCTTGCGCCATTGCAGGTTGTCGCGCAGCAGGCTTTCCGCGCGCCCGCCCAGCTGGAAGAACTGCAGGGTCGCCGTGAGCAGGCGGTCGCGTCCGCGCCACCGGTACGGGCGGTGCATCAGGCCGAGCGTCATGGGTTTGACTATCTTCATGCGCGCCTCATACGTAGATGTACGTGATCGGGATGGAGATGCTGATCCCGGTGATGTCCACGGCCATGCGGGCCGCGGCCACGTTCAAAGCGATGCCGCCGCCGACGATTTCCACGGACGTGGTATCGCCCTTCACGCCGATGTGGGTCTCCGAGCCAGACACGCCGATCTCGGTGCTGGAGCCGGTGACCGAGATGCCGGTGCTTTCGCCGACGACGTTCAGACGCGTGGACGCACCGACCACGCTGGTATCGACGCTGGAGCCGGTGACGTTGGTCTGAATGTTGCTGCCAGTGACCGAGGTCGTGATGCTCGACCCCGTGACGCGCGTGTCGATCGCGCTGCCGGTCACCGACACGGCTTCCGTCGAGCCGGTCGCCGAAACCGAACTGCTCATGCCGGTCAGCGAGGCGCTGGTGACCATGCCGGTCAACGAGCTCTCGGTGCGCACGCCGGTCACCGACGATTGCAGCGCGACGCCGGTCATCGACATGCCGGTGCTGACTCCGATCGCGGAGGCGCTGGTGGTCACGCCGACGGTTTCGGTCGAGCTGTTCATGCCGGTCGCGGACATGTTGGTCTGCATCGCCGTGGTGGACGTGCCGACCACGATGTTCTGGGTCGACTTGCGCGTCGCCGTGCCCTGCGAAACGTCCTCGCTGTAGCTGTCACCGGTCACGGTCGAGTACGAGGTCGTTTTGCCGACGGTACTCTTGCTCCACACCTCGGCGCCCTCGTGCGTGCTGTAGGTACAACCGAAGGAATCGGACCGGCTCAACAGGCCGTCCTTGCCGTTCTCGGACGTGGAGTAGCTGTAGCTTCCACCCTGCGAATAACTCGTGTCGCGATAGTCGCCGGTGTCGTACTTGGACGTGACGATATTGACCGCCTTGTCCAGGTCGTAGTCCGAATGCAGGCCGAAGCGGATGCTCTGGTTGTCGCCGTAGCTGGTCGAGTAGCTGCTGCCCACGTTCGTGTTCGCGGTCCAGCCGGAAGGCGTGACCACCAGCGAACCGTTGGCCTGCACGATGCTCTGTACCTCGGGCAGCTCGGATTCGTCATTGGCGCGGGAAACCAGCACCATGACGCCGATTTCCGGCACGGTCTGCATGTGCGGCGCCAGTTTCACCCAGACCGGATCGCCAGGCGAACCGGGACTGGAGAACTGCACGTAGACGCCCTTGGTCATCAGATCCGTCGGCGAGGCCTGGGTGTCGCGCAGGCGCGCCGACTCCGGGTCGAAGTTCTGCGGTTCATAGAAACGCCAGTCCTGCGGACGCTGCCCTTCCACATCGACCACGCGGGCGATGATCGCACCCTGCTGGGTATCCTGGACCGAGAACGGACTGAGCAGCCCTTCCGCCTCGGTCGCCTCGAATGTGTTGGTGTAGCTGCCCTGGCTGGACGCCGAATGCTGCACCTGACTGAGCACGAACTGCCGGTTCTCCAGCGTCGGCCGAACCGGACGCGGCGAGGTGCCCTCGTCCATGTCGCCGCGCAGGGTGAAGCGGTGACCGACGCGGAAATGCCAGCACATGCTGCCGCCGTTGAGCTGGCTCGCCGACGACGCCAGGCACGACGCGGTGTTCTTCACGTATTCCTGTGCGCTGTCGTTGCTGAAGCCGTATTCGTAGGTCCGGTACTGGTTGAACGGCAGCTCGCCGGGATCGGCCGGCATCTGCGACGAGAAGGTCTGGTAATCGGCGACCGTGTCCTCCTCGGAGGCGCTTTCCTGGTGCACGAAACCGCCGCTGACGCCGCTGCTGGCCAGCGACTGCTCGTAGCTGTACTGGTAGACCACATCGTTGAAATGACGACCCAGGTCGTCGATCGACGTGTAGGTGTAGCGCAGCGGCCGGTCGCCGAATGCCTGGGGATACACCGCACGGTTCGAGAACACGACCACGTGCCGGTCCCCGTAGTGCTTGAAGTAGTAGAAGATGTGCGCCTTGCTCATCAGGCGCTGCAGGAAGGCGTAGTCGCTCTCGCCCGACTGCAACCAGTCCTGCACGCGGGCCACCGCGAGATTGTTCTGCCCGGAGATGTCCTCCAGCGAATAGTCCAGGTAGTGACGGCGCATCAGCTGCTCGATGGCGTCGTGCACGCTCATCTGCGGATACACGCGGTAGTTGTTGGTCAGCGTCAGCTTCCACAGCGCCGGCTTCATGGTGATCTTGTAGACCGCGGGCTGCGCCATGGAGAACGACGTCACCACACCGTTGAAGACGTTCATGCCCGGCGCACTACCCTGCTTCACCGCCTGCACGAATCGCGCGGCGGCATCGGGTCGGTCGCTCTTGATCGCATCGTTGATGCCGACCGTGATGGGTCGACCCATCAGCGCACTGAAGTCCAGTTCCAGCGGCGCGGACGGATTCGTGTTGCCGCGCAGCTCCAACTGGTACTCGAAGGGCTGGGAGATGCTCTCCTGCCCCTTGAAGTCGATCAGCCGGAAAGTTTCGTCCCCCAGCCAGCGATTGCCCGGCATGGCGATGGCGCAATGCAGCCACAGCAGCGGCGAATCCGGTTCGCCGGCATGGCCGACCGTATCGACATGGGTCACACCGACCTTGTGCTCGCTGCGCGGACTCATGCGGCCACC
This sequence comes from Oleiagrimonas sp. MCCC 1A03011, assembly GCF_003267965.1. Lineage (NCBI taxonomy): Bacteria > Pseudomonadati > Pseudomonadota > Gammaproteobacteria > Lysobacterales > Rhodanobacteraceae > Oleiagrimonas > Oleiagrimonas sp. MCCC 1A03011. Next base: position 404,656 of record NZ_MSPY01000003.1, on the reverse strand, counting down.
GCCCTGTCGCTGTCGGCGCGCACCAGGAACTGCACTTTGCGCGAGGCGCGTGGTGTTCCACGCAACCAGGCCGTTTGACCCAGACGCAGGCCGTGGCTTTCGGCGCGTCCGCGCGGCAGACGCAGTATCGCCTCAGGCAAGTGCATGTCGTGCAGCGAGACCGTAACCAGGACGTCGACACGACGATCGAAAAGATAGTGCAGCATGGCCACCAGCGAACCGTGATTGCGTCCGAAGGTGTCACTGCGCTGATCCAGGCCTTTCGGTGCACGGTCGGCAAGCAAGGCGCACAGCGCCCGGTAGTCGAGCGGACCGATATCCATGCCCACACGCGCATGCTGGACCCATACTCGACGCCCCAGCGGCGCCGGATCGGCAAGACGACGGTGTCCGAGCCGCGTACGGTCGCGGGTTTCGATGTCGCGCCACCCGCCCAGCAGCGAACGCACCCGAACCGGAGCGCCGAGGTACAGCGTCAGCACGCGGGCCGCCGTGGCCGCGCTGCGCCGTCCGCTCGAAAGCAGACCGGCCAGCGCCAGCAGCGAACGCCGCGGCAGGGGCACTCGCTGGTCCAGAATGCGGGCGGCAGCGCCATCGAATGCGACCAGTCCCATGAGGGCGCCGACCGCCGCCGCATAGCGTGTGCGCTCCGGACGCAGCGCATCGAAAGCGGGCACGCTGGCCGCTTTCAGTTCGTAGCGCAGCGTGCTGATGCGGTGGTTGAAGATATCGAGAAACTCCGCCATGCCGGCGTCGCGCTCGTTGAGTCGTTCACGTACCCATTCGGTGAAACTGTCGGGCATCGGACCGAGCATGCCGAGCACGGTGAAATTGGAGACGAACAGTTCCTTGCGGCGTTTCTCGCCGATCATGCGCCGCGGTATGCGCATGCGACCCGCCGAAATCTCGCTGCCCGGGAATGCCGATGACAATTCGCCTCGGAACCGAAGATTCGGATGCACGCGCGAAGCGCCCTGCTCGCGCGTGGCTGCATCGCTGTCCGCATCGGGCCACGACGCCAGTCGTACCCATTGGAAGAAGTCGAAACTCGCCGGCCGCGCCTGCAGGCGCGCGGCTAGAGGTTCGCCTGTGCGCCAGTCAGTGGAGGCCATATCTTCAGTTCCCCTCGATGGGTGGTCGATTCCAGAATCAGTTCAACGACGGTGTTGACCTCCGCGTAGAGCGCCATGAAGTGCCGCAGCACGGATGCGAAGAGCGCGGCGCTGGCGCCCTCGAAATGCCCCAAATCGACCTGTAGGCGGATCTGCAGGCAATCGGTGAAACCGCGCACGGTTGCCCCCTTCGGCATGGCGCGTTGCACCCGTCGGGTCTGCAGCCCGCGCATGCCGTCGATCTGGCGATGGCCGTCGACGCTGGCCGAGCCCACATGCAAGCGCAGCAGGTTCTTGAGCGCCTCGGGGCCGTTGTCGCTGTCGACCAGCGACAGATGGTTCAGACACAACTGGGAAACCAGCGCCCACGGCCGATCGCCGATCATCTGCGGCGGCTGGTTCGGCGTCGGCTTGCTGGCCACAGTCAGCGAAGACACCGCGCCCGCGCCCTCCAGGTACAGCAGTTTTCCGGCGCGCAAGCGCGACGGCAGTCTGCGGTTGGTGCACACCGCGGTGCCGCCGATCATTTCCTCCGCCGGGTGCGCCGGCGCGAAGTCGGGATCGAGGAACGAGATGTAGGTCTCCGTGCCGTGCACGGCGCCGGTCTGGTTGATGCCGCGCCGCGAGGCATAGAAATAATCCTGACTTTCCAGATTCGCCGCCTCGTCCATCGAGAAGTACGGCGCAATCGGCCGAGGACTCTTGCCGGGCAGGATCGACACCAGCTCGCGTAGCGAGTAGATCTCGCAGAAGCGATGATGCTGCTCGTCGCCGATCAGCCGGTATTCGTATTTCTGCTGGTCCAGCACGAACGGTTCGAGGCGTTGTGGAAACAGATTGACCAGCGGCAAGCAGTTCAGGCGAAGCAGTGAAGCGTCCATCGCCGCCTTCATAGGCGGTAGATCGAGCAGGAACAGCAGTTCGAATTCCTTGTCGCCGCCGCTCAGGTCGAGCCCGTCGACCTCGAAGAACATGAACTTCTGCGGAAACGCGAAGTACTCCTGCACCAGCCGATAGCCCGGATGCGTCAACGGGTGGGCGTCGAGCACAGCCTGGTCCTCGTCGAAACCGCACCAGCGCAGATGTTCGGGTTCGATGTAGCGCAGCTCTTCCTGCCCCGGAATACGGACGGCCATGCGCACCAGATGCAGCGCCAGCGCATCGTAGAGACGGTACGCATGCTTGTTCTCGGCATGGATGCAGAAACGCAGGAATGGCGGTTTCAGTGCCTGCAGACTGTCCTTGCCGAAGGCGCGCACCTTCGCCCGGAGCACCGAAGCCGTGCGCGTGTCGGAAGGATCGAGCGCGAAGGCATTGGTCGCGACCGTGCCCAGCTGCGTGACCTTGAGTGGCCACAGCGGAGTATGAAAGCAGGTGCGGAACCGGCAGCGAATCTGCTGGCCATCCTCGGAGGTCGCCGTCGCAGACACCAGCCGCCCCCGCTCCAGCGCTGCGCCGTGCACGAAATTCGCACCATCGGCACGTACGTCGATCTCGCCGAGCAGCATGGCCGGCAAGGGTGCCTCGAGATGCGGATACAGGATGCCGAGCAAGGCGTTCGGCAACACGGCTTGATCCGCTTCGAGCTGATAGCGCAGACGTCCGGTCAACCAGGCAAAGGACTGCATCAGCATCTCGACATGCGGGTCGCCGCTGCGTCCGTTGCTGAGCTGAAGGTTCTGGGCGATGGCCGGGAACGAACGGCCGAACTCGTCCGCCTCGTCGCGCAGCGAAGCCAGCTCGCTCTCGAACCACATTTTCAGGCGCGGCGTGTCCAGATTCATCGACGCTGCTCCGCCCGGGGCACGGCAAAGCGGAACTCGCGTGCCGTGCTCTCGCCAGGCAGCCGACCGTGGATCTTCAACGCCGCCGTCAACGAGTCGCGATCGCCTTCGACCCACTCCAACCGGGGTTCCAGCAAACGCGGTTCGTAATGGGCGATCGCACGCATCAGCCAGCGACCGTAACGCTCGCGGTCGCTGCTTCCGATGCCGAATTCGACGATGCTGGGCATGCCGAAGTCATCGATGCGGATGTCGCCGGAAGCGACGCTCGGGCGGCACTGCACCAGACGCTGGATCTGCTCCGCCACCGCCGCAGCGAGCTCGAACGGCGGCGCCTTGCCCATGCCGGGTTCATCCCGGTTGACCAGCTTTTCGAGCAGAAACTGCATCGCGGACTTCCCTTCGCCGGCACGCGGCGACGGCTTCAGGAGGTGAACTGACCGATCGGACGATTGCGCGAGATACTCCAGCCTGCCGACAGATTGCCGGCCGACTTCATGTCGGCGCGCTGGACCGTGTAGGTCCACAGCACTTCGGTGAAGTTGAGCTTGAACTGCTCGGTCGGCATGTCGTCCGCGTTGGACTGGAACTGGATCTCGCTGATGATCGCGTCACGCAGTTCGATGGTCATGATGTTGGCAGTGCTCTCGCCCGAGTTGCGGGCGATGTAGATCTTGGTCGGGTTCTTCGCCCCGGAACCGAGCGTCTTCGCCGCCAGGCACGCCTCGTACATCTTCACCGAGGTCTTGTCGACGTACTTCACGCAGGTGAACTCAGTGATGATGGGCCGGCCGGACGTACGTGCGGAGTTGCTGACGTCGGTGGTGATCTGCTGCTTCATGCCGTGGTGCACAGAGACCAGCTCCATGCACTGACCGAGCTTGAGCACCTTGTCGCGCCACTCATCGTCGATCAGGCTGCCGCCGTTGTCCCAGCTGTTCTTGCCGCCGAAGATCGACGGGTCGCCGGGTTGCAAGAGAATGAGGTCCATGGTCGCTCCTTGTATGGGATCCGGTGCCTAGGCGATCAGCCCTTGGGAAGGTCGGCGACGAGACGGATCGAAGTGGTCAGCTCTTCGAGCTGGAAATGCGGTTTGATGAAGACCGTCGCCTTGTACGAACCGGGTTCGCCGGGCACGTCGGTCACATTGACCTGTGCGGCGCGCAGCGGATAGCTGGCCTTGACGTCCTGCGAGGCGTTGTCGTCCAGCAGCACGTACTGCGTGATCCAGGTATTGAGATACGCCTCGACGTTGCCGCGGGTCAGGAATGCGCCGACCTTCTTGCGCATGAGGACCTTGATGTAGTGCGCGAAACGCGAGGCGGCCAGCATGTACGGCAGCATCGCCGACAGACGCGCATTGGCGTTGGCGTCGTTGGTCAGGTACTGGCGCGGCTGGTTGGCCGTCTGACCGCCGAAGAACGCGGCCTGCCCGGTGCCCTTGCAGTTGCACAGCGAGATGAAGCCGAGATCGTTCAGTTCCTTCTCGCGGCGGTCGGTGATGGACACCTCGGTCGGGCAGATCATGTTCACCAGATCGGCGTCATCGCGATAGGTGAAGATCGGCAGACCGCTGACCAGGCCGCCGCCCTCGACACCGCGGATCGCCGCCGTCCAGCGATACAGCGCGAACGCATTGGTGATGCGCTCGGCCAGTGCGTAGGCGGCGTTGCCCCACAGGAAGGCGTTGTGTTCCGGACCGTTCTTGCCGGTGACGGTTTCCTCGTAGTGCAGCCCTTCGGCCGGACGCGAGTCCTTGCCGTACGGCAGACGCAGCAGCACGTGCGGCAGCGTCAGCGCCACATAGCGCGAGTCCTCGGTACCGCGGAACTCGACCCACTGCTGCATTTCCGGTGACTCGAACAACTGAGCCAGATCGCGCGGTTTGGCCAGCTTGTCGAAGCCGTCCAGGCCGAACAGCGAAGGCGCGGCCGCAGCGACGAACGGCGCATGCGCGGACGCGGCAATGGTCGTCATGTTGCTGAGCAGCGACATGTCGTTCGGCAGACGACCGAATTCGTAGTCGCCCACGAGCATGCTGTAGGGCATGCCGCCGTAGGTGCCGAACTCGGCCTCGTAGATCATCTTGAAGATGCAGCTCTGATCGAAATCGGCCGCCTTCTCCAGCTCCTTGCGCAGATCGTCCTTGCTGACGTTGAACACGCGCAGCTTGAGCATGGTGCCGGTCTCGGAGCGCGACACGAGATAGAACAGCCCGCGCCAGGTCGCTTCCTGCTTCTGGAAGTTCGGCGCATGCATGATGACGTCGAGCTGGCGACCGATCTGCACGTCGATGCCGCCCACGCGTTCGTCGATCAGGCCATTGCAGCCCAGTTCCACGTGCGTCAGGTCCTTGCTCTCCATCGGCACGATGATCTCGTGGGCGAGACGGGCCGACAGGCGGCGCGCACGCGACAGCGGGTCGATGGACAGGAATGCTTCCTGACGATCGCTGGCGGTCTGCGTCGCCTGTTCGGCCATGGCATCGGAGGCGTCGGCCTTGGACTGGGCCATCAGCAACGCGGCGTCGGCATCGTCCTTGGTCTTGCGCGCCTCGATCAACGCCTTGTTGGCGTTGGCGATAGCCGTATCGCCGGTAGCCTTGCTGGCGGCCGTTTCGGCCTTGTCCAGCGCATCGGCGGCATCCTTGGCCGCCTTCTTGGCCGTTTCCAGCGCGGCATCCGCATCCGTGGCCGCCTGCTTGGCATTTTCGGCAGCCTCCTGCGCGGCGTCGGCGGCATCCTTCGCTGCCTCGGCCGTCTTGACGCTGTCACCCATCTGCGCCACCAACTGCGTCATCAGGGCGACCGGTACGTCCTTGCCTTCGACAGGCCCCTGCGCCGGCGCGGAGGACGGCGCCACATTGACCTTGACCCAGTCCTCGGCGTTGTCGGTCGGGAACAGCTTTTTCAGCGCCCCCATCGCGTCGGCATCCTGGATCGTCTGATCGAGGAGGCTCGCCAGCGAATCGTTGCATTCGGCCATCGACTGCAAACTGCGCAGATCGCCACGCGCCTTGTAGCGCTGCTGCAGGTTGGGAACCTTGTTGACCACGGCCAACGGTTCGAAGTCGGCCAGGCAGTTGAAGGTCAGTGGCCCATTGAGCTTCTTGCCATCGCCGGTGATCAGATCCGGAAGACCATCCAGCCGAATCGTCGGTCCACACTCGGACAGGATCCGGTCAAAGGATTCCGCATCGATGTCGCGCATGCGGCGATCCTTCACCGCCGGCAACGAATCCGCGCTCCGCTCTCCGGACAGGTCGGCGAAGATGCCGACGATGAAGGGCAATTCGACCTTCTCGCTGGCACCGCCGGTTTCCACGTCATAGGTGATGCGTACGCGCGGCGGACGCACACGCAACAACTTCTTCTGAATACTCTCGACAGTCATGTTCGCGCCTCGGTTGGTGGAAGGCTGCGGATTCCGTTCGTTCGAATGCCGCCCGATGTAGCCGTGCGATGACTGTTATCAAGATGCGTGCCAACTATTTAATTTATTGTTTTCATTGGATTTTACAAAATTTCTCTTTGGGAAAACCACTTCCGCCGTGTGCTTTTCCACCCACTCGAAACATGAGCATCGAGATGGCGGGAATCGCCGCGCACGAGGTGAAAGCACATGAGCATGCGCTTTCATGACTTACCGTATTTCCTGTGTATGACATTCGCGCGGGGTGTGTCAGTTTTTACACGGCGTGTGAAAAATGCCCCGGCTCGCTCCCCGGGCACAGTCGTACATCACCGCTCCAATTCCGGACGGCATGAAGTTCTACGCAGGAAGTGAATCGAACGAAGTATTCGTCAGCGGTGTCGACGGCGACGCCAGAGCCGTTGCGGTCCGGCATGCAACGACTCCACGATGCCTTTTGCTTCCAGCAGGGACAACGCCTGCTCGACCTCGGCATCGGAGGCATTCACGGCAACGGCTTGCAGCCACCATTGACGGATACCTCGAACGGTATCCGCGCTGCGTGGATGCCGCTGCAGATGGGATGCGATGGCATCGGCTACTGCATGAATGCGCTCATCCCCGGTTGCGGTCTCGGGTGGTGACTTGCTTGCCATGATCGGAAGCTGAAGAAGCTCCTCTTGTCATTGTTGGGCTCATGGATCGACGGAGTGCTTCTCCCGCCTCACGGCGGGTTCGGCCTTTTCCCTATATTTGCGCACAAGTTTGCTGAACGCACTGCGATCCTGGCCGGCCATACGCGCGGCTTCGGAGATATTGCCGTGGGCACGCTTCATCGCGCTGGCCACGTAACGGCGCTCGAATTCCGCGATGGCCCTGGCTTTGGCCTCACGAAAAGCACCATTGAAACGAGGTTCGGCGGCATGCGAGCGCGAATCGCTGGCGTGATGGTCGGGCATCGCGTGAATCACCCTGTCCTCGCACATCAGGAACTCGCGTTGCACGAAATGCTCCAGTTCGCGCACATTGCCCGGCCAGTCGTGATGGGCCAGCGCCGCAATCGTGCGCGGATGGAACCGCTTGCCGGGCATGTCGTCGATGTAGCGTTGATTGAGGCGGTCGAGAAAGGTCTGCGCCAGCTCCACGACATCCTCCCCGCGTTCGCGCAGCGGCGGCATGTGTAGCGGCAGGACCTTGAGCCGATACAGCAGATCGCGTCGAAAACGGCGCGACTCGACCAACGCATCGAGATCCGCATTGCTGGCGGCGATCAGGCGCACATCGGCCTGCCGCATCTGCGTACCGCCGACTCGGCGGTAGGTACCGTCCTGCAGGAAACGCAGCAGCGACGCCTGCGCCTTGGACGACAAAGCGTCGATTTCATCCAGAAACAGCGTTCCGCCGTCGGCTTCGCTGATCAGTCCCGGCGCGGCCTGACGGGCGTCGGTGAAGGCGCCGCGTTCGTGTCCGAACAGCTCGCTCTCGACCAGCGATTCGGACAGCGCACCGCAGTTGATGGGGATGAAGGGGCCGCCGGCGCGGTCGCCGAGATAATGCACGGCATGAGCGGCGAGTTCCTTGCCCGTGCCGGTTTCCCCACTGACCAGCACCGTGATGTCGAACCGCGCCACGCGACGGATCTGCGCCAGCACATGGGCGAACTGAGGCGAAGAACCGAGAAGATTGAATCGCAATGCATCATCCATGACACGCCCCTGAATTGTACGGGAGACCATTGCAGCGGTCGCTTTGCCACGGCTTCCGGCGTGAACCGGCACCTGTGAATGGAACCTGCGACGCGTCCGATGCTCCCCGAGTTCGATATCGAACGAGGTGCAAGTGGTACCACGAAGCCATTCGCAGATTCAATGCGAAATATTCGCATTGCGCCTCCCCTCGCCTTGCCGCGACCGGAATGGCACCATGGACCGCGGGTGGCGACGATCGCTGCGACAGGGATGGCAACATGCTGGCGAAATTGGCGCTGATTCTTCTGGTGGTTCTGTTCGGCGCATGCATGTTCGTGGCAGGCGTGATGGCCCCGGACACCTGGCAGCAGCGCATCGAGAGCGCGGTCGGGCACCTGCCCGGCGTGTCTTCGTCTACCCCGCCACCCGGCATGCCTACGCCGCAGCTGACCGCCGGCAAGGCATCGAATCCTGCAGTCGGCGCCTCCGCCTCGGCACCGCCCAGCGCATCCACGACAGCCACGCTGAACGCCTTGCTGGTGACCTCCACCGTGAAGCATCCCGCGCCGAAGAAAGGCGCGACGGCGTATGCGCTGCAACTGGGCATGTATGTTTCCGAGCGGGCCGCCGACGACGAGGAGCGCCGCGTGAAAACCGTGGGCATCGACCTGCCGCTGACTCGGATCAGCGTGCTCGATGCAGGCGGCCATCGCTGGATCGTGGTCGCCGTGGGACGCTTCCCGTCGACGGCGGACGCACAGCAGTCGTCCGCCCGCATTGCCAGCATCCTCGGCATGCGCAACCTTTCGGTGATTCGCCTTCCGGCCTCAGGAAAACCCGCGTCGTGACGCGAACAGGCCCCGTCGCGCCTTCTCGGGATCGCGCCAGCCGGTTTCGCCGTAGCTGTCCACGAAACAGACCTTCACCTGCGCCATGCCGATACTGCAGAAGTAGACCCAGGCGGTCGCATCATTGCGTTCGCGAGTGATGAACCAGCGCGTGTCGCCATGGGCCAACCCCCAGCTGGATACGCGATGCACCCACACATCGGCCTGGCCGCGATCGTGCACCAGTGCGACGCGCACATCCGCCTCTCCCATGGTCCAGACTTGATAGATGCGTGCCATCGGTTCCACTATCCCCCGTGCAGGATGCCTTTTCCGATCATCGCCGAGGTTCGACCATGAAGTCACCCACCCATCGCGGGGGACGTGTCGCGCAAGGACGTATCAGCGTGTTGAAGCTGCCGATATCCAGTCGCCCTGTACTGGGCAAGTCCGAGCCGGTCGAGGATGACCGCCGCGCACGCGCAGCCATGCAGGCCGGCCCTTCGCATGCCAATCCGCGCAAGCAGGAACTGGCCACGATCGACGAACCGCTGCCGCCGCGATTGCAGACGGCGCTTTCCTATCGCCTCGATCCGGAACTTCGCGCACGCCTGAACGGCGCACCCGGTCCGCAACCGATGTCGCGCCGCCAGGCCGATCAGCGCGTACAGGTCACGTTGTACATCGATTCCGAGCTCGAAGGCGGCGACGCCTGATCTTTCGCATCGCAGGTCTCCAACCTTCATCGTCCATCCATCAGGACGATGGCGGCGCATTCCGGCACGCCGGCAACTTCATCGACAACTCCACCGACGACGCTACCCGCGTGTGGTCCGCGAATCCGCAGCAAGTAGACGCGAGCACCCTGGTACTGACCGCCAACACGTCGTAAACCACGGGAACGTGCCGCGACATCAACTGCGACCCGACCGCGCCCCCGAAAGGCATCCGCATCTCCGACGATCCGCTGCTTCCGGCCCGCTCCGTGGTCTATGCGCGTTCACATCTGCGCCGCACCAGCGAACCGGCAGACGCATATCATCTTGGCGATGCTTTTCTTCGTCGTCATCCTCGGGCACGTCGACGCCGCGCTGTATCACGCTCTGATACGCCGTGACGGCGTACTTCGCAGCATGTTGGGAAAAAAGCGTCGGTGATGAACGCGCTGTCGGACGCTCTGGCGGCTCAATGCTCGGTCGAGCGCAGTTCAACGCCTGATGCCCTGAGCTGCTGGTGCATGAGACGGGCAAAGGCCACCGCGTCGTGTCGATCACCGTGCACGCAGATGGTGTCCGCGCGAAGCGAAAGCAGGGTTCCGTCGACCGTTTCGACGGCGCCCTCTTCCGCCAGTTTCACCGCCTGCGCGGCTGCAATGTTCACATCCTCGATGACGGCGCCACGCTCGCCACGAGGCACCAGATGTCCGTCAGACAGATAACGCCGATCTGCGAAGACTTCATGTGCGACGGACAATCCGAGTTGCTGACCGCATGCAACCAGCCGGCCGTCGGAACGGCCGAGCAGGCGCATGCTCGCATCGATGTCGTACACAGCGCGTGCCAGTGCCTTGGCGAGACCCTCGTCCCGTTCGACCATGTGGTAGAGCGCGCCATGCGGCTTCATGTGCATGACCTTCACGCCCTGCGTGCGCGCGACCGCGCTCAAGGCCCCGATCTGCACCACGGCAAGGTCGTAGACCTGCTGAGCACTGAGCGCCATGGCGCGTCGGCCGAATCCGGCGAGATCGGGCAATCCCACATGCGCGCCGACCGCAACACCGGACTCCGCCGCCAGAACCACGGTCCTACGCATGATCGAGGGATCGCCGGCATGGAATCCGCAGGCGACGTTCGCCGAGGTGATCCACGGCATGACTTCGGCGTCCGCGCCCATGTTCCAGGGACCGAAGGATTCGCCCATGTCGCAATTGAGATCGATGCGCTTCATGTGCCCTGCTCCAGTCGTCGCGCGATGTTCCTGCACAGATCATCGAGACTTCGGCGCTGCGCGGCAAGCAGATGGCGCGCTTGCTGCAGATCGATCCACTCGAAGCGCAACGCATCGCCCGGCCGGCACTGACCGAGGCGAGGAAGATCGGCCGCTGCCAGTTGCGCAATGCGTGGATAACCACCGGTAACGGGATGCTCGGCCGCCAGCAGGATCGGCTGTCCGCCGGGCGGCAGCTGCATGACGCCGGCGACCACGCCTTCGCTGATGCATTCGGTGGCATCGCGCAGCTGCAGCGCCTGTTCGCCTTGCAGTCGAATGCCGACGCGGTTGCTGTCGGCGGTCACCTGGAACGTCGATTGCGTGAGCGCATCGCGCGAGGCCTCGCTCAGCACAGCGGTGTGACGGGATTCCAGCAACCGCATCGGCGTGTGGGAAGCCACATCGATGAACCACGGCCGAGGATCCAGCGACCAGTTGGACGTCGCGCGCTCAGGCAGACGTCGCGGTCCGAGCGGCAACCGATCCCCGCGTCGCAGTGCCCGGCCATCCAGCGGCCCCAGACCAGCATTGAGGTCGACACTTCGACTGCCCAGCCATGGCGGGCCATCAATGCCGCCCTCGATGGCCAGGTAGCTGCGGCAACCTGCGGCCATCGGACCGATATCCAGCTCGCTCCCAGCCGGACACCAGACCGAGGTCCAGGCGGAGAACGGTTCGCCATTGAGACGCGCCTGCGGCGTGGGCGCACCGGTCAAGGCGACGTGTGCACCGGCCTCGATGCGCAGCTTCGGACCGCGCAGCGTGCATTCGATGCCGCAGGCATCGGCTGGATTGCCGACCAGTGCCTGGGCCAGACGCAGCGCCGGCGCATCGGCCGCACCGCTTCGACCGATGCCCAGATGGGCCCATCCGGGGCGTCCGAGATCCTGAAGGCTGCTCAACAGGCCGGGGTCGAGCACTTCGATCATGCGCCCTGCCCCGTGAGCAAGCGCGCGTACGTTTCGTGCGATACGGGCTCGAAGCGCACCCGGTCGCCCGGTGCCAGCAGACAGGGGCGTGCAACATCGGTCGGATCGAACAAGCGTGACGGCGTCCGCCCGATCAACTGCCAGCCGCCGGGCAATTCACGCGGATAGATGCCAGTCTGGGCACCGCCGATGGCGATCGAGCCAGCAGGTACTCGGGTTCGCGGCGTGTCACGCCGCGGAATGTTCAAGGCCAGATCCATGCCCAGCAGGTAGGCAAAACCGGGCGCGAAACCGATCATGGCCACGCGATAGATCGGCGCGCTGTGCCGACGCACGAGTTCTTCGATGGAAAACCCCAGCGTCTGCGCAACCGGGCCAAGATCCTCGCCGCAGGCCGCGTCATAGCAGACGGGCACGCGGCGCACCATGGATGTCGCCTTCGCGATCGCCGAGGTCTCGATGCCGCTGGCCAGGTCGAGGATGCGCGCCTCCAGGCATGGACTGTCGTCATCGTCGCCCGGAGGCGGCGGATCGAAGCGCAACAGCAGACTGGCATACGCCGGCACGAGTTCGCGCAGGCGCGGCAGACCGGCAGCGCGCATGCGCTCGCTCAGCGCATGCACGCGGGCATTGGTTTCAGGATCGATTGTGTCGCCCAGGCGCAGCATGAAGGCATGCTCGCCCATGGCTTCCAGTTGAAGACTCATGCCGTCATCGTACATGCGTAGAACGTGACGCCAAGCCGCAAATGCAGCCTTGGTTCAGTCAACGACAGCGAAATTATCGGTAGATTCATGCATGACCTCCCAGGATGGGAACGGGTCACACGGAGCGCATGGTCATGGCACAACTACAGGGTTCGCATTCAGGCTATCGCTACGATGCCTTCTGGAGCGTGCAGCAGGACACGGTGTTCTGGGGCGCGGTGATCAGTCAGGACGGCCACGTCATGGGACGGCCCAAGGGCCAACTCCAGCGCGAGGCGATCGACGGCGACGAAGTCGAGGCGATCCGGCATGTGGTGGCGACGGCTATCGACAAGAATGTCGGCGTAGACGCAGAAGCCGACGCCGATCAGGTTTCCTGAAACACTTCGCACTCAGCGCCGCGAACGGAAGAACTCGCGCAGCATGGTTGCCGAGACATCGGCAAGCAGACCGGACTCGACCTTGATCCGGTGGTTGTGGCGTTCGGACACCAGCGTGTCGAAGACACTGCCGGCCGCGCCCGTCTTCGGATCCGTGGTGGCATATACGACGCGTGCAATGCGCGCATGCACCAGCGCCATCGCGCACATGGCGCAAGGTTCCAGCGTGACGTAGAGCGTGCTGCCCGGAAAGCGGTGATTCCCAAGCTTCTCCCCGGCCGCGCGCAATGCCACGATTTCGGCATGCGCCGTCGGATCGTGAAGCGTGATGTTGCGATTCCAGCCGAGTCCGAGCACGTTCTGCTCCGCATCGACCAGAACGGCGCCCACCGGCACCTCGTTCTCGGCATCGCGAGCATGTTCGGCCAGCGCCAGAGCACGCCGCATCCAGGCACGGTCCTGATCGCTGAAAAAGGTAGCGGCATCCGAAGTCATGAGTGCTTTTCTTTCAATGACTTGCCTGATAAGCATGCCGCTACGGAAACACGCACCGCTGCAGACTGACCATGCAAGCTATTGATTTTCCTACTCCCACTCGATCGTCGCCGGCGGCTTGCCGCTGATATCATAAACAACACGAGAAATGCCGCGTAATTCATTGATAATTCTACGAGAAACGTGGTCGAGAAACTCGTATGGCAACTGCGCCCAGTGCGCAGTCATGAAGTCGATGGTCTCCACGGCGCGCAACGCGACCACCCAATCGTAGGCGCGCCCGTCGCCAACGACGCCGACCGATTTCACCGGCAGGAAGACAGCGAAGGCCTGGCTGACGCGATCGTAGAGATCGTGCCGACGCAACTCCTCGATATAGATAGCGTCGGCTTTCTGCAGCAACTCGACGTACTCGGCCTTGACCTCGCCGAGCACGCGAACGCCCAGACCGGGACCCGGGAACGGATGGCGATAGACCATCTCGCGCGGCAGACCGAGTTCGACACCGATGCGGCGCACTTCGTCCTTGAACAGCTCGCGCAACGGCTCGACCAGTTTCAGGTTCATCCGCTCGGGCAGACCGCCGACGTTGTGGTGGCTCTTGATGACATGGGCCTTGCCGGTCTTGCCGCCGGCCGACTCGATGACGTCGGGATAGATCGTGCCCTGTGCCAGCCACTTCACGCCTTCCAGCTTGCCGGCCTGTTCGTCGAACACCTCAATGAACAGGCGGCCGATGACCTTGCGCTTGTCCTCCGGATCCTCGACGCCTTCCAGTGCCTTGAAGAAGCGCTCGGCGGCGTTGACGCGGATCACCCGCACGCCCATGTGCTCGGCCATGGTGGCCATGACCTGATCGCCTTCCTGGTAGCGCAGCAGACCGGTGTCGACGAACACACAGGTCAGCTGATCGCCGATGGCCTTTTCCAGCAAGGCGGCCACCACCGAGGAATCCACGCCACCGGACAGCCCCAGCAGGACATGATCGTCGCCGACCTGCTCGCGCACGCGCTCGATGCTGTCATCGATGATGCGGCCCGGCGTCCACAGCGTCTCGCAACCGCAGAGCTCAACCACGAAGCGACGCAGCAGCTCCAGACCGCGCTGGGTGTGCGTCACTTCGGGATGGAACTGCAAACCGTAGTACTTGCGGCGATCGTCGGCCATGCCGACCAGCGGTACCGACTCGGTCGCGGCCACGCCGGTGAAACCCTCGGGCAGCGCAGTCACGCGGTCGCCGTGCGACATCCAGACGTCCAGCTCACCGTTGGCGGTGATGAGGCCGTCCAGCAGCTCGCACGAATCGGTGCTGTGCACCTTGGCGTAGCCGAATTCGCGATGGTGCTCGCTCTCGACCTTGCCGCCGAGCTGCACGGCCATGCTCTGCATGCCGTAACAGATGCCCAGCAGCGGCACGCCGAGATCATAGACGGCCTGCGGCGCACGGGGCGAATCCGCTTCGGTCACCGACTCGGGACCGCCGGAAAGAATGATGCCCTTGGGCGCGAACTGTGCGATCTCGGCGGGATCGTGGTCCCATGCCCAGATCTCGCAGTAGACACCAATCTCGCGTACGCGGCGTGCGATCAGCTGCGTGTACTGCGAGCCGAAGTCGAGGATGAGGATCTTGTCGCTATGGATATTCTGCATGCGGGACTCGGGTTGGCCCGGGACTCGGGCTCCCGGTCACGCTGCGTGGATGAAGTACCCGACACGATTGGATCGCGTCGCGCCGCCGACGTTCGGTTCCCGAGTTCCGAACGCCGGCGGAGATATCAGTCGAGCCGGTAGTTCGGCGCTTCCTTGACGATCTGGATATCGTGCGGATGCGCCTCGCGCACACCGGCGCCGGTGACACGCACGAACTGTGCCTGACTGCGCATCTCGTCGATGCTGGCGCAACCGCAGTAGCCCATCGAGGCGCGCAGGCCGCCCATCATCTGATGCACGATGTTGCGCAGCGGACCGCGATACGGCACTCGGCCCTCGATGCCTTCCGGCACCAGCTTGTCGGCGTCGGCCTCGTCCTGGAAGTAGCGGTCCTTCGAGCCCTGCTGCATGGCGCCCAACGAACCCATGCCGCGATAGCTCTTGTAGGAACGGCCCTGGAACAGCTCGACCTCGCCCGGCGCTTCCTCGGTGCCGGCGAACATCGAGCCGAGCATGACCATGGAGGCTCCGGCCGCAATGGCCTTGGCCACATCGCCGGAATAGCGGATGCCGCCGTCGGCGATCAGCGGGATCTCGTCCTTCAGCGCCGTGGCGACCATGTCGATGGCGGTGATCTGCGGCACACCCACGCCCGCGACCACGCGCGTGGTGCAGATCGAACCGGGGCCGACGCCGACCTTGACCGCATCGACACCGGCATCGCGCAGTGCCAGTGCGGCATCGCCGGTGACGATGTTGCCGGCGATGACCTGCAGATCCGGGTAGTGTTTCTTGACCCACGAGACGCGATCGATCACGCCCTGCGAGTGCCCGTGCGCGGTATCGACCACGATCACGTCGACGCCGGCCTCGGCCAGTGCCTCGACGCGCGCTTCGGTGTCGCCGGCAACGCCGACCGCCGCACCCACGCGCAGACGCTCGTGAGCGTCCTTGGCCGCGTACGGATTGTCGCGTGCCTTCTGGATGTCCTTGACCGTGATCAGTCCGCGCAGCTGGAAGGCATCGTTGACCACCAGCACCTTCTCGATGCGGTTGCGATGCAGCAGGTCCAGCACTTCGTCGTGACTGGCTTCCTCGCCCACCGTGACCAGCCTGTCCTTGCGGGTCATGATATTGCGGACCGGGTCGTCGTGCTTCTTCTCGAAGCGCAGATCGCGGCTCGTGACAATGCCGACCAGCGCGTCGCCCTCGACCACCGGCACGCCGGAAATGCTATTGGCGCGGGTGATCTGCATGACTTCGTCGATGGACGTGTCCGGCCCGACCGTGATCGGGTTGCGGATGACGCCGGCCTCGAACTTCTTCACCAGGCGCACTTCCGCAGCCTGCTGCTCGGGCGTCATGTTCTTGTGGATGATGCCGATGCCACCGCACTGCGCCATGGTGATGGCCAGGCGCGCTTCGGTGACCGTATCCATCGCCGCGGAGACGATGGGCACGTTCAGACGGATGTTTCGCGTCAGTCGCGTGGAGGTGTCCACATCGCGCGGCAGCACGGTCGAGTGGGCGGGGACGAGGTAGACGTCGTCGTAGGTGAGAGCCTCGGCAAGAATGCGCATGGCGTGTAGTCCCGCAGGTAAATCAGCCTATTGTACTGGATAGCCCTAGCGCAGGGCCAGATCGCCAACGACCCTCATGTTCCGTGCTCCACCTTCAGCAGCGTGCGCAAGGGTTCCAGCGCCTCGGCGTAATGATGGGCGCGGGCTGTATCGCGCTGCAGGGGCTGACGGACCTGCGCAGCGCTGGCCGTGCGCACGACGCGCTCCGTTTCGTGGAACGAAAGGCAGGCGGGATCGAACGGCAGACCACAGAAGTCCAGCAACTGCCGAATCGTCGCTTCGGGCGCGTCCAGCAGTTTCTCGTAAGTCAACGGCAGGCAAGACTCCGGAAACAGGGCGGCCCAATGACCGGACAATCGGTCGTAGTTCTTCCAGAAACCGGCCATGTCCTCAAGGTCGTAGCTGAAATGATTCCCCTGCCGGAAATACTGGCGATAACAGGCCAAGCAGGTTTCCAGCGGATCGCGTCGCACATCGATGATCCGCGCGCCCGGAAGCATGGCCCGGACTGCGCCGACCAACTTCCAATTCAGCAGATTCTTGTCAGTCGAACGGCTACGCTTCTCACGCAAGTATCCGGTACGTTCGAGGTAGACGTGTCCGAGCCGTGCCCAGTCCTCGGGTGTGGCGTGCGGCACCCAGTCCGGGAATGCATGGCCGCGCCGCGCCGATTCTTCGTCGATGACTGCTTGCAGATCACGAATCTCTCCCCCGCCCTCGACCTCCGGGTGGGAAGCCAGAATCTGCTCCACGAGTGTCGACCCCGATCGCGGCAGGCTGACGACAAAAATGATCTCCTCACCTCGGGAAGGATCCGCATCGCCTCCCTGCCCGGATGGAAATGCGCGCTCGATGGCCTTCACATATGCGCGCTCGGCTTCGGCATTCCACGGTTCACGCGCATGCACGGCCGCATTGGCCTTGCGCAAGGTCTCGAAAGCCGAAGCGTAATCGGCCTGGTCCTCGTAAGCCTTGGCCAGCGCGAACCCGAGCGTGATTCGGCTCTCGGCCCGCTCGGGCGTCTGTCGCCACGCGTCGCGCAGACCTTTCAGATCTTCGCTGGAAAAGGAGAAGGTCTTGATGTCGGCCAGCCCCAGCCAGGCTTTGGCATGCGTCGGTTGCCGCCGAAGGATTTCGCGGTAGCTTTCCACGGCCTCACGGATGCATCCGGTACTGATCTGGGTATCCGCCAGTGTGACGCGTGCGTTGATATGCTCGGGCGCACTGCGCAGCACATCGAGCATGACCCGGCCGACTTCGGAAGGCGCCTTCCGCTGATCGTGCATGGCCTTGCCGAGGTTGTACCGGTACGGAATCGAATCCGGCTGCAGCGAACAGGCGCGTTGCAGACAGTTCAGCGCCTCCTCGTCGGCATGCAGGTCGTGCCGCGCGACACCGAGTCCCATCCACGCGGCGGCATTTTCCGGTTCGTGCGCCACGACTTCCTCGAACCAGCGCATCGAGGAAGCGAAATCACCCTGCATGTGCAGCGCGACGCCCATGAAATAGCGGATGCGCATGCTGTTCGGAGCCATCGCCAGCGCTCCCGACAGGGACCGAAGCGCTTCGTCGGGTCGTCCTCCCCGCAAGGCATCCATAGCCTGCGCGAGGCGTTGCTGAGCTGCGGACGGCAAGGTTTCGCTCAATGGCGAGGACGGTGTCTTGTTTCGCTGCATGATGAGGCGATTTGCGATTCCGTTCGTTTCAGTCCGAATGCATCGAAGCGGTCACCGGACCACGGTCCGGAAGCACTCAGGCCACGGATCGCGCCTGGCGTGATTCGGCCGCTTCCAGCGTGTTCTCGATCAAGGTCGCGACCGTCATGGGACCGACTCCACCGGGCACCGGCGTGATCCATGATGCGCGCTCTGCCGCGACGTCGAACTCGACGTCGCCGACCAGACGTCCGTCCTCGAGACGGTTGATGCCGACATCGACAACCACGGCGCCCGGCTTGATCCATTCGCCCTTGATAAGGCCGGGCCTGCCGACGGCCACAACCAGTATGTCGGCTTGGCGCACATGTGCGGCGAGGTCGGCCGTGAAACGGTGGCAGCAGGTCACCGTGGCGCCGGCGATCAGCAACTCCAGGGCCAGAGGCCTGCCGACGTGATTGGACACGCCGACGATGACCGCATGACGCCCGCGCACCGGACGATCGGTGTGACCGAGCAAGGTCATCACGCCCTTCGGCGTACAGGGACGGAGCCCGAGGCGCCGCAGGACCAGGCGCCCCACATTGACTGCGTGAAAACCGTCCACATCCTTGCGCGGATCAATGCGATCGACCAGCGCGTCCTCATCGACGTGATCCGGCAACGGTGATTGCACCAGGATGCCGCTGACATCGGGATCGGCATTGAGCTTGTCGATCAGCGCGAACAGCTCGGCTTCGCTGGTCTCGGCCGGAAGATCGTAATCGTAGGAACGAAACCCGACCTGCTCACAGGCGCGGCGCTTGTTGCGCACATACACGGCCGACGCCGGATCGCTACCGACCAGTACCACGGCCAGACCCGGGGGCGTGTCGCCGGCAGCGACGCGTTCCGCCACGCGCCGACCGACGCGATCAAGAACTTCCTGTGCGATGCGTTTGCCGTCGAGAATGCGTGCGGTCATATCGAATGCGTGCCGGGAAAGCGCGCATTATCCGGGTTCGGAACAAATCGCACAAATGCGACGGCCACATGGCGCACACCCGCATGCGCCGGTCGTCTTGCCGGCGCATGTAGAACGCATGTGACTCAGTGCTTGCGGCGCTTGGCGTTGCGAATCATGCGCTGCCGCTTGCGCTTCTGCGATTCGGTGAGCTCGTTGCGACGGCCTGCGTACGGGTTCTCGCTGTCGCGGAACTCGATCCGGATCGGCGTACCCTCCAAGCGGTAGCGCTTGCGGAAGGTATTTTCCAGATAGCGACGGTACGCCGGCGCAATATGCTTGGTTCGCGTCCCATGAATGACCACGGTCGGCGGGTTGTGACCGCCGGGATGCGCATAGCGCAATTTCGGCGCATGGCCGCGCACCAGCGGGGGCTGATAACCCTCGTAGGCTTTCTCCAGCGTGCGCGTGAGCTGCGAGGAAGTCATCGTGTAGTTGGCCGAAGCATGCGCGCGGTTGACGGCACGCATCAACTCGCGCAGACCCGAGCCGTGCAGTGCGGAGATGAACACACGCTTGGCCCAGCCGACGAACTCGAGCCGGCGATCCAGCGCACGCTGACACTGTTCGCGGTCGTAGGCTTCCATGTCGTCCCACTTGTTGACCGCAATCACCAGCGCCCTGCCCTCGTCGAGCACGTGGCCGATGAGGGTCAGATCCTGGTCGGCCAGATTCTCGCGCGCGTCGACCATGACCACGCAGACCTGTGCCGCAGCAATGGCCTGAAGCGTCTTGATGACGCTGAATTTCTCGACCGCTTCCTCGATGCGTGCTCGCCGGCGCACGCCGGCCGTGTCGATCAGGGTGTACTTGCGACCATCCCGCTCCAACGCGACGCGGATCGAATCGCGCGTGGTGCCGGCCACGTCGGAGACGATCACGCGCTCCTCGCCCAGCAGACGATTGACCAGAGTCGACTTGCCGGCATTGGGGCGGCCGAGAATGGCCACGCGGATGCTGTCATCGTTCTCCTCTTCGTCCGGCTCGACGTACTCGGGGAGCAACGGCTGCAACGCCTTCAGCAACACGTCGGTGCCGCGGCTGTGCGCGGCGGCGAGCGGCAGCATGTCGGCGAACCCGAGCGCGGCGAAATCCGCCATCGCGACGGATTCGTCCAGGCCATCGGTCTTGTTCACGGCCAGCAGCATCGGCTTGCCGGTGCGACGAAGCTCGTCGAGGATGGCATGGTCCTGGGCAACCAGGCCGTCGCGTCCGTCGACCAGGAACACCACGGCGTCGGCTTCTTCGATGGCCAGGCGAACCTGACGAGCCGTCAATCCATCCAGGCCGTCCTCATCACCGGAAAGACCACCGGTATCGACCAGCACGAACGGCGCATCGCCGAGCCGGCAGACGCCGTAGTGGCGATCTCGGGTCACACCCGGAAGATCGGCCACCAGCGCTTCGCGGCTGCGCGTCAGGACATTGAAAAGAGTCGACTTGCCGACATTCGGGCGTCCGACCAGGGCGACGACGGGGAGCATGTGCGGTGAATCCATCGGTAGCAGTCCGGCGTCGTCGCGCGCATCGCCGCCAAGGGCGATGCGCGATGCGACATCAAGGGGTGGACGATCCCAGACGATAGGCGCCGATGTGACCTTCGACGTCCTCAATATAAACCATGTTGCCGACGACCAGCGGCTGTGCGCGGATCGCCTTGTGCGACAGGCGCTCGCGCGCGGCGATCTTGCCGTTGCTGAGATCCAGCCAGTGCACGTAGCCCTTCAAGTCGCCGACCACGACGTACTTGTCCAGCTGCACCGCAGGCGCGCTGAGCCAGCGCCATTCCAGGGCGTCCTGCTTCCACAGGTCGCTGCCGGTGCTCTTGTCGAAGGCCCATACGTCGGATGCATCGTCGACACCGACGATGGCCTGTCCGCCGATGTCCATCGACGTGTAGGTCGAGAACTTGCGATGCCACCCCGGACGACCGGTCGGACCGTCGATGGAGGTCAGCTCACCGTGATAGGCCGAGGCATACAGGGTGCTGCCGTCCAGCAGCACGCCGACGTCGGCATCATCCAGGCGCTGGATGTCGGTGCGGCCTTCGCCGGTCGCTAACGGCAGATCCCACAGCTTCTCGCCGTCGTCCAGGCGGATGGCGACCAGCTTGCCGTCATCGGTGCCGAAGAATACGACGCCACGCGCCACCAGCAGCGGACCGTTGCCGCGCAGACTCAACGCCGGGACGGTGTCCTGGTCGTACAGCCATACCTGCTTGCCGGTCTCGGTGTTCAGACCGAAGACGTTGCCGTCATTGGTGCGAACCACAGTGATGTTCTTCAGCACCACCGGCGCGGAAATGACTTCGGACGACACCTTCGCCACCCAACGCTGTTCGCCGGTCTTGGCATCGAACGCATAGACATGGCCATCGAGCGTGCCGGTGACGACCAGCCCCTCGCCGACGCCGGGACCACCGGCATACAAGGCGTCCTTACGGATCTTCTTGCCGCCGAAGCCGAGCCAGCCGTGCGTGCGCGTCTTCTTGCGCCACAGCGTCTTGCCGGTCTTCGCGTCCAGCGCCTCGATGACACCGTCCGTGCTGGCGGCGAACAGCACGCCGTTGTCGTATGCAGGACGCATGCGAACACCGGAATCCTGCGCACCATCGCCCACACTTTCCTCCCAGACGCGCTGCACTGAGACCGTCGGCGTAATGTCCGTGAGTTCAGTCGGCGGCTGGATGTTGCTCTTCTTCGAGTGACATGCGCCGAGCGCGAGCGTGGTGATGATTGCGATCAGGAAAATACGTTTCATGCGCCCTGCTTCCCGGCCGTGGCCAGATTGTCGAGTTTCATGCGCACGCTCTGGGTCTGCGGCGCATCCTTTCCGTAGGCGTCGAGTGCGGCCTGATAGGCCTGACGCGCTTCGGACATGCGTCCAAGCTTGACCAGCACATCGCCGCGCAGTTCCCCGCGCAACGCATCGTATTCGTCTTTCGGCATCGCATCGAGCGTGGCCAGCGCATCGTCGGCCTTGCCCTGCGCCAGTTCCACGCGAGCCAGGCGCAGCGACATCAGCGACTTCAGCGCGCCATGTTCACCGTCGGCATGTGCCTGCGCCCACTCCAGCGAAGTACGGGCTTTGGCAAGCTTGCCTTCCTTCGTGTCGTTGGCGGCGCGCGCGGAGGCCGCGAACACGGCGTACGGCGAATCGGCGTGCTTGTCCAGCATGACGCCGACCAGGGCATCCGCCTCGCTGTTCTGACCGGCGGCATAGGCGCTCTGGATGGCGCCGAACTGCGCGGCGGCGGCGGCGCGATTCTGTTCCTGATGACTACGCCACTGCTTGTATCCGAAGATCAGCACCAATCCGAGCGCGATGCCCACGGCGATGGAAATGCCGTTCTGGCGCAACCATTCCTGAAGACGTTCGCCCTGTTCGTAATCGTCGTATGCGTCGAAAGCCATGCGTCACCTGTTGAAGCCGAGAGCGGCCGCGAAGCCAGAGGTTCTGGCGGGCGGCCGCAAGCGGGCGGATCGAGTTGGGTCGGCCGCGTAAGCGGCGAAACCCGGAAAGGATAACCGATGCTCGCGGCGTGCGATACCGCCGGGAGCCGCCGCTCGACACGCCCTTGGCGCACACATGCTCGTCGCTGACTCCCGCCGCCCGAAGACGGCAGGACGATGATCAGCCGCTTGCGGGTCGGACGGCACCGCCATCGGCGACATTGAAGTGCGCCACATTGGCACGCTGGAATTTGCCCAGGGACAGCGGCTTTCCGTCAACGGCCACGTTCGCACCATCGGCATTGCCGATCCGCACTTCAAGCGGCTGGGTGCTTCGATAGGATTTATCTGTCCCCGCAGGAAGCAGTCCGTATTCAAGGCGTTTGCCGTTCGTGTCGGTGATTTCCACCCAACTGTCGTGACGGAGTTTCAATGTGAGATGCGTGGCGGCAGAAGTTTGCGGCGGAGCAGCCGCAGGCGTTGTCACCTTGGCCTTCTTGGAGGCCTCCATCGCACTGAACGGCGCGATCGATGCCATCAGCGGCTTCTCGGAGGGCGGCGTCGGCGGCACAAGGCCCGATACGTTCCCACCGAGCGCCGGAGCTTTTTCGTGGCCCCCTGAAGCGGCCACGGCGGTACTGGCAAGCGTGGTGGACTGTGCGTTGACGGGTGCGGCATCCAACGGAGCCAACTGGGCAATGTCGCGTTTGAGCACACCGTTGAGTCCCAGCCAGATCAGCGGCGCAACGATCACTGCCGTCAACACCACATAGGTCGCGGCGCTGGAATAGCGATTGATCGTGCGCTGCCAGCCAGAGAACGGACTGGTCGCGATCAGTTCCGGCTGACGCGGACGTAGGCGCTCGAGTTGGTCCTCGATCTCCTGACTGCCCATGCCGACGTAGGCGGCATACTTGCTCAGGTAGCTACGCAGATACACCGAGTAATCGATGCCTGCGTAGTTGTCCTGCTCGAGCTTTTCCAGCAGGCGCGCGGGCAAGTGCAAGGCTTGCGCGCAATCTTGCAGGGACAGCCCCTGCTCCTCGCGCACGGCGCGCAGATGACAGCCGAACGACGGTTCCGCGTCCGCGCTGCTCATCCATTGCTCTGCTTCGTCGTTGAATCCCGGAGACGCCCCCTGGTCATCATCCGGCTTGCTGAAGTCGTGCTCTCCCCGTTCCTGATCCGTGAAATTCGTGGACGCTGGTTGATTCATCGTGATCTATTGGATTTGATGGACTGCGCCTGATCCGAATCCGGGAATTTGGCCTGCAGTCGCTTGACATAACCCTGGGCTCCCTCCTCGTCGCCCAGTCTTTTTTCGATCTTGTACCCCAGCAGCAAAGCCGAGGGATCCGAACGCCCGAGGGCGTCGAAGCGCTGAATGAAGGCCCGGGCGCTGAACGCCTTGCCTTCGTGCAGCAACACCGCGGCCATCTGATACAGCGCATCGGCATTGCGCGGATTGATCGCCAGCGCTCGGCGATAATCCTGCTCGGCTGCCGCGTAGTCGTTCCGTTTCAGCTCGCAGCGGCCGGCATTGCTCCAGGCGATGTCCTTGGTTTTGTAGAACGGGTCCTTGGCTGCCTTGGCAAAATATGGCAACGCCTGGTCGATCTTTCCGATTCTGCATAAAAAAACGCCGAGGTTGTTGTTCGTATCCCCACTTTTGGGATCCAGTTCCTCGGCGCGACGATAATGTTGTTCAGCTTGGGCGGTTTCGCCGATCCGCGCATAGACCGTCGCAATGACGGTATGCGCGGGGCCGTAGTCGTCGTCGAACTGCAAGGCCTTCTGCAGTTTCTCGAGCGCGATCTTCAACTGACCGCGCTCGAGATACTGCTGCCCGAGTTCGGTATGGATCCGCGCAGCCTCCTTGTCGTTGACCTTGCGCGCGGACAGCCCGTTGCCATTCGAGGTGGCGCAACCGGCCAACGCCAACGCCAGCACCAGGGAGACCAGCCAACGATCAAGCCGCATGGATCGCATCCTTTTCGAGTTGTTTGCGGAATTCGGCCGACCGGCGCGTGCGGTCGAGCACCTGCCCCTTCAGCTGACCGCAGGCGGCATCGATGTCGTCGCCGCGGGTACGCCGCACGGTGGCGATGATGCCGCCCTCGTTGAGAATGCGGCGGAAGGTCTCGATATCGCCCGCATCCGAGCGCTCGTAGCGCGTGCCGGGGAACGGGTTGAACGGAATCAGGTTGACCTTGCTCGGCAGGCGGCGCATCAGCTTGACCAGCTGGCGCGCATGCTCGGGATGGTCGTTGATGCCCTTCATCAGGGTGTATTCGAAAGTGATCGACGCGCGCGGTCGCGAACTGACGTAGCGCTTGCAGGCAGCCAGCAACTCGTCGATCGGATATTTCTTGTTGAGCGGCACCAGCGTGGTGCGCAGCTCGTCGGTGGGGGCATGCAGCGAGACCGCCAGCGACACGTCGGCGACCTCGGACAGCTTGTCGATCTGCGGCACCAGGCCGGAGGTCGACAGCGTCACGCGCTTGCTGGCCAGGCCGAAGCCCAGATCGTCGCGCATCAAATTCATCGCCGCGACGACGTTGTCGAAGTTCATCAGCGGCTCACCCATGCCCATCATCACCACGTTGGTGATGCGGCGGCGCTGGTGCGGGACGTTGCCGAGGTATTTCGCCGCGACCCAGACCTGGCCGATGATCTCGGCGGTCGACAGGTTGCGGTTGAAGCCCTGGGTCGCCGTCGAACAGAACGTGCAGTTGAGGCCGCAGCCCACCTGCGAGGACACGCACAGCGTGCCGCGCGTCGGCTCGGGGATGTACACGGTCTCGATGGCGTTGCCGCCATTCATGCCCAGCAGCCACTTGTGCGTGCCGTCGGTCGAACCCTTCTCGAACATGGTGTCCGGCGGGCCGACATAGCAGACCTCGGAAAGCTTGCCGCGCAAGTTCTTTCCGAGGTCCGTCATGCGCTCGAAGTCGTTCTCCAGACGGTGATAGATCCACTTCATGACCTGATCGGCGCGATACGGCTTCTCGCCCAGCTGCGTGAAGAAATCACGCAGCCCCTGGCGATCGAAGTCGAGCAGATTGGTCTTTTCCGTCGGGTTCACAAGCTTCGTTCCTGGTCGATTAGCGCGGGCACAGTTCCGTGGTCGCGAAGAAGTACGCGATCTCGGTGCTGGCGGTTTCCGGCGCGTCCGAACCGTGCACGGCATTGGCGTCGATCGAATCGGCGAAGTCGGCGCGGATGGTACCGGCGTCGGCTTCCTTCGGGTTCGTGGCGCCCATCAGCTCACGGTTCTTGGCAATGGCTCCCTCGCCTTCCAGCACCTGGATCATCACCGGGCCGGAGATCATGAACTCGACCAGCGCGCCGAAGAACGGGCGCTCGCGGTGCACGGCGTAGAAACCTTCGGCTTCGCTGCGGGACAGATGCTTCATTTTCGCGGCGACGACCTTCAGGCCGGCCTTCTCGAAACGCGCGTAGATTTCGCCGATGACGTTCTTGGCGACGGCATCGGGCTTGATGATGGAAAGAGTGCGCTCCAGCGCCATGCGGATGTGCTCCGGTTTTAGGTTGAAAGATGAACGAAAACGGGCCGGCTTCCCCAAGCCAGTCACCGTATCACCAAATCTGTGAAAAATTCGGGATTTGGTGCCGTAAAGCTTGACAGATTCTAGACCGAGCGCAAGTCCGCGGCACGACGATCCACGCCGTTTCGGGGCGAATTCGCGACGAATCCGAACGTTTGACCTCCCTGCAACGGAAGCCTATGCTTCAAACGATCGTTTGATACGAGATCGTCCAGCGGAGTACGAGCGTCGTGGCCAGTTCCCAGTTCTCCACCAAGCAGCGCATTCTCGAAGCTGCCGAAACCCTCTTCGCGCGGCACGGATTCGCTGGCGCCTCACTGCGTCAGGTGACCTCGGCGGCCAATGTGAACCTGGCCGCGGTCAACTACCACTTCGGCTCCAAGGACAAGCTCATCGAGGAAGTGTTCCGGCGCCGCCTCGACGAACTGAACAAGCGGCGCCTACTGGCGCTGGACCAACTCGGCGAAGCGCCCACGCTCGAAGACGCCCTGGCCGCCTTCATCCGTCCGGCGCTGGAACTGGCGCGCGAGGGCGACGGCGGCGGCGCCTTCGTCCGCGTGCTGGCCCGTGCCTACGCCGAGCACAACGACCAGCTGCGCAAATTCCTGTCGGAGAACTACGGCCATGTGCTGAAACAGTTCGCGAAGATCTTCGCCACGCTGCTTCCGCACCTGCCGCGCGAGGAACTGTACTGGCGCATCGACATCGTCGCCGGCGCGCTGACCTACGCCATGGCCGACTTCGGCATCATCCAGCGCCGCGAAGGCGTGACCGAACAACAACACCGCGAGCAGGCCGCCGAGCATCTGATCCGCTTCGCCGCAGCCGGCCTGCGCGCCGAATGAATTTCCCATCCCGACCGCCCGTGGCTCCGCGCTGCGGGCGGCGCTTTCCGCTTACGCAATGGAGACAGGCATGACCACCCAACCGCTACGCATCCGCAAGGCCGCGGTGCTGGGCGCCGGCGTCATGGGCGCGCAGATCGCCGCTCATCTGACCAACGCCGGTGTCGAGACCGTGCTGTTCGACCTGCCGGCGAAGGAAGGTCCGAAGAACGGCATAGCCGTGAAGGCCATCAAGCATCTGGCCAAGCTCAAGCCGGCACCGCTGGGCGAGAAGTCCCTGGCCGCCTCGATCATTCCGGCCGACTACGACGAACACCTCGCGCAGCTCAAGGACTGCGACCTGGTGATCGAGGCCATCGCCGAGCGCATGGACTGGAAGCTGGACCTGTACAAGAAGGTCGCCGCGCACCTGCCGGAGCGCGCGGTGATCGCCTCCAACACCTCGGGCCTGTCGATCAACACCCTGGCCGAAGCGCTGCCGGAAAACCTGCGCCATCGCTTCTGCGGCGTGCATTTCTTCAATCCGCCGCGCTACATGCATCTGGTCGAGCTGATTCCGAACAAGGCCACCGACGCCAACGTCCTGAACGGCCTGGAAGGCTTCCTGACCACTGCGCTGGGCAAGGGCGTGGTCATCGCCCGCGACACCCCTAACTTCATCGGCAACCGCATCGGCGTGTTCTCGATGCTGTCGACGATGGTGCACACCCAGGCCTTCGGTCTCGGCTTCGACGTGGTCGACGCGCTGACCGGCCCGGCCATCGGTCGTCCCAAGAGCGCCACCTATCGCACCGCCGACGTGGTCGGCCTGGACACCATGGCGCACGTCATCCAGACCATGGCCGACACCCTGCCCGACGATCCCTGGCACAAATACTTCAAGGCGCCCGAGTGGCTGGCCGCGCTGATCGACAAGGGCGCGCTGGGCCAGAAGAACGGCGCCGGCTTCTACCGCAAGAACGGCAAGACCATCGAAGTGCTCGATCTCGGCAAGCAGGACTACGCGCCGTCCGAGCAGAAGGCCTCCGACGAGGTCGCCGCCATCCTCGCGAACAAGGACCCGGCCGAGAAGTTCGGCAAGCTGCGTGAGTCGACCGACCCGCAGGCGCAGTTCCTGTGGGCCTGCTTCCGCGACCTGTTCCACTACACCGCCTACCACCTGGCCGACATCGCCGAGACCGCGCGCGACGTCGACTTCGCCATCCGCTGGGGCTACGGCTGGAAGCTGGGTCCGTTCGAGACCTGGCAGGCCGCCGGCTGGCAGCAGGTGGCCGGCTGGATCGCCGAGGACATCGAAGCCGGCAAGGCCATGAGCGACGCGCCCCTGCCTGCCTGGGTTACCGACGGCCGCCGCGGCGTGCATCACGCCGCCGGTTCGTTCTCGCCGGCCAAGGGCGAGGACCTGCCGCGCTCGACGCACCCGGTCTACGCGCGCCAGCTGTTCCCCGACCCGATCCTCGGCGAGAAAGCGCCCGAGGGCGAGACCGTGTGGGAGAACGACGGCGTGCGCCTGTGGACGCTGGGCGACGACCGCATCGGCATCCTGTCGTTCAAGACCAAGATGAACACGGTCAACGACCACGTGCTCGACGGCATCCAGCAGGCCGTGCGCGTGGCCGAGGAACAGCTCGACGCCATGGTCATCTGGCAGACCCGCGAGCCGTTCTCGGCCGGCGCGGATCTCAAGGGCGCGCTCGGCCTGCTGCAAGAAGGCAAGCTGGCCGCGTTCGAGGCCATGGTCGCCAACTTCCAGGCCACCAGCATGGCCATCAAGTACGCGCAGATTCCGGTGGTCGCGGCCGTGCGCGGCCTGTGCCTGGGCGGCGGCTGCGAATTCCAGATGCACTCGGCGCGCACCGTCGCGGCGCTGGAGTCCTACATTGGTCTGGTCGAGGCCGGCGTCGGCCTGCTGCCCGCGGGCGGCGGTCTGAAGGAAATCGCCACGCGCTGCTCGGCCTCGCCGGTCGGCGACGCCTTCGACAACGTCAAGCGCTACTTCGAGACCGTGGCGATGGCCAAGGTCGCCGGCTCCGCGCTGGAGGCCAAGTCCTTCGGCCTGCTGCGCGAGTCCGACGTGGTGGTCTTCAACAGTCACGAGTTGCTGTATGTCGCCAAGCAGCAGGCGCGCGCGCTGGCCGAATCCGGCTACCGCCCGCCCCTGCCCGCGCGACACGTCAAGGTCGCCGGCGAAGTCGGCACCGCCACCTTCAAGGCGCAACTGGTCAACATGCTGGAAGGCTATTTCATTTCGCAGCACGACTTCGAGATCGCCAGCCGCATCGCCGACACCCTGTGCGGCGGCCAGATCGAGCGCGGCAGCGAAGTCGACGAGGACTGGCTGCTGGCCCTGGAGCGCAAGCACTTCGTCGCCCTGGCGCAGATGGAGAAGACCCAGGCGCGCATCGCCCACACCATGAAGACCGGCAAGCCGTTGAGGAACTGAGGAAGCGGATGAACCAACCCGTTCCGTCTTTCCCTCATTTCCAGGAGAACTTCCATGTCTAAACAGATCCAGGACGCCTACATCGTCGCCACCACCCGCACGCCGGTCGGCAAGGCGCCGCGCGGCGTGTTCCGCAACACCCGTCCCGACGACATGCTGGCGCACGTCATCCGCGCCGTCATGGAGCAGTGCCCGGGCATCGATCCGGCGCGCATCAGCGACGCCATCATCGGCTGCGCCATGCCCGAGGCCGAGCAAGGCATGAATGTGGCGCGCATCGGCGCGCTGCTGGCCGGCCTGCCCGACACCGTGCCGGGCATGACCATCAACCGCTTCTGCTCCTCCGGCGTGCAGGCCGTGGCGCTGGCCGCCGACCGCATCCGCCTGGGCGAGGCCGACCTGATGATCGCCGGCGGCACCGAATCGATGTCGATGGTGCCGATGATGGGCCACAAGGTGCAGATGAACCCGGCCATCTTCAACGACGACAATGTCGCCATCGCCTACGGCATGGGCATCACCGCCGAGAAGGTCGCCGAGCAGTGGAAGGTGACCCGCGAGGAACAGGACGCCTTCGCCGTGGAGAGCCACCGCCGCGCCCTCGCCGCCATCGAAGCCGGCGAGTTCAAGGACGAGATCACCCCGTACACGCTGGACGACCGCTACCCGGACGTCGCCAACGGCAGCGTGCGCGAGGACCAGCGCATCATCGACACCGACGAAGGCCCGCGCGCCGGCACCACACCGGAAGTGCTGGCCAAGCTGCGCACCGTGTTTCGCAACGGCCAGTTCGGCGGCAGCGTGACCGCCGGCAACTCCTCGCAGATGTCCGACGGCGCCGGCGCCGTGATCCTGGCCAGCGAACAGGCAGTCAAGGACTACGGCCTGACCCCGCTGGCGCGCTTCGTCAGCTTCGACGTCGCCGGCGTACCGCCCGAAGTGATGGGCATCGGCCCCAAGGAAGCCATTCCTAAGGCCCTGAAGATGGCCGGCCTGACCCAGGACCAGATGGACTGGATCGAGCTCAACGAAGCCTTCGCCGCGCAGTCGCTGGCGGTGATGAAGGACCTCGACCTCGACCCCGCCAAGGTCAACCCGCTGGGCGGCGCCATCGCCCTCGGCCACCCGCTGGGCGCCACCGGCGCCATCCGCGTCGCCACGCTCGTGCATGGCCTGCGCCGACGTAAGCAGAAGTACGGCATGGTGACCATGTGCATCGGCACCGGCATGGGGGCGGCGGGGATCTTCGAGGCGCTGTAAGTCACCCCGCAGCTTCACCACGAAAAACGGCAGCGCAAACGCGCTGCCGTTTTTTTATGCCTCCTCTCGACCCAAAGCGGCCGTTGACGATGCGTGCAACATGTCATTCATGACACACCACACTCTATCCCGCTCGTGTGGAGTCTCGTCAGTTCAACGAACTGGTCCCTGTTACACCCTCTGATGCAAAGGTGTAACTCTTACACCTGCCATTCCGCCGCATAACATCCCGCGCATGGAGCCCGGCACAAGCAGTCTGTTCTTAGATAAGTCTCTGAATCTGCGTAGGGCATCTCTGATTGTCGAGCATCGCGATGGTGGGCATACTGGATGCAACACCCCATCTAGGGGATCTAATTAGCGTTAGACGAAGGAGCAGGACATGGAACGTTACATGAACCTTGGCGGTGACTCAGGTGTCATTGCTTACGAATTAGGCGATGACTCAATCACCGTCCAGTTCAACGATGGCTCGATCTATCTCTACACCAGCCAGAGTGCCGGTTCTGGGAACTTGGCTGAGATGCAGCGTCTCGCACAGACCGGACAAGGGCTCAACAGCTTTATCAGGAGGATTGTTCGCAAGGGGTATGCGCAGAAGCTTCGCTAATAACGGGCTTCGTCGCACGTCTAACAACTCATCCAAGCCGACCGCCCACTGGCTACGCCAGCGGGCGGCGTCTTAACTCAGCGTTGGGTGTCATTCGCGGCGAACGTCTTTTGGGGAGAGTGCAAATGAAACTTGAGTTTCGGGGCGTTTCTAGGCAGGTGTACACCCATCGCCATGATTGCACCAACATGAGGTGGAAATCCGGACTTGAAAGCACAGCAACAATTCGTCAAGTAGGACTTAGCGGCGATTTTCGTGTCACTTTCTCCTTTGAGGAGAGTGATCTCACAAATTGCTTCCAGGCGTTGGCTGCTTCTAACCCTGAGTTCGCACTCAGGCTGGCCAGCAAGATGCAGGCGGAAGCCGTAATTGCGCTATCACAACCACGAGATGAGTAAGTGAAATGCGTTGAGCACACCCAACCATGGGTTCCACCCGACGTCCCAGTCACCGCTTTACGGGTGAACCTAGGCGTTAGGCATGGATATGCGATCTTGAGCAGTTCGGCAGGCCTTGCCTAACAATTAGTTCAAGCCGACCGCCTACTGGCTATGCCAGCGGCCGGCGTCTTAACTCAAGCGTTAGCCTCAAAACGACCGAGAAATGATTAAAGCAATTGAAACGTCGTACAAGGGATACCGTTTCCGCTCTCGCCTCGAAGCGAGGTGGGCAGTATTTTTCGAAAACGCCAAGCTCGAATGGATATACGAGCCGCAAGGTTTCGTGGTTAATGGAAAACCATACCTTCCGGATTTCTATTTGCCTCAGTTTGGATACTTCGAGGTAAAAGGAACGCGAGATTATGACGAAAGCCTTTATCTGGAATTTTCAAAGCAAATTGGAAAACCTCTGTTCATCGTATTTTCTGAGATCCCCGACCCCGAGCCTTACGATGGGTATATGAAGGGATGGGGTTTTCACGGAAAAAACCCCGAAGCCTGGGGTTGGAGCGATATGTTCTTACAATGTACTGGATGCGGAAAAACCTCAATTCAGAATGAGGCCTATTGCACCATCAAGGGAAATTGTTGTGAAGGTGAGAGAGAAATGCCCCTTTCAGGCGCCTTAGAAGCAGCAAGGTCCGCACGTTGGGAACATGGTGAAAAGCCTTAGACTAACAAGAAGTTATAGGCGTTCATCGCCCTACTCCTCACTGGGTCGCCCGGCTTCGCCGACCGCCCCTAAATATGGGCGTTAGATAGCACAAATATATTCCGTCATAAGTCTAATCATGAAAATCGGTGAACTCACATCGTTCGGACACAATGTCGCAGATTCGCTTGCAAGCGGAATTTGCTTCATGGCGGGCATCTACTACGTCGATGTGTTTGGCGAGGCCTCCGCCTCCCCGGAGGGTCACATCATCGTTGACTTCCTATGTGGATCAACGTCAGGCAGTCCCATTTCCTCGAACCTCCGCCAAGCAATTGTGCGCTTTTCGGAACGACTTCCGGAGTTGGCGAAGGAGCATGGCATTGAGGTGTCTGAAATCAAAACCATATCCGCTCGATTTGGCACTGATCCAATCCTGGGTCGACATTTCGCAGTAACCGTAGAGACCTCAGATGGCCGAAAGTCCGTTGACCAATACACAGGAACTCCAGGCAAGCGCTACAGCAAGCCGCGCCGGAGCAAGGGTGAATATAGAGGCAGAGGCAATTAATCGCTGCCGAAGAACCCAGCCTGCGCCCCTCCCCTTCGGTAGTGGCGGAGGGTGGAGGATCAGGCCCGAAGGGTGGCGCACAAGGATGTGCGCCAGTGTTTCGTCAGCACAGGATGTGCTGTCGAAACACCCCCGGAACCCGGAGCGGACCTGGAGGAGCGAAGCTCCGGAGAGCGCGGACGCGGGGTGCCCTTCTTTTGGTTCGCACCACGGGCACTCCCTTCGGTCGTTTTCGTGGGCAAGCAAGAAAATGAACCCGGCCGGCGCCAGCCAGACGGAACGCTCTTGAAGCCCCCAACAGACTGCATCATGGTGCAGTCAGCCCAGCACCGCATCACCATGACACGCGAACCCGAAATCTACTGCCCCGCCTGCCAGTGGCACCCACGCGGCGACAGCCGCTGGATCTGCGCACGCTCGAAAGGCGGCTGCGGCACCCGCTGGAACACCTTCTGGACCGGCGGCTGCTGCCCCGGCTGCGGACACCACTGGGAAACCACCCAATGCCTTGTTTGCAAAAAGGTTTCACCGCACGTCGACTGGTATCACTTCCCGCCCGAGGAAGAAGCACAGCGTGAAAAGGCACGCGAAGTGACCGCGTGACTCCGCCCGGCCTAGTGCACGCCGCCCCGGCCGGGCGTTGTCCAGCGCCGCTTTCGTGCGTGGACCCGCGCTACTCCGCGATGATCTCCCCGCTGCCACCGAGGGGTTCGGGAAAATCGCGGAACTTGGTCAGACCGTCGTGCATCGGCAGCACGGTTTCCTGATAGTTCGCATGCACGGACGGCACGAAATCGAAATCCTCGATCACGGCGGCGAACACATCGATCAGTCCCCACTCCGGGTGTTCGGTGAACAAATGACCACCGCAATTCGAGCACCAATGACGGACACTGCGCGGATGCTTGGCGTAATGCGCCAACCGGTCCTCGCCCTGGCGCACATGCACTGCCTCCTTCGGCCATAGGCTGAAGGCATTGACCGGCCCCGCCGACCAGTGTCGACAGGATTCGCAGTGGCAGTACCCGGCGTCGGCGGGTTCACCGCGAAGTTCGAGTTCGACCGCGCCGCAAAAGCAACGCGCGACATGCGTGGGTTGAACGTCTGGCGTGTTCATGACAGAAGCCTCCGTCGCAACGAATCGCCGGTCCAGCATGCGGACAAGCCCTGCTTCGCGCAATGGAACCTATGTCCGATCCCGCACGGCCAGGTCGCTGGCTTCTGGCGCAAGCCAGCGAGATTCCTGTCGGCAGGTGTGCCTACGCCGGCTCGATGTGGCGCAACAGCAGACGAGGTGTTTCCCGGCCCTGCCAGTCGTTGACGACCAGACTGTAGGCCGCGCGAAGGTTTGGCACGTCGGGAAGTTCGGGATCGATATTGAACATCACCGCGTCGATCATGCTGCCATCTCGCGGATCGCGGAGATGGAAGCGCGCATGCGTACCGGTGCTGCCCATGGGCCGGCGCCGCAAGCATTCGAAGGTGTTCTCGAACAGCGGCTCCGGAAACGCCTGTCCCCACGGACCGGCCAGGCGCAAGACGCGCGCCAGTTCCAGATTCATCTCGCCCGCCCCCAGCTCGCCATCGGTCCACAGCACGGACTCCAGCCACTCGGCCTGCATGCGGTCGCGGACGACATCGTCGAAGGCCTGCGCGAAGGCGTCGAAGCGATCCGCGGCCAGACTGAGTCCCGCCGCCATGGCGTGGCCGCCGAACGGGCCCATCAAGTCGGGATGCCGGGCGTCGACCTCGGCCAGCGCATCGCGAACATGGAAGCCCGGAATCGAGCGCGCTGAACCGCGCAGCGTGTCGCTGCCTACATCGGACGGCGCGAACGCCACGACCGGGCGATGCAGCCGTTCTTTCAGGCGCGAGGCCACAAGGCCGACCACGCCCGGATGCCACCCCTCGTCGTAGAGTGCGACGCCGGTCGCATCCGGCACATCGGTGCGCTCGACCATGCGCTCGGCCTCGGCCACCATGCCGGCCTGCAGTTGACGGCGCTCGGCATTGATCGACGACAGCAGTTCCGCCAGCTCGCGCGCGCGCGCCGCATCGTCGGTGAGCAGGCATTCCACGCCCAGGGTCATGTCTTCCAGCCGTCCCGCTGCGTTCAGGCGCGGCCCCACGGAGAACCCCATGTCCGAAGCCGTCAGGGTGGCAATGCTGCGCCCGGAGGCTTCGACCAGCGCCTGGATGCCCGCGCAGCCGCGACCGGCGCGGATGCGACGCAGGCCGTTCTCGACCAGCACACGATTGTTGCGATCCAGCGGCACCACATCGGCGACCGTGCCCAGCGCGACCAGGTCCAGCAGCATCGCCAGATTCGGCCGCACACCGGCTGCGAACCGGCCTTCGCGTTCCAGTCGGGCGCGAAGCGCCAGCAGCAGATAGAACATCACGCCGACGCCGGCCAGCGCCTTGCTGGGAAAGGCGTCGCCGGGCAGGTTCGGATTGACGATGGCGTCGGCCTCCGGCAACTGCGGACCCGGCAGGTGATGGTCGGTCACGACCACCCGGATGCCTCGCTCGCGCGCCGCGGCCACGCCGGCGACGCTGGCGATGCCGTTGTCGACCGTGACCAGCACGTCCGGCCTCTCGCCTAGCGAACCCACCAGCGCCGGGCTGAGACCGTAGCCATGCTCGAATCGATTGGGCACCACGAATCCGACGCGGGTTGCGCCGAGCATGCGCAGCCCGCGCACGGCGACCGCCATGCCGGTCGCGCCATCGCAATCGTAGTCGCCGGCAATGACGATGCGCTGCCCCTCTGCGATGGCCTGCGCCAGGACCTCGACGGCCGCATCGAGGCCGCCGAGCGCCTGCGGCGGCGTCAGGGCGGTCAGCGCGTGGTCGATCTGTTCCGCGGACGCCACGCCACGAGCCAGATAGACGCGTCGCAGGACCGGGTGCAGCGTATCGGGCCAGTCGATTCGCAGATCGGGACAATGTCGCTGGCGCAGCGTCGTCCGTCTCATGCCACCTTCCGCCAGATGCGCCAGCGATGGGCGTGGCGCACCAGCATGCGTTCGCCGCTGGCGAAATCCAGATGCATGGCCTTGTGCCGCTTCAGCGCCCGCTCCAGCAACGGCCAGTGCGCCTCCGGACGCAGTCCGGCTTCCAGATCCAGCAGCACGTCGCCGGCGGCATCGGGGTCGAAATCCTGCACATCCGCGACCGCGACCCTGGCCCGTTCGGCCAGCACGCGAGCCAGCGCATCATGCGTGTGGATACGCTCGATGTCGGCCTTGACCCAGGATGGCAGGCGTCCACCGCCCCACAGCCACAGGCAGTTCACCGGCATCTGGCCGCGTGCGCGGCGCTCGGCGTTGAGCGGATGCTGGTGCAGCAGGATCTGTGCCTCGTTGAACAACTCGCGCCAGCTCGCATGACGCGCATCCTGCGGCAGATACGTCAGCAGATCGTCGCCCAGCACTCGATCCGGCGCGGCGAAGGCTGGTGGCTGGGCATCCCTCGGCATATGCAGATGCCAACGCGAGGGCGTAGTCAGTTCGAGCAGAAAGCCGCGATCGCCGAACAGCGGTCGCAGGGGCCGCGCCAGCGATTCGGCCTCCTCGGCAGTCAGATCCAGCGTGCCGCATGCGAGCATGCGTGCTCCGGTCATGTCGGGCTGCACGAAGGCCGGATCGGCGCATAACCAGGTATCTCCCTCGGCATCCCCCCGCTCGGCTTCGCGCAGCAGAGCGCCCGCCGGCAGATCACCCGAGGGCCAGCGAAAGTGCGCGCCCAGCGCTGCGGAATAGCCGTGCACGGCATCGGGCAATCGGTCACCGCGAATCAGCCAGGTCCGAAGCAAACGATCCTGACCGCAATGGGCAAAGTTGGGCAGCAACACATGCAGCATGGCTAGTTCCGGAATCGCTCAGAAGACAGGATCATGCCTGCGCAGGCTCGTCCTGCAGCGCCTCGATCTGCTCATGCAGTTCCAGCCACTGAGTCTCCAGCGTATCGTGCTCGGCGCGCAGTTCGCCCTGGCGCTTGCCGAGTTCGGCCGCCTCGCGCGGCTGCTCGGTGTAGAGCGCCGGGTCGGCCATGCGCGATTCGATCTCGGCCAGCTCGCGTTCGATGGCCTGC
This sequence comes from Oleiagrimonas sp. MCCC 1A03011, assembly GCF_003267965.1. NCBI lineage: Bacteria > Pseudomonadati > Pseudomonadota > Gammaproteobacteria > Lysobacterales > Rhodanobacteraceae > Oleiagrimonas > Oleiagrimonas sp. MCCC 1A03011. The sequence continues at coordinate 367,509 of NZ_MSPY01000003.1, read as the reverse complement.
ATGCGCTTTTCCGCCGTCTGTGCCGCCTTCAGCATGGGGCGAGCACGCTCGCGCTGCTGGGCTGCCGCGCGGCGTCGCTCACGCGCCGAAGGCTGCGCCGACGAGGCCTCGGACGACGAGTCGGTTCCGGTATCGCGGTTGCGCAGCCACCGGGCATAGTCATCGAGGTCGCCGTCGAACCGGTGCAGCGCGCCTTCGCCGATGCGCCAGAAACGGTCGCAGACCAGTCCCAGCAGATGGCGGTCATGCGAGACCAGCACCAGGGCACCTTCGTAGTCTTCCAGCGCATCGACCAGCGCCTCGCGCATGTCCAGGTCGAGGTGGTTGGTCGGCTCGTCGAGCAGCAGAAGATTGGGTTTGTCCCAGGCGATCAGCGAAAGTGCCAGCCGCGCTCGTTCGCCGCCGGAGAATCCGTCGACCGGCTCGAATGCGCGGTCACCGGCGAACTGCCACTGCCCGAGCCAGTCGCGCAGCTCCTGCTGCGACACGCCGGGTGCGCGTTCGGCCAGATGATCGAACGGACTGGCGCCGGCGCGCAGGCTCTCCACGGTGTGCTGGGCGAAGTAGCCGATACGCAGGTCTTTGTGCGCGCTACGCTCGCCGTCCAGCAAGGCGAGGTCGCCGACCAGCGATTTCACCAGCGTGGACTTGCCCGCACCGTTGATGCCCAGCAGCCCGACACGGTCACCGGCTTCGAGCCGCAGAGTCGTGTCACGCAGGATGCAAGCCGCGCCGCCCTGCCCCTCGCGGGACGGATATCCAAGGTCGGCCTGGTCCAGTCCCAGCATCGAGGTCGGCAGCCGTCCGGGTTCGGGAAAACGGAAATGGAACGGCCGCTCCACGCGCACGGCCTCGGTGCCGGCCAGCTTTTCCAGACGCTTGATGCGTGACTGCGCCTGCTTGGCCTTGCTGGCCTTGGCGCGGAAGCGGTCGACAAAGGACTGCAGGTGTGCGCGCTCGGCCTGCTCTTTCTCGTGCGCGATCTGCTGCTGGCGCAGCTGCTCGGCACGCTGGCGCTCGAACGCGGTGTAGTTTCCCGTGTACAGGCGTCCGGTGCCCGTGTGCAGGTGCAGCACGTGAGAGACGACGCCGTCGAGGAATTCGCGGTCGTGCGAGATGACCAGCAGCATGCCCGGATAGTGACGCAGCCAGTTCTCCAGCCACAGTACGGCGTCGAGGTCGAGATGGTTGGTCGGCTCGTCCAGCAGCAGCAGCTCGGACGGCGCCATCAGCGCACGGGCCAGATTCAGACGCACGCGCCAGCCGCCGGAGAACGACGCCACCGGTTTCTCGTGCGTGTCCGGCGCGAAGCCGAGGCCGTGCAGAAGTCGTCCAGCGCGAGCGCGGCCGTCGTAGCCGTTCAGCGCCTCGATGCGCTGATGCGCCGTTGCCACAACGGCATGATCGCCAGCCTCCTGCGCGCGCGCCTCGGCATCAAGCGCCGCCGCCAGCTCGACATCGCCGCCCAGCACGTAGTCGATGGCCGCGTCGGGCAGCGCCGGCGTTTCCTGCGCCACCGAGGCCATGCGGATGCCCGAGGGGATCTCCATCGAACCGGTGTCGCTGTCCAGCTCGCCGCGGATGGCCGCGAACAGGCTCGACTTCCCGCAGCCATTACGGCCGACCACACCGACCTTCCAGCCGGCGTGGAGCGTCAGGTCGATGCCTTCGAGCAGTGCGCGCGGACCGCGACGCAGGCCGAATTCGCGAAAGGCGATCACCGTCTATGCGCTCCGCCGGCCAACCCGTCGTTCACTCGTAGCGAACGGCGATGATCTCGTAGTTCTTCACGCCCTTGGGCGCCTCGAACTCGATGCTGTCGCCTTCCAGCCGGCCGATCAACGCACGCGCGATCGGCGAGGACACGGCAATCAGGTTCTGCTTGATGTCCGCTTCCAGGTCGCCGACGATCTGGTAGGTCACCTCGTCACCGCTGTCTTCGTCCTCGAGATTGACGATGGCGCCGAACACGATCTTGGCACCGGCATTGAGCGTGCTCGTGTCGATCACCTGCGCCGTGGACAGCGTGGCTTCCAGCTCGTTGATGCGGCCCTCGATGAAGCTCTGCTGCTCGCGGGCCGCATGGTACTCGGCGTTTTCCTTCAGGTCGCCGTGCGCACGCGCTTCGGCAATGGCTTCGATGACGCGCGGACGTTCCTGGCCCTTGAGGCGTTCCAGTTCCTTGCGCAGGCGCTCGGCGCCTTTCTTGGTCATGGGCGCACGGTTCATGCTTCAAGCTCCTTGTGCAGTTCCTGCAGGCTGTGCACGCTGCCGCCGTCGCGGGAATCCAGCGAATGCAGCAGGGCACGCGCGCCTGCGATGGTGGTGGAGTACGTGACGCGCTGCTGCAGCGCCTCACGACGAATGGAGAACGAGTCGGCGATCGCCTGCTTGCCTTCGGTCGTGTTGACGATGTAGACGATCTCGCCGTTCTTGATCAGATCGACGATGTGCGGACGGCCTTCCAGCACCTTGTTGATGTGCTCGCAGGTCACGCCGTGGTCGTTGAGGAAGGCCGCGGTGCCGCGTGTGGCGACCAGGCCGTATCCGCGCTTGTGGATGTCCTGTGCGATCGACAGCAGGCGATCCTTGTCGGCGTCGCGCACCGACAGGAACACCTTGCCCAGCGGCGGCTTGCGGATGCCGGCGGCCTCGTGCGCGCGCCCGAAGGCGGCACCGAAGTCGCGCCCCACGCCCATCACCTCGCCGGTCGAGCGCATCTCGGGTCCCAGAATCGGGTCGACGTTCTGGAACTTCAAGAACGGAAAGATCGCTTCCTTCACCGAATAGTAGTCGGGCACGACTTCGCGCGTCGCATCCTGTGCGATCAGATCACGGCCGGCCATGCAGCGCGCGGCGATCTTGGCCAGTGGCTGGCCGGTGGCCTTGGACACGAACGGCACGGTGCGCGAGGCACGCGGGTTCACTTCCAGAATGAACACGGTCTCGCCGCCCTGCACCGCGAACTGGGTATTCATCAGGCCGATGACCTTCAGCTCGCGCGCCAGCAGCGTGACCTGGCGACGCAATTCGTCTTGCAGCGCCGGCGTCAGCGAGTACGGCGGCAGCGAGCACGAGGAATCGCCGGAATGCACACCGGCCTCCTCAATGTGCTCCATGATGCCGCCAATCAGCACGTTGCCCTCGGCGTCGGCGATGATGTCGACATCGACCTCGACCGCGTGGTCGAGGAAGCGGTCCAGCAGCACCGGCGAGGATTCGGACACGCGCACTGCCTCGCGGATGTAGCGTTCCAGATCGGCGTCGGCGTAGACGATCTCCATCGCGCGACCGCCCAGCACGTAGCTCGGACGCACCACCAGCGGATAGCCGATCTCGCGCGCCAGCGTCAGCGCTTCCTCGGCGCTGCGGGCGATGCGGTTGGGCGGCTGCTTCAGATTCAGCCGGTCGATCAGCTGCTGGAAACGCTCGCGGTCCTCGGCCAGATCGATGGAATCCGGGCTGGTGCCGATGATCGGCACGCCGGCCGCTTCCAGCGCGCGCGCCAGCTTCAGCGGGGTCTGCCCGCCGTACTGCACGATCACGCCCTCGGGCTTCTCCTTGTCGACGATCTCCAGCACGTCTTCCAGCGTCAACGGCTCGAAGTACAGGCGGTCGGAGGTGTCGTAGTCGGTCGAAACCGTCTCCGGGTTGCAGTTGACCATGATGGTCTCGAACCCGTCCTCGCGCAGTGCCAGCGCGGCGTGCACGCAGCAGTAGTCGAACTCGATGCCCTGGCCGATGCGGTTCGGTCCGCCGCCCAGCACCATGATCTTGCGGCGGTCGCTGGGATCGGACTCGCACTCTTCCTCGTAGGTCGAGTACATGTAGGCGGTCGAGGTGGCGAACTCGGCCGCGCACGAATCCACCCGCTTGTAGACCGGACGCACGTCCAGCGTGCGACGCAAGTGGCGCACGGCGGCCTCGTCGGTGTCCAGCAGCGTGGCCATGCGCGCGTCGGAGAAGCCCAGCCGCTTGAGTTCCAGCATGCGCGCGGCGTCCAGCGAGGACAGCCCCTGCTCACGCAGCTCGCCCTCGGCGAGGACGATGTCCTCGATCGCCGCCAGGAACCACGGATCGACCGCGGTCAGCGCGTGCACGTCGTCCAGCGACAGACCGGCGCGGAAGGCGTCGCCCAGGTACAGGATGCGCTCCGGCCCGGGCTGACGCAGCTCGCGCTTGAGCGTGGCCAGATCCTCGTCGTCGTTCAGGTCCAGACCGGTCGGGTCGAGACCGTTCTTGCCGGTTTCCAGTCCGCGCAGCGCCTTCTGCAGCGATTCATGCATGCTGCGGCCGATGGCCATCACCTCGCCCACCGACTTCATCTGCGTCGTCAGGCGTGCATTGGTGGCCGGGAACTTCTCGAAGGCGAAACGCGGGATCTTGGTGACCACATAGTCGATGGCCGGCTCGAACGAAGCCGGTGTCTTGCCGCCGGTGATCTCGTTCTTCAGCTCGTCCAGCGTGTAGCCAACCGCCAGCTTCGCCGCAACCTTGGCGATCGGGAAGCCGGTCGCCTTCGAGGCCAATGCCGACGAACGCGACACACGCGGGTTCATTTCGATGACCACCACGCGACCGGTCTCGGCGTTGACGCCGAACTGCACGTTGGAGCCGCCGGTGTCCACACCGATCTTGCGCAGCACCGCCAGCGAAGCGTCGCGCAGGCGCTGGTATTCCTTGTCGGTCAGGGTCTGCGCCGGCGCCACGGTGATCGAGTCGCCGGTGTGCACGCCCATCGGATCGAGATTCTCGATCGAGCACACGATGATGCAGTTGTCCGCATGATCGCGGACCACTTCCATCTCGAATTCCTTCCAGCCCAGCACCGATTCGTCGATCAGCACTTCGTGGGTCGGGCTCAGTTCGAGGCCGCGCTTGACGATCTCCTCGAACTCCTCGCGGTTGTAGGCGATGCCGCCGCCGGAGCCGCCCATGGTGAAAGACGGACGGATGATGCTCGGGAAGCCCAGCTTCTCCTGGATTTCCCAGGCCTGCTCCATCGAACGCGCGATTTCCGAGCGCGGCGACTCCAGGCCGATCTCGTTCATGGCGTTACGGAACAGTTCGCGGTCCTCGGCCATGCGGATGGCTTCGCGCGAAGCGCCGATCAGCTCCACGTCGTACTTCTCGAGCACGCCGTGGTCAGCCAGTTCCAGCGCGCAGTTCAGCGCCGTCTGTCCGCCCATGGTCGGCAGCACCGCGTCAGGTTTCTCCTTGGCGATGATGCGCTCGACGGTCTGCCAGGTGATCGGCTCGATGTAGACCGCGTCGGCCATCTCCGGGTCGGTCATGATCGTGGCCGGATTGGAGTTGACCAGAATGACGCGATAGCCCTCCTCGCGCAGCGCCTTGCAGGCCTGTGCGCCGGAGTAGTCGAACTCGCAGGCCTGACCGATGACGATCGGGCCGGCGCCAATGATCAGGATGCTCTGGATATCGGTGCGCTTGGGCATCAGCGGGCCTCCTGCATCAGGGTGGCGAAACGGTCGAAGAGGTAGTCGATGTCGTGCGGGCCGGGACTGGCTTCCGGGTGTCCCTGGAAGCAGAACGCGGGCCGGTCGGTCAGCGCGAAGCCCTGCAGCGAGCCATCAAACAGCGACTGGTGCGTGACTCGGGCCTGCTCGGGCAGCGAATCCGGATCGACCGCGAAGCCGTGGTTCTGGCTGGTGATCAGCACGCGGCCGTCGTCCAGATCCTTCACCGGATGGTTGGCGCCGTGGTGGCCGAACTTCATCTTCAGTGTCTTCGCGCCCACGGCCAGCGCCATGATCTGGTGTCCCAGGCAGATGCCGAACAGCGGGATCTTCTTGTCCAGCAGCGTGCGCGCGGCGGCAACCGCGTACTCGCACGCCGCCGGATCGCCGGGTCCGTTGGACAGAAACACACCGTCTGGCTGCATCGCCAGGACGTCCTCGACCGGCGTCTGCGCGGGCACCACCGTGAGGTCACAGCCGCGCTCGGCCAGCAGACGCAGGATGTTGCGCTTGATACCGAAATCGTAGGCGACGACTTTGAAGCGGGCTTCGGTGGTATTGAAGGCCGTGCGATCGAGGTCGTACACGCCTTCGGACCAGGCGTAGCTTGACGCCGTGGTGACTTCCTTGGCCAGATCCATGCCGTTCAGGCCGGGGAAGGCGCGCGCCTGCGCCAGCGCCGATTCCTCGTCGATGGCATCGCCGGCGACGATGCAGCCGGCCTGCGCGCCCTTGTCGCGCAGGATGCGCGTCAGGCGGCGCGTGTCGATGCCGGCAATGGCCACCACGCCGGAACGTTCCAGATAGGCAGACAGACTTTCTTCGCTGCGCCAATTCGAGGCGCGGCGCGGCACGTCGCGCACGATCAGGCCGGCAGCCTGAATGCGGTCGGATTCGGCATCGGCGGCATTGCAGCCGGTGTTGCCGATGTGCGGATAGGTCAACGTGACCAGCTGACGAGCGTAGGAGGGATCGGTGAGGATTTCCTGGTAGCCGGTCATGGCGGTGTTGAACACCACCTCCCCGACGGTGGAACCGGTGGCGCCGACCGCGTGGCCGCGGAAAACACTACCGTCTTCAAGAACTAACAGAGCTGGGGTCATCGGGGGCCGCCTTCAGCAGGTGCAGCAAAACCCGCAGGCCGGTGTGACTGGCCTGAGGGACTCGCGAAAAAAGGGTTTTCGGGCGGGCCACAATGTTAAGCGTCGGCACCGGCGATGTCCACCTGTTCGGATGAATGTCCGCTGCATTTGCCGTGGAACCGGAGTCTGGCGCTAGACTGTCCGGACAAATTCAATTCACTGCACGCACAAGGAGCCGCGCATGGCCAGCGACCAGTACCACGAACCGATCGAGGAACTCAGCGACGAAGTGCGCGACATGCACCGCGCCATCGTGTCCCTGATGGAAGAGCTGGAAGCCGTGGACTGGTACAACCAGCGCGCCAGCGCCTGCAAGGACGAGGAGCTGAAGGCCATCCTCGAGCACAACCGCGACGAGGAAAAGGAACACGCCGCGATGGTGCTGGAATGGATTCGCCGTCACGACGGCTTCTTCTCCGACCAGATGAAGGAATTTCTGTTCACCGACAAGCCGCTTCGCCACGACTAGCCCCGTTCTCCACGCCTTTTCCGATTCGCGTGCATGCCCCATGACGACGACACTGATCGATCCCGCCCGCCTCGAACGCGCCGACACCACGGTCTGCTCGGAACCGTTCTCCTTCCTGATCGCGCACGAGCAGCTTCCCGATGCGGCGCGAGGCGAGCTCGAGCGGGATTTCCCGCGCTACGACGAAGCCGGTTTCTTTCCATGGGACCCGGCCGACTGCGGACCGACGATCAACACCGTCATCGAGCAACTGACCGCACCGGAGATCGCCAGCGCGATCGGCACGCGGCTCGGCATCGAGAACCTCGGCCAGTACCCCACGCTGGTCACGCTGTGCCGGCACCTCAACCGCCGTCACGGCACCATCCACACCGACAGCAAGTCCAAGGTCGCCACCGCCCTGCTCTACCTCAACGAGTCGTGGCCCGACACCAGCGACGGCTGCCTGCGATTCCTGAAGAAGATCGACGACATCGACGCCATGCTGGTACCTGAACTGCAGCCCCTGTACGGCAAGTTCGCGGTCTTCAAGCGTTCGGAGAACTCCTTCCACGGTCACCTGCCATACGAGGGCGAGCGCCGGGTGATCCAGGTCGCCTGGCTGGTCAGCGAGGAAGCCAAGCTGCGCAAGACCAAGCGCGGCAAGTTCTCGCGCCTGTTCAAGAAGTTGTTCGGCGGCCTCGACAAGAAGCTCGGCGCCGGCCGCGACCGCAACGCCGCGCATCGCGACTGAGCGAGACAGCGAAGCCTGTACCGCCAAGGATCCGCGATGCCCGCTCTTTTTCTGGTTTCCCTTGCCCTGCAGATCGCCTGCGCTGTCCACGTGATCCGCAGCGGTCGCTCCCTGTACTGGATCTGGCTGCTGCTGATCGCCTCGTATCTGGGCGTCGCGATCTACGTGCTGGCTGCGGTGATTCCGGATCTCCAGAGCAATCCGGGAGGCCGCAAGGCCGCTCGCAAGGCCATGCAGACCCTCGACCCGGCACGCCGTCGGCGCGCCTTGCAACGACGCCTGGAAACGAGCGACACCATCGACAATCGCCGACACCTGGCCGAGGAATGCCTCGAACTCGGCGACTACACCAACGCCGAGGAACTCTATCGCGGCCTGCTCAAGGGACTGTATGCCGAGGACCCTGACTTCATGCTCGGCCTGGCTCGGGCACAGGGCGGCCAGGACGATTTCGCAGCCGCGCGCGACACCCTGGACGCCCTCGCACGGACCAATCCGAACTACACATCCCACGAAGGCGACCTGCTGCACGCCCGCTGTCTCGAAGCGCTGGGCGATACCGCTGCGGCATTGCAGGCATACAGCGTGCTGGCGCGCAGCTATCCCGGCGAGGAGGGTCGCTACCGCTACGGTCACCTGTTGCATCGCGCTGAACGCCATGCCGAGGCGCGTGACGTGTTCGCGGCACAGCTGAAGCAAGCCCGCTCGATGCCCGCCTACTACCGCCGCAAGGAGCGCCCCTGGCTCCGCGCGGCGCGTCAGGAGCTGACGCAACTGGGCGCACGCGGATGACGTCGCCGTCGGATATCGCCGTCCGATGACGCCCGTCGTCTGGCACACGGTATTCGAGGTGCTCGCCTACTCGGCGGGATTCCAGACCTATCTGTGGCAGCGCCGACGCGGGGTCGACGGCAGCGTGCACGACCGCGACCTGATGGCCGTGGTGGCGGTCGGCGCCATCGTCGGCGCAGCGCTGGGCGCGAAGATGTCCTACTGGCTGGACGATCCCCTGGCCGCATTCGCCCACTTTCCCGACTGGCGCCATCTGCTGGAAGGCAAGTCGATCATCGGCGCCCTGCTCGGCGGACTGCTCGGCGTCGAGGTCGTCAAGCGTTTCTGGGGCGTGCGTCAGTCCACCGGCGACAACTTCGTGCTGCCGCTGACCGTGGGCATGTGCATCGGCCGCATCGGCTGCTTCCTGGGCGGACTGGGCGATCACACCTACGGCATCGCGACCACCCTGCCCTGGGGTGTGGACTTCGGCGACGGCATCGCACGGCATCCGACCCAACTCTACGAAATCGTCTTCCTGCTGGCGCAATACGCCTGGATTCGCGCTCGCTGGCATCGCTTCACCCTGCCCGGCGATCGCTTTCGCGCATTCATGATCGGCTATCTGGCGTTCCGCCTGCTGGTCGAGTTCATCAAGCCGGTGTTCTATATCTGGCCGCTGGGGCTGACCGGGCTGCAGTGGCTGTGCGTGGCCGGACTGCTCTACTACGCGCGTGCCGTTCCGCGTATCGTGCAGACCATGGTGATGGGGAGAAAAGCGACTTGGGCGCGAAGGTAAGGCCGTACCTGTTCTACGACAGCGCCGTTTCGGTATGCACGCAATGCCTGCGACGGGTCGAGGCGAAGATCCTGATCAAGGACGAGCGCGTGTACCTGGAGAAATGGTGCCCGCTGCATGGCCGCGAGCGCGTGCTGATCGCCGACGACGCGGCGTACTACCGACGCTGCCGCGAAGTCTTCATCAAGCCCCCGGAACTGCCGCAACGCTTCAACACCCCACAGCGCTGGGGCTGCCCCTACGACTGCGGCCTGTGTCCAGAGCACATGCAGCACAGCTGCCTGACCCTGATCGAGATCACCGATCACTGCAACCTGCGCTGCCCGATCTGCTACGCCGACAGCGGCCCGCACCGGCCCGGGTTCCGCGATCTGCCGACCGTCGAACGCATGCTCGATGCCGTGGTCGCCAACGAGGGCGAACCGGACGTGGTGCAGATCTCCGGTGGCGAACCGACGCTGCACCCGCAGTTCTTCGAGATTCTGGACGCCGCACGCGCACGCCCGATCCGTCACCTGATGGTCAACACCAACGGCTTGCGCATTGCCAAGGAACCTGATTTCGCCGCACGTCTGGCCGACTACCAGCCCGGTTTCGAGCTGTACCTGCAGTTCGACTCGCTGCGCGACGACGTGCACAAGGATCTGCGCGGCGCGAAGCTGCGCGACATTCGCCTCAAGGCGCTCGAACAGCTCAATCGCCACGACATTTCCACCACGCTCGTGGTGACGGTGAAGAAAGGACTCAACGACGGCGAGCTGGGCGAGATCATCGACTTTGCCCTGAAGCAACCCTGCGTGCGCGGCGTGACCTTCCAGCCGATCCAGGCCGCCGGCCGGCTGGAGCACTACGATCCGGCCACCGACCGCCTGACGCTCAGCGAGGTGCGCCGCCGCATCCTCGAACAGTCGCCGCTGTTCGAATCGGACGACCTGATCCCGGTGCCGTGCAATCCGGACTGCCTGGCCATGGCCTATGCTCTGAAATTGGGCGACGAGACCGTGCCGCTGACCCGCTTCGTGTCGCCACAGACGCTAGTCGAGAAAGGCCGCAACACCATCGTCGTCGAGCGCGACGAGGACCTTCGTGCGCATGTCTTCGAACTGTTCGCGACCAATCACTCGCCCGAGGACCAGGCCTGCTCGCTGTCCGACCTGCTGTGCTGCCTGCCGCAGGTGCAGGCGCCGGCTGATCTGGGCTACCGCAATGTGTTCCGCGTGCTCATCATGCAGTTCATTGATGCCCATGGCTTCGACCTGCGCGCGGTGAAGAAGTCCTGCGTCCACATCGCGCAGCCGGACGGCACCATCGTGCCGTTCGACACGTTCAATCTGTTCTATCGCGACGATCTCGCCGACCGCCTGCGCAACCTGCGCGAGGAAGTCGAGCGCGCCTATCCTGTCGAAGAGGATGTCTCCGCATGAGCGATATCGAGCTCGATCCGCCCGCGCCCGCTCCCGAGCCGCCTCCCGTCCCACCGCAGGGCGAGCCCTCGCCGCCGCAGCGCCGCGGCTCCATCGCCGCCGGCATCGGTCTGGCGTGGCTGATCATGATTCTGGGACACCTGCTGCTGATGCCGTTCCGCGCGGCCACCTTCCTGCCTATTCCGGAGCTGTTGGTCGGCGTCGCCGCGGCGGTGTTCTATGCGAAAGGCATTCCACGCACCGGCCAGGGACTGCTGCTGGGACTGGCTTCGCTGCTGGCTGTGGCACTGCTGCTGGTGGCGGCCTGCTTCGGACTGCTGTTCAGCGGGGGCTTCAGATAGCCTCAGAGCACCTTCGCTTCGACTCGCTAAACGACTGCGCCTTCATCCGCGATGGACGCCGAACCCATACGCGCACCGGCTCGCCGTTCGAGCGCAAATGGTTTCCCGAATATCGCAATCTGAGTCCACGACAGAAACGTCGACACGAACACGCGAACGCATACGGCAGCATCGCATGCGTCACATGGCTTCAACGGCGTACAGAGGGTCACGCCGATTCCCCGAGCCGGCGCGTCGGCAGGTCGAACCGCGGGAATCAGACGCCCTGCAGGCGACCTTCTAGCATGTCGGCGATGCCGTAGTGGCCCGCCGGCTGACCCGACAGCCATACTGCAGCTTCCAGCGCGCCGCGAGCGAAAATGCCGCGATCCGTGGCGCGATGCGCAAGCTCAAGACGCTCGCCGTTTCCGGCGAGCATGGCGATGTGCTCGCCGACAATGTCGCCGCCGCGGATGACGGAAAAACCGATTTCGCCGGACTTGCGAGGTCCGGGATGCCCCTCTCGCGCATAGACGGCCTGTTCGTCCAGCGTCGTGCCGCGCGCCTTGGCCGCCGTTTCGCCCAGAGCGATAGCCGTTCCGGATGGCGCATCCTCCTTGCGGCCATGGTGCGCTTCGATGATTTCCAGATCCCACTCGGGCAAGGCCCGCGCAGCGTCGCGCAGGAGACGCTGCAGCACGGCGACGCCGAGACTGAAATTGGCAGCCTGCAGGATGGCAATATGCTCGGCCGCATGCATCAGGCGATCACGCAGTGCCGCGTCATAACCGGTAGTGCCGACCACCAGGGGGACCCCCTCGGTCAGACAGTAATCGAGTGCGTTGCCCAAACCGACCGGCGTGCTGAAATCGATCACCACATCCAGCGCGCCAGCGCCTTCCCAGCCATTGCTGTACCGCAGCGACTCCGGCGTGGCCGGCTGCTGCAGGGGATGTCCAACGAGCTCCGATCGCGCATCGATCACGGCGCGCTGCACGCGCACACGGCGATCACTGCGGCTGCGCGCGATCAACGCGCGCCCCATGCGTCCGGAGGCGCCGCTGATGGCGATGCGAAGTGCTTGATTCATGACTACCCTGGCGCTCACGCCGATTCGGAATCCGGCCATCCTAACGCGTCCAGGACGCGGCGCAAACGCCGGATTCGCAGATTCAGGAAGTCACGCGGGACCAGAAATCCTTGACCCCGTCGAACCAGTTCTTGGCGCGCGGCGAATGCTCCATGCTGTGCTCGCCGCCGAAGGTTTCCTCGAACGATTCCAGCAACTCGCGTTGTTCGCGGGTCAGGCGCACCGGCGTTTCCACGACCACCTGGCAGATCAGGTCGCCGACCCGGCCGCCTCGCGGCGACTTCACGCCACGGCCGCGCAGACGGAAAGTCTGCCCGGTCTGGGTCTCCGGCGGCAGATTGATCTCGACGTCATCCTCCAGCGTCGGCACCGTCAGCGTCGCACCAAGCGCCGCCTGGGTGAAGCGGATCGGCACTTCGCAATGCAGGTCGTTGCCTTCGCGCTGGAAAATCTTGTGCGGACGCACGCGCACTTCGACGTACAGGTCACCGGCCTGCCCGCCCGCCGGGGCGGCTTCGCCCTGCCCGGTCAGGCGCACGCGGTCGCCGGTGTCGACGCCGGCGGGAATGTTCACCGACAGCGTGCGGGTATTGCGGTAGCGCCCCTCGCCCTTGCAGGTCTTGCACGGGTTCTTGATCGAACGCCCGCTACCGCCGCAATGCGGACAGGGCTGCTGGATCGAGAAGATGCCGTTCTGCATGCGCACCTGACCGTGACCGTTGCAGGTCCCGCAGGTATCGAGCTTGCCGTCCTCCGAGCCACTGCCCTGGCAGTCGTCGCAGGCGACCAGGGTCGGAACCTTGATCTCTTTCTCGAGGCCGAACACGGCCTCTTCCAGGTCCATCTCGAGGATGTAGCGCAGATCGGAACCGCGCTGCGGGCCGCGTCGGCCGGCGCCACCGAAGATGTCGCCGAAGATATCGCCGAAGATGTCGCCCATGTCGCCGAATCCGCCAGCGCCGTGACCGCCGCCCATGCCGCCTTCGAACGCCGCATGGCCGTACTGGTCGTACATGCTTCGCTTGTCGGCATCGGACAGGATCTCGTAGGCCTGCTTGGCCTCCTTGAAGCGCTCCTGCGCCTCGGGATCGTCCGGACAGCGGTCGGGATGGCATTTCATCGCCACGCGACGGAATGCCTTCTTGATCGTGGCCGTGTCGGCACTGCGCTCGACACCCAGGGTTTCGTAGTAGCAGGTCTTGCTCATGAGCGATGTTTCATTGAGCCTTCGATGCGTCGATCGGGTACCAACCACATCGAGGCAACGAGGATGTAAATCAAGCCCGAGAACCAGACGCTGACGAAAGCCAGCGGGATCGCACAGGCATAAAGAAGCGGCGCAAGGATACCTTTCCAGTCACGGCGTGACAGCAGCATTCGCGCCATCTCCCCATCGCGCCCGCCGTTGGCGCGAATCAAGGTGAACTGGAAAGGCTGCCAGGCCAGTCCGGCCATCAGCAGCACGACACCATACAACGCCACCGGTACGGCGGCGAAATGGTTCTCACCCATCCATGCGGTCGCGAACGGAAACAGGGACAGCCAGAACAACAGATGCAGATTGGCCCATAGCACCGATCCGCTGACATGCCGAGCGGCCTGCAGGAAATGGTGATGGTTGTTCCAGTAGATGCCGACGTAGACGAAGCTGAGAACGTAACTGAGAAAAGCCGGCAACACGGGCAGCAGCGAAGCCAGGTCGGTGCCATGCGGGGCTTTCATCTCCAGCACCATGATGGTGATGACGATGGCCAGCACGCCGTCGCTGAATGCTTCCAGTCGCCCCTTGTTCACCGTGCCCCCCCACGAACGAAGAGGGCCGGACGGTCACGCCGTCCGGCCCGATTTCGCTCAGCTCTTCTTGTCGTCGTCCTTCACTTCGGTGAATTCGGCGTCGACCACGTCCTCGGGCTGGGCCGAACCGCCACCCGGGGCCTGCTGACCGGCCGCCTCGGGACCGGCCTGACCGGCGCCCTGGGCCGCCGCGAACAGCGGCTGCGCGACCTGCTCGAGCTTGCTCATCTTGGACTCGATGGCGTCCTTGTCGTCGCCTTCCATCGCCTTCTCGAGATCCGACAGCGCCTCCTCGATGCCGCCGATCTGGTCGCCGGCCTTGTCACCGTGCTCCTTCAGCGCGCTGCGGGTGGCATGCACCATCTGGTCGGCCTTGTTCCGCGTGGTGACCAGTTCCTGGAACTTCTTGTCGTCCTCGCGGTGCGACTCGGCGTCGGCGACCATGCGCTCGACTTCTTCCTCGGACAGACCCGAGCCGGCCTTGATCTCGACCTTCTGTTCCTTGCCCGTCTTCTTGTCCTTGGCGTGCACGTGCAGGATGCCGTTGGCGTCGATGTCGAAGCTGACCTCGATCTGCGGCATGCCGCGCGGCGCGGGATCGATACCGGCCAGGTCGAAGCGGGCCAGCGACTTGTTGTACTGCGCCTGCTCGCGCTCGCCCTGCAGCACGTGCACGGTGACCGCGGTCTGGTTGTCGTCAGCGGTGGAGAAGATCTGCGACGCCTTGGTCGGAATCGTGGTGTTCTTCTCGATCAGCTTGGTGAACACGCCGCCCATGGTCTCGATGCCCAGGCTCAGCGGGGTCACGTCCAGCAGCAGGACGTCCTTGACGTCGCCACCCAGCACGCCGCCCTGGATCGCCGCGCCCACGGCCACGGCCTCGTCCGGATTGACGTCCTTGCGCGGCTCCTTGCCGAAGAAGTCCTTGACCGCTTCCTGCACCTTGGGCATGCGGGTCTGACCACCGACCAGGATCACCTCGTCGACGTCGGACACACGCAGACCGGCGTCATCCAGCGCGGTGCGGCACGGATCGATGGAACGCTTGACCAGGTCCCCGACCAGCGCTTCCAGCTTGGCGCGGGTCAGCTTGATGTTCAGATGCTTGGGACCGGAGGCGTCGGCCGTCACGTACGGCAGGTTGACCTCGGTCTGGTGGCTGGAGGACAGCTCGATCTTGGCGCGCTCGGCGGCGTCCTTCAGACGCTGCAGGGCCAGCGGGTCCTTGCGCAGATCGATGCCCTGATCCTTGTTGAACTCGTCGACCAGGTAGTCCATGACGCGCTGATCGAAGTCCTCGCCGCCCAGGAACGTGTCGCCGTTGGTGGCCAGCACTTCGAACTGCTTCTCGCCATCGACTTCGGCGATCTCGATGATCGACACGTCGAACGTGCCGCCGCCCAGATCGTAGACCGCGATCTTGCGGTCGCCGCCCTTCTTGTCCAGGCCATAGGCCAGCGCGGCCGCGGTCGGCTCGTTGATGATGCGCTTGACCTCCAGACCGGCGATCTTGCCGGCATCCTTGGTCGCCTGACGCTGCGAATCGTTGAAGTACGCGGGCACCGTGATGACGGCTTCGGTGACCGGCTCGCCCAGGAAGTCCTCGGCGGTCTTCTTCATCTTCATCAGCACCTTGGCCGACACTTCCGGCGGCGCCATCTTCTTGCCGTCGGAGGTCTGCACCCAGGCATCACCGTTGTCGTGCTCGAAGATCTTGTAGGACACCAGGTCGATGTCCTTCTGCACTTCGGCGTCCTTGAACTTGCGGCCGATCAGACGCTTGACCGCGTAGAAGGTGTTGGCCGGATTGGTCACCGCCTGACGCTTGGCCGAGGCGCCCACCAGCACTTCGCCGTCCTTGCTGAAGGCGACGATGGAAGGCGTGGTGCGGTCACCCTCGGAATTCTCGATGACGCGCGTGGATGAACCCTCCATCACCGCCACGCACGAATTGGTGGTGCCGAGGTCGATACCGATGATCTTGCCCATGGTCTTCACTCTCCGAAAATTTCTGTGATGCGGCCCCCGCGGCCGCCGTTGATTTCTAGGTGGGGGATGCCGCGCGGCGATTCAAGACGCGCGCGGCACGGTTTTTCAGGCGCTGGGCGCCTTGGCGACCGCAACCAGCGCAGGGCGCAGCAGTCGGTCGTTGAGTACGTAGCCCTTCTGCAGCACGGCGACGACGGTGTCGGGGGCGTGCTGATCGGTCTCGACCATGTTCATGGCCTGGTGCTGTTCCGGATCGAACGGCTTGTGCAGCGGGTCGATCGCCTTCAGGCCGTTCTGCTCGGCGACCTTCAACAGTGACTTGAGCGTCAGCTGCATGCCTTCGCGCAGTGGCGCGACCTCCTCGGTCTGCACGGCCAGGCCCTGCTCCAGGCTGTCGCAGACCGGCAGCAGGTCCGAGAGCACGCGCTCGTTGGCGAAGCGGCGGGCCTGTTCCAGCTCGCGCTGCAGGCGGCGGCGCTGATTCTCGATCTCGGCACGCTCGCGCAGCAGGGTGTCGCGCATGTCCGCGACGCTGCGCTCGGCCTCGGCCAATTGGGCGGTCAGGGTTTCCAGCTCCTGCATCGAGGTCTCGCCGTCCTGCGACGTGCTGGACGGCTCCTGATCGGGCGCCGTGTCCGGTGCGTTCGGCTTGGTGTCTTCCATCATGGCTCCAGGCAACTTCATGAGGACCCGCGACAGCGCCGCAGGCCGGTTCGGTTTGGGTTGGTGTGCGGAAACGACCGCTCTGGCGAGGGTTATAGGGTCGCCGTGACGCGATTCAAGGCATCGCCGAGCAATCCGGCGGTCGCCTGCACGACGGGAATCACGCGATCGTAGGCCATGCGGGTCGGTCCGATCACGCCTACTGTGCCCAGCACGCGGCCCTCGGTGCCATAGGTGGCGGTCACCACGGAGCAGCCGTCGAGCGCGGCGTAACCCGACTCCTCACCGATGAACAGGCGCACGCCGGGGGCCTTCGCGCACACATCCAGCAACTGCATCAGATCGCGCTTGCGCTGGAAGGCCTCGAACAGTTCACGCAGGCGATCCAGGTCGGACAGCTCCTGATAGCCCATCAGGTTGGTCTGCCCGCTGAGCACCATGTCGGCCTCGGCCTGCGGCGCGAACGAGGCCGAAGCCAGCTCCACCGCATTGCTCAGCAATTCGTTCAATTCGTGGCCGGCGGCCTTCAGCTCGGCCAGCAGGCGCGTGCGGATCTCGTCCAGACGCAGCCCGGCGAATTCGCTGTTGAGGTAATTCGCCGCCTGTTCCAGCGCTCCCGCGCTCAACGGCTCACTCAGCTGCACCACGCGGTTCTGCACCTGGTTGTCGGCAAACACCAGAATGACCAGTACACGCGCGCCTTCCAGCGGCACGAAGTCGATGTGGCGAAGGGAGAAGTCCGAATGTCGCGGCACAGTTACCAGACCGACGAAATGGGTCATCGCCGAAAGCAGCGACGAGGTGCTGTTGAACAGGTCCAGCGAGCTGTTCGGTGTCGGTGGAAGCTGCTGGCGCAGGCGCGCCAGGTCTTCGCCGGTCAGCGGACGCAGCTCAAGCAGGCTGTCCACGAACAGGCGCAGCCCGCGCGGCGTGGGAATGCGTCCGGCGGACGTGTGTGGCGACGCCACCAGACCGGATTCCTCCAGATCGGCCATGATGTTGCGGATGGTCGCCGGGCTCACGTCCAGTCCCGAGGACTTGGACAGCGTGCGCGAACCGACCGGCTCGCCGTCGGTCAGGTACTGGCCGATCAGCGCGCGCAGAAGGCGGCGGGAGCGTGCGTCGAGATCCGGACCGTGCGATGGGCTCATGAAAAACCGGGTTTGCGTGGATACCTGTGGACTGAATAAGGGTTGAACGCGAGCGTTGCAAGCCCCTCGTGTCCACCTCGCCTCGATTGAAGATCGTCCGCTGTCTGCAGATATGAGACGCGTATCGCTACAATCAGCGACGTCATCGTCCGGGTTTGTCTATGCTCAGCTCGCTTTACGTGCGCAATTTCGCCGTGGTCGAGGAAGCCGAGATCGGCTTCGGCCCCGGCATGACCGTGGTCACCGGTGAGACCGGTGCCGGAAAGTCCCTGCTTGTCGACGCGCTGATGCTGCTGTCCGGCGCCCGCGCCGATAGCGCGCTGGTCCGCGCCGGTAGCGACCGTGCCGAGCTCTCGGCCGAATTCGACCTGTCCGCCCTGCCCGCCGCGCGGGACTGGCTGGCCCAGCAGGAGCTGGACGACGACGGGCACTGCAATCTGCGCCGCGTGCTCAAGGCCGAAGGCAGCTCCCGCGCCTGGATCAACGGGCGGCCGGCCACGCTGACCCAGCTGTCGGAGCTGGCGGCGCTGATTGTCGAGATCCACGGTCAGCACGAACACCAGGCGCTGCTCTCGCGCACGCATCAACTGGCCCTGCTCGACGCGTTCGCGCAGGCGGCCCCCTTGCGTGAGCGTGTGGCCGAACAGACTCGCGCCTGGCGCGACTGCGGCCGGCGCATCGAGGCACTAACCGGCGGCGAGGATCGCGACGAGCGCATTGCCCTGCTGCGCCACGAGGTCGAGGCCCTGCAACGCTGGAGCCTCGCGCCCGAAGACCTGCAGGAGCTGGAAGCCGACCACCGCCGCCTGGCCAACGCCGGCCGGCTATTGGAAGGCGCCAACGGACTCAGCGAGCTGCTCGACGGCGACAGCGAATTCGCCGCGCGCCGCGCCGTCGGACGCGCGCAGACCGAACTGGCCCGCCTGGCCGAACTCGACAGTCGCCTGGAACCACTGGCCGCGCTACTGGAAAACGCCGAGATCCAGCTCGGCGAGGCCATCGACGGCCTCGGCCACTACGCCAGCGACCTGGACATGGACCCCGAGCGCTTCGCCGAGGTCGATCAGCACCTGGCCCGCCTGCACGATCTGGGGCGACGTCACCGCCTGCCGCTGGAAGAGTTGCAGCAGAAAGCCGAGACGCTGGCGACCGAACTCGAGGAATTGGAAGGCGCGGGCGCGACTCTCGAACGCCTGCGGCGCGAGCGCGACGAATGCGCGAGCCGCTATGCCAAGGCCGCCGCCGAGCTGAGCAAGGCCCGCGCCAAGGCCGCTGCAACGCTGGGCGAACAGATCACGGCATTGATGCAGGAACTCGGCATGGCCGGAGGCCGCTTCCAGGTCTCGCTCACGCCGCGTGATGGCGACGATCCCGACGCACTCGGCGCAGAACGCTGCGAATTCGAGGTCAGCGCCAACCCGGGGCAGCCGCCGCGGGCACTGCGCAAGGTCGCCTCGGGCGGCGAACTGGCACGCATCAGTCTCGCCGTCGAGGTCGCCGCGCTGGGCATGGACAGTGTGGGTTGCATGATCTTCGACGAGGTCGACAGCGGCATCGGCGGCGCGGTGGCGGAGGTCGTCGGCCAGAAGCTGCGCACGCTCGGCGACCGCTGCCAGACCCTGTGTGTGACGCATCTCCCCCAAGTCGCAGCGCAGGGCCACGCACACATCAAGGTCAGCAAGCAGAGCGAGGACGACACCACGCGTACCCGCATCGAGACCCTGGATGGCAAACAGCGCAGCCGGGAGCTGGCGCGCATGCTGGGCGGCATCGAAATCACCCGCGAGACCGAGGCGCACGCGCGCAAGATGCTCAAGCAGGCCCAGGGCTGAGTCCGCCCCGCCGGCAAAAAAGAAACGGCGGCTGAACCGATCGGAACATCGGCTTGAACTAATCGCGATGCAGGACCATCTAATGTTCCGTATCGCCGTGATGGCGACCGCAGATGACCCGCCTGCTTCGCATGGTCATCGAGGGATCGGCTCCACCCCCTCCCCCCAATAGGCGCCGGTCCAACAAACCCTCGACAGCTCTTCCCCTGGCTGTCGGGGGTTTTTTATGCCTGCAAGATACGTTCACGCATTCGTTTTTTCCTGCAGCAGCAGTTCGAGAACCCGCCCCACGGCGGCAAAGGCGAACGCGCCGGTGATGTGCGTGGCCGCGCCCAGACCGCCACCGCAATCCAGGCGAAAACCCTCGTCGCCGCTCGGACGTGTCCCGCAAACGCTTCCATCCTCCTGCGGATACCGCACGTTTTCCAGCGAATACACAGCAGGAACGCCGAAATAACGATTAGAATTTCTTGGAAAATTAAAATCTTGCCGTAACTTTTTGCGAATAAGGCTGAGCATGGCGTCATGCTCGGTACGCGACAGATCGCGCACCCGCACCTGAGTCGGGTCCACGCGCCCACCGGCCGACCCGACCACCACCAGCGGCAGCTTGCGGCGACGGCACCAGGCGATGGTTTCCAGCTTCACACGGAAAGCATCGCAGGCATCCAACACCAGGTCGTAGCCGCGGTCGAGTAATTCATCCAGCGAGCCCGGCGTGAGAAACCGCTCGATGCCTTCCACCTCGATATATGGATTGATGGCGCACGCACGCTCGGCCATCAAGGCCACTTTCGATCGCCCGTACTGACCGTCCAGGGCTGGAAGTTGCCGGTTCGTGTTGCTGAGACAGACCTCGTCCGCATCGATCAGGGTCAGACGTCCGATGCCGCTGCGCGCCAGCGCCTCGACCGCCCATGAACCCACACCGCCGATGCCGACGACACAGACATGCTTGCCCGACAACCGCTCCACGCTGCCACGGCCGTAGAGACGGTCCACGCCCTGGAAGCGCTCCGCGCGCACGCGCTCCCGCATGGCGGCATCGTCATCCGCGGAGGAAATCGTGCTTGGCACGGACGTCGGGTCATGCTCGAATGAGGCGCTCATGCGATACGTCCGTTCTTGAACCGGGAAATTTTCATGCGATCTGTTCTGCTCTTGATTCTGGGTCTGGTTGTCGGCGCAGTGGGTGCCTTCAGGGTCAGTAACGTGATGCACATGCGCGACGCCTATCCGCGCGGCGTGATGAACGTGATGAAGCATCATCTCGGTGCGCTGGGGCAAGCGGTTCGCCAGGGCAAGTGCCCGGCCGACGCCACGCAGTTGCACTTGCGGCGCCTCGCATCGATACAGGCCGATATTGTGCCGGCTTTCGCCAACGATGTCGGCGCCAAGCCGGATTTCCAGGCGCATGCGAAGAAACTCGACGACGCGATCGAACAGGCTCTGCAGGCCGCGCCGGCCGACTGCCCCACCCTGCAGAAAGCCGTGTCCAACATCGGCGGCACCTGCAAGAGCTGCCACGAAGCCTACCGCTGAACGACACGCCGGGCGCTAGAGCCGAATGCGCCCGGTCAGCAGCTGCCAGAACATCACCCAGTCTCCGGCCAGGCTGTACCAGGGATGGCGGAACGTGGCCGGACGATTGTGCTCGAAGACGAAATGGCCGACCCATGCGAAACCGTATCCGGCCAGCGGCATGCCGAGCAGCCACCACGCGTTCCCGCTGATCAACGCCAACGCAAGAAATCCCAGTACACACAGACTGCCGATGAAATGCAGACGGCGGCAGGTGCGATTGCGGTGTTCGGAGAGGTAGTACGGATAGAACGCCCGGAAGCTGGTGAACTCGCTCATGTTCATTTCTCCGGCAGCGGAATGAATTCCTCGTCGTCGCCGGGCACGGTGTCGAAACGGCCATCCTTCCAGTCGCGACCGGCCTGATCGATCCGCGAGCGCTCGCTGGCGACGAAGTTCCACCACACGAACCGCGGCCC
The DNA here is from genome assembly GCF_003267965.1 of Oleiagrimonas sp. MCCC 1A03011. Taxonomy (NCBI): domain Bacteria; kingdom Pseudomonadati; phylum Pseudomonadota; class Gammaproteobacteria; order Lysobacterales; family Rhodanobacteraceae; genus Oleiagrimonas; species Oleiagrimonas sp. MCCC 1A03011. The sequence goes on along the minus strand of NZ_MSPY01000003.1, from coordinate 345,855 downwards.
ATCCAGCGGCGCGCCGCCGACCAGAATCACCGTGCTAGGCGTCACCGCCTGCAGCTTCGGGGCGTCCGGACCGCGGTGCACGCCCATGTCGAATGCATCGAGACGCTGTTCGCCGAAACGCAGCTCGCCCTCGACGACATAGACCCCATGCTCCTCGTGCTCGGGCGGCAGCTCGAGTTCGGCACCGGTCTGCAGATGCGCCTCGGCGAAGAAGGTCGGCGCGAACACCTTCACCGGCGACTGCGCGCCCCAGCCACTACCGGCCATCAGGCGCAGGCGCACCCCGGGCAATTCCAGCGCAGGAAACTGGTCCGAAGCGTAATGATGGAAATCCGGGGCGACCGTTTCATCCGCCTTGGGCAAGGCGACCCAGGTCTGGATGCCGTGCATTCGACCGCCCTCGTCGCGCTTCCAGTCCGGCGTGCGCTCCGAATGCACGATGCCGCGACCGGCCGTCATCCAGTTGACTTCACCCGGATGGATTTCCTGATCGCTGCCCAGGCTGTCGCGATGCCGAATGCAGCCGTCGAACAGCCAGGTAACGGTCGCCAGCCCGATGTGCGGGTGCGGTCGCACATCCATGCCCTTGCCCGGAGGCAGATCGACAGGCCCCATGTGATCGAAGAACACGAACGGCCCGACCGAACGCGCCTGCGCATGCGGCAACACGCGCCGCACCATGAAACCGTCGCCGAGGTCGTGCGTCTTCGGCTCGATGCGGGTGAAAACGTCGTTCGACATGTGCTCGTCCAGCCAAGAATTCGTCACCATGGTAGCGCGGTGACGGACGGCCAGTCAGCGCAACCGGTCGCTCCAGTCCGCGATATGCCGTGCGACGGCTTCGGGCGTTTTCATCCAGGAAAAGTGATCCGGGCGATTGCCCAGATCCTCGGCGTCCAGCGCATGCGTCTCACTGATTGCGCGCGGCATCCTGTCGAGCAGATACTGCAAGGATGCACGCGGGCCGAAGGCATCGTCGACCAGCCGCAACGCGAGGACCGGCGCCTTCTGCGCCTGCAGCGCGTCATCCAGATCCCAGGACAGCCCTCGCGCGGCATAGCGTCCGCGGCGTCCACTGTGCGCCCAGTCGGCAATGACACCGCGCGCCTCGTTTCCGCCGAAGCCGATTCGGCGACCCGGGAAATGCCCGCGCAAGCGCGCGATGCCGGGCGCCAGACCGTAGGCCAACCGCAACGGAACGCTCCATCGCGGGAAACAACGCCAGTACGGCGCACCGCTCGCGACCAGCACCAGTCCGTCCACGGTTTCAGGCTGCAGACCCGCGAACAGACTGGCCAACTGCCCGCCCAAGCTGTGCCCGCCGATCAACCATCGCGCCTCCGGACAAGCCTTGCGCGCAATCGCCAGTCCGGCCGGAACGTCCTGCGTCAGAAGTTCGCGGTATCCCCAGTTTTCGTTCCGCCCCGCACGCACACTGCTGGAGCCGAGTCCTCGCCACTCGTGCAGGGCCAGCCCGACTCCTCTCGCTGCCAGCGCCTCTGCCAGCGGCGCATAGTTGCGCGCGGGCACGCCCATCGCCGGCAACCAGTACAACCACACCCCGTCGCTGCGAGCCGGAGTGCGCAGCAACAAATCGCTGCCGATCCCCGCCGCCGAGAGCACCTGTAGCGAACGCATCGAGTAGTCGTTTCCATCCATGCCCGGAATCCGTCCGATGAAAAAGCGAAGGGCCGACGCATGCCGGCCCTTCATCACAGCGATCGAGGTCCGGCGGTATCCGCCGAAAGACTCAGGCTGCGGTCACTTCCTCGGCCTGCAGACCCTTCTGGCCCTCGACGACCTTGAAGGAAACCTTCTGGCCTTCCTGCAAGCTACGGAAGCCCGTACCGGTGATGGCACGGAAATGGACAAAAACGTCCGGGCCTTCTTCACGGCTGATGAAACCGAAGCCCTTGGCGTCGTTAAACCACTTAACGGTGCCGATCTCACGATCCGACATGACTAACTCCAAAATTACCTGTAAACGCGCCGGCCCATTCGCCGGCAATGGACTGGGTATGCAGGTGAGGTGAAATGGAGCGATGCGGAAGGCAGAAGCCGGAACCGAACCGGGCCACACGAGACCACGCAGACACAGCGATACGTAGCATACCCGATATCTATGGACCCCGCGCAATACACCAAACCGCATAGATACGGCACAAATATGCATGTGCATGTCCCGGTTCGGACTCATGCGATACTGCCGGCGAATACCGCGAACCAAATGCCAAATCGAGCCGCGTGATTGCCCCTGGTTCATGCGGACCGAGTGTGCCCGGACCTCCCACAATCCTGCCGATTCCTGCCCCATGTCACGGACCCGCCTCTCCTTGCTGCTTCCGTTCGCGCTCTGCGCACTGTCCCCGGCAATCCTGCACGCACAGACGACACATCCGGAAGACCCGAAAGCCTGCATCGGGATCGCCAGCGACTCCTTGCGTCTTGCCTGCTACGACCGCGCGGTACACCGCCAGCAAGTTCACGGAGCCGCCGCACAAGAAGTACAGAGCGAGGACAGCGACGAGGACACCACAGCCGCTGCGACGGATCATCCGGTCTCGCCGGAAGATTCGACAACGCATGCTGAAACACCTGCCACCAAACCTTCGATCCTGCAGCGTCTTTTCGGTACGGAGCATTCCGCGTTCACGTCGCGAACCGAGAAGGATCAGGACAAGCCGCGCGTGTCGCTGCTCGACAGCCGCTGGGAACTGAACCGGGACAGCAAACTCGGCACCTTCGGCATCCGCGGCTACAAGCCGGTCTACGTCCTGCCCGCGTTCTACATGACCAGCGTCAACACCACACCGCATTCACCCTCGCCCGATCACAGCGTGAATACGCCGATGGCGCTGGATCACACTGAAGCGAAGTTCCAGGTCAGCCTGAAGACCAAGGTCTGGCAGGGCGTGTTCGGCCAGCGCGGCGATCTCTGGCTGGCGTATACGCAGGCCTCGCACTGGCAGGTCTACAACAGCCTCATCTCGCGACCGTTCCGCGAGACCAACTACGAGCCCGAGGCCATGCTGGTGTTCGACACGCACTACAAGGTGCTGGGCTGGAACGGGCGTCTGCTGGGCATCGGCATCAACCATCAGTCCAACGGGCGCAGCAATCCGCTTTCGCGCAGCTGGAACCGCATCATCGCCGATATCGGCTTCGAACGCGGCCCTTGGACCATCATGATCCGTCCCTGGTGGCGCATCCACGAACAGCGCAACAAGGACGACAACCCGGACATCAGCGACTACATGGGCCGCGCCGACGTGCAGATCGTGCGTGAATGGGGCGCCAACGAACTGACCCTGATGGCGCGTCACTCACTGCGCACGGGAAAACGCTCGCATGGCGCGCTGCGATTCACCTGGGCATTTCCCATCCACGACAATCTGCGCGGCTATGTGCAGGTCTTCAACGGCTACGGCGAGAGCTTGATCGACTACAACCACCGCGCGACCTACGTGGGCATGGGTGTGTCTCTGCTCGGTTGGTACTGACCGGCCCCTTCCCCGGCGCAGTCCCCGGCCGGACACGAAAAAGGGCGGCCATCGAAACGGCCGCCCTTTTCTTTGTGACGATGCATCGCGCGTGCGCGATTACTCGTGCTCGCCGCCCGCGCCGTGCACATGACCGTGGGTGAGCTCTTCCTCGTTGGCCTCGCGCACTTCGGTCACTTCGATGTCGAAGTTCAGCGTCTTGCCGGCCAGCGGATGGTTGCCATCGATGGTCACCTGGTCGCCTTCGACCGCGGTCACCACGACCATCACCGGACCCTGCGGACCCTGGCCCTGGAACTGCATGCCCGGCTTCGGATCCGGCGCACCCTGGAACGCGCTCTTGGGCACGACCTGGATCATTTCCTCGTGACGCTCGCCGTAGCCTTCCTGCGGCTCGACGGTCACCTTGAAGGCATCGCCCTGACTGCGGCCGGCCATGGCCTTCTCCAGGCCCGGCACGATGTTGCCGGCACCGTGCAGGTACGCCAGCGGCTCGCCGCGCTCGCGGGAGCTGTCGATGACCTGGCCGTCTTCGCCGGTCAGGGTGTAGTGGAACGATGCGACGGTACGGTCGGCAATCTGCATGGATGAACCTCGTTGATGCGAATGGATGGTACCGACGCATCAGACGCCGGCCAGAACCGCCCAGCGTAAGGGAACCGGGGCCGGTACTGCAAACCGTGCTGGGCAGAATGCGCCTGCGGATGGAACAATGACCGCTTCGCCGACGAACCTGCCCGCCATGACGAACCTTCGCGCCGACTGGGCGCACCGCCCCACGCACCGACGTGTCTGGGCGCTCGCCGCTCCCATGATCGTCTCCAACGTCACCGTTCCGCTGGTGACGCTGACCGACAGCACCGTGGCCGGACATCTCTCGCACGCCAGTCAGCTGGCGGCCGTGGCTGTGGGGGGCGCGATTTACCAGTTGCCGGTGTTCCTGTGCGGCTTCCTTCGCATGGGTACGGTCGGATTCAGCGCGCAGGCCAGTGGGCGCGAGGACGGCGACGATCTACGACGGATCCTCCTGCAGACCCTGCTGCTGAGTCTGGCGCTGTCGAGCCTGCTGCTGCTCGCCGCCGCTCCCCTGCTGTCGCCCGTACTGCGGCTGATGGACCCGTCGGCGGATCTGCGCGGCCTTGGCGCCGCCTACCTGCACGTGCGACTGGCCGGACTGCCGGCTGCACTGGCCAGCTACGCGCTGGCGGGCTGGTTCCTGGGCGCGCAGAACGCGCGGGTGACGGTACAGATACTGATCGTGACCAATCTGGTGAACATCGGCTTGAACCTGCTGTTCGTGCTCGGCTTCGGCTGGGGCGTGCGCGGCATCGCGTTGGCTTCGGTCATCGGCGAATGGAGCGGCTGCCTGCTCGGCCTGACCCGCATCGCCGGCCAGCTTCGCCGCTTCCCGGGCCATCTGCATCTGGACGAACTGCGGCGCTGGACCTGCTGGCGGCCGTTGCTCGGCGTGAATCGCGATATTTTGCTGCGCAGCATCGCCCTGGAAGGCGTGTTCTTCGCCATGACCACACTGGGCGCACGCTTGGGCGGCTCGGTGGTTGCGGCCAACGCGTTGCTGCTGAACGGGCTGATGCTGACGGCCTTTGCCCTGGATGGCCTGGCCAACGCGGTCGAATCGGTGACCGGACACGCCATCGGTGCACGGCAGCGCGACACGCTGCGCAGGGCGCTGGTGGTGGCGGGCGGATGGTCCCTGATCGGCAGCCTGCTATTCGTGGCCGTCTTCGCCCTCGGCGGCCACCTGTTCGTCGACCTGCAAACCGACATCGCGGCCGTGCGAACGATCGCCTATGCCTACCTGCCCTATCTGGCCGTGCTGCCGCTGATCGCGTTTCCCGGCTACCTGCTCGACGGCCTGTTCGTTGGCGCGACGCGCGCGACGGAAATGCGCAATGCGATGCTGGTCGCGGCGCTGGTGTTCCTGGCCGCCGCCACGCTCTTGCATCCGCTGGGCAACCACGGACTGTGGATCGCATTTCTCGCCTTCATGTTGGTGCGCGGCGGCGTCATGGCCTGGGTCGCGCGACGCATCGCCCGCACTGCGGACGGCTGGCTGACGCGACCGGTTCGGGCCTGAGCGCGGCTAGGCCTCCAACTGCACGCGCAGGTCCGCCTCGATACGCTCGGGCGTCGTCGCCGGCGCGTAGCGACGCAGCGGCCGGCCTTCGCGGTCAATCAGGAACTTGGTGAAATTCCACTTGATCGCGGCGCTGCCCAGCACGCCCGGCGCTTCCGCACGGAGCCAGGCATAGAGCGGATGGGCGTTGGCGCCGTTGACCTCGATCTTTTCGAACAAGGGAAAGCTGACATCGTAGGTCGTACTGCAGAAGTCCAGGATCTCCTGCGCATCGCCGGGTTCCTGATGCCCGAATTGGTCGCAGGGAAAGCCGAGCACGCTGAATCCGCAGTCCGCGTAGCGCGCCTGCAGGGCTTCGAGCCCCTTGTACTGCGGCGTGAATCCGCATTTGGACGCCACGTTGACGATCAACAGGACCTGCCCGCGCCATTCTTCCAGACGGCGCTCCGCACCGTGGATGTCGCGCGCGTCGAAAGCGTAGACGGTGTCGTTCATGGCGGCTCCTCGAGTTTGGCGCATCCTGACACAATCGCCCTCAGGAAGCTGTAGGCGATGACACGGCAACGCGTTAGGCTTGCACCATGAATGCGGTCGCCGCCTCCCCTTCGTCCGCCGCCAGCGAATCCCTGCGCCGCTTCGTCGAGCGCCACCGCCGCCTGTTCGTCCTGACCGGCGCCGGGTGCAGTACCGACTCGGGCATTCCCGACTACCGCGATCTGGAAGGGGACTGGAAACGTCCGCCGCCGATGACCTACCAGGTCTTCACCGGCGATCCGGTCGGTCGCGCACGCTACTGGGCGCGCAGCATGATCGGCTGGCGGCATTTCAGCGCCGCCCGCGCCAACGCCACACACCATGCACTGACCATGCTGGAGCGCACCGGACGCGTGCAGATGCTGGTGACGCAGAATGTCGACGGCCTGCATCAGGCGGCCGGAAGCCGCGCAGTGATCGATCTACACGGCCGGCTCGACCGCGTGCGCTGCCTGCAATGCGATGCGGTAGTCGCGCGCACGGATTACCAGCAGCGCCTGGAGCGCGAGAATCCGGCCTGGTCTGATCTCGAAGCCACCCATGCGCCGGATGGCGACGCCTATCTGGAACGCGACGACTTCCACACGTTTTCGATCCCCGCGTGCATGCAATGCGGCGGCATGATGAAACCCGACGTGGTGTTCTTCGGCGAAAACGTTCCGCGCCACCGCCTGCAGCAGGCCATGCAGCATTTCGAACGCGCCGATGCGCTGCTCGTGATTGGTTCATCCCTGATGGTGTATTCCGGATACCGGTTCGCTGCGGCCGCGGCGCGACGCGGCCTGCCGATCGCCGCCGTCAACCTGGGCCGCAACCGGGCCGATCCGCTGCTGGAACTGAAACTCGACTGTCGCTGCGACGAGGCGCTCGCCTTTCTGGCCGAGCCCGACACCGAAGCGGCCCCCATTTGACCCCACGGCATGGAAGACCGCACGGACGCCATGATTCGCACGCTCGCCCCCATCACGATCCAACGACTCGGCCGACTCCTGGTCTGCACACCGCTGCTGCTCGCCGCCTGCAGCGGGCAACCGCCGCGCCCTGCACCGCCCGCACCCAGCACGCCGGCGACTACCGCCGCACCAGCCCGCGCGGCAAGTGTCCCCGCGTCGCCGCGAAGCGCCGCTGCGCCGGCCATGCCTGCGCCGACCTCCATGCCCAGCGCTCGCGAGCGCATGGCCGATGCCATCGGGGCCTACATCGCTCAGCCGCGATTCGCCCACGCGACCTGGGGCATCGACGTCATCGACCTTTCCGACGGTCGCACGCTCTATCGCCGCAACGCCGACAAGCTCTTCATCCCGGCCTCGAACGCCAAGCTCTATACCGCTGCGCTGGCCCTGCACACGCTGGGGCCGCGCTACCGGTTCCACACATCTCTGTATGCCTCACGGGCGCCCTCGGCCAACGGTACGCTTCGCGGCAACCTCATCCTGTACGGTCGCGGCGATCCCAGTCTGGGCATGGGTTCCGACACGCAGACCCCGACCGACTGGGCCGACAAGCTGGCCACCGTACTCGCCGCACGCGGCGTGAAACGCATCACCGGCGACCTGATTGCCGACGACACCTATTACGCGGGACCGCCGTTCGGCGCCGGCTGGGAAGCCAGCGACCTGCTCAGCGGCTTCGCCGCGCCGGTGTCGGCGCTGAGCGTTCAGGGCAATACCTTCACGCTGCGCGTGGGCGGCAACGGTGCCTGCTGCACCGCCAGCGTCGACCCCCTGGCCGCCGACGTACGCATTCTCAACACGCTGCACCGCAGTGCGCCCGGTGAATACGATCCACTCGGCCTGTACCGTGCTCCCGGTTCCAATCGACTTTACGTATTCGGCGCGCGTCCACCCAGCAGCAAGCCTCGCGTCTTCAATCTCGCCACCCCCGATCCGGCGCGACTGGCCGGCGGATTGCTGGCCGATGCGCTGGCCCGGCACGGCATCCGTTTCACCGGACGCATCCGTACCCAGCACTGGCCGCACCCCGGTGAGGATGAGCACGGCAAGGGCCTGGTTCGCATCACCGATGTGCGTTCGGCACCGCTGGGCACGCTGATCCGGCACATGCTCAAGCACTCGGACAACCTCTACGCGCAGCTTCTGCTGATGGCCTCGGGCAAGCACCAGTCCGAGATCGGCACCTGCCTGGGTCAGCGCCATCCGCCGACGCTGACCGCCTACTGGGGCATCTGTGCCATGCGTGCCATGCTGCGTGACGCCGGCATCGCCGCCGGCAGCGCGTTCTTCGAGGAAGGCAGCGGCCTCTCGCGCAAGGACCGCGTCACGCCCGAGGCGACCACGCGCCTGCTGCGCTGGCTCGACCGTCAGCGTTTCGCGAACGACCTGAAGCAGGCGCTGCCGGTCGCCGGCGTCGACGGGACGCTGCGCTACCGCATGCGCGGGACGCCCGCCGCGGGCAACCTGCACGCCAAGACCGGCACGCTGCGATACGCCTACACACTCTCCGGCTATGTGCGTTCCGCCAATGGGCAACCGCTGGCGTTCTCGATCATGCTCAACGATTACGCGCGCCCACGTAACACCGACGGCCGTCCGACTGCTGGGCGCGCCACGCGCGACATCGATGCGATCGCCCGGCTGATCACCGAGTACGGAAACGTGCCGCTTCCCCCACCGAGTGCATCCAGCAGCACCATTCCCACAGGGAAAGACAGCAAATCGCCCTAGATGCCGAAGTGCGGATGGAACAACTGTGCCAGGAATGTGTCGAGCACATTCGGCGCCACCGCCAGCGTGACCAGCACGCCGTATGCCGCGCCCCAAAGATGGGCGCTGTGGTTCACGTTGTCACCGCCGCGGCGATCCATGTAGATCGTGAAGCCCACGTAGAGCACGGCATAGACGATGGCCGGAATCGGGAAGAAGAACACGAGGATCATCGACCACGGCTGGAACAGGATGAACGAGAACAGGACCGCCGACACCGCGCCCGAAGCGCCGATGCTGATGTAGCGCGGGTCGTTGCGGTGCTGCTGGTAGCTGGGAAGGATCGCCAGCACCAGCGCGCTCAAGTAGAACAAGGCGAAGCCGAACGGACCGATGTAGCTGCCCAGCAGTATTTCCACGGCGCGCCCGAAGAAGAACAGCGTGATCATGTTGAACAGCAGATGCTGCATGTCCGCATGCACGAAGCCGTAGGTCAGGAAGCGCCAGTACTGCCGCTTGCCGCGCACACCGGGCGGCCACATGGCCAACTCCATCGCCAACCCCTGACGCTTGAAGGCGTAGAACGAAACCACGCAAGTGGCGACGATGAGAAGCACGGTGACGATCATGGGCAGACATTCGCCTTATGCGGAAAGTCGCCGACTATACGGCACCGCGACCGGGTCGCGCATGCCGAGCCGCATATCGCACTAGCCCAACGCCCCCGTCGGCGCGGCATACGGCGCAGTGCAGACCCGGTTCCGGCCCTGCTCCTTGGCCAGATACAGCGCGTCGTCAGCCGCCTTGATCCAGTCCATCGGGTCACTCATGACGCGCGTGATCTCGGCCAAGCCGATGCTGACCGTGACCCGCAGCGACGTATCGACATCAAACTCCTCGCGCTCGATCTCGCGTCGGATGCGCTCCATCAGCATGCGCGCGCCATCACGATCGGTTTCCGGCATGACCAGACCGAATTCGTCGCCGCCGAAACGACCGGGCGTGTCGATGTTGCGGCTGTTTTCGTGCAGAAGATCGGCCACGCGGCGCAACACATCGTCACCGACCGTGTGACCGTAGGTATCGTTGAGTTGCTTGAAGCCGTCCAGATCCAGCATGACCAGCGTCGCCGGGCGATGCGTGCGCAGGAAACGCTGGAACTCCAGTGTCAGAGCCTGCTGCCAGTGATGGCGATTGGGCAATGTCGTCAGGCTGTCGGTGCGGCTCAGCTGACTCAGCAACTGATTCTGCCTGCCGACATGACGCGCAAGACGATAGGTGGCCGCACTCACCGCCACCGGATACATCACGAGCAAGGGAATGGTCAGCAGCACAATCCCGCCGCTGGAGTGCGGCAACCATTGAAACCCGTCCAGCAGAATGCCGAGAAGAATGCCGAGCACCATAAGAAACACGCCCGGCACCATCAGTCGCCAGCCACCCGATGACACCAGCGCCATGCCCATGATCATGATCATGCTCAGACTGGGCAGTGCATTGAAATGAATCAGCGCCAGCCATAGCCCGGCCATCGTGGCATCGACCAGGGTGCTGCGGAATTCGGTTTTTCCAGGCGTGATCGAACTGCGCGCTATCAGATAGGCCGCCTGCGGCCAGAGCAATGCATAGACCGCCAGCAGCACCCACTGCCAGACCGGAGCATGGTGCGCAAACAGCACCGCGCCGACCGGGAACAGGCCCAGAGCGAGTCCCAGCATGCGCATGTGGTACGTCTGCTCGACGTAGCGCAGTTCATTCTGACGTTTGTTGATGATCTCGAAGGACAAAGGTAGCCCCCTGCTCTCGCGATGTGACTCCGACGCATTCCTTTCGTTCGGAAAGGAGTAACGCCCGGTCCTCGGGAGGGAGCAACAACCGTGCCATCGACCTAGATAAAGAATCTCGCGACGAGACCCTTATATAAAAACAAATAAATTCAGCATCTTAAATTATATTCTTGATTGGTTTTCACGAACCGGCCACGCCAAACCGGATCAAGTTGAACAAAAAAATTCTGCGAACTGCCGCACAAGGTCGCATTCCGACCTGCCAGAGAAACTCGATAATGAGGCAAAGCGGAAAAATACGAGACGCCCTACTCGACGCCGGCCTGTGCGCGCGCATCGGTGATGCCGTGCGCCGTCATCAGATGCGCAAGACTGATCACGTGATCGACCTTCAACTTGTCCAGCAGGCGCTGCTTGTAGGTCGAGACGGTCTTGGGACTGAGACTGAGATGTTCGGCAATGACCGTCAGCGGCAGACCGCGAACCAGCATCATCGCCACTTCCAGCTCCCGACTGGACAATGCATCGAACGGCGAACCTTCGCCGTCTAGCGTGGCCAGCGCGAGCTGCTGTGCGATGTTCGGCGCCAGATAGCGCTTGCCCTGAGCAACCTGTCGAACGGCCGCGACCAGTTCGTCGGAACTGCAGCCCTTGGTCAGATATCCCAACGCGCCCACTTCGAGAAGTCGCCGGGGAAAACGCACATCCTCGACTACTGTCAACACCACGATGCGCGTCGGCAACTTGGCGCGGACCACGCGCTCGGTCATTTCGACACCGCTCATGCCCGGCATGTGCACGTCGACCAGGGCGACATCCGGCTTCTCGGCGCGCACCAGACGCAACCCGTCTTCCGCCGTGCTCGCCTCTCCGACAATGACCATGTCGGACTGCTGCTGCAGGATCATTCGAAACCCTGTGCGCACCAGCTCATGGTCGTCGACCAGCACTACCTTGATCACGATCGGAACCCTCCCCTGCACGATGCGGAATCTGCATCCCGCGAAACGGTAGAGACCGCCACCGTGCAATGCAAGCATACGCTGTAAGACGACGCCTACAAGAATACGGTACATCGACAACGGCCGCGAACTTCAGGCCAGAAACAGGTTCGAACGGCTTGCGCAAGCAACTGATTTGTCAGAATATGCGCAAAAATGACGCCTGCAGCCGAACTGGACGCATGCACGCCCTTACAACATGTATCGGCATTGCCTGACAGGCGTGGTACCGCTCGCAAGGGATAATGCGCGGATAACGGGGCGCTCCCTGGGGGGTACGCGCAACATGGCACCGCATATTTATCTGATTGAACCCAGCGACGGGGGCTGGCTCATCCGCCGCGATACCGTCGCCACGGCGCAATGCGCCGATCGCATCTCCGCCGTGCGTCTGGCACTGGCCCTCGCTCGCGGGGAACGCAGCGGCAGCGGTGACAAGGTCATCGTCCGCATGCACGAGCAGCGCGACGAATCCACCGCATCGGCACAGTGAATCCACCCCCACTTACTTCTTGTCCGCAGCCTTCCTGCGATAGGCACGCACTTCGCGCGCAGGAACATCCTGCGGGTAGCAGCGCGGCGCATAGCCGCCGGGACGCAGATACGCGCTACGGCGCCCACAGCGCCACCCTGCCCGATCCCTGCTGTACGGACAGGGACAAAACGACCCGGATAACGCGCAATGGACGCACGAACGATTGCACGACGAATCTGCGCATCGCTCGTTGGCGGTGCCGCGTGAGCCGATGCGAGGAACATCGCCATCGATACAGTCATGCATGCGTTAGCCCATTGCATATCGTGCTCCCCAAACAACCGACGCCTCAGACTGGAAGTCGCACACCAGTACATCCGATTGGATGGATAGCCTGGCGGTAGACGGGAAGAACTTTCGTACTCCCGCCCGCCTGATGCAAATCAACGCATGACCTCATTGGACTCCCTGGATGCGACAGCGAGTCCGAAACACGCATGCGTCCAAGAGCCGCTGAACACGGGACGCACTGAATGTCTGGAAGCGGACGGTGAATGTACGCGATTGCAATCGCCTGGCCATCAACGTTGAACCGTGTTGCCATCCAGCGAACACGCCACATTCCGACCTGCAAAGCGATTCGTTCCTGTCAGTGTGGCAAGTGCTGCAAAGACCCATCGGACTTGAGAGATCGCGTCGATCTTCGACTCATCGTCGAGCCACCCCTGATCGTCCAACGACTGACCACTGCGCCCCGGAACATCTTCCGCACAGTAAATGGTGCCCGGCGCGGGAGTCGAACCCGCATGGCCTTGCGGCCGAGAGATTTTAAGTCTCTTGCGTATACCAGTTTCGCCAGCCGGGCCCGGAGGGAGACGCGAAGCGCCGAGCATACTGCAATCGACGCGTAGCTTGTGGCGCGGCTTCCCCGGATACGAAAAACCCCGCTCGCGGCGGGGTCTTCGATGACGCGCCAGTAGCGCGTCGAGAGCTTGGAGGCCAGGGTCGGAATCGAACCGGCGTACACGGCTTTGCAGGCCGCTGCATAACCACTCTGCCACCTGGCCGGTGACGCTCCGCGCGCAGCTTAGCTGCGTACGTCGGAAAAAACAAAACCTCGGCGAACCGAGGTTTTGCAGAAGAACTGGAGCGGGAAACGAGACTCGAACTCGCGACCCCGACCTTGGCAAGGTCGTGCTCTACCAACTGAGCTATTCCCGCCCGGGAGCCGCGTATCTTACGGTTTCGCGGAAGCGTGTCAACCCTTGTGTGATCATTTTCTTTCACAACGTCGTTTTCGCGGCGTCGCACGCATTCACTTCGCCGACGAATCACCGCGCAACGCCGGCCATGCAGCGCGCAGATAGACCAGTCCGGACCAGATCGTGAGCACCGCCGCCAGCACCAGCAACGTCTCGCCGACGTACCAGTTGCGCAGCGTCTCGGCGTCCTTGTCGTGCTCCAGCAGCAGCACCACGATGGCGACAATCTGCATCACCGTCTTGATCTTTCCGAGCATCGCCACGCGCACGTGCGAGCGCATGCCGATTTCGGCCATCCACTCGCGCAACGCGGAGATGCCGATCTCGCGCCCGACGATGATCGCGGCTGTCACCGCCAGCAACGCGGTCGGATGACTCTGCACCAGCAGGAACAGGGTCACCGTCACCATCAGCTTGTCCGCCACCGGATCGAGAAAGGCGCCGAACGCCGATGTCTGGTTCCAGCGTCGCGCCAGATAACCGTCGAACCAGTCGGTGATGGCCGCGGCGAGAAAGATCGCGGCCGCCGTCACATTGGCGATGCGCCACGGAATCCACGGAAGCAGATCGTGCGAGTAGTAGACCAGCACCATGATCGGCAGCAGCATCACGCGGAACAGGGTCAGCCAGGTAGGTAGGTTGATACGCATCGGATGAATCATTCCCGTTGTTTCAAGACAGCATACGCAAGCATCATCGGCCCCTGCATGAACGGTCAGCCATGCAAGGCGGCGTAGATGCGCTCGGCCAGGTCGCGGTGGATGCCGCCGACCTGCATCAATTCCTCGACCCCGGCGGCCTCGACACCACCCAGCCCCCCAAAGGCCCGCAGCAAGGCCGCGCGACGGCGCGGCCCGACGCCGGGCACATCTTCCAGCACACTGCGCTGACGCGCCTTCTGACGGCGTTTGCGGTGCCCGCTGATGGCGAAGCGGTGCGACTCGTCGCGCACGGCGTCGATCAGGTGCAGCGCGGGTGATGCGGAGCCGGGATGCAGCGTGCGGCCACTATCGGCCAGAATCAGGTTCTCGTCGCCCACGCGCCGTGCCGGTCCCTTGGACACGCCGACCACGCGGATGTCGCCCAGCCCCAGCTCGGCCAGCACATCCAGCGCCTGCGCAACCTGACCGCTACCGCCATCGATCAGCAGAATATCCGGCCGCGCGCCCTCGCCTTCGGCCAGCCGGCGGAAGCGGCGCGTCAACGCCTGGTGCATGGCGGCGTAGTCGTCGCCGGGCGTGATGCCGGCGATGTTGAAACGCCGATAGTGCGACTTCTCCGGCCCCTCGGGTCCGAACACCACGCAGGACGCCACAGTCGCCTCACCGCGGGTATGACTGATGTCGAAGCACTCGATGCGGCGCGGGGGCGCGTCCAGCTCCAGCAGCTTGGCCAAGTCCTCGAAACGCGAACTCAGGGTCTGCCGGCTCGCCAGGCGCGAGGTCAGCGCCGCCGTGGCGTTGCGTAGCGCCAGGTCGCGGAAACGCGCCCGCTCGCCGCGCACGGCCTGCTTGATCGCGACAGCATGCTCGCTGCGCTGCCCCAGCGCCTCGGCCAGCGCCTCGCGCGATTCGAGCGTCGCGCTCAACACCAGCTCGGACGGGACCGGCCGGTCGACGTAGTACTGCGCGATGAACTGCTCCAGCACGTCGGCCTCGCTGGCGTCCAGCGGCAGACGCGGAAAGAAGTCGCGCGACCCCAGCGACAGACCGTTGCGGAAGAACAGCACGCTGACGCACGCCACGCCACCCTCGATGCGGCAGGCGATCACGTCCATGTCGGCACTGGCCCCCTGCACGTGATGCTGCGCCTGCAATCGACGCAGCACGGCCACCTGGTCGCGCAGAGCCGCGGCGCGCTCGAAGTCCAACGCGGTGCTGGCCTCCTCCATCGCCGTGCTCAACTCCTCGATGACGCTGCTACTGCGACCCTCCAGGAACATCTCGGCGTGGCGCACATCGCGCGCGTAGTCCTCGCGTGTCACGTACTCCACGCACGGCGCGCTGCAGCGTCCGATCTGGTACTGGAGACATGGTCGCGAGCGGTTGCTGAAATAGCTGTCCTCGCACTGACGGACCTTGAACAGCTTCTGCATCGCGTTGAGGCTTTCACGCACAGCCCAGGCGCTCGGGAACGGTCCGAAGTATCGACCCGGCGCCTTGCGTGCGCCACGGTGAAAGCCCAGACGCGGATACTCGTCGGTGCTCGACAGGTAGATGTACGGGTAGCTCTTGTCGTCACGCAGCAGGATGTTGTAGCGCGGCTTGAGCTCCTTGATCAGCTGGGATTCCAGCAGCAGCGCCTCGGCTTCCGTACGCGTCACGGTGGTCTCGGCGCGCGCGATCTGCGACACCATCGAGGCGATGCGCGGTTCCATGCGCGGCTTCAGGAAGTAGCTGCCCACGCGCTTCTTCAGATTCGCCGCCTTGCCTACGTACAGCAGCTCATCGTCGGCGCCGTAATAGCGATAGACGCCGGGCGATGTGGTCAGGGTGCGAACGAACGCCTTGCCGTCGAAGGTGCTGGAAGATGGAGCGGACATCGGAGATATCGAATCTAGGTATCGGATCGAATGGGAGGACTTCTGCGCATCAGGCGACACGTAGGCGTTCGATCAATCCTTGCACGCCGTCGCGGGCCAGGTTCAGCACAGCGCGAAAATCTTCGCGTCCGCCGTAGTAGGGATCGGGTACTTCGCCCTCCGCACGGACGCCGGCCACATCCAGGAACAGGCCCAGGCGGCCGTGCAGCGACGACGGACAGCGCGTACGCATCTCGTCGAGGTTGGCTGCATCCATCGCCAGCAGCCAGCGCCAGCGCGTGAAATCGGCGTCCTCCAGTCGCCGCGCGCGATGCGGCGAGAGATCGTATCCGGCTTCGGCGCCAGCGCGAACCGAGCGTGGGTCGGCACCCTCACCGGCGTGCCAGCCGCCGGTGCCGCAGGAATCGACCGGCAGGTTCAGCCCCGCGCGTTCGAACTCCAGGCGCGCCACGGCCTCGGCCAGCGGCGAGCGACAGATGTTGCCCAGACAGACAAAGAGGACGCCTTGCCCTTCACTCACGATGCGATCTCCCGGAGATGGCGTTCGGCGCGACGCAGGTCGTCCTCCGTGTCGATACCCGGCGGGAACGGTTCCGGCGTCAGCGCCACCTGGATGGCGTGACCGTGTTCGAGCGCGCGCAGTTGCTCCAGGGACTCGGCGCGCTCCAGCGGCGTCGGTGACAGCCGCGCTAAACGGCGCAGGAAGCCTGCGCGATACGCGTACAGACCGATATGCCGGAGAAACGGGATGCCCGCCGGAAGACACTCGCGATGCGACGCGAACGCATCGCGCGGCCACGGAATCGGCGCGCGACTGAAATACAACGCGCGACCGTCCGCCGCCCGCACCAGCTTCACGCAGTTCGGATCGAGCAGCGCTTCGACATCGTCCAGCTCGACCGCGAGCGTGGCCATCGGTGCATCGCTGCCGGCCAGCGCGTCGACCACGGCACGGAGACCGCCGACCGGGGCGAAGGGTTCGTCGCCCTGCAGGTTCACCACAATGTCGTCGTCATCCCAGCCCCGTTGCTCGGCGCAAGCCGCGATGCGATCGCTGCCGGATGCCAAGTCGGCGTCGGTCATGCACACCGTGACCGGCATGGTCTCCAGCGCCGCCGCGATACGCTCGTCATCGGTCGCGACCACCACCTCGCGTGCACCGGCATCCAGCGCGCGAGCGGCCACATGCGCAATGAGCGGACGATCGCCGAGCCTGCGCAGCGGCTTGCCCGGCAACCGCATGGACGCGTAGCGCGCGGGAATGGCAACGATGAACGGAACGGATTCGGAAGGCATGCAGATCCCCGCAGTGGTTCATTCCAGCTTAGCGCGTCCGGCCACGGTCATTTCCGCAGACAGTGCGCAGACGCACTCGTCATGCATCGATGGACAGATATGATGGGGCTTCCCCATCCCACATCCAAGTTCGACCATGCATTCTGGACATGCTCCGCGCCTGCTCGCCTGCAGCGCCCTGCTCGCCCTCGTTGCCCTCGCCAGCGGCACACGTCCGGCATATGCCGCGCCGCCGCGTCATGACGACGCTGCGATGCACGCCTTCGTCGACAAACTGCTGTCCCGCATGACCCTGGAGGAGAAAATCGGACAGCTCAGCATCATGGGCAAGGGAGCCGACAACCTGCAGACGCTGATCCGCAATGGTCGCCTCGGCGGCACCAACGGCGTCCTGCCGGATACCGATGTTCTGGCCTACACACGTCGCATGCAGAAGCTAGCCATGCAGTCGCGCCTGAAGATCCCGCTGTGGTTCATGGGCGACGTCAATCACGGCTTCCGCACCATCTTTCCGGTACCGCTGGCGCTGGCTTCGACCTGGAATCCCCAGCTGGTCGAACGCGTGCACCGCGCGGCCGCCGAGGAAGCGACGGCTGTCGGCGTCGACTGGACCTTCAGCCCCATGGTCGACATCACCCGCGATCCGCGCTGGGGGCGCGGCGTCGAGGGTTCCGGCGAAGACCCGTACCTCGGCGCGGCCATGGCGCGCGCGCAGATTCGAGGTTTCCAGGGCACAAACCTGGCCGCATCCGACACCATGATGGCCACGGCCAAGCACTTCGTCGGCTACGGCGCCGCGCAGGGCGGACGTGACTACAACGCCGCGCACATTCCGCAAGACCAGCTCGAGGACGTCTACCTGCCGCCGTTCCGCGCGGCGGTGAAGGCCGGCGTCGGCGCGATCATGCCCTCGCTGACCACGCTCAACGGCATCCCCGCTACCGCCGATGGCGCACTGCTGAACGGTCTGCTGCGCAAGCGATGGGATTTCCAAGGCCTGATCGTGTCCGATTTCGACGCCATCCCGGAACTGACCCTGCACGGCGTGACCGCCAATGACGCCGAGGCCGCCCGCATGGCGCTCGAGGCCGGGGTCGACATCGACCTGCACGGCGGCACCTACCTGAAGCAGCTGCCGGCCCTGGTGCGCAGCGGCAAGATACCGATGCGCGTGCTCGACCGCGCCGTGCGCCGGGTGCTGGAAGCCAAGTACCGCCTCGGCCTGTTCGACGATCCGTACCGCTATGACGACGCCGCGCGCGCCCGCCGCGTGACGCGCTCGCCGGCGCATCGTGCCCTGGCACGCGAGGCCGCGGCGCAATCCATGGTGCTGCTGAAGAATGCCCACGGTCTGCTGCCACTCCAGCGCGATGCCCGCATCGCCGTCATCGGTCCGCTGGCGCGCGATCGCGCCACCATGCTCGGCCAGATGCCCGCCGCTGGACGCGTGCAAGATGTGACCCCGATTCTGACCGGCTTGCGCCAGCAGGCCACGCATGCGGACCACGTGCGCTTCGCCCAGGGCGTCCCCGTGCGGGGCGGCAACGATGCCGGCATCGCCGACGCCGTGCGGACCGCGCGCGCGGCCGACGTCGCCGTGCTGGTGCTCGGCGAAAGCCACGACCTGTTCGGCGAGGGACTGAGCCGCTCGCGAATCGGCCTGCCCGGCCGCCAACTCGAACTGGCCAAGGCCGTGATCGCGACCGGCACACCCACCGTGGCCGTGCTGATCAACGGACGACCGCTGGCCATTCCGTGGCTGCACGATCATGCCGACGCGATCCTCGAAGCCTGGGTGCCCGGCGACGCGGCCGGTCTGGCCGTGGCCGACGTGCTGTTCGGCCGGATCAATCCCTCCGGCAAGCTGCCGATGACCTTCCCGCGCGATGTCGGCCAGGTGCCGATCTTCTACGCGCACACGCGCACCGGCCGTCCCTACGACGACAGCAGCGACCTCGCCCTGCACTACAGCAGCCACTACGTCGACGTGCCGAACTCGCCGCTGTATCCATTCGGCTACGGCTTGAGCTACACGCACTTCGACTACAGCGATCTTCATGTGGACCGCAGTCACCTGCGCCCCGATGGGGTCCTGCACGTGCGCGTACGGGTGCGCAACACCGGCATACGCCGCGGCGCCGATGTCGTGCAACTGTACGTGCACGACAAAGTCGCCAGCCGCAGCCCGCCGCTGCGTCTGCTTAAAGGGTTCCAGCGCGTGATGCTGGCACCGGGACAATCGACCGAAGTCACCTTCACGCTGCGTGCCTCCGACCTTGCCTTCGATCGGGGCGACGGCTCCTGGGGTATGGAACCCGGCGCCTACGACCTCTACGTGGGCGGCGATTCCACCGCCACGCTGCAATCGTCGTTCACGCTCGACGCGGCGCGCTGAATCTTCAGCGCGTCTCGCGCACCCGCAGGTCGAGACCCCACTGCCCCGCTTGCGTGGCGAAGTCGGGGAAGGACGTGTCCACGGCTGCGCAGTCGAGAATGTGCACCGCCTCGGCCGAGCGCGAAGCCGCGACCGCGAAACTCATCGCGATGCGGTGATCGCCGTGGCTGTCGATCTCGCCGCCGCCGAAGCGTCCTTCGCCCTGCCCGACGATGTCCGCGCCGTCCGGCGTTTCCTCGACCGTCACGCCCAGCGTGCGCAGACCGCGCGCCATGGCATCGATGCGATCAGATTCCTTGACCCGCAGCTCGGCCGCGCCGCGCACGCGGGTCACGCCCTCAGCACAGGCGGCAGCAACGAACAACGCGGGGAATTCGTCGATCATGTCGCTGACATGCTCGACCGGCACGTCGATGCCGCGCAGCGGCGCGTGACGGATCTCCAGATCAGCCAGCGTCTCGCCGGCCTCCTCGCGCGCCTCGTGCACGGTAATGTCCGCGCCCATCCGGCGCAGTACCTCGAGCAGACCCGTGCGGCGCGGATTCAGGCCGACCGCGCGCAGGCGCAAGTGCGAACCGGGCGTGATGACCGCCGCCAGCAGCGGAAACGCCGCCGAGGAGAAGTCGCCCGGCACCACGACCTCACCGCCCTGCAGCGTCGCTCCGCCGCGAAGCCGCACGTAGCCCGGCTCCATCTGCACCGGCCATCCGAAGGCGGCCAGCATGCGCTCGGTGTAGTCGCGGGTCGGGCGCACTTCGCGCACGACGGTCTCGCCCTGCGCGTACAGCCCGGCCAGAAGCACTGCCGACTTCACTTGCGCGCTGGCCATCGGCGGAGCGTACTCGATGCCATGCAAAGAATGTCCGCCGCGCAGAGTCAACGGCGGCAGCCCGCCTTCGCGCATTTCCACGACCGCGCCCATCTGCTGCAGCGGATCGCTGACACGACGCATCGGCCGCCGGCTCAGCGAAGCATCGCCGACCAGTGTGCTGTCGAAGGCCTGGCCGGCCAGCAGTCCCGCCAGCAGACGCATGCCGGTGCCGGCGTTGCCGCAGTCGAGCGGCGCATCGCTGCCGCGCAGCCCATGAAGACCGACGCCATGCACGATGCGCTGTCCCGGCGCCGGCGTCTCCATGCGCACGCCCAACTGCTGCATGATGCGCGCCGTGGCGCGCGTGTCTTCGCCTTCGAGAAAACCGCGTACGTGCGACACGCCCTCGGCGATGCCCGCAAGCATCACCGCGCGGTGCGAAACCGATTTGTCGCCGGGTACATCGAAGGTGCCGTGCACCGGTCCCGCCGGACCGGCGATCCAGTCCCGTCGCGCTTGCATCACAGAGTCTCCAGAAATCGGTCGTTCTCGGCCCGCGATCCCACGCTGACCCGAAGAGTGTGCGGCAGACCGTATCCGCCCATCGGGCGCACGATCACGGCCTGATCGAACAGGCGCTGCTCCAGGACCTGGGCATCCTCGCCCAGGTCGAGTAGCAGGAAATTGGTCTGCGAAGGCAGCGTGGCGAATCCGCGCTCAGACAGCGTACGCTCCATCCGCGCACGCTCGGCCGCGTTGATGTCGATCGCCGACTGCAGATACGCGGCATCGTCCAGCGCCGCGCGCGCCGCGGCCTGCGCCACCTGGTTGATGTTGAAGGACTCGCGTAGCCGCTCTAGCACCGCCGCTACCGACGCGTGCGCCAACAAGTAACCGATGCGCAGACCGGCCAACGCGTACGCCTTGGAAAAGCTGCGCGTCACGATCAGGTTCGGATGGGCGTCGAGCAACGCGATCGCCGTATCCAGTCCCGGCGCCTGCATGTATTCGCCATAGGCCTCGTCGACCACGACCAACGTGTCGCGCGGCACGCGTTGCAGGAAGGCTTCCAGCGCCGCGTGCGTGAACCAGGTGCCGGTCGGATTGTTCGGGTTGGCCAGATAGATCAGGCGCACGTCCTCGCGCAACGCATCCGCCATGGCATCCAGATCGTGCCCGAGCGGCGCCGTCGGGTGCGTACGCGGCAACGCCGGCACGCACACGGCAGGCGCACCCGCGGCCGTCGCGGCAATCGGGAACACCGCGAAACCGAACTGCGCGTGCATCACGGCCGCATCCGCGCCGGCGAAGATCTGCGCCAGTTGCATCAGCAGTTCGTGCGAACCGTTGCCGAATACCAGTTGGTCCGGCGTCACGCCGTGCTGTTGCGCCAGCGCCTCGCGCAAGGCACCGCAGCGTGGATCGGGATAGCGGTACGTCTCGCTCAACGCCGCATGCGCCGCCTCCAGCGCCGCGGGGCTGGGACCCAGCGCATTCTCGTTCGAGCCCAGTTCGGCCAGCACCGCGCCAAAACGTGTGCGCAGGCGCGGGAGATCGTGACCGGGATCGTAGGCACGCAGACGGCGAATCGCCGGCTGCGCCAGGCGCTCGGGATCGAAACTCACGGCACCGCGACCGGGTACGAGCCGAGGATCTTGACCTCGCGGGCGAACGGCGACATCTCCTTCAGCGCCGCGCGCACCGCCTCGTCCTCGACATGCCCGCTGATGTCGATGAAAAATGCGTACTGCCACTTGCGGCCATGCGCCGGTCGCGACTCGATGCGATTCATGGTCACGTCGTGCGCGGCCAGCGGCCCCAGCACGTGGGCCAGCGCGCCCGGTTGGTCCTTCACGAACACCAGCACCGAGGTGCGATCGTTGCCCGAGGGCGGGAACAGCTCGCGACCCAGCACCAGGAAGCGCGTGGTGTTGTCCGGCCGGTCCTCGACCGGACCGGCCAGCGGCTTCAGCCCGTAGACCAGCCCCGCGCTCTCGCCGGCAATGGCGGCTGCGTCGTCCGCGTTGCGCGCGCGGCGCGCGGCTTCGGCATTGCTCGACACCGGCACGCGCTCGGCATGGGGCAGATGCTGCCGCAGCCACGACTTGCACTGCGCCAGCGACTGCGGATGCGAGTACACACGCTCGATGTCCTCCATGCGGCCGGTGCGCGAAAGCAGATACTGGTGCACGCGCAGCTCGACCTCGCCGCAGATCTTCAGCTCCGAGGTCAGGAACATGTCCAATGTGACCTGGATTGTGCCCTGCCCGGAATTCTCCACCGGCACCACGCCGAAATCGGCGTTGCCGGCCTCGACCTCCTGGAACACTTCCTCGATGCTGCCCAGAGGCAGTCCATGCGAGGAGTGGCCGAAATGCTTGCGCGCGGCCTGCTCACTGAAGGTGCCCTGCGGGCCGAGGAAGCCGATCTTCAACGGTTCCTGCTGCGCCAGGCAGGCCGACATGATCTCGCGGAACAGCCGCACCATTTCCTCATTGGAGAGCGGTCCGTCGTTGCGGTCGACCACGCGCCGCAGTACCTGCGCCTCGCGCTCGGGCCGGTAGTAGTCGACGGCGGCCTTCAGCGCGCCCTTGGCCTTGCCGACCTGCTGCGCCCATTGCGCGCGCTCGGCGATCAGGCCCTGGATGTCGCGATCGATGGCGTCGATACGCTCGCGCGCCTGCACCAGAGTGAAGGTCGGTTTGTCGGTGGCCGGTTTGCTCATCGCACGCCCCTCATCCGTGGCGCTGCGCAAAATCGCGCATGAATTGGATCAGGGCCTTCACGCCCTCCATCGGCATCGCGTTGTAAATCGAGGCGCGCATACCGCCCAGTGCGCGATGCCCTTTCAGCGCCAGCAATCCGGCCTGTGACGACTCCTCCAGGAACAGCGTGTTCAACGCCTCGTCGTGCAGGCGGAACGGCACGTTCATGCGCGAGCGCGAGTCCGGGTCGATGTCGTTGCGGTAGAACCCACCGTAACCGTCGATAGCCGCGTAGAGCGCCTCGGCCTTGGCCCGGTTGCGTTCGCCGATAACGTCCAGACCGCCCTGCGCGGCGATCCACTTGAAGGTCAGACCGGCCAGGTACCACCCCCAGGTGTTGGGCGTGTTGAGCATCGAGTCGCGCTCGACGTGCCGGGCATAGCGGAAGATGTCCGCCATCGGCCGGCCCGTGCGCTGCAGCAGATCCTCGCGGATGATGAGCAGCACCAGGCCGGACGGCCCGATGTTCTTCTGCGCCCCGGCGTAGATCATGCCGAAGCGCGACACATCCAGCGGCCGCGACAGGATGTCCGACGACATGTCCGCCACCAGCGGCACGTCGCCGCTCTCCGGAATCCGATGGAACTCGGTGCCGTGAATGGTCTCGTTGGGTGTGTAGTGCAGATACGCCGCACCCGGATCGACGTCGATGACCGACGGCACGCGGCGGAAGCCGTCCGCTTCGGTACTGGCCGCCACGCGCGTCCGCACGTACGGCTCGGCCTCGCGCACGGCCTTCTGGCTCCAGTGCCCGGTGACCACGTAGTCGGCGCTGTCCCCGGGGGCGGCAAGATTCATGGCCAGCTGCGCGAAATGCTGCGTCGCGCCGCCTTGCAGAAACAGCACCGCATAGCGGTCGGGAATGCCCATCAGGGTGCGCAGGTCCTGTTCGGCTTCCTCGGCCATATCCATGAAATCACGGCCGCGATGCGACACCTCCATGACCGATGCGCCGGTGCCGCGCCAGTCCAGCAGTTCGCGCTGCGCCTGCGCCAGCACTTCGGGTGCGAGCACAGCGGGACCGGCGCTGAAGTTCCACGGTCGGACGGGATCGGTCATGTTTGCAATTCGCCTTTCGAAAAAAACGCGGCTCGCAGCCGCACATTCCGATTATGGCTCGCGATGGGCAGGCTGCAAGCCTGTCGACATGCCCATTCGTCACATGCGGGTCAGGAGGTCACAGTCGCACGAACAGGAACGCGGCAATGGCCAGCGCCAGGGCTGCTGCCGTGACGATCAGCCACCACACTTCCCGTCTCGGCCCCACGCTGTCCTCGGGCAAGACGTTGTCTTCGTCCGGTGTTTCCACCGGCGTGTCGGGGCGTAGCTCGCAGGCATCCACGACAAAACGATGCGCCCCCAGCGAGATCTGATCGCCATCGCCCAGGACGGCTTCGCGTGCGGATTCGCCATTGACGCTCACGGGGCAGGATTCCGGCAACTGCACGCATCGCAGCAGTAAGCGTCCGTCCTCGCGCACCAGCGAAACGCAAGCATCGGGCGCCTGTGCGATGCCGAGCGGCCAGCGGCCCGTGTTACCCAGATCCAGGCGCGCATCGATACGCTGCGCACGTCCGGACAGCGGACCGGCGACCGCGCGCAGACTGGCCTGCCCGATGCGCACGTCCGAATCGGCAACCGCCGCAGGCCGGCACAGGCGAAGGCGGGTATCGCCGATGCCGAGGCTGTCTCCCGGCCGCAGCAGCGCACGCTCGCGCACCTGGCGCGCATTGAGATACACGCGCCCGGCGCCTGGCATCACCGTCAGCACCATGCCGCGCGCATCGTGCGTCAGTTGCAGATGATGTGCGGCCACGCCCGGCGCATGGATCACCAGATCGTTGTCGGCGGCACTGCCGATACGGAACGTGCGACGGTTCCAGTCGACACCCGGATGTTCGGCATTGGCGAATTCGATGCGCATGTTGGCCGACCCGTTGCCGTCGTGCGCGCACATGGGACGGATATCGAAACGATCCCGTCCGGCGCCGACGTGCGTTGCCCCGTTGCTTGCAATGCTCATGATACCTCTAAGCTCGCAGACCGTCGTGCAACCGCCGCTGACTGACCCGTCCAGCGGCACATGCACACCGCATCGGCTATGCTCTGCGCCCGCATCAACCGCTTCCACGTCACGGACACGCCATGCCTTCGATCGACATCCGCCGTACTCATTCACTGGGTCTGGAACAGGCACATGCCGCCGTGGACAAGGTCGCGCAGCGCATGCGCGAGAAGTTCGGCGTGGACACCCGCTGGGACGATGACACCCTGCGATTCAGCCACATGGGCGTTGATGGCGGCATCGCCGTGAGTGCCCACGACGTGCATGTGCAGGCGCGCCTGGGCATGCTGGTGTCGGCCCTCAAGCCGCGCATCGAGAACGAGATTCACGCCAAACTGGACGAGTATTTCGGCCCCGCCAAGACACCCTGACCGCCCCGCCGCGCGTTTGCGTCTTTGATCGAGCGGCCTTGCGTGGCAAAATGCACGGCTTACGCGGCCGTACCGGCCCGCTCGCTGAAGAATTTATGGCCAAAGACGACGTCATCGAAATGGAAGGCAAGGTCCTCGAGACCCTGCCCAACACCATGTTCCGCGTGGAGCTGGAGAACGGCCACGTGATCACGGCCCACATCTCCGGTCGCATGCGCAAGCACTACATCCGCATCCTGACCGGCGACAAGGTGCGCGTCGAAATGACGCCGTACGACCTGACCAAGGGTCGTATCACCTACCGCATGAAGTAAGCCGCCGGACTTTCGTCCGCGCGGCCGACGCAATCGAGCCACGACGAAGCCTGGGAGCACCCCGGGCTTTTTCTCGTGCCCGTCCCTCACATAACCATCGATCCGACGATGACGCATCCGCAGACAAAGAAGCCCGGGTGCGACGGATCGCACCTGGGCCTTGCGCACCCATGCGGATGCTTGCCGTCTCAGCTCACCGTTGCCGGCAGCTTCTCTCCGGCCTCGGTCTCGACCAACAGTTCGCCATCGGCGACGCTGAGCTTCACCTTGCCGCCATCGGCCAGCTTGCCGAACAGCAGTTCGTCGGCCAGCGGGCGCTTGATGTGCTCCTGGATCACGCGCGCCATCGGCCGCGCCCCCATCTGCGGGTCGAAACCGCGCTCGGCCAGCCAGCGCCGCGCCTCGGCGCTGACGTCGACAGCCACCTGCTTCTCGTTGAGCTGCGTCTCCAGTTCGATCAGGAACTTGTCGACCACGCGCAGGATGTGCTCGAAGTCCAGCGAGCTGAACTGGATCACCGCATCCAGACGGTTGCGGAATTCCGGCGTGAAGGTGCGGCGGATGGTCTCCATGGCGTCCGGCGAATGGTTCTGCTCGACGAAGCCGATGGTCCGCCGCGACGCCAGCTGCGCGCCGGCGTTGGTGGTCATCACCAGAATCACGTTCTTGAAATTGGCCTCGCGACCATTGGTGTCCGTCAGCACGCCACGGTCCATGACCTGCAGCAGGATGTTGAACACGTCCGGATGCGCCTTTTCGATCTCATCCAGCAGCAGCACGCAGTGCGGATGCTTGGTGACCGCCTCGGTCAGCAAGCCGCCCTGATCGAAGCCGACGTAGCCCGGAGGCGCGCCGACCAGGCGCGACACCGAGTGCGCCTCCATGTACTCGGACATGTCGAAGCGGATCATCTCGATGCCCAGCTGCATGGCGAGCTGCTTGGTGACCTCGGTCTTGCCGACACCGGTCGGACCGGCCAGCAGGAAGCTGCCGATGGGCTTCTTCGGGTCGCCCAGACCGGAACGCGCCATCTTGATCGAGGCCGAAAGGGCTTCGATGGCCGGATCCTGCCCGAACACCACCATCTTCAGGTTGCGCTCCAGGTTCTTCAGCACGTCGCGGTCGGAGGCGGAAACCTGCTTGGCCGGAATCCGCGCCATGCGCGCGACGATGAACTCGATGTCGGCGACCTCGATGCGGTCGCTGCGCTCGTTCTCCGGGAACAGGCGCTGGCGGGCGCCGGCCTCGTCGATCACGTCGATGGCCTTGTCCGGAAGCAGACGGTCGGGAATGTGCTTGACCGACAGGTCCACGGCGGCCTGCAGCGCCTCGCCGCTGTACTCGACAGCGTGATGCTTCTCGAAGCGCTCCTTCAGACCGCGCAGGATCTCCACGCTCTCGGCGATGCTCGGCTCGACGATGTCGATCTTCTGGAAGCGCCGCGCCAGCGCGCGGTCCTTCTCGAAGATGCCGCGGAATTCCTGGAACGTCGTCGAACCGATGCAACGCAGCTCGCCCGAGGCCAGCATGGGCTTGATCAGGTTCGAGGCGTCCATGGTGCCGCCCGACGCCGAACCGGCGCCGATGATGGTGTGGATCTCGTCGATGAAGAGGATCGCGTTCTTTTCCTTCTTCAGCTGACCGATCACCGCCTTCAGACGCTTCTCGAAATCGCCGCGATACTTCGTGCCGGCGACCAGCGCGCCCAGATCCAGTGCCCAGATGGTGCTGTCGGACAGCACTTCGGGCACATCGCCCTCGACGATGCGCTTGGCCAGACCTTCCGCCAGCGCGGTCTTGCCGACGCCGGCCTCGCCGACGTAGAGCGGATTGTTCTTGCGCCGGCGGCACAGCACCTGAATGGTGCGCTCGACCTCTTCCTGACGGCCGATCAGCGGGTCGATGCGACCTTCCTCGGCCAGCTCATTGAGGTTGTTGGCGTATTCCTGTAGCGGGTTGTTACCGCTCTCGGCAGCCGCTTCCTCGCCCTCGCGCTGCTCGGCCGCGGGCGGCGCCTCGCTGTCGTCGCCGATGCGCGCGATGCCGTGCGAGATGTAGTTGACCACGTCCAGACGCGTCACTTCCTGCTGATGCAGGAAATACACGGCATGCGAATCCTTCTCGCCGAAGATCGCCACCAGCACGTTGGCGCCGGTGACCTCCTTCCGCCCGGAGGATTGCACGTGGTAGACCGCCCGCTGCAGCACGCGCTGGAAACCCAGCGTAGGCTGCGTGTCGCGCTCGTCGCCGTCCTGCAGCACGGGCACGGTCTCTTCGATGATCTTGCTGAGCGCCTCGCCGAGGCGCCCCAGATCGACATTGCATGCGCGCAGAACCGTGGTTGCCGAGGCGTTGTCGAGCAGCGCCAGCAGCAGATGCTCCACGGTCATGAACTCGTGGCGCTGCTCACGCGCCGACTTATAGCAATGGCCAATGGTGAGCTCGAGATCCTTGCTAAACATTCGGATCGTCTCCTGGTTGGACTCTGCGGCCCGCCCGCAGGCGGGGCTATACGCTCAAAATGGGGTCGCTCAGAGCTTTTCCATAGTGCACATCAACGGATGTTGATGGGTCCTTGAGTACTCATTGACCTGCGTGACCTTGGTTTCGGCCACCTCGCGAGAAAAAACACCGCACACGCCCTTGCCGCGGGTATGTACGTGCAACATCACCTGCACCGCACGCTCCTGATCCATCGCGAAGAACGCGCGGAGCACGTCGATGACGAAATCCATCGGCGTGTAATCGTCGTTGATCAGCACCACCTGGAACATCGGCGGCTTGCCGAGCTTCGGCTTGGCAGACTCGACAGCGACGCCGTGGTCGTACTCGTGATCGTGATCGTGATCGTGATCGTGGTCGGAAGAATGGGCCATGGTTGAAGAATCGTCCTGTTTCGCCTCCATTATACGCAGGCCCGACGCGCGCAAGCGATCCGGGCCATGTGGCGTAAGTGATGGCACAATGGCGTTTTTCCACACCCTTACGACGAAACGCCATAAGCATGAACGATGCCAAAGCCCCCGCGCCGGCGATCTGGTGCCCGCACGTGACGGTGGCCAGCATCGTCGCCGACGACGACGGCCGCTTCCTGATGGTCGAGGAATCGGTCAGCGGTGCCATCCGCTACAACCAGCCCGCCGGCCATCTGGAGCCGGACGAGGCGCTCACCCATGCCGCCGTTCGCGAAACGCTGGAAGAAACCGGCTGGGACATCGAGCTTCAGCATCTGATCGGCGTGCACCAGTGGTACAGCCCGCAGCACCGCGAGCACATCGTGCGCTTCAGCTTCGCCGGCCGCGCGCTGCGGCATCGACCCAACCATGTGCTCGACGACGGCATCATCGGCCCGCAATGGCTGCGACGCGACGAGATCGAGGCGCTGGGCGAGCGTCTGCGCAGTCCACTCGTGCTGCGCAGCATCGACGCCTGGCTGGGCGGCCAGCGACTGCCGCTGAGCGCCGTGACCAGTCTGCTCGACCAGGACACGGCCCACGCATGAAAGTGATGCTCGGCCTTTCCGGCGGCGTCGACTCCTCGGTTGCCGCATTGCGCCTGCGCGAAGCGGGCCACGATGTCGAATGCCTGTTCATGCAGAACTGGGAAGAAGACACCCGCGACGGCCCCTGCCGCGCCGAGGAGGACCGCAAGGACGCCGTCGCCGTGTGCGCTGCGCTCGGCCTGCGTTTCCACAACCGCAATTTCGCCGCCGAATACTGGGATGGCGTATTCGAGCATTTTCTCGCCGAATACCGCGCCGGACGCACGCCCAATCCCGATGTGCTTTGCAACCGCGAGATCAAGTTCCGCACCTTCCTCGAACACGCCCGCGACCTGGGCGCGGAGAAGATCGCCACCGGTCACTACGCGCGCATCGACCAGCGCGATGGCCAATGGCGTCTGTTGCGCGCGACGGACACGAACAAGGACCAGACCTATTTCCTGCATGCGCTGGGACAAGAGCAGCTGGCCGCCACGCTGTTCCCCATCGGTGACATGGCCAAGCCGTACGTGCGCCGCATGGCCGAGGCCGCGCACCTGCCCACGCACGCGAAGAAGGACTCCACCGGCATCTGCTTCATCGGCGAGCGCGACTTCCGCAGCTTCCTGGCGCAGTACATCCCGGCCCGCTCCGGCCCGATGCAGACGCCGGACGGCGAGACCGTCGGCGAGCACGACGGCGTCATGTACTACACGCTGGGACAGCGCAGCGGCCTGAACATCGGCGGCCGGCGCGGCGCATCCGGCAAACCGTGGTACGTGGTCGGCAAGGATGTACGGCAGAACATTCTCTATGTCGCCCAGGGCGGCGAGAACGACTGGCTGCAGTCCCACCGCGTGCGCGCCTCCTCGCTGACCTGGGTCGCCGGCACGGCGCCGGCGGACGACTTCGCCTGCACCGCCAAGGTACGCTATCGCCAGACCGACCAGCCCTGCCGCGTCCGACTCGACGGTGACGAGGCGCGCATCGTGTTCGAGGACGCGCAGCGCGCTGTGACACCGGGCCAGTCGATCGTGTTCTACGATGGCGAGGCCTGCCTCGGCGGCGGCATCATCGAAGCGACCGATGCCGCGTTCGGCGGATGGTCCGCGCCCACCACTCACGCATGAAAGGAACGATCCGGATGACGCTGCCTCTGCCGCGCCACACCACGCTTCAATCGCTTTTCACCGGGAGCCGCGCATGAACGAGGATCGCGTCCTGGCGCTGGCCGGTGTCTTCCAGGGCTGCGCACTGGCGCATCAACTGGCGACGCGCGGCAGCTGCGACGAAACCGCGCTCGAGCATTCCCTCGCCAGCATTTTCCGCATCGACGCCGACAGCGTGCCCGACGTGTTCGGCGGCATCGCCGGCGCGCGTATGGGGCTACGCACGCTGACCGAGCAGTTCGACGACACCCGCCACGAACTGGCCATCGCGCGCATGGCCGTCACCGTGCTGCGCGTCGAACGCACGCTGTCCGGCCGTCAACGGCTGGTCAAGCAACTGCAGGAAGGCATCGTCCAGGCGCAACGTCAGGCCGACCACTTCGGCTGCACGCACGCCACAGTGACCGCGCGCCTGGCCGACCTGTACACCGCGACCATCTCTACGCTGCGCCCGCGCGTGATGGTCAGCGGCTCACCGCTGTTGCTGCAGCAGCAGAACGTCGTCGAACGCATCCGCGCCTCGCTGCTGGCGGCCGTTCGCGCGGCCGTGCTCTGGCGTCAGATCGGCGGCCGACAGTGGCAATTGATCTTCAAGCGCAAGCAGGCCGCGATGCTCGCGCGCGGCCTGCTGACCGGCGCAACGCTGGACAGCGGTTGATCCCGGGGCCGTTCTGTCGCATTTTTGTCCTCTTGTATCCCCGCACAACGCACGATCCCTCTGGAGACCCATGAGCACGTTACGCAAGAAAGACGCCTGGCAGGCCCTTGAACGCCATTACGAGAGCATGCGCAAGCGTCGTCTGCGTGATCTGTTCGCACGCGATTCCGAACGCGCGAAGAAATTCAGCGCCGAAGCCGCGGGCTGGCGGCTGGACTATTCCAAGCACCGCATTAACAACGCGACCATGCAGCATTTGTTCGCGCTGGCTCGCGAGTGCGACGTGGAAGCGCGACGCGACGCCATGTTCGCTGGAGAGAAAATCAACAACACCGAGCACCGCGCCGCCCTGCACATCGCCCTGCGCGCACCGGCCGGCAGCGTGATCGAGTGTGACGGCAAGAACATCGTGCCCGGCGTGCATGCCACGCTCGACCGCATGGCGGTGTTTGCCGATGCCGTGCGCAACGGCGACCTGACCGGATTCAGCGGCAAGCGCATCCGCAACATCGTCAACATTGGCATCGGCGGTTCCGACCTGGGGCCGGTGATGGCCTACGAGGCGCTGCGCCATTACAGCGATCGCACGCTGCGCATGCGCTTCGTCTCCAACGTCGACCACACCGACTTCGCCGAAGCCGTGCGCGACCTGGAGCCGGAGGAGACGCTGTTCATCGTCGCCTCCAAGACCTTCACCACGCTGGAGACGATGACCAACGCGCACACCGCGCGTGACTGGCTGCTGGCCGCCGCCGGCAGCAAGCAGGCGGTGAAGAAACACTTCGTGGCGCTGTCGACCAACCGCGAGGCGGTGCGCAAGTTCGGCATTCCGGCCATGCACACCTTCGGTTTCGAGGACTGGGTCGGCGGCCGCTACTCGATGGATTCGGCCATCGGCCTGTCCACCATGATCGCCATCGGCCCGCGCGCCTTCGGCGAGATGCTCGACGGCTTCCACGCCATGGACGAGCATTTCCGCAACGCACCGCTGGAAGAGAATCTGCCGGCGATCATGGGTCTGCTCGGCGTCTGGTACAACGACTTCTTTGGCGCCGAGACCGTCGCCGTGCTGCCCTACGAGCAGTACCTGAAGCGCTTCCCGGCCTATCTGCAGCAGCTGACCATGGAGTCCAACGGCAAGCGCGTCACACGCGGCGGCAAGGCCGTGGACGTCGCCACCGGCCCGGTGTTCTGGGGCGAGCCCGGCACCAACGGCCAGCATTCGTTCTATCAGCTGATCCATCAGGGCACGCGCCTGATTCCGTGCGATTTCATCGCCTTCGGCCAGTCGCTGAACCCCAGCGGCCGCCATCACGACCTGTTGCTGGCCAACGTCATCGCCCAGGCCGAAGCACTGGCCTTCGGCAAGACGCTGAAGGAAGTACGCGACGAAGGCGTGCCGGCCGCGCTGGCGCCGCACAAGGTGTTCGAGGGCAACCGCCCGTCCAGCCTGCTGACCGCCCAGCGCCTGACCCCGGCCACGCTGGGCGCGCTGGTGGCACTGTACGAGCACAGCGTGTTCGTGCAGGCCGCGATCTGGGACATCAACCCATTCGATCAGTGGGGCGTGGAACTGGGCAAGGTGCTGGCCAAGAAAGTGGCCGAGGAAATCGAGTCGCCGCGCAAGCGCCTGTCCCACGACGATTCCACCAACACCGCGATCCGCTGGTACCGCAAGGCACGCGCGCAGGCCGAGAACCAGGGCCCGGGCACGCCGACCGTGCTGGTGCTGGACATCGGCGGCACCCACGTGAAGATGCGCATCTCCGACCGCGACGAAATGCGCCGCTTCAAGTCCGGCCCGGACCTCACCCCGCAGCAGATGATGGACAAGCTGCTGCCGCTGGTCGAGGACTGGCGCTACGACGCCGTCACCCTCGGTGTACCCGCGCCGGTGATCCAGGGCCGTCTTCGCACCGACCCGATCAACCTCGGCGCGGGCTGGAAGGACTTCGATTTCCGCCGCGCCTTCAACTGTCCGGTACGCGTGGTCAACGACGCCGCGATGCAGGCACTGGGCAGCTACCAGGGCGGCCGCATGCTGTTCCTGGGGCTCGGCACCGGACTCGGCTCCGCCCTCATCATCGACGGCGTGCTGCAACCAACCGAGCTCTCGCACATGCCGTGGCGCAAGCACACCTACGAGCACTACGTCAGCGACAAGTTCTACAACGAGAACAAGGACGCCTGGACCGACAACGTGCTGGAGCTGATCCAGGTGATGCGCAACGCTTTCATGCCCGACTACGTGATGCTCGGCGGCGGCAACGTGCGGCACCTGAAGGATCTCCCGGACGGTGTGCTGCGCGGAGAGAACGGCAACGCCTTCCACGGCGGCTTCCGCATCTGGGAACTGCCGCGCTGAGCGCGGCGGGCGCACGCAGGGCATGACGCGCACCTCCGCTCCGCCCGATCATGACCCGCGGATGCAGGGCTTGCCCGCATCCGCCGTACCGCGCATGCACGCGGCGGCGCGCGCGATCCGTGACGGTGCACCGGCCCAGGCCGAGCAGTTGCTGGTCGCGGTGCTGGCGGGAACGCCCAATCACCCCGAAGCGCTTCGCCTGCTGGGCATCCTGCGCAATCGCCAGCAGCGTTTCGCCGAGGCCGCCAAGCTGCTCGAACAGGCGCGGGCTCAGCGTCCCGACGACAGCGCCACGCTCAGCGATCTGGCTTCGGCCCTGTACGGACTCGAACGCAAACAGGAAGCCTTCGCGCACTGGCGCGAAGCCTGCCGACTGCGGCCGGAATTCGCGCTCGCCTGGTTCAATCTCGGGCGCAACCTGCAGCAGGAAGGCATCACCGAAGAAGCCGTCGAGGCGCTGCAGGAGGCCACGCGCCTGGCGCCCGACATGCTGCCCGCGCACGTACTGCTCGGCGACGCGCTGGTGCATCTGGGCCACTTCGACGACGCCGACGCCAGCTACCGCGCCGCGCTGAAACTGCACCCGGCCAACGGCGATGCCTGGCGCGGCTTGTCCAACATGAAGACGCGCCCGCTCGGCGAGTCCGATGCCTTGCAGCTGAACGCGGCGCTGAAGCATCCCGCCGCGCAACCGCCCGACCGCATCGCCATGCGTCATGCGCTGGGCAAGCTGCACGAGGACCGCGAACGCTACGCCGAGGCTTTCGACGCCATCGCGCAGGCCAACCGCGAATCGCAGTCGCTGGCGACATGGAACCGCCACGCCTTCCACCGATTGGTCGAAGGCGTGGTCGCGCAGGATGCGCACATCGCGCAAAGCCAGGACGCCGAACGCGGCCGCGAGGCGATCTTCATCGTCGGCATGCCGCGCGCCGGCTCGACACTGGTCGAACAGATCCTCGCCGCGCATCCGCACGTCGAGGGCGCCAGCGAACTACCCGACCTCGGCGCCGTGCTGGCCGCCGAGACCACGCGCCGCAAGAAACCGTTCCCACAGTGGCTCGGCGAAGCCGATGCGGACGACTGGGCGCGTCTGGGTCGCGACTACCTCGCGCGCACCGCCCGCTGGCGTACCGAACGTCCCCGGCACACCGACAAGATGCCGGAGAACTGGCTCTACACCGGTCTGCTGCGCGCGATGCTGCCCGGCGCGGTGGTGATCGACGCGCGCCGCGACCCGCTGGAGACCGGCTGGTCGTGCTTCAAGCAGCAGTTCTACCGCCTGCCTCATTTCAGCAACGACCTGACCGACCTGGCCGCCTACCTGCGCGACTATGAACACGCCATGGACCGTTGGCGCGCGCACGAACCCGAACGCATCGTGCTACAGCGCTACGAAGACCTGCTGGATGCACCCAAGGCACAGATCCGCACCCTGCTGGACGCCTGCGGCCTGCCCTTCGACAACGCCTGCCTGGATTTCCATAACGCCCATCGCAGCGTGCGCACCGCCAGCGCCGCGCAGGTCCGCCAGCCGCTTCGGCGCGACACCGCGCGCGCCGAACGCTACGGCGCGGCCCTGGATCCGCTGCGCGCAGGACTGGCGCATCCCGACGCCACGGACTGACGTTCAGCGCCAAGCACGATGCCCGGATTCCTGCCTGTCTACGGAATCGTCGCGTACCCGCGACTCGCTCACGCCTGTGCTGCATCCGCCGCAGTGTCACCGTCGACCCGCAACGCAGGAATCGACGCAGCCAGCTGCCGGATCAAGGCGCCGAACGCCTCCAGATCCGCCTGCCACGGCGAAGCCTGACGCCAGTACAGCCGGATCTCGCGCCCGGGCGGCGTACCGTCGATGCGCGCCAGCGCAAGTCGGGGAATCGAAGCCAACCTCGCATGCGCCAGCGACGGCACGAGCGCGTAGCCGCCGCGCAGAACCACCAGGGTCGCCAGGCTTTCCAGACTGACGTCCTGGATCTTCTCCTCGACACCATCGACGTCCTGCGCACCGAGCGCGTCCTGCACGTCGGCATCGTGCCCCTCGGCCATGAAGGTGGCGTCGTCGGGATTCAGCTCCCCCAGCGCGATGCAGTCCCGTTCGGCCAGCGGATGACTGGCATTGAGCAACAGTTCGTACGGCTCGAAGAACATCTCGCACGAACCCAGACCACGGTTCGCGGTCACGGTTCGCGGCGCGATCACCGCATCCAGCTCGCCTTCCCGCAGCCGCCGCAGCAATCCGCGCAGCTTGCCTTCCGACAGCGCCAGCCGCGCGCCCGGAAAGCGCTGCGGAAACGGCTCGATCAGATGCGGCAACAGATACGGCCCCAGCGTGGCCGGAACCCCCAGACGCAGTTCGCCGCCGAATGCCGCCTCGCCGTCCTGCGCAGCGCGCTCCAGGCCCTCGGCCGCATCCAGCACGGCGTCGACATACGCCAGAAGACGCCGCCCCAGCGCCGTCAGCAGCGTATGGCGACTGCCGCGTTCGAACAGCGTGGCGCCCAGCGCCTGTTCGACCTTCTGAATCTGATGCGACAGGCCGGAGGGACTGATGTGCATGCGCGCCGAGGCTCGCGCGAAACTGCCCTCGCGGGCGACCGCCTGCACCAGCGCAAGGTCGCGCAAGGACACGGCCGATAGGGCCATCGAAATCTTCGCATGCTGCATGCCATCTAATCCGTTTGTGCGGCGCAACGTTCGGCCGCATCCTTTGCGCGCTCCGCAGCCGTCGTCGGCGCACGCGGAGTTCATCGCATTGTAGCCCGCCGACCGCATGCTTAGCGGCCACCCGGCCCCGCAGAGGTCGACGCGAACGCACTCGTATTCGCGCCGTTCACGGGTTTTGCGCGATAATTAAGGTCTTTTCCGGTCGCCGGCACGTGATTCGCGTGCCGGAAACCTGTAGCCGATTCAAGCCAGGAGCAGTTATGAACGATTCCTTCTCGACCCGCGACACCCTCGACGTCAACGGCACGTCGTACGCCTACGCCAGTCTCGCCAAGCTGGGCGAGCGCTTCGATCTCAAGCGCCTGCCCTACTCGATGAAGATCCTGCTCGAGAACCTGCTGCGCAACGAGGACGGCGCCAACGTCACCGCCAAGGAGATCGAGGCGGTCGCCACCTGGGACGCGAAGAAGGAGCCGGACACCGAGATCGCCTTCACGCCCGCACGCGTGGTGCTGCAGGACTTCACCGGCGTTCCCTGTGTGGTCGACCTGGCCGCCATGCGCGACGCCATGAAGAACCTGGGCGGCGATCCCGAGCTGATCAACCCGCTGTCGCCGGCTGAGCTGGTCATCGATCACTCCGTCCAGGTCGACAAGTTCGGCAGCGAGAGCGCCATCGACGAGAACGTGAAGATCGAGTTCGAGCGCAACCAGGAACGCTACGGCTTCCTGCGCTGGGGCCAGAAGGCGCTGGACAACTTCAAGGTGGTGCCGCCGCGCACCGGCATCGTGCACCAGGTGAATCTGGAGCATCTGGCTCGCGTGGTCATGGGCCAGGACGTCGACGGCCAGCTGTGGGCCTACCCGGACACCGTGTTCGGCACCGACTCGCACACCACCATGATCAACGGCCTGGGCGTACTCGGCTGGGGCGTGGGCGGCATCGAGGCCGAGGCCGCGATGCTGGGCCAGCCGTCGTCGATGCTGATCCCGCAGGTGGTCGGCTTCAAGCTGACCGGCAAACTGCCGGAAGGCGCCACCGCCACCGACCTGGTGCTGACCGTGACGCAGATGCTGCGCAAGCACGGCGTCGTCGGCAAGTTCGTCGAATTCTTCGGTGAGGGCCTCCAGCACCTGCCGCTGGCCGACCGCGCCACCATCGCCAACATGGCGCCCGAGTACGGCGCGACCTGCGGCATCTTCCCGGTCGACGCCGAGGCGCTGAACTACATGCGTCTGTCCGGCCGCAGCGACCAGCAGGTCGCGCTGGTCGAGGCCTACGCCAAGGCCCAGGGCCTGTGGCACGACGCCAACACCCCGCACGCCGAGTTCACCGCCACGCTGGAACTGGACATGGGCGAGGTCAAGCCGTCCATGGCCGGTCCGAAGCGCCCGCAGGACCGCGTGCTGCTGACCGACGTGAAGAAGAACTTCCATGAAGTGGTCGGTCCGCTGACCGCCAACCGCAAGCCGAAGAACGGCGACGCCGAGCGCTTCGCCAACGAAGGCGGCGATACCGCCGTCGGCAATCCGGCCAGCGCCATGAGCGAAGGCTCGGTCACCGTCGAAAAGGACGGCAAGCACTTCGAACTGAAGGACGGCGCGGTCGTCATCGCCGCCATCACCTCCTGCACCAACACCTCCAACCCGGCGGTGATGCTGGGCGCAGGCCTGGTCGCCAAGAAGGCCGCCGCCAAGGGCCTGACCGCCAAGCCGTGGGTCAAGCCGTCGCTCGGCCCGGGTTCCAAGGTGGTCACCGACTACCTGGAAGCCACCGGCCTGATGGACGAGTTGGAGAAGGTCGGCTTCTACCTGGTCGGCTACGGCTGCACCACCTGCATCGGCAACTCCGGCCCGCTGCCGGCCGAGATCAGCCAGGGCATCAACCAGGGCGACCTGGCCGTGGCCTCGGTGCTGTCGGGCAACCGCAACTTCGAAGGCCGCGTGCATCCCGAAGTGAAGATGAACTACCTGGCCTCGCCGCCGCTGGTGGTCGCCTACGCCCTCGCCGGCACGCTCGATATCGAGCTGGACAAGGATCCGATCGGTCAGGACCAGGACGGCAATGACGTGTTCCTGAAGGACATCTGGCCGACCAACAAGGAGATCAGCGATCTGATCGCCAGCTCGGTCACCGCCGACATGTTCACCAAGAGCTACGCCGACGTGTTCAAGGGCGACGAGCGCTGGAACGCCATCCAGTCGCCGGACGGCAAGCAGTACGCCTGGGACGACGCCTCCACCTACATCAAGAACCCGCCCTACTTCGAGGGCATGACGATGGACGTGGAGAAGGTCGAGGACATCCACGGCGCGCGCTGCCTGGGTCTGTTCGGCGACTCGATCACCACCGATCACATCTCGCCCGCCGGCGCGATCAAGAAGGACAGCCCGGCCGGCCGCTTCCTGATGGAGCGCGGCGTGCAGCCGGCGCAGTTCAACTCCTACGGTTCGCGCCGCGGCAACGACGACGTGATGGTACGCGGCACCTTCGCCAACATCCGCATCAAGAACCAGATGCTGGACGGCGTCGAGGGTGGCTACACCAAGCACGTGCCGAGCGGCGAACAGATGGCCATGTACGACGCGGCCATGAAGTACAAGGAAGAGAACACCCCGCTGATCGTGCTGGCCGGCAAGGAATACGGCACCGGCTCGTCGCGCGACTGGGCTGCCAAGGGCACACTGCTGCTGGGCGTGAAGGCGGTCATCGCCGAGAGCTTCGAGCGCATCCATCGCTCGAACCTGGTCGGCATGGGCGTGCTGCCGCTGCAGTTCAAGGACGGCGACAGTGCCAAGAGCCTGGGCCTGGACGGCACCGAAACCTTCGAGATCACCGGTCTGGAGGACGGCAACGCGAAGGAAGCCAAGGTTGTCGCCAAGGGCGAGAACAGCGAGAAGACCTTCACCGTCCGCGTGATGCTGCTGACGCCGAAGGAGCGCGACTTCTACCGCCACGGTGGCATCCTGCAGTACGTGCTGCGCGATCTGGCGGCGAAGAAAGCGGCTTAAACCCTTTCCCGCTCCGCTGCATCCAAGGAACCGTCGGCCTACGGGCCGGCGGTTTTCTTTTGCCGTTCAGCTCCAGCGCATGACCTTCCGCACTGCGCTGCGGCCCCCATCGGCAGTACAAGAACAGAGATGTTCCCCGCAGCGTAGAGGAGATCGCCATGGGACACCCCCGCCTTTTTTCCGGCCTACTTGCCGCCCTCGTACTCGGCGGCACGGCCGCCACCGCGTTGGCCGCACCGGCGCAGACCTTCACCAAGAAACTCGACCGCGCCGTGAGCGTGCCCACTGGCAGCGCCGTGCATGTCGAGAATCTTGCTGGCCACGTCGCCATCCATCCGAATGACGGTTCGCAGGTGCAAATCACGGCCACCGTGGTGGCCGGCGGCGACGACATGGCCGCCGCGCGCGCCCTGGCCGACACCATCCGCCTGGACGTGAGCCAGCAATCGGGCACCGTGCTGGTGCACGTCGACTACCCGGTCGGGCAACATGACCACTACCGGTACATCCCCACGAACCCGACCCGCGCCAAGGATCACGACATCAAGGTGCTCGGTTTCCGCATCGGCGTCGGCGACCACTCCTCGTCCTCGTTCGACTACCAGAACGAGCGCGTGCGGGTGTATCAGGGATCGGACCACGGCGTGCCGCTGCACGTCGATCTCGATGTCGCCCTGCCCGCCGGTGTGAAGGCGCGGATCGACAATCGCGTCGGCCGCATCGACGCCGGCCACCTGCGCAACGACCTGGAGCTGAAGACCGCCTCCGGCGACATGGCCATCGCCGACCTGACCGGCTCGTTGTCGACCCATTCGGGCAGCGGCGACATGAAGGTCGCCGATGTGCACGGCACCGTCGAGGCGCACACCGGCTCCGGTGACCTCGAACTCGACCGCATCGACGGCAGCACCGAAGTCCATACGGGCTCCGGCGACATCAACGGCGGCCACCTCGGCGGCCAGCGCGTCGAACTGCATACCGGCTCCGGCGATGTCACGCTGGACAAGCTGGCCGGCAACCTGCGGGTCGAGACCGGCTCCGGCGACGTGAAACTCAACGACTTGGCGAAAGTCGCCAAGGCCCGCGTGGAAGCCGGATCGGGCGATATCGACCTGTACGGCGACCTGTCCGCCATGCAGGACTTCACCCTGCGCAGCGGCTCGGGCGACATCACCCTGAAGACCGGCACGCCACCGGCCGTGCGCCTGGACATCAGCGGTTCCGACATCGACGTCAATTGGGCGGGACTGCGCAACGTCGAATCCGGTCGCCGCTACTTCCGCGCCGATGTCGGCGCTGCCACCGGACGTGGTCGCATCAGTACCGGTAGCGGCGACGTCACACTGCGCTGACGTTTCCCCGGATCCGATGCGACGCTGCACGGTCGCATCGGATCCGGACCCATCCGGCTACAGCGTGCGTTTCCAGCGCGCGCTGTAGCAGAGCCAATCGCCGCCCTCCTCGCGCCAGGCGCTTTCCACGCGATAGACACCCAGGCGTTCCGGGATCAGCCGGCCGCCACCGCCCAGCGTCACCGTGAACGTCGCCACGATGCGTTCGCCCCGCATCTCGACATCCACCGGACCGAGCAGCACCGACACCTTTTCATTGCGTAGTCTCGCCACGCGCAGCAGACCGAGAAGACGTCTGCGATCGAACCGACTGTCCGGCATCACGAAATCCGGGGTCAGCAGATCGTCCAGCGCGCCGGCATCACGCGAACGCGCGGCCTCGACCGCTTGCAGGATGGCTGCGCGCACCTGCTGCTCCGGCGGACTGCGGTGACAGGCCGACAACAGCGCGAGCAGCACGCATACTGCCAGCCACCGGCCTTTTCCGTACTGCCTTATGGCCTGCCCACACCGTTCAGCGGGTTGCCGCCTCCGGAGGGCTATGCTCCAATGCAAACGATCGTTTGCATTGTCCGACCGGCGCGCACGACGCCGGCGTCCATTACGAAAGGGGTTGCATGGCATCATGAGTGAACAACGTCCCTGGCTGGCCCATTATCCGGCCGGCGTACCGGAAACCATCGACGTCCAACTGTACACGTCCGTTGTCGCCGTGATCGAGGAAGCCTTCGAGCGCTTCCGCCACCGCCCCGCCTTCACCAATTTCGGCCGCGAACTCAGCTACGGCGACATCGATCGCCTCAGCGCGAAGTTCGCCGCCTACCTGCAGAAGGACCTGGGTCTGCGCAAGGGCGACCGCATCGCGATCATGATGCCTAACGTACTGCAGTATCCGATCGCCCTGTTCGGCGCACTGCGCGCGGGCCTGACCGTGGTCAACACCAACCCGATGTACACGGCACGCGAGCTCAAGCACCAGTTGGAAGACTCCGGCGCGGCCGCCATCGTGGTGCTGGACAACTTCGCCGCGACACTGCAGAAAGTGATCGCCGAGACCGGGATCAAGCACGTCGTCACCACCGGCATCGGCGACATGCTGGGACTGGCCAAGGGCACGCTGATCAACTTCGCGCTCAAGCACGTGAAGAAGATGGTGCCCGACTACCACATTGAGGGTGCCGTGCGGTTCCGCGATGCGCTTTCGCGCGGCGGCGACGGCCGCTTCGACCGCGTCGAACTGGGCCACGACGACCTCGCCTTCCTGCAGTACACCGGCGGCACCACCGGCGTCGCCAAGGGCGCGATGCTCAGCCACGGCAACATGATCGCCAACATGCTCCAGGCCAGCGCCTGGATCGGCGACCAGGCCACCGAGGGCGAGGAAGTCATCATCACCGCCCTGCCGCTTTATCACATCTTCTCGTTGACGGCGAACGGACTGGTGTTCATGCGCTTGGGCGGTCTCAACGTGCTGATCACCAATCCACGCGACATGCCCGGCTTCGTCAAGGAACTGGGCAAGGTCCGTTTCACCGCGCTGACCGGCGTCAACACGCTGTTCAACGGCCTGCTCAACACGCCCGGTTTCGAGGACCTGGACTTCTCCCGCCTGCATCTGACCCTGGGCGGCGGCATGGCCGTGCAACGCGCGGTCGCCGAGCGCTGGAAGAAAGTCACCGGTTGCACACTGGCCGAGGCCTACGGTCTGACCGAGACCTCGCCGGCCGTCTGCATCAACCCGCTCGACATTCCCGCATACAACGGCTCCATCGGCCTGCCGATCCCGTCCACCGAAGTGCAGATCTGGTCCGACGAGGGAGAGCGCCTGCCGTTCAACGAAGTCGGCGAACTGATGGTCAAGGGTCCGCAGGTCATGCAGGGCTACTGGCAGCGCCCGCAGGAAACCGCCAAGGTGCTCGAGTCCAGCGGCTGGCTGCACACCGGCGACATCGCCAAGATGGACGAGAAAGGCTACGTCTACATCGTCGACCGCAAGAAGGACATGATCCTGGTGTCCGGCTTCAACGTGTATCCGAACGAGGTCGAGGACGTGGTCATGGACCACCCCGGAGTGGCCGAGGTCGCCGCCGTCGGCGTGCCCGACGAGCACTCCGGCGAGGTGGTCAAGCTGTTCGTGGTCAAGAAGGACCCGGACCTGACGGCGGAAGCGCTCAAGCAGTTCTGCCATGACGAGCTGACCGGCTACAAGCGGCCCAAGTTCATCGAGTTCCGCGACGAACTGCCCAAGAGCAACGTTGGCAAGATCCTGCGCCGCGAACTGCGCGAGGAAAAACCGGTCGCCTCCTGAGACACCCCATGCCCAAACTCGACCTGGACCGCATCCCCGCCCACACAGGCTCTTCCTACCCGCCGCCGCATGACGCCGCCTGCGCGGACCGTGTGCGTCAACGGCTCGGCGAAGCCGGCGGCCTGACGGATTTCGGCGTCAATCTTCTGGAACTGCCGCCCGGTGTGCATTCCAGCCAGCGCCACTGGCACAGCGACGAGGACGAGTTCGCCTGGATCGTCCGGGGCGAGGTCGTGCTGGTCACGGATGAGGGTGAAACCGTGTTGCACGCAGGCGACTGCGCGGCCTTCCCGAAAGGCGAGCGCGACGGCCACCAGCTGATCAATCGCTCGCAGGCCACGGCAATCTGTCTCGAAGTGGGGTCTCGCAGCGCGCAGGATATCTGCCGTTACCCGGATATCGACATGATCATCGATGCCACGGACGACGTGTACCGTCATCGCGACGGCACGCCCTGGCCGCGCTGATACGCACGGCCAGTACACGACGCGTCAGAGGTTTTCTTCTTCCCAGGGCTCGAGCTTGTCGGCGTAACCGCCCAGCAGGCTCCACAGGGTTTCCTGCTTGTTCTCGGGAATCCGCGAGTATTCCAGACCGATCCACTGCGTGGAAATCCGCATGACCCGCGCATCGACATGGATATGCAGGTTGCTGCCGAAGATCATGTCGACCACCCACGTCTGACCGACTTCGCCGTTCCAGTGCGAAGGCTTGCGCAGGCGCACACCGGTAGCCGAAATATCCTCGAGCTCGGTGGGAAACGATTCCGTGCCGCGATTGAGCAGCACCGTGGTCTCGATGCGCATGCGTGCATGCCGCACACGTCGACCTTGAGCATCCATCCCGTTATTCGTGTTTTCAGTCATCCCGAGCCCTTCATTGAACAGTCCGAACGTCGCGCGGTAATACGCTTTCGGCACTGAGTCCCTAAGCAACAACCAGGCCAGCATCCTTGTACGGGCGCCTTCATCGATACCGATGACCCAATTCTGCTCATATTTGTGACGAAAATCACATAAATGCGGGAAAAAACCCAATCCAGGCATCGTCTAATGCCACCTTGCAGCACACACGGCGACCCTCCGGGTCAGCGTTGGTCGCTACGCGTCAACCCGATTCGGGCACCCCAGAAGAGTACTGGACTTGCGTCTATGCAGGCTATACTCTAGTCCTACGGGTGAGTAATGGATTCCGCGTCGAAGCATGCCAAGACAGCTCGACCGGACCACACGTTTTTCGTAATAGAAGAGCTTGTCGCGCAATGTTCCCACTGAACAATTGCGCAGACGCGACGCCGAGTGCGCGCGACCGACCCGTTTGGGATCGCCGCCTCGAACGGGTTCGCTGCGGCTCTGAACATGGGAATTCACCGCACACTGCCTGACACGACCAGGTACGACGCCCGCATCGGGCGTGCGTTGATCTATCGATACGCCATGCCCCGGCCGTGCCGTGGCCAGCTCATGCAACGAACCGGCCCAGCCGGATTGCCAAGGGTTCAAGCACCCTGATGACCAACCAGCCAGTTCAAGCCGATCCGACGCCCGTGCCGCCGCAGCAGCCGTTCACGGCCGTACCCCAGCAACAGGAAATGCCCCTGGCGCTCGTGCATGGCCAGCCGGTGCTGGAAATGCCGCAGGATCTGTACATCCCGCCCGATGCGCTGGAAGTGATCCTGGAAGCTTTCGAGGGGCCACTGGACCTTCTTCTGTACCTGATTCGACGCCAGAACATCGACATCCTCGAT
This sequence comes from Oleiagrimonas sp. MCCC 1A03011, assembly GCF_003267965.1. Taxonomy (NCBI): domain Bacteria; kingdom Pseudomonadati; phylum Pseudomonadota; class Gammaproteobacteria; order Lysobacterales; family Rhodanobacteraceae; genus Oleiagrimonas; species Oleiagrimonas sp. MCCC 1A03011. The sequence continues at coordinate 301,215 of NZ_MSPY01000003.1, read as the reverse complement.
ATTCCCATCGCCGAAATCACGCATCAGTACATGCAGTACATTGAGATGATGCGCGACGTGATGCGGCTGGAACTGGCCGCCGAATATCTGCTGATGGCCGCGATCCTGGCCGAGATCAAATCGCGCCTTCTGCTTCCGCGTCCGCCTGCAGAAGAAGGCGCCGAGGAGGACCCGCGCGCCGAACTGGTTCGCCGCCTGCAGGAATACGAACAATTCAAGCAGGCCGCCGAGGACATCGACGAACTGCCGCGCATGGAGCGCGACTTCAGCACTGCGCACGCCCATGTGACGGACCGCAACGTCATCCGCATGCCGCCGCCGGTCGAGATGCGCGAACTGCTGCTGGCACTGAAAGACGTGATGCACCGTGCCGAATTGTTCGGCAGCCACAACATCGAGCGCGAACCGCTGAGCGTGCGTCAGCGCATGGGCGACCTGCTCTCCCGCCTCGGCGACGGCGCGTTCCACCGCTTCGAGAGCCTGTTCGATCCCAACGAGGGACGCCTCGGCGTCGTCGTCAGCTTCCTCGCCATTCTTGAACTGGCCAAGGAAAGTCTGGTCCAGATCATGCAGGACGCGCCGTTGGCGCCCATCTACCTGAAGGCCGGTTCGGCCACGAGTTCCGACGAGTAGATCCATGGAATTCAAGCAACTGAAGAACATTCTGGAAGCTGCGCTGCTGGCCTCGTCCACGCCGATGTCGATCGCACGCCTGAGCGCCCTCTTCGACGAGGACGAGAAGATCGCCAACAGCGAGATCGGCAAGGCCGTCGAAGCTCTGCGCGAGGACTGCGAGGGACGCGGCGTCGAGCTGGTCGAAGTCGCGTCCGGTTTCCGCTACCAGGTGCGACAGGACGTCTACGAATGGGTCGCGAAGATGTGGACCGAGCGTCCCAGCCGCTACTCGCGCGCCCTGCTCGAGACCCTGGCGCTGATCGCCTACCGTCAGCCGATCACCCGCGGTGAAATCGAATCGGTGCGCGGCGTGACAGTGTCCTCCAGCATCATCAAGACGCTGGAGGAACGCGAATGGATCCGCCTGGTCGGCCATCGCGACGTACCCGGACGACCGGGTCTCTACGGCACCACACGCGAATTCCTGGATTACTTCAATCTACGCTCGCTGGATGAGCTGCCCTCGCTGGCCGAGATCCGCGACATGGAAGAGTTCGACCCCCAACTGAACCTGGACGGCGACAAGGACTCTGATAACAAGGAGGCCACCGCGCACGCCGCCCTGCCCGACGCGGAACCGGGTGCGGAAACCGAGTCCGATGCCGATGTCGGCGAGGAATCCTCCGAGCGCGCCGCACCCGCAAATGACGAGAGCGCCGAAGAAACCGGCGAATCCACCGAGGACACGTCCTCCAATACCGAACAAGACGCCGCCGACGATCACATCGAGAAGATCGAGACCGTCGACGAATCCACTGCACCCCAAGCCACCGCCGACGAGGCGCAGGCCCACGCGGACGACGAACCGGTCGCCGCCGAAACAGATACCGAGGAGAACCGCGCATGAGCGCGCAAAGCCGTACCCTTCTTACCCTCAAGCGAAACAGCGGCGATACCGCCACATCCAACCTCAGCGAGCGCCTGCACAAGGTCCTCGCCAACGCCGGACTCGGTTCGCGCCGCATGCTCGAACAGCGCATCCAGCAAGGCGAAGTGCAGCTCAACGGCGAGCCCGCGACCATCGGCGCCAGCGTGCGCTCGGGCGACCGCATCGTCCTGGACGGCAAGCAATACGTGGTATCCACCGACAACCGCAGCGATGTCGAGGTGCTGATCTACAACAAGCCCGAGGGTGTCCTCACCACACGTGACGACCCCGACGGCCGCGCGACCGTGTTCGAACAGCTGCCCCGCCTGAAGGGCGCGCGCTGGGTCGCGGTCGGCCGCCTGGACATCAACACCACCGGCCTGCTTCTGCTGACTACCGACGGCGAACTGGCCAACGCGCTGATGCATCCGAGCAGCGGCGTCGAACGCGAATACCTGTGCCGCGTGCATGGCGAAGTGCCGGACGAGACACTCGAGAAACTCAAGGCCGGCGTGGAACTGGACGACGGACCGGCACATTTCGACGACATCGCCGTCATCAGCCGCGGCGGCAGCCACAGCTGGTTCCGCGTCGTCATCCGCGAAGGCCGCAACCGCGAGGTGCGCCGACTGTGGGATTCACAGGGCTTCCTGGTCAGCCGCCTCAAGCGCATCCGCTATGGCAGCGTGGAACTTCCGCGCGCTCTGCGCCGCGGCGATTGCGACACCCTGGACGATACCGCCGTGCAGGAACTGCGCAAGCAGGTCGGTCTGGGTGCGCCGCAGCCGACGCTCACGCTGAGTCCGGTCCTGCATCAGCGTCGTGCCAGCCGCCATGTGAAGGAATACCACCCCGAAGGCAAATCCGAGCCGCGCGCCTGGACCGGCAACTACCAGAACGAAGCTCGCGAGCTGACCGCTTTCGATCGCGTGCGCGACGATGCGCCCTCGCGCGGCCGACGCGGAGGCCCGCGTCGCGGCAAGGGCGGCGACGTCAACGGCAACGTGGCGCGTCCCGAGAAGACCGGCGGCAACAACCGCCGCAGCAAGAACAAGCGCGGCGTCGCGCCGGGGCAGGAACTTCCCTCGGTGCGCACCTGGTTCGCCGGCGACACCCGCAACGGCACGACCGGCAAGCCGCGCGGTGGCAAGCCCGGTAGTGGCAAGCCGTCCGGCAACAACGCCGGACGCCGCAAGAGTGGCGGTGGCGGTGGCGGTGGCGGCAAGCCCGGCGGCGGGCGCGGCCGTGGCGGCAGCGGCGGTAACCGCAGCGGCAATCGCTGAACCCGGAGTCCGCCATGACCGTCCGCATCCTGCACAACCCGCGCTGCTCCAAGTCCCGCGCCACGCTGGCCCTGCTCCGTGAACACGGCATCGAGCCCGACGTCTGCCTGTATCTGGAAACGCCGCCCGACGCTGCCGAACTCGACCGCATTCTGCACGCACTGGACATGCAGCCGCGCGACCTGATGCGCACCGGCGAGAGCGCTTATGCCGAACAGGGGCTCGACGACACGGCCCTGGATCGCAAAGCGCTGATTGCCGCCATGGTCGAGCATCCGATCCTGATCGAACGACCGATCGTGCTCAAGGAAAATCGTGCCGCCCTGGGGCGGCCGCCGGAAAACGTACTCGCGCTTCTGGACTAGCTCGTCGTATCGCCGTCCGGCCCCACCGGCTCGCCGAGCGTGAACGTGTCGGCATCCATCCAGGCCGGGAAACGCTGGCGATGCGACATCAGCGACTCGGGATCCAGCGACACCGTGACCACTAGCTCCTGCTCGCCGAGCTCCACAAGGGACTCGCCCAGCGGATCAATCGCGGCGCTGTCGCCGGCATAGGGAACATCGTTGCCGTCCGTGCCGACCCGATTCACGCCGACGCAATACCCGAGATTCTCGATCGCCCGCGCGCGCAGCAGCGTTCGCCATGCCGTGCGCCGCGGTGCCGGCCAGTTGGCCACGTACAGCAGCACATCGTAATCCATGCCGCCGCGCGCGCCGGCGCAGCGCCGATTGCGCGACCACACCGGAAAGCGAAGGTCGTAGCAGACCAGCGGCCGCACACGCCAGCCGTGCAACTCGATCGTCAACGGCGAAGCACCCGCTGCGTAGTGATGATGTTCGCCCGCCATGCGGAACAGATGCCGCTTGTCGTACTGTGCGAACGAACCGTCCGGCCGCACCCAGAGCAACCGGTTCACGCTCTGGCCGTCCTCGCGGCGGATCACCAGCGACCCGGTCACCACCGCGTCACATTCCGCCGCCCGCGCGCGCATCCATTCCAGCCCCGGACCTTCCAGCGGCTCGGCCTGCGAATCGGTCTCGTTGGTGAAGCCGGTCAGAAACATCTCCGGCAACACCACCAGATCGCCGATTTCACCATGGCGGTGCAGTAACTCGCGGTAGTAGGCACGATTGGACGCGGCATCGTGCCAGCGCGTATCGGCCTGCACCAGCGTCAGGCGCAGCGGCTGCATACTCACAGCGCGCACAGCCGCTCGGCGCCGGCTTCCATCGTGGCGTCGTTCTTGGCAAAACACAGCCGTAACAAGCGCGACGACGGCGGTGTTTCGTAGAACGGCGTCAGCGGAACACCCGCCACACCGCACTCGCGCACCAGCCACTCGCTGAAATTGATGTCGTCGCTGTCGCGGATCTCGGAATAGTCCACCAGCTGGAAATAGCCGCCCGGCACGTCCAGCAGCTTCAGTCGAGAACCGGCCAGAAGTGCGCGGAAACGGTCGCGCTTCTCCTGATAGAACGCCGACAGCTGGTCGGCATGCTCGGGCATCTTCTCGAGCACCTCGGCGAACGCGAACTGCGCCGGACTGAAGGTGCAGAACGTCAGATACTGATGCACCTTGCGGAACTCCACCGACAGCGGCTTGGGCGCCACGCAGTAGCCCACCTTCCATCCGGTGCAGTGCCAGGTCTTTCCGAACGAACTGACCACGAAGCTACGTGCAGCCAGCTCCGGATGGCGCAGCACACTCTGGTGCAGCGCGCCGTCGTACACGATGTGCTCGTAGACTTCGTCGGAAAGCACCACGATGTCGGTATCGCGGACCACGTCGGCCAGCGCGTCGAGATCGGCCTCGCTGAAGATCGCGCCGCTGGGATTGTGCGGTGTGTTCACGATAATCATGCGCGTCTTCGGCGTGATCGCATCGCGTACGCGCTGCCAGTCGATGGAGAAATCCGGCAACGACAACGGCAGATGCACGGCGCGCGCGTCCTGCAGATTGATCGCCGGCTCATAGCAGTCGTAGGCCGGGTCGAACACGATCACTTCATCGCCGGCACGCACCGTCGCGGCAATCGCGGCGAAGATCGCCTCGGTCGCGCCCGAGGTCACGGTGACTTCGGTATCGGCGCTGACCCGACGACCGTAGGAACGCTCGGTCTTGCGCGCGATCTGCTCACGCAGACGAGCCACGCCGATACCCGGCGCGTATTGATTATGGCCTTCATGCATCGCGCGCGTCAGCGCCTCGCACAGCGCATCAGGCGGCTCGAAATCGGGGAACCCCTGCCCCAGATTCACGGCCTTGTACTCCAGCGCCAGCTGGCTCATGACGCTGAAGATGGTGGTACCGACCTTCGGCAACCGGGTCTCGATATGCATGCGCTGAACGTCTCTGCGTAGGACCGAAATGCTGTCGATACTAGCATGCGTCCCGTATGCCGAAGGACGCTCCGTACGCCCTATCCGGCGCGCATCTTGCGGCAGTCCATGTGGTTCTGCTCGGCCGCCTTGGGCAGACGTTCGGCAAGATAATCGACCAGCGCACGCACGCCCGGAAGCAGCCCGCGTCGACTGGAATAGACGAAATGCATGGTGCCGGGCACGGTGCCCATGCCCGGCAGCACGGCTTCCAGTTCGCCGCGAGCCATGGCCGGTGCCACGATCCACTCCGGCAGAATGGTCACGCCCATGCCGGCGCAAGCTGCCGCGAGCAGGACCGAGAATTCGCCGGTGATCAGTCGCGCCTGCATAGGCACGTCGATACTCGCTCCGCTGCCGTCCGTCAGCGGCCAGACTTGCGGCGCATCATGCTCGAACGGCGACAATGCGGGCAGCTTCGACAGATCCATCGCACGCTGCGGACGCCCCAGCTCATCGAGCAGTTTCGGGCTGGCCACGGCCAGCATGCGCGACTCGCCGAACGTGCGCATCACCAGCGTCGCATCAGTGTCCAGCTTGGCACGCACGCGGACGGCAATGTCGATGCCCTCGCCAATCAGGTCCACCCGGCGATCCGTGGAGATTAGGCGAACCTGGACCTTCGGATACTGGTTCATGAATTCGGGAAGCAGTTTCGCCATCACCGTCTGCGACAGCGAGATCGGACAGGTCACGCGCACGACGCCGCGCGGCTCGCTGCGCAGTTCGTCGATGGCGTCCTGCGCCGCCTGAGCCTCTTCCAACACCGCGCGGCAATGCGCGTGGAAGCGCTCGCCGACCTCGGTGACCACGAAGCGGCGGGTGGTCCGCTGCAGCAGACGCACGCCCAGCCGATCCTCCAGCTGCGACACCCGCTTGCTCAGGCGCGACTTGGGTATCCCCAATGCGCGCCCGGCGGCCGAAAAACCGCCATGCTCGACGACCGCGGCGAAGAAATACAGGTCGTTGAGGTCGTGCAGTGCACCGTCGCGGTCTTCCACGACTGTTCTCCTTGATGAACGATATGTTCGTTTATGCCCTCTTCCGGAGTCATTGTCCAGATACCAGAATAGTTCGCAGATAGAACCCACTTCCTCTCGGAGTCATTCCATGAACATTCTGCATCTGGACGCCAGCGCCCTCGGCGCACATTCGGTAAGCCGCCAACTGACAGCGGACATCGTGGCCAGCCTTCGCGACACCCATCCCGACGCCAACATCGTCTACCGCGACCTGGCCGCCGACCCGATCCCGCATTGGCAGCCAGTGGTGGATGTCAGCCGCGAACCGAGTTCGCTGGGCGAAGAGATTCTCGACGAATTCCTCGACGCGGATATCGTGGTGATGGGTGCACCGATGTACAACTTCGGCATCACCACCCAGCTCAAGGCGTGGATCGACCGCATCGCGGTACCCGGCAAGGTGTTTCGCTATACCGAAAACGGCCCCGAAGGACTGGCCGGCGGCAAGCGCGTCATCATCGCGTCCTCGCGAGGTGGCATCTACAGCGAAGGCCCTGCCGCCGCCATGGACTTCCAGGAAAACTATCTGCGCGGCTTCCTGGGCTTCATCGGTATCACCGACATCGACATCGTGCGTGCCGAAGGCATTGCCATGGGACCGGAACAGAAACAGAAGGCCCTCGAGCAGGCCCGCAACACCATTCACGGCCTCACGCGCCGCGCAGCCTGATTCTGGCTGCAAACACACGTGCCTCGCCGTGGCGGATCCGTGTCCGCCGCGGCTTTTTCATGCGTTCCTTTTGAGACAGGCAATCAGCGACTTGCATCGATGGCGGTGAGGGTGGGATTCGAACCCACGGTGGTATCGCTACCACGCCGGTTTTCAAGACCGGTGCCTTAAACCGCTCGGCCACCTCACCGTTTGCATTGTCGAGGCATCGCACCACTTCATGTGTCGTGCGATGCCGGGCCGCAACCTCGACCCGCGCCGATCAGACGTCCGGCGGTCCCAGCGGGCGCTTGCGCTGCACCCGGCGCAAGGCGCCGAAGTAGATCGCTGCGCCGAACACCGTCGTCGGCAGCATCATGCCGAAGAAAAACACTCGACGCGACACTTCCCCGCCGAGCAGCATCGGCACGAACGAGGCGTATGCCGCGAGAAGCAGCACGACCGCGAGCTGACGACGCAGCTTGATCCGCGAAAGACGCACCCAGAGCGCCAGAATCCCCAGGCCGACCAGAAAACCGAGGAACTGCCACGGCTGCGCGAATCCACAGAGCTGCGAATACAGCAGGATGCCCGCGATCATGACCGCCAGCTCCGCAATAGCCAATCCCTGCTGCCAGCGATCCTTGGTCTCCATGATTTCTTCTTTGACTTACGTGATGGTCGATGCGCCACGCATGTACGGACGCAGGGCCTCGGGAATGGTAATCGAACCATCGGCATTTTGCCCGTTTTCCATCACCGCGATCAGGCAGCGGCCGACCGCCAGACCGGAACCATTGAGGGTATGCACCAGCTCCGGTTTGCCGGTCTCGGGATTGCGCCAGCGCGCCTGCATGCGGCGTGCCTGGAAATCCTCGAAGTTCGAGCAGCTGGAGATTTCGCGATAGGCCTGCTGACTGGGCAGCCAGACTTCGAGGTCGTAGGTCTTGGCCGAGCCGAAGCCCATGTCGCCCGTGCACAGCAGCATCTTGCGGTAGGGAAGATCCAGCAGCTGCAGGATCTTCTCGGCATGGCCGACCATCTCCTCGAGCTGATCGTAGGAATGCGCCGGATGCGCCACCTGCACCATCTCGATCTTCTCGAACTGGTGCTGGCGGATCATGCCGCGCACGTCCCTGCCGTAGCTGCCAGCCTCGGCACGGAAGCACAGCGTGTGCGCGGTCATGCGCATCGGCAGCGCGTCGGAGTCGACGATGCTGTCACGCACCAGATTGGTCAGCGGCACTTCGGCGGTGGGAATCAGGTAGCGCTTGGAGTCGCCGACCTGCGTGGCGAAGAGATCTTCCTCGAACTTAGGCAACTGGCTCGTGCCCAGCATGCTCTCACTGTTCACCAGCACTGGCACGTTGCATTCGAGGTAACCATGCTGCTCGGTCTGCACATCGAGCATGAACTGCGCCAGCGCGCGATGCAGGCGCGCCAGCTGGCCACGCATCACGGTGAAACGCGCGCCGGAGAGCTTGGCGCCGGCCTCGCCGTCCAGCCAGCCGTGACGCTCACCGAGTTCGACATGGTCCTTGACCTCGAAATCGAACGCGCGCGGCTCGCCCCAGCGCGACTGCTCGACGTTGTCGTTTTCATCCTTGCCCTCCGGCACTGCGGCATGGGGCAGATTGGGAATGCCCAGCGCGATGTCGGACAACCGCGCCTGCACATCCGCCAGAGCCTGCTCGTTGGCCTTGAGCTGATCGCCCAGCCCGGCCACCTCGGCCAGCAGCGGCGCGATGTCCTCGCCGGCGGCCTTGGCCTTGCCGATACTCTTCGAACGCGTGTTGCGCTCGGCCTGCAGTTCCTGGGTGCGCGTCTGCAACTGCTTGCGTTCGGCCTCCAGGGCCTCCACCGCAGCCGTATCGAGATCGAAGCCGCGCGACTTCAGGCGCGCAGCGGTTTCGGCAAGCTGCGAGCGCAGCAGCACCGGATCGAGCATGGGAACATCCTTTACCTATCGCAGGAACGACGATTATCGCGGCAGGCCAAGGGATCGCGCAAACCTTGCGCGCTGCAAAAAGTCGTCACGGCGATGGCCGCGTTACCATTCACCGCGCATGCACGCGCCAGCCGGCACGATAACGGGGCAGTCGCCCAACCGCACGATTCGGCGCGAACCCACGCATCCTCCCGGAGAAACGCTTGAAGATCCTGTTTTCCCTGCTGCTTGGCACGTCGGTCGCACTGACTCCCGCGCCCCATGCCGGCGCCGCCCTGCGCTTCTCCACCGATGCACCCGGCACAGCGCTTCCCTCGGGATGGCGCGATTACGCCATGTCGCGGCATCGTCCGGCCGCGCCGACCACGCTGATGCGGGAGAACGGAAAAACTGTACTCAGCATCGACACCGACAAGAATGCCGCCGCCGTCGCCCACAAACTCGATCTGCCCGCCTCCACCCTTTTGAGCTGGCGCTGGAAGGTCGACCACAGCGTCGCCGCCGCCGACATGACGCGGCGCTCCGGCGATGACTCCGCCGCGCGCGTATACGTGTTCTTCGCCGTGCCGCGAAGCAGCCTCTCGCTGTATCAGCGCATGAAACTCAGCCTGGCCGAGCATGTCCTGGGCCATCCACTGCCCACCGCCGCGCTGTGCTATGTGTGGGACAACCGCCATGCCGTCGGCACCATTGCACCCAGTCCGTTCTTCAGCGGTGTGCGCACGATCGTGCTGCAGAGCGGCAATCGCCATGCCGGGGCTTGGCAGCCCGAGACGCGCGACCTCGCTGCGGACTTCCGCGCGGCGTTCGGGCACAAGGCCCCGCCCATCACAGGCATTGCGCTGGCCGCGGATTCGGACAACACCGGCGGCAACGCGCACGCTTGGTTTGGCGACATCACCCTGACCCCCGATGCCACCCGGAACGCATCGACAGCGACGCGAGCGGGAAACGCGCCCTGACCGTTTCGGTGGCGGCAGTCAGCCGCCGCGCGCCTTGCGCCGCGCCTCGCGCAGCGCGCCCAGCCGTTCCTTGACCTTGATTTCCAGCCCGCGCTCGACCGGCTCATAGAAGGCCGTCCCGTCCAGCGCATCGGGCAGGCACTGCTGATCCAGCGCCACGCCGCCCTCGGCATCGTGGTCGTACTGATAGTTCTTGCCGTAGCCGAGTCCCTTCATCAGCTTGGTCGGCGCGTTGCGCAGATGCATCGGCACTTCCAGCGTGCCGGTTTCCCCCACCGCGGCGCGCGCCTGGTTGTAGGCCTTGTAGGCCGCATTGCTCTTCGGCGCGATGGCCAGGTAGATCGCCAGTTGCGCCAGCCCCAGCTCGCCCTCCGGCGTGCCCAGACGTTCGTAGGTATCCCACGCATCCAGCGCCATGCGCCAGGCGCGCGGATCGGCCAGACCGACGTCCTCGACCGCCATGCGCGTCATGCGCCGGGCCAGATAGCTGCGGTCGCAGCCGCCGTCGAGCATGCGCGTGAGCCAGTACACGGCCGCGTCCGGGTCGGAGCTGCGCACCGATTTGTGCAACGCCGAAATCTGGTCGTAGAACTGCTCGCCGCCCTTGTCGAAACGACGCGTGCGATCGGCCAGCACCTGTTCCAGCGTGGCGTCCCCGATGCGACCGCCCTCGGCCAGTTCGGCGGCGATCTCGAGCAGGGTCAGCGCGCGACGCACATCGCCATCCGCAGCCTGCGCGATCATCCGCAGCGCGTCGTCCTCGACGTCGAGCGCTTGCGTGCCGAGGCCACGTTCCTCGTCGTCCAACGCGTGCCGAAGCGCCTGCACGATGTCGTCCTGCGCGACCGCTTCCAGCACATGCACGCGGCAACGCGACAGCAGTGCCGAGTTCAGCTCGAAGGACGGATTCTCGGTGGTCGCGCCGACAAACAGGATCACGCCCTTCTCGATATGCGGCAGGAAAGCGTCCTGCTGCGCCTTGTTGAAACGATGGACCTCGTCGACAAACAGCACCGTCCGGCGCCCCTGCGCGAAATGGCCCTCGGCCTCGGCCAGCGCCTTGCGCACGTCCGGAAGACCGGAAAGTACTGCGGAAATGGCGCGGAATTCGGCATCGGCGTATTTCGCCACCAGCAGCGCCAGCGTGGTCTTGCCACACCCTGGCGGCCCCCACAGCACCATGGAGTGCACGCGCCCCTCTTCCAGAGCACGCCGCAGCACGCTGTCGCTGCCCACCAGACGACGCTGGCCGACGATCTCGTCCAGGGAACGCGGCCGCATGCGTTCGGCCAGGGGTTTGAGGCCTTCCGGCTCGGCGAACAGGCCCGGCATCGAGGGCGTTTTGTGCTGCACCATGGCGGCATCATAGAGATTCGACCGCAGCACCGCGACCATCCGCGTGTCCGAAGATGTCATTGATCGTCATCGCTCAGCCCCCTGACGTCTTCGCCGCGAAGACGAGCGCACCTTACGCGTTCGCTCAACACGGCCTGTAGGCCATGGCACAGACAGTGTGGGCGCGCCCTCGCCCCTGTATGATGCGGGGACTCGATTCGTCAAGAAAGCCGGGGATTCATTCGCTTGAAGGCCGATACAACCCGCGTTCGCGCCTGTTGTTCGCACATGGGCGCAGCATGAATTCCCCCATGCGCACATTTCTCCTGCTGGCCCTGACCGGCTGGCTGCTGCTGTGCCGTGCCGGCATGGCGATGGCGGCGCCTGCCGCGTCCTGGTCGGCCTTCGATACGCCCTGGTTCACCCATATCGGCATCGACGAGGGCCTGCCGCATTCGGTGACCACTGCCGTCGCCCAGGATCGCAACGGGCTGATATGGATCGGCACCATGGGTGGGCTGGTGCGCTACGACGGTTACCGGATGCAACGTTTCGATACCGACGGAAAGAAGGCGTCGGCGCTTCCGGACAGCTACGTGCGCAGCCTGCTCGCGCTGCCCGATGGACGCATCCTGGTCGGCACCAACGCCGGCGGCCTGGCCGTTTTCGATCCCGCCACCAATGCGTTCCACACCTACCCGATCGGTCCGAACGGCACCTCCGACGCCAAGATCTACGACCTCTCGCAGGGCCGGGACGGCATCGTCTGGATCGCCACCGATCGCGGCGTGGACCGCCTCGACACCCATACCGATACGATTCGTCACGTCCCGCTCGGCAAGCGTTTGGCGCCGCGCAACTTCAGCGTATTCGAGGACCGTGCCGGAAACCTCTGGGTCGGCAACGACCGGGGACTGTTCGAACGCATGGCCGGCACGCGCAAGTTCGTGCGGCCAAGCGCGAACGACGATGCCGTCTCGACGACCGTGCTCGACGATCAGATCTGGTCGATCACCGAGGACCGCGAAGGTCGCATCTGGGCAGGCAGCGGGCAGTCCGGCGCGGTCTACCGCGACCGTAGTGGACGCTGGCACCCCGTTCCCGATTTCAGCGGCTACGATGCCGGCGCACGCCGCCCGACCGTACGCGCCATGCTCGAAACCGACGACGGCACGATGTGGATCGGCACCGATGGCGCCGGCATTGTCGCTTATCGCGTAGGCGCGGCCACCAGCCAGCATATCGATCACGACCCCGCACGCGCCTCTTCCCTGCCTGGCAACACCGTGCGCGGACTGCTGGAGGACGCGACCGGCAATCGCTGGGTCGCGACCGACCTCGGCGTGGCGCGGAGCAACGGACATGCGCGCACCGCTTTCGCGGTTCTTTCGTCGCCGCTTCAACCCCGTGCACTGGCGGACCCCAACGTCCACGGCATCTATGTCGACAACCAGAACCGGGTATGGCTCGGCCTGGGCATGGGCAAGATCGATCTCATCCCCGCGGACCGCGAGCATCTTCGCCACCTGCATCTCGGAGGCAGTCAGGCGCATCGCGACGTGCAGGCCTTCGCGGAGGGACCGGATGGAAGCATCTGGGTCGGTTCCCAGGGCATGGCACGCATCGATCCGAAGACGTTCGCCGTGCACGATTCCGTACTGCCGGAGCTCGACAACAAACCGGTACTGACGCTGCTGCGTGCCGGCCGCTATCTGCTGATCGGCACTTACGAAGGTGTCTACCGCTACGATTTTCGCAACGGTCGGCTGACACACTTCATGCATCAGCCGAACGACCCGCATAGCCTGGCCAGTGACACAGTCCGTCAGATCGTGCAGGTGGGCGACGAGATCTGGTATGCCACCACGCGCGGCATCAGCATCGCGAAGAGCGCCGGAGCGGACACCGGCTTTCGTTCATTGCGACACCACGACGGAGACGCCGAGAGCCTGCCGCAGAACTACGTGGGCGGTATCGCACGCGATGCGCGTGGGCGGATCTGGGTGAGCACATTCGGCGGTCTGGCCGTCATCGATCACTATCGGCCGAACGCGCCGGTCCACTTCCGTGTCATCAATCAGGCTCAGGGCCTGGCCAGCGACAAGATCAACGCCGTGCTGATCGACGACGATGGCGCGGCCTGGGTCAGCATGTCCAACGGGCTGGCGAAGATTGATCCCGATACCGGCCATGCGCGCAATCTCGGCATTCGCGACGGACTGCATATCGCCAGCTACATCTACATCGCCGCCGCCAAGGCGGATGGTCGACTGCTGTTCGGCGGACTGGGCGGGTTGAGCGTAGTGCGCCCGCGGGTGCAATCCGATGACGGCGCAAAGGGACGATTGTCGATCACCGCCGCCACGCTCAACGGACACGATGTGCCGCCGGCCGAACTGCCGCACAGCGGCCAGACCCTGACCGTGGACCGCAGTGGTCGCAGCCTGCGCGCGGAATTCGCCCTGCTGGACTACCATGCGCCACGCGAAACCGCCTACAGCTATCGCATGCAGGGGTTCGACGAAACTTGGACGCACACGCCGAAGGGAACGCCGCCAGCCGCGATCTACACCAACCTCCCTCATGGCCGGTACACCCTGCAATTGCGCGCCCGGACACACGGCATGTACCCCCATGTCGTAACGACTTCGTTCCCGGTCGTGGTCAGGCCGCTCTGGTACGAAACGCTGCCATTCCGACTGGCCATTGCGGTGCTGGCGCTGCTCCTGATCTTCGTGCTGGTCCATCTGCGCACGCTGTATCTGCGCCGTCAGGCGCAACGGCTGCAGCAGCAGGTCGACGAACGCACCCGCGACCTGCAAGCTGCGAACCTCCGTCTGGACCAGCTCGCCGGCACCGATGAACTCAGCGGCCTGTACAACCGTCGCCGCTTCCTGGAACTGGCCGAAGAAGTGCGCGCGAAGGCCGAATCGGGACACGCCTGCATGGTCCTGCTCGATCTGGACCGGTTCAAGCAAGTCAACGACACCTATGGACACCTTGCCGGCGACGCCGCGATCCGCGCAGTCGCCAGCGTAATCCGCACGCATTGCCGCGAAACCGATCTTGCGGCTCGCTTCGGCGGCGAAGAACTGGTGATCTGTCTGCCGGACAGTTCGCTGGAACAGAGCATGCAGATGGCCGAACGCATACGCGAGACGCTGGCGCAGACATCCATTCACCACCAGCGAAGCAGGATCACCGTGACCGTCAGCATCGGTGTCGCGGCGCTGCGCGAAGGCGAGTCGCTGCAGCAGTGGATTTCACGGGCCGATGCAGCGCTCTATGCAGCCAAGGACAGCGGCCGCAATCGCTGCAAGGCCGCCTCCTGACGAGTCGCTTTCAGCGTTTGGAGATCTTCGGTCTGCGTGCAGCGCGAAGACTGCGACGACGGTGGAGGATGTAACCGAACCCGATCAGCGCCGCGAGGACTGCCGGCAAAAAAAGCGTCCGCTCGCGCCAGAAACCGAATGCATACGCGCCTACGAAACCACCGCTGAGAAAGCCCCCGAACAACAGCAGGTAAAGACGCAACCGGCGATTGTCGATCGCCAATCCGCGCAGACGATGGCCGATCAGCAAGCCGAGGTCGGTGAGAATCCCGGTGACGTGCGTGGTCCGCACCACGGCGCCGCTGAACGTGGTGACCATCGCGTTCTGCAGTCCGCAGGCCGCTGCAGCGACCCATAACCCCGCATTTGCGTGTGCATGGATCAGGGGCACCGCGGCGAACAGCAGCAGCGACTCGATCACCAGTGCGACGCCATAGCGCTGTCCGAGTTGCAGTGATGTGTCGCGCACGATCATGCCGCTGGTCGCCGCGCCCGTCAGAAATGCCAGCATGGCGCCCAGGTAGCGAATCAGGCCGGCATGATTGCCTTCCACCGCACTGACGCCGACCAGCGTCGTCGTGCCGGTCATGTGCGTGACCGCCTGGTGATCGAAGCTGAGATAGCCGACGGCATTGACCATGCCGGCCAGCAGCGCCAGCAGCGTGCCCCCGAACCAGACCCAGCGCGGCAGACGGCGAATCATCGCACTCCCCTGTACGTGCGTCCCGGAACCGGGTCAGGAGCCACCCAGCGGACGCACTTCGGGAATGCCGCTGGTGTCGCCGACCACGTCCGCGCCCTTCGGCGGGGTGAAGGTGAACAACGATGAAGGCAGCGACGGATTGCGCTGCCAATGACTGAAGCGAATCACCGATTCCGCGCCCAGACGGTCCGTGAAGCGCATCTCCACAAGCCCTTTGTCATCGAAACCGAGCTGCGCCGACTGGATATTCTGCGCGCTGTCCCGCGGGCTGAGCTGCAACCATTGCAGGCCGTCGCGTGTGCCCAGTTCGGTCACCGTGAATTCCTTGTCCACGCGCGACGGATCGGTCAGTACCGTCAGCGGACTGTGCGCTTCGCGCAGGCTCTGCCGCTGCACCGTGACCTGTTCAAGGTCCGGGTCGTAGGTCCACACGCGACTGCCGTCGGCGACGATCAACTGCTGATACGGCGTCTTGGTCTGCCAACGGAACAATCGCGGCGTCTGCAACGCCACGGTGCCGCGACTGGTCTGACCGGTTCGACCATTGGCGTCGGTCAGGGTCTGCGTGAAGTCCCCGCGCAAGGCATGAAGATTGTGCGCAAAGGCGTCCAGACGGGCCCGGGCGGTCTGCGCGGACTGCGCAGCGAACGGTGCGAGGCACAGGATCAACAGCAGCGTGGCGAAGCGAATCTTCATGGACGAACCTGCAGAAACAAGAAGGATGCGTTCAGCTTGAGCGAAATGATTTGAAGCGAGGCTGAAGCGCCTCAATCGCGCGGCGGCGGCGGTGCCAGCACTTCGCGGGTACCGTTGTGCTGCGGCGCGCTGACCACGCCGTCGGCCTCCATCTGTTCGATCAGTCGCGCGGCGCGGTTGTAGCCGATGCGCAGATGCCGCTGCACGCCGGAGATCGACGCGCGGCGCGTCTGCGTGACAATGGCCACGGCCTTGTCGTACAGCGCCGCGTCGCCGCCACCGCCTTCATCGGCATCTTGCGGCAAACCGGACTCGCTGATGACCTTGCCATCGCCCAGCGTCTGCACGTCTTCCAGCACGCCCTCAATGTAGTCGGGCTCGCCCTGCGACTTCAGCCACTCGACCACGCCATGCACCTCGTGATCGTCGACGAAGGCGCCATGCACGCGTTCTGGCGTGGCCGTGCCCGGAGGCAGGTACAGCATGTCGCCGTGGCCCAGCAACGTCTCCGCGCCGGACTGGTCGAGAATGGTGCGCGAGTCGATCTTGCTCGAGACCTGGAACGCAATGCGAGTCGGAATGTTGGCCTTGATCAGGCCGGTGATGACATCCACCGACGGGCGCTGCGTGGCCAGGATCAGGTGGATGCCGGCGGCACGCGCCTTCTGCGCCAGACGCGCAATCAGCTCTTCGACCTTCTTGCCGACGATCATCATCATGTCGGCGAATTCGTCGATGATGACCACGATGTGCGGCTGCGGCTGCAGCGGGTCGGCGGTCAGTTCCGGCTGTTCCGGATTGGGCTTGAACAACGGGTCCAGCAAGGGCTGCCCCGCCTTCTCGGCCTCGTTGACCTTCTTGTTGAATCCGGCCAGATTGCGCACGCCGACCGCGGCCATCAGCTTGTAACGGCGCTCCATCTCGGCCACGCACCAGCGCAGCGCGTTGGCGGCCTCCTTCATGTCGGTGACCACCGGCGCCAACAGATGCGGAATGCCCTCGTAGACCGACAGCTCCAGCATCTTCGGATCGATCATGATCAGGCGCACGTCGTCCTTGCTGGCCTTGTACAGCAGCGACAGGACCATGGCGTTGACGGCGACCGACTTGCCCGAACCGGTGGTGCCGGCCACCAGCAGATGCGGCATCTTGGCCAGATCCACCACGACCGGCCGACCGCCGATATTCTTGCCCAGCGCCAGCGACAACGAACTCTTGGCGGCGTCGTATTCCTTCGAGCGCAGGATTTCCGAGAGATAGACGATCTCGCGCTTGGTGTTGGGAATCTCCAGGCCGATCACGTTCTTGCCCGGGATCACATCGACCACGCGCACGCTGACCACGGACAGGCCGCGTGCAATGTCCTTGTCCAGATTGGACACCTGGCTGCCGCGCACGCCCGGCGCGGGTTCCAGCTCGAAACGGGTGATGACCGGACCGGGATAGACCCCGACCACGCGCGCCTCGATGCGGAAATCCTTCAGCTTCAGCTCGACCTGGCGCGAAAGCACTTCCAGCGCTTCCTCGCTGTAGCCCGGCCCCTGCGGCGGCGGCTCGTCCAGCAGCGACAGCGGCGGCAGTTCGCCCTTGGCAGAGGAACTCTTGAACAATGGAATCTGCGACTCGCGCGTGGCGCGCTCGCTCTTCTCCACGCGCGGCTCGATCGGTTCGATGCGGATCGGTTCGCGCCTGGCCTGCTTCACCGCCTCGACCTTCTTGACCGCCGTGCGCTCGGCGCGAGCCGCACGGGCCGCCAACATGTCCGGCGCCTTGCGCAGACGCGCCCCCAGCCAGGCACCGAATGCCAGCACACCGCGGCCGATGACATCCATCACACGGAACCACGAAAGGCCCGTGGCCAGCGTGATCGCGATCAACAGCAGCGCGAACAGCAACAATGGCGTGCCCTGACCGAAGGCACTGCCCAGACCATGACTGACCGCCTCGCCGAGCACACCGCCGGTTCCGGCCGGCGCGGCACGGTAGTGACCGAAGTTCAGCGCCGCCAGCCCCGGCCCGACGATGAAGAACAGCACGAAACCGACCAGACGAAGCGCCGGCTCGTACGGCGTCACCGACTCCGCGTTCACGTCGCGGCGCAGAACCTTCAGACCCAGCGCCAGCAACAGCAGCGGAAAGGCGTAGGAGACGACACCGAACAGATAGCGCAGCAGGTCGGCGATCCACGCGCCGACCATGCCGCCCAGATTGTGAATGTCGTCAACCTCGGACGCGTGCGACCAGCTCGGGTCCTGTGCGCTGTAGGTCGCCAGACACAGCAGCAGATACACCGCCAGTGGCACCAACAACAGGACGCCGGCTTCGCGCAGACGCCGGCGCAGGTCCTCGTTGAGGCCGCTCTCCGGTTCCTGCGCTTTCCCCTTGGCCTTGGCGCTGGTCTTGCGTGCCACGTGGTGTACTACCTCAAGAAATCAGGGCAACTGCATGAAATTTCAGGAAACGTTATAGCACGTCCTGCGCACTTGTTCATGCCCCGAATCGCCCGCGCCGAACCCGGTGCCGCCGCGTGGCAGACAAACCGGCCCAGCGCGGGACACGGGCGTTACGCATCGGCCCTCAAGGCAGGATGCACGATTTCGCCGCCTTCGACATTGATGCCCGCACGCAGCGGTTCATGCTCGCGCCAGCTGACGCCGGCCGCCAGGCGCTGCACGTACGGCAGGATCGCCGCCGAAATGGCCTGACTGGAGGTCTGCTGCACCGCACCCGGCATGTTGGTGACGGCGAAATGCGTGACACCGTGCACATCGTAGGTCGGCTCGGCCCAGGTGGTCGGTTTGGAGGTCTCGAAGCAACCGCCCTGGTCGATGGAGATGTCCACCAGCACGCTGCCCTTCTCCATGGTCTTGACCATGTCCTCGGTGACCACGCGCGGCGCCTTGGCGCTGGGGATCAGCACCGCGCCGATGACCAGGTCGGCGTCGGCCACGTGCTCGGCCACGGCCTGCTCGTAGGCATACAGCGCGGTCACGTTGTGGCCCAGCGCCATCATCTCGGCCATGCGGTCCTGGCGCTTGTCGAACACCACCACGTTGGCGCCGGCCTGCGCCGCCAGCGCAGCGGACGCACCGCCGGCCGCGCCGGCGCCCAGCACCACCACCTTGCCGCGCTCGGCCGAGGCCAGACCGCCCAGCAGCTTGCCCTTGCCGCCGTTCGGGCGGTGCAGCAGGGTGGTGCCGCATTGGGTGGCGATGCGACCGGCGATAATCGACATCGGCGTCAGCAGCGGCAGCGAACCGTTCTCTTCCACCGACTCGAAGGCCACACCGGTCAGGCCGATCTCGAGCAGACGCTCGGTCAGCGCCGGCTCGGCGGCCAGGTGCAGGTAGCAGAACAGCAGATGATGCTTCTGCAGATGCTCCAGGTCGCCCGCGATCGGCTCCTTGACCTTGACGATCAGTTCGCCGGCCGCATACAGCGCCGCGGCGTCGGCCGCGATCTGCACGCCAACCTGGGTGTAGGCCTCGTCCGAGAAGCCGCTCTTCTCGCCCGCGCCGGACTGGATGAAGACCTCGTGGCCACGACGGACCAGATCGCCGGCCGCGGCGGGCACCAAGGCAACACGGCCCTCGAGGGTCTTGGTTTCGGAAGGAATGCCGATACGCATGGGACGAACAACCTCGCAAGAACTTCTGCTGAAAAAGGACGCGCCGCGCGGGTTCGCGCTGCGCACCGACCGGTACGTCTTGAATCGCCGCGCCGCCTTCCCCATTCTGTTTCACTCCGCAGCACCAACCCGCAACGCCGCGGTACCGTCGAAGGCACCGTGGAAGCATGGCGGAAAGCGCTCCGAATGGAGCTGGCGGGCACGACCCGATACGCCGTACCAAACCCCAAGGATTATACATGAGCACCCCCAAGCACAGCCGTCTTCTGATCCTCGGCTCCGGCCCCGCCGGCTACACCGCCGCGGTCTACGCCGCCCGCGCCAACCTGAAGCCGACAATGGTCACCGGTCTCGAACAGGGCGGCCAGCTGATGACCACCACCGACGTCGACAACTGGCCCGGCGACCAGAATGGAGTGCAGGGTCCGGAACTCATGCAGCGCATGGCCGAGCACGCCGAGCGCTTCAAGACCGAGATGATCTTCGACCACATCCACACCGCCGACCTGACCCAGCGCCCGTTCCGCCTCAAGGGCGACAGCGGCGAGTACACCTGCGACGCGCTCATCATCACCACCGGCGCCACCGCCAAGTACCTCGGACTGGCCTCGGAGGAGCACTTCAAGGGCAAGGGCGTGTCGGCCTGCGCCACCTGCGACGGCTTCTTCTTCCGCGAACAGGACGTGGCGGTCATCGGTGGCGGCAACACCGCGGTCGAGGAAGCGCTGTACCTGGCCAACATCTGCCGCAAGGTCTACCTGGTGCACCGCCGCGACTCGCTGCGCGCCGAAAAGATCATGCAGGACAAGCTGTTCGAGAAGGTCAACGCCGGCAAGATCGAGATGGTCTGGGAACACACCGTCGACGAAGTGCTGGGCGACGATTCCGGCGTGAACGGCGTGCGCGTGCGCAGCACCAAGGACGACAGCACCCGCGACCTGGAAGTCACCGGCATGTTCGTGGCCATCGGCCACACCCCGAACACCGGCATCTTCGACGGTCAGCTGGACATGAAGAACGGCTATATCACCATCAAGAGCGGTCTGGCCGGCATGGCCACGATGGCTTCGGTGCCCGGCGTGTTCGCCGCCGGCGATGTGGCTGACCAGGTCTACCGTCAGGCCGTCACCTCGGCCGGCTTCGGCTGCATGGCGGCGCTCGACGCCGAGCGCTGGCTGGATCAGCAGAATCTCAACGGCTGATCCGCCGTCTGTCGACCGACCGGCGCATCACGATGCGCCGGTCGGTCCCGCTATCCTGACCGCATGCTCACGGCCCGCTTCCACGATTCCCTGGACGACATCGAGGCCTCGGCCTGGGATGCGCTAGCCGGCGCGGCGAACCCGTTTGTCTCGCACGCCTTCCTCGCCGGACTGGAACGCCACGACTGCATTCGTCGCGAGTGGGGCTGGCAACCGCATCACCTGACCCTGCACGACGGCGAGCGCCTGATCGGCGCCGCCCCGGTCTACCTGAAAGGCAACTCGCACGGCGAATACGTGTTCGACTGGGGCTGGGCGCATGCCTGGGAACAGGCCGGTGGCGACTACTACCCGAAACTGCTGCTGGGCGTGCCCTACTCGCCCATCCCCGGGCCGCGCCTGCTGGTCGCCGACGGCGACGAAGCGCCGGCCCTGCGCCGCGCGCTGATCGACGCTCTCGCCGAGGAAGCGCGCCGCCACGGTCTGTCCTCGGTACACGCCAATTTCCTGACCGACGATGACCTGGACGCCTTCGACGATGCATGGCTGCCGCGCCACGACATCCAGTACCACTGGCACAATCGCGGCTACGGCGACTTCGCGGACTTCCTCGCCGCGCTCAAGCACAAGAAGCGCAAGAACATCCGCCACGAGCGCCGCCAGGTCGCCGACAGCGGACTGGCGTGCGCGATGGTCGCCGGCAACCGCCTCAGCGACGCCGAATGGATGCAGATCCACGCGCTCTACCAAGCCACCTTCGACGAGAAAGGCAACCACGCCGCGCTGACGCTCGACTTCTTCCGCCATCTGGCAGCCTCGCTCGGCGACAGCGTGCAGGTGGCGCTGGCGCGGCACGGCGACGACATCCTCGCGATGGCGCTGTTCCTTCGCGGCGAAAACACGCTGTACGGCCGCTACTGGGGCACCCGCGTCGATGTACCCGGCCTGCACTTCGAACTGTGCTACTACCTCGGCATCGAACACGCCATCGCGCACGGACTGCAACGTTTCGAACCAGGTGCACAGGGCCGCCACAAGATGGCGCGCGGCTTCATGCCCACCCGCACGCACTCACGCCATTTCCTGGTCCACGAGGGATTCCGCGCGGCCGTGGCGCGTGCCTTGCGTGAGGAAGACGAGGACATGCAGGTCTATGCCGAGGAGCTGCGCGTGCACAGTCCATACGCCGAAGCATAGGATGCACCATACATTTCAAGGACTGATTGCATCATGAGCATGAACGAAGAGAACAAAAACGATCATTCGAATGCCAGCGAACATGACCTTGCCCTGCTGCAAGGCGAATGGGTGCAGGTCGGCGTCGAGGATAATGGCGTCATCGACCCGCCGGATACCTATGGTGGCGCAGGTGTCATCACCCTCATCGACGGCCATCGTTTCGAAGCTCGCTCTCCAGATGGCACACTCATGCTGCACGGCACCTTCACGCTAGACGCCACGACCACGCCCAAGTCCATCACCTGGGTCGACGCCATCGGCGAAGAGGCCGGCCAGCCGATCCTGGCCAGTTACAAGCTGGACGACGACCGCTTCGTGTTCATCGCCGCCGATCCGGGCATGGCGCGACCCACGCAGTTCCGCACCACGCAGGGACTGACCATGCGCAGCTTCGTGCGCCGCGACTGAAGCGTACCGTTCCGCGTCGTGGCACCATGAGCGTGTCATGACGCGCCTTCCGCTCACGTTTTTCGAACCGGGTTCACCGCCGCATTTCCCGCCGGTCTCGCACGCACTGCGCGATCCGAACGGCCTGCTCGCTGTCGGCGGCGACCTGCGACCGGAGCGCCTGCTGGCCGCCTATCGCCACGGCATCTTCCCCTGGTTCAGTGAAGGCGACCCGATCCTGTGGTGGTCGCCGGACCCGCGCTGCGTGTTCCGCACCGAACGTCTTCGACCCAACCGCAGTCTGCGCCGCCAGGTCCGCGGCAAAGGCTGGCGGATCACCGTGAACCAGGCCTTCGACCGGGTCATCGAAGCCTGCGCCGCTCCACGCCCCGGTCAGGACGGCACCTGGATCGGCCCTGCGATGATCCAGGCCTATAGCGTCCTGCACCGCCTCGGCCACGCCCACAGCGTGGAAGTATGGGACGACGACGCCCTGGTCGGTGGCGTATACGGCGTGGCCGTGGGCCGGCTTTTCTGCGGCGAGTCGATGTTCAGCGCACAGAGCGGCGGCTCGAAACTGGCGCTGTGCGCGCTCGCCGCACTGCTGCGTGAAGGCGGCGCACCGTTGCTCGACGCGCAAGTGAGCAACCCGCACCTGCTTTCGCTCGGCGCGGAAGAATGGCCACGCAAGGATTTCGTCGCCCGTGCCGAAGCGCTGGCGTCGCAACCGCTCACTGCGGACATCTGGCGCCCGACTCCACCGCGCCTCACCGACGACCTGCTGCGAACGGCGAAATCCAGCCCGTGACCGCGCGCACGGCAATCGCGGCGGCTCGCGACGCATCCGTACCCGGAAGACGTCTCAGTTCGACGATGCAATGAAGCTATTGGGCGCATATAGCACCCAGGGGTAGGTACGCCCCTTGAACCGAACCTCCGCTCTGAAAGCAACGCAACTGTGATCGGGACACGGGCCGGGCGCCGCGTCGCTCTTCACCAGCGTATATCCGTGGCTCGTGTTGATCTCGCGGCAGAACTGCGGTGCGCCGCCAACGATCTTGATCACCACCGGACTGGCGTAGTGGCTCTTGTCCTGAAGCACCTGATGCTTGAACTCCTCGGCGGTGCACGCCCAGGAATCCTTCTTGAATGTGACCGACGTGGCTTGTGCGGGCGGAGCCATCTGAGCTTCCTCGGCCAGCGAGGGCATGGTCGCGTTCCTGCCGAAATGCCAGAGCAGAAAAGCCCCGAGCACGACCAGTCCGAAAAGTGCACGCTTCAACATCCGTATTCCCCCCTGTTGTTTTGTCCGATCGCGGCGCACCGCGACGTCGGCGCGCATCTCCCTGACACACACCAACAAGACACTCTATCGAAATCTCGTCGGCGCGGCGATCAGGCCGCCTCGGCCACCAGCAGTAGCGACAGCGCCCGGCCACCCTCGGGGTCGCGAGGCGTTCGACGCTCGACCACGCGCAGCCCGCTGGCCTCGATCAACGCTGTCCAGCTCGCAAGTGTGCGGAAGTACCACGGCGGCGCATCGCCGAATCCGTCGCCGCAACCCTGCCACGAGCCGCTGCGCCAGCCGTCCCGGGCCTCCGCGCCGTCGCAGACCGAGTCGGGATGCAGTGTCTGGATGATCAACGCCCCGCCAGGGTGCAGCCATTCCGGCACGCGTTCGAACAGACGCTCGACCACGGTCTTGCCGAACAAGGCGAAATTGCACGTCACCACGTCGAAGCGCGCGTCCAGCCCATGCTCGCCCAGAGCTTCCTGGGTCCGCACACGATACCGGCCGGGACCGGCCGCCTGTGCCTGTTCGATCAGCGCGCGGGCGCCATCCACACCCAGCACGTCGATGTCCAGGGCTGCCAGTGCGCGCACCAGCCATCCCTCGCCGCAGCCGATATCCAGCGTGGTGCGGGGATGCCGCGCGAGCACGGCGTCGAGGATCGCGCCATCCGTCGCCACGCGGCGGCTGCGGATGCCGCCGCTGCGCACCGCGTGGGTCCAGGCCGCCGCGTTGGCGTCCCAGAGCGCGCGGATGCGGGTTTCCTCATCCATGTCGGACCGCGACTCAATCGCCGCGTGCGGTGTAATGCGTGCCGATGTAGTCCTCGACGATACCGATGAACTCCTGCGCGATGCCTTCGCCGCGCAGGGTCACGGTCTTCTTGCCGTCGACGAACACCGGCGCCGAAGGCGCCTCGCCCGTACCCGGCAGCGAGATGCCGATATTGGCGTGCTTGGACTCGCCCGGCCCGTTGACCACGCAGCCCATGACAGCGAGCGTCATGTTCTCCACACCGTCGTACTTCACGCGCCATTCCGGCATCTTCGCGCGCACATGCTCCTGCACGGCCTTGGCCAGCTCCTGGAACACCGTGCTGGTGGTGCGCCCGCAGCCCGGACAGGCCGTGACCAGCGGCGTGAAGGCGCGCAGGCCCATGGTCTGCAGCAGTTCCTGCGCGACGATGACTTCCTGCGTGCGCGACTGCCCGGGTTCCGGCGTCAACGAGATGCGGATGGTGTCGCCGATGCCTTCCTGCAGCAGCACCGCCAGCGCGGCGCTGGAGGCGACGATGCCCTTCGAGCCCATGCCGGCCTCGGTCAGACCGAGGTGCAGCGCATAGTCCGAACGCGCGGCCAGATCGCGGTAGACGGCGATCAGCTCCTGCACACCCGACACCTTGGCCGAGAGGATGATGCGGTCGCGCGACAGACCGAGTTCCTCGGCCCGCGCAGCCGAATCCAGTGCCGAGCGGATCAGTGCCTCGCGCGCCACGTGCGCGGCGTCCCACGGCTTCGCGCGCTGGTGATTCTCGTCCATCAGCACGGCGACCATGGACTGGTCCAGCGAACCCCAGTTGGCGCCGATGCGCACCGGTTTGTCGTATTCCAGCGCCTTCTCGATGATCGCGGCGAACTGCGAGTCCTTCTTCTTGCCGAAGCCGACGTTGCCCGGATTGATGCGGTACTTCGCCAGCGCCTCGGCGCAGGCCGGCTCGGCTTCCAGCAACTGGTGGCCGTTGTAGTGGAAATCGCCGACCAGCGGCACGGACACGCCCATCATGTCCAGGCGTTCGCGGATACGTGGTACCGCAGCGGCCGCCTCGGGATTGTTCACGGTAATGCGCACCAACTCGGAACCGGCGCGCGCCAACTCCGCCACCTGCTTCGCCGTGCCCTGTACATCGGCGGTGTCGGTATTGGTCATCGACTGCACCGCGACCGGCGCGCCGCCGCCGACCTGCACTGGACCGATGCGCACACCGACACTGTGACGGCGCGGCTCGGACTCGGCGTTGCGGGGCGTGATTTCGGAGGAATGCTCGGGGACGGCGGACATGGTCGGAATCGAAGTATGCGAGGACGCCAAGGATAACCGATGCGGCGACGCGGCCGATCGCCCGGATACCTGAGGCAGATCCGAAAATCCTGTCCGCGCTCCGCACATGTCGTCAGACAGGCGCTGGTTCCCGGCGTTCGCCGGGATGACGCCCTCGTGCCGCTTACTGCGCCGGTTGCAATTCGTCATGCCTGCGCAAAACAGGAACTCAGGTATCGCGCAGTGCACCCAACCCTCGCCACACATGGCCTGACCGCACCTCCCGAACAGAATCCCCCCCGTCATTCCTGCACAAGCAGGAACCCAGCGACTCATCCAGGGCGGGAAGCCTGGTCCCGGCCGCTTCGCCGCAACGCCGTCTGCAGCAAGCGCCGCTGCAGGCGTTCGCCGATGCCGCCGCCCTGCATGAAGCCCATGCGCTGGAGCGCTTCGGCCTCACCGGCCACAGCCTTGCCCGGCGCCAGCACCGCCCGGAGCAGACGCAGACGATTGCCCCAACCTTCAGCATGATCGCGCAGCCAGCCCAGCGCCGGCAGCAGCCGCTGCTCGACCTCGGTGAAGTCGCAGCCCAGCGGAAAGGTCGGCAGCAGCCCCTCGGCATGGAACGGACGCAATGCATCGCGCAGTCGTTCGGGCGTGTTGCGCCGCCAGGCATCGGGCATGATGAAATCCCGCGGCAGCTTGCCCGCTGCCTTCGCCTCGGCGACCAGGCCGTCCAGGAAGCGCGCGTCACTGATTGCCAGCATGGCGCGGACACACTCCTCGTCCGAGCGTCCGCGCAGATCGGCGATGCCGTATTCGGTGATGACCAGGTCGCGCAGATGCCGGGGAATCGTGGTGTGCCCGTAGTTCCAGCGGATGTTGGCATGCAGCCGGCCGTGCGCGGTACGCGTGCTGCGCAGCATCAGCGCGGAACGACCATCGTCGAGCGCGTGCGCCATGGCGACGAAGTTGTACTGGCCGCCCACGCCGCTGACCACGCGCCCGTCCTCAAGCGCATCGGACACCACCGCGCCCAAAGGCGTCGCCATCATGCAGATGTTGAAGAAACGCGCATGCCGTCGCTGCAGCGCATCCAATTTCTCGCGCCCGCCGTAGAGTTGATTGACGTCGGACACGCGCGTCATGTCCAGTCCGTGCCAGTCCTCACCGTCCAGCGCGCGCAGCCAGGCGTAGAAATCGTGCGAACCGAGGAAAAACGCCCCGCGCAGATAACGACCATCGCGCAACGTCCGCCCTTCGAGCATGCGGCTCCAGACGACCCGCGCGTCGGACGTGTCGAGCCGGCGCGGCAGACGACGGCCATCCGGACACATCACGTCGACGGCCTGCAGCTGCGCCTCGAACGGCAGCAGGCCGAAGCGCTTCAGACGCGCCATCTGTTTCTCGTCGATGCGGTCCGGCAGCACGCCGGCTTCGTGCAAAGCCTCGGCGGCATGCGGCGGCAGCGGCGAAGCGACACGACCGTCGGCGACCGCCTGCTCCAGCGCCATGTCGTCGTAGGCACGCCGCCCGAGAATGCCCGCCCGGTGCAACTGCATGAAGCCGTCCATGACCATCTCGCTGGCGCCGTACAGACCGAACTCGAACGGCGACAATCCACCCAGCGACCGCGCCAGCGCGCGGCTTTCGCCGCCAGCGTCCAGCGCAGCGTGCATGGCGCGGTAGCGATCATTCTTGCGCTGGCGCAGCGTCAGTGCTTGTACCAGCGCGTCGGACAGCGAGCCGATGCCGATCTGCAACGTGCCGCCGTCGCGAACCAGCCCGCTGGCATGAATGCCGATGGCGTATTCGGTGTCGTCCACCGGCTCGCGCGGCAAGGCGAACAGACACGGCTGTGGCGTTTCTTCGCGCAGCAGCA
The DNA here is from genome assembly GCF_003267965.1 of Oleiagrimonas sp. MCCC 1A03011. Lineage (NCBI taxonomy): Bacteria > Pseudomonadati > Pseudomonadota > Gammaproteobacteria > Lysobacterales > Rhodanobacteraceae > Oleiagrimonas > Oleiagrimonas sp. MCCC 1A03011. Next base: position 273,694 of record NZ_MSPY01000003.1, on the reverse strand, counting down.
GATCGAACATGGAGGCCGGCACTTCGGCGCCGCCGCCGGTGAACGGCATGTCCGGATGCGCCACTGCAACCAGCATCGGTCGCGGGCGGCCGGCGGCATCGAGCCGATCGAGCAGGTCAAGCGTGACATCCGGATTGCTACCCAGACTCACGCGCACGCCATCGCCGCTGGCGCGCACAGCGACCAGCTGCACGACGAGATTGATGTCACGCGCCACCAGATCCCGCGCGACATGGGTGTAGTTCTGGCTGATGTACTCGCGCTGCACGCTGTCCGCGCGCAGATAGACGCCGGACTGCAGATAGAACTCATGCACACGGACATTGCCGGGCAATCGCCCGTGGCGCATGTCGAGCGCGTAGTCGAGGTCGACATAGTCATCGCCGAAATGACGCGAAAGAAACGGTTTCAGGAATCGCGCCTGCAGGCCATCGCCCGCTTCGGGCCGGGTCAGGGACAACGCCGTGAACAGCGTCAGCGAAAGGCGCTCGTCCGCGCACGCGCGCTGGTAGAGCGCATTGAGCAGCGCATTGGGCTTGCCCAGCCCCAGCGGCGCCGCCACGCGCCAATGCATGCCGCAACGCTGCAGGATGTGCTCGACGCAGGACTCGACGCTTTCGACGGTCTCGGGCTGGGTCATGAACGTGATCCATTCGCGGGGCATCCATCATGGCATGGCCGCGACACGGTTCAAGCATGCGCACGCCGTCTGCCCCACAGCGCTCTCTCACTCGCGTCGCTCGCGGTAGACTCCTGCCATGTCCACGTCTTCGACTGCCGCCTCCAACGCTGTGCGCCACATGGCCGAGCGTGCCTTCAGTCGCGCGGCCGGCGCGCAACGCATCGACGGCAACCGCATCGAATTGCTGATCGACGCCGCGGCGCATTTCGATGCCTGGATCGAGGCCATCGGACGCGCCCGGCGCTCGATCCTGCTGGAGAACTACATCATCCGCGACGACCGTATCGGCCGCATGCTGCGCGATGCGCTGATCGAACGCGCCCAAGCCGGCGTCGCCGTGCACGTGATCCGCGACTGGCTCGGCTGCCTTGGGCAATCGCGGTCGGGTTTCTGGCGTCCGCTGATCGCGGCCGGTGGCCAGGTGCGCGTCTACGCGCCGCCGCAGTGGACACGCCCGCTCGCCATGCTCAGCCGCGACCACCGCAAGATGCTGTGCATCGACGACGACATCGGCTTTCTGTCCGGGGTCTGCATCAGCGAGAAATGGCTGGGCAAGCCGGGACGCAACGTGCCGCCCTGGCGCGATACCGGCGTCGCCCTGCAAGGACCGGCGCTGGCCGCCCTTCAGCGCGCCTTCGCCGACAACTGGCGCACGCTCGGCATACCGCTGGACGAAACCCTGATCGGCGACACCGACGCTATAACACGCAGCGGCGACACCAGCCTGCGCATCATCGCGACGCGTCCGGCCACGGCCGGTGTCTACCGGCTCGACCAGACCATCGCCGGCATGGCCCGCGAGACCCTGTGGCTGACCGATGCCTATTTCGTCGGCATCGCACCGTACGTGCAGCAACTCGCCGCGGCAGCACGCGATGGCGTCGACGTACGCCTGCTTGTGCCCGGCTCCAGCGACATCCCCCTGGTCGCGGGTTTCTCGCGCGCCGGCTATCGCCCGCTGCTGGAGGCCGGCGTGCGCGTGTTCGAATGGAACGGTTCGATGCTGCACGCCAAGACCGCCGTCGCCGACGGTCAGTGGGCGCGAGTCGGCTCGTCCAATCTCAATCTGGCCAGTTGGCTGGGCAACTGCGAAATCGACGTTGCGGTCGAGGACGAGACGTTCGCCGCACAGATGCAGGAGCGCTACGAGAAGGATCTGGAGAACGCCACCGAGATCGTGCTCGCCCCGCGTCGCCGCCGCCGCGGCACGCGTGTGCATGAGCAATCCGAACGACCGCGCCGGCCACGCCGCCCCGGCGGCAGCTCCGGACGGGCCGCCGCCGCCAGCCTGCGCCTGGCCAACACCGTCGGCGCCGCGCTGACCGAACGACGGGTGCTGGGCAGCGCCGAGGCCACGCCGCTGATCATCGGCGCCGCAACCCTGATGCTGCTGGGTGTCGTATCCCTGATCTGGCCGGCCGTGCTCGGGTGGCCGTTGGCACTGATGCTTCTTTGGCTCGGGCTGGGTCTGGCGACACGCGGATATCGCCTGTATCGACAGCGGCGCAAGGAACAACTGATCGACGCCGACGACGACGCACCATGCTAGGGTGAGCGGCCCCGTTCCCGCATCGCCGCCGTCCCCCGCATGCCCACTCAACGCCCCGGCTCCGCTTCCGAGATTCTCACGCCCACGACGCTGAATCAGCTCGTGCGCGACCTGCTGGAAGACGCCCTGCCGCGCATCTGGATCGAGGGCGAACTGTCCAATGTCGCGCGACCCGCGTCCGGCCACCTGTACTTCACGCTGAAGGATGCCGGCGCGCAGATTCGCGGCGCCATGTTCAAGCCCAAGAGCACCTGGCTGAAGTTCCGTCCGGAAGCCGGCATGCATGTGCTGCTGCGCGCCCGCGTCAGTCTGTACGCACCGCGCGGCGACTATCAGCTGATCGTCGAACACATGGAGGAAGCCGGCGAAGGTGCGCTGCGCCGGGCCTTCGAGGAGCTGAAGGCGAAACTGCAGGCCGAAGGTCTGTTCGCCGAGGCACGCAAACGTGCCCTGCCCCGCTTCCCGCGCCGCATCGGCGTGATCACCTCGGCCAGCGGTGCGGCCATCCACGACGTGCTCAGCGTGCTCGAACGCCGTTTCCCGTTGGCCAGCGTCGACGTACTGCCGGTGCCGGTACAGGGCCGCGAAGCACCGCCGGCCATCACGGCGATGCTGCGCAAGGCCTCCGCCAGCGAACGTTACGACGTCGTCCTGCTGACCCGCGGCGGCGGCTCGCTGGAGGACCTGATGGCCTTCAACGACGAAGCCGTGGCACGCGCCATCCATGCCAGCGCGGTACCGGTGGTGTCCGCCGTCGGACACGAGGTGGATTTCAGCATCGCCGACTTCGTCGCCGACCTGCGCGCCCCCACGCCGTCGGCTGCGGCCGAACTGCTGGTGCCCGACCGAGCCGATCTGCTGCAGTCATTGCACCGGCAGCGCGAACGCCTGCAGCTACTGTTCGCACGACATCTGCAGACCGCGACGCAGCAGCTCGACCAGCTCATGACGCGCATGCAGGCGCAACGGCCGCAGGCACGTCTGGAGCAAGGACAGGAGCGCCTGCGCGCCGTGCGTGCACGCCTGACGCAGCGCATGCAGCGTTCCCTGCACGATGCCGAACAGCAGGTCGAACATGCCGCCCTACGTCTGCGCACCCAGCATCCGCGCCGGCAGATTCCGCTTCTGGAACAGCGCCTGCACGAACAGCATCGCCGGTTGCAGGCCGGCATGCTGCATCGACTCGAGCGCACGCAGCGCGACTGCGCGTCCATGCGCCGCGCCCTGCACGCCGTCAGCCCGCTGGCCACGCTCGACCGCGGCTATGCAATCGTGTTCGACGAACACGGCAAGACCGTGCGTTCAGTGCAGAGTGTGGCGCCGGATGCCACACTTGAAGTTCGACTTCGCGACGGCATATTGCCGGTGAAGCACATCCCCAAGTAACCAGGCGCCCGGCACGATCCGGGCCGGACGCCGTCCTCCGGATACCTCCGGAAAGGAGCGCGCGTGAAAGCCTCGGACCTATTCGTCAAAGCACTGGAAGCCGAAGGCGTCCAGTGCATCTTCGGTGTTCCCGGTGAAGAGAACCTGGACATCGTCGAATCCCTTCGTGATTCCTCCATCCGTCTCGTGGTCACCCGCCACGAGCAAGCCGCCGGTTTCATGGCCGCCACCTACGGCCGTCTGACCGGCCAGGCCGGCGTGGCCATGTCCACCCTCGGCCCCGGCGCAACCAACCTGGTCACCGCCGCCGCCTACGCCCAGCTGGGCGCGATGCCGATGCTGATGCTGACCGGCCAGAAACCGATCCGCCAACACAAGCAGGGCATGTTCCAGCTGGTCGACGTGGTCGACATGATGCATCCGCTGACCAAGTACACCACGCAGATCGTGTCCGGCCAGACCATCCCGGCGCGCATTCGCGAGGCCTTCCGCCAGGCCGAGGAAGAGCGGCCCGGCGCCGTGCACCTGGAGCTTCCCGAGGACGTCGCCCGTGACGATATCGAAGATCCGATCCTGCTGCCCACCGAGTACGCACGTCGTCCATCCGCCGACGAGGCCGCGCTGGTACAGGCTGCCGAGGCCATCACCCAGGCCAGGCATCCGGTCCTGATGATCGGCGCCGGCGGAAACCGTCAGCGCACGGCCAAGGCCCTGCGCGCCTTCATCGACAAACTGTCCATTCCCTTCTTCACCACGCAGATGGGCAAGGGCGTGGTCGACGAGGAACACCCGCTGTGGCTGGGCAACGCCGCGCTATCCGACGGCGACTTCGTGCATCGCGCCATCGACGCCGCCGACACCATCATCAACGTCGGCCACGACGTGGTGGAAAAGCCGCCGTTCTTCATGCGCCGCGGCAAGCGCACCGTCATCCACATCAACTTTTCCTCGGCCGAGGTCGATGCGGTGTACTTCCCGCAAATCGAGGTGGTCGGCGACATCGCGCACACCGTCGAACGCCTGACCGAAGCGCTGGAGCCGCAGAAACGCTGGGACTTCAGTTTCTTCGACACCGTGCGCGACGCCTTCAACAAACAGCTCGCCGAACACCGCGAGGACGACCGCTTCCCGGTGCATCCGGTGCGCATCGTCGACGATGTGCGCAAGATCATGCCGGACGACGGCATCATCTGTCTCGACAACGGCATGTACAAGATCTGGTTCGCGCGCTACTACCGCGCACGCCAGTCCAACACCATCCTGCTGGACAACGCGTTGGCCTCAATGGGCGCCGGTCTGCCTTCGGCGATGGCCGCGAAGATGGTGCACCCGGATCGCCGCGTGATGGCGATCTGCGGCGACGGCGGTTTCATGATGAACGCGCAAGAGCTGGAAACCGCCGTGCGCCTGAAGATGGACCTGGTGATCCTGATCCTGCAGGACAACGGCTTCGGCATGATCCGCTGGAAACAGGCCGACATGGGTTTCGACGAATACGGCATGGAATTCGGCAACCCCGATTTCGTCGCCTTCGCCGAAGCCCACGGCGCCAGGGGTCATCGCCCATCCAGCGCCGACGAATTCGCGCCGACGCTCGAACGCGCCTTCCGTGAGGGCGGCGTGCACGTCGTCGATCTGGCCATCGACTACTCGGTCAACCACGCCGTGCTCGACGAAGAGATCAAGAAGCGCTCGGCCAAGCTCAAAGCCTGATCCCATCGAAGCGCGCGCGGTCCACACATCGCGCGCGCCCCGCAACGCATCCCCCGTTTTGCATTCAAGGAGATTCCCCATGCAGAAACGCTACCCCTACTACCTCGCCAACAAACCGATGCAGCCGAACGCGGATCTGGAAGTCCGCGACAAGTTCTCCGGCCGCATCGCCACGCGCGTCGCCCTGCCCGACGACAAGGCCATCGAGAAGGCCATCGCTGCGGCGGTGAAGGCCGAAAAGCCGATGCGCGAGTTCAAGCCCTATCAGCGCCAGGACGTACTCAATCACTGCGTGAAGCGCATGACCGAGCGCAGCGACGAACTGGCCAAGGCGCTGTGCGTCGAGGCCGGCAAGCCGATCCATGACGCCAAGGGCGAAGTCACGCGCCTGATCGACACCTTCCGCATCGCCGCGGAACTGGCGCCGCAGATCGGCGGCGAGGTCATCAATCTTGAGATCTCCGAACGCGCCAAGGGCTACCGCGGCTTCACCAAGCGCATGCCGCTGGGCGCGGTGTCGCTGATCACGCCGTTCAACTTCCCGCTCAACCTGGTCGCGCACAAGGTCGCGCCGGCGATCGCCGCAGGCTGCCCGTTCGTGCTCAAGCCGTCGGAGAAGACGCCGGTCGGCGCACTCATCATCGGCGAGGTGCTGGCCGAAACCGATCTGCCCAAGGGCGCGTTCTCGGTACTGCCCGTGACCGGCGACAAGGCCGCGCCGTTCGTCGAGGACGAACGCCTGAAGCTGCTGTCGTTCACCGGCGGCCAGATCGGCTGGGACCTGAAGGCCAAGGCCGGCCGCAAGAAAGTCGTGCTGGAACTGGGCGGCAATGCCGCCTGCATCGTCGACGAGGATCAGACCGACCGCCTCGACTTCGTCGTCGACCGGCTGATCTTCGGTGCGTTCTACCAATCCGGTCAGAGCTGCATCGGCGTGCAGCGCATCCTCGTGCACGAATCCATCTACGACCAGCTCAAGCGCAAATTCGTCGCCAAAACCCGGAAACTGAAGGCCGGCGACCCGAAGAAGAAGGACACCTTCCTCGGCCCCATGATCACCGAAGACGCCGCCGAGCGCCTGCATGGCTGGATCAACGAGGCCAAGGAACATGGCGCCAAGGTCCTGTGCGGCGGCAAGCGCGACGGCAGCATGCTCGACGCTACCGTGCTGGAGAACGTCCCGCACGACGCCAAGGTCAGCTGCGAGGAAGCCTTCGGCCCGGTCGCCCTGCTCGAACCGTTCAGCGATTTCGACAAGGCCATCGACCGCGTCAATGACTCCGACTACGGCCTGCAGGCGGGCGTGTTCACCAACGACCTGACCCGTACCATGCGCGCCTGGGACCGCCTCGAACAGGGCGGCGTGGTGATCGGCGATATCCCCAGCTTCCGCGTCGACAACATGCCCTACGGCGGCATCAAGCGCTCCGGCCTGGGCCGCGAAGGCATCAAGTACGCCATGGAGGACATGAGCGAACTGCGCCTGATGGTCATCCGCGACGCCTGAGTTCGACGCATGTGCATCACACCGACCGGCGCACCCATCGCGGTGCGCCGGTTTTTTTTATGACCTGTCGGACCGCCCTATCATCCATCGGCCAGTCCGTCCTCGGTCGATTCGACCTCGCTTAACCCCGTTACACGGCATCGTGCGTTCCACTCCATGACCTGCACCGGAGGCCATGCGCCATGAACGCGAAATCGATGCTCTACCTGTTGCTGACTGCCCTGCTGGTCGTGCTGACCGGCTGCTCGACCACCAGCCCGCCGTCCGCGGCGGAACGTGACAAGACGGCTCAACTCAAGCCGACCCCACCCGCCGCCAAGGTCGCCGATGCCGTGGCGCCGCCGCCTCCGCCGCCGGTGGCGGAGATGCGCGCTGACGCCATCACTCCTGCCGCACCGATGCCGCAACGCGCTTTGCGAACGAATGTCATGGCGGCACCGCCCGTATACGGCTGGCAACCGCTCGCTGCACAGGACCGCGAGCACTATGCACACTACGAGGACAACCCCGTACAGCGCGTCGCCGAGCACCCCGTCTCGACCTTCGGCCTGGACGTCGACACCGGTTCGTACACCAACGTGCGGCGCATGATCGAACAGGGGCGCCTGCCTCCGCACGACGCCGTGCGCGCCGAGGAATTCATCAACTACTTCGACTACGGCTACACGCCACCGAAGAACCGGAGCCAGCCGTTCAGTGTGACCACGGAGATCGCGCCCGCCCCGTGGAACCCGGAGCGCCAACTGCTGCTGGTCGGCGTGCAGGGTTATCGCGTGCCGGCGAAAGACATCCCGGCCGCGAACCTGGTGTTCCTGGTCGACACCTCGGGTTCGATGACCAGTCCCGACAAGCTACCGCTGCTGAAGGCCTCGCTGCGCCAGATCGTGCCGAAGCTGCGCCATCGCGATCGTGTCGCCATCGTCACGTATGCCGGCAGCGCGGGCATTGCTCTGCCCTCCACGCCTGGCGACCAGCACGCACGCATCCTCGCCGCCATCGACGCCATGCAGCCGGGCGGATCGACCAACGGCCAGGCCGGCATCGAACTGGCCTATGCACAGGCGCGCCAGGGCTTCATCAAGGGCGGCGTGAACCGGGTGATCCTGGCCACCGATGGCGACTTCAATGTCGGCCGGACCGGCGTGCAGGCGCTGACCGACGAGATCGCCGACAAACGCCGCAGTGGCATCGCCCTGAGCACACTCGGCTTCGGCACCGGCAACTACAACGATGCCATGGCCGTGCGCCTGGCCGACGCTGGCAACGGCAGCCACCACTACATCGACTCGCTCGGCGAAGGCCGGCGCGTGCTGGTCGACGAGATGGCGCAGACGCTGCTGACCATCGCCAAGGACGTGAAGGTGCAGGTCGAGTTCAACCCGGCGCGCGTGTCCGAGTACCGCCTGATCGGCTACGTGAAGCGCAAGCTGCGCCGCGAAGACTTCAACAACGACAAGGTCGATGCCGGCGACATTGGTGCCGGCGCCAACGTCACCGCACTGTACGAGATCACACCCACCGGGAGCGTGGCCGCGCGCATCGATCCGTTGCGCTACGCGCCACAGGATCGCGAAACGCGTGCCAGCAGTCGCGAAATCGCCTGGCTCCGCCTGCGCTACAAGCAGCCGCAACAGACCCGCAGTCGCTTGATCGAGCGCCCGATCACGGACCGCGACGTGCATGGGCAGGCCAGTCGACGGTTACGCTTCGCCGCCGCCGTGGCTGCCTTCGCCGATGCGCTGCGCGGCGGCAAGCAACTCGATGGCTACACGCTCCACGACATCGCCGCCCTCGCCCGCGCCGCACGCGGCGACGATCCGCGCGGGGACCGCGCCGGCTTCGTGCGCCTGGTCGAACTGGCCGAAGGCCTTCAGACCACCGCAGCCACGCCGCAAGACACGGATACTGGAACCGTCCGAACCGCAGTCATGTATCGCTAGGAGCGGATGCCGCTTGCTCGCAAATACCGTACCCTCGGCGTTCATGGACGAACGCCGCGACAATGACCACGCACTGATGCAAGCCTATGTCGCGGGCGATGCAGAGGCATTCCGAATCCTCTACGAACGTCATCGCGGCGGGTTGTATCGCTTCATCCTGTACCGCGTCGACACGCGGCATACGGCCGATGAACTGTTCCAGGAAACCTGGAGTCGAGTCATCGCCTCACGCGAGCGCTACCGGCCCGAAGCGCAGTTCCGGACCTGGCTTTACCAGATCGCGCACAACCTGGTCATCGACAGCTACCGCCGCAAGCGGCCGCAGGCCTCCGGCGAGGAGAACGAACGGATTCTGCGGATGCAGGTCGCGGACGAGGGCGAACAGCCGGAACAGGCGCTGTCCACCTTCGAACAGCGGCGTCGCCTGCAACGCGCGCTGGAACACCTGCCCGACGAACAGCGCACAGTTTTCCTGCTGCGCATGGAAAAGGGACTTGGTCTGGAGGAAATCGCCACCATAACGGGCTGTGGGCGCGAAACTGCAAAATCGCGCCTTCGCTATGCCCTCAAACGCATTCGCGAACTGGTCACACCATGAGCACGCCAACGCCACCGAACAGCGACCCGATGCTGGACCGCGAAGAGCGCGAGCTGGCCTCGCTGTATCGGCAACTCCCCGCCATCGAACCCGATGCGGCGCTGGACGCGCGCGTGCTCGATGCCGCGCGTCGTGCCGTGGCGCCCAAGCCGCAGCGGCGGACCTATCGCGGTCTGTTCGTTGCATTCGGCAGCGCGGCCTCGTTGGTCATGGCAGCCGGACTCACTTGGTACATGCATTCGAACGGCCAGGACACCGTCACGAGGACGCAAGCCCCGGCCGCCTTGCAGGAGAAAGCGGCCAAACCTGCGGCACCGACAGCGGCGGGCGCGGCGGATTCGAAGCGTCAGGTCATCGCCGTTCGCATCCTGCCCGGCGAGCGTCACGCACCGGCCGCAGCGCCTCCACCTCCCGCAGCGGCCGCGCCCAAGGCCAAGGTCTTGGCGAACCAGGTTCCACGCGGGCGTGAAAGCAACGCTGCGGATCGCGCGCCCACGCCGTCCACGATGGCCGCATCCGATGCGATGGAAGAGCGGCTGGTCATCCCGGTGCGGGTTCTTCCGGCCGACAAAACGTCGCGGCAGGCCGCTGCGATCGCACAACCCGCACCCACGGCTTCCGCCGAGCCACAGGTCGCCGGACGGACGCAGTCTGAGATCCTGCCCGGCACGGCATCGCCGAAAAAAGCGACAACGCCTCCTGCCGCGAAACGGCTGATCGATGAGGCCCGACTGGCCCTCGCACGCAACGACAAGAGCCGCGCCCGCCAGCTGGTGCGCGCCATCACCGAACGCTTCCCCGAAGCGCCGCTGCCGTCCGATCTTGTACCGTACGCACCCAGCCCGTCCGACGGTACCGAACCCCAGTGAGCGACACTTTCACCCTGACCAGTGAGCATCGGCACGAGGACGAGATTCGCAAGAGCCGATTCCTTGCCCAGGTCGCGCCCATCTCGGACGTGAAATCCGCCATCGCGTTCATCGAACGCGTGTCCGATGCGACGGCCAACCACAACTGCTGGGCGTACCGCATCGGCCAGGACTACCGTTTCAGCGACGACGGCGAGCCGGGCGGCAGTGCGGGCAAGCCGATCCTGCAAGCCATCGAAGGACAGGAGCTGGACGGCGTGGTCGCCGTGGTCACACGCTGGTTCGGTGGCATCAAGCTGGGCGTCGGCGGTCTGATCCGCGCCTACGGCGGCACCGCAGCCGAGTGCCTGCGCCAGGCTTCGCGCACGCCGATCGTGGACACCACACAAGTAGAATTCGAATTGGGCTATGCCGAACTTCCGCTGTTCAAGGCTCGTGTACAAGACTGGCATCTGGGCATCGAGCACGAGGACTTCGGCCCCGAACGCGTCACCGTGACCGCACAGGTGGCGACGCGCCATCTCGATGCATTGCAAGTATTGCTGGCCGATCTCAGCCGCGGTCAGAGCCGCGTACGGCATCTCGACGAAAGGAATCGCGACACCCCATGAATACGACTCCCTCCCCGAATCGTGACGAGAAGAAAACCAGACGCGGCCATCTCGGATCGCTACGCCGACTGTGGCCGTTCATGCGTCCTCATTGGCGACTGGTGGTCGGATGGCTGATCTTTCTCGGCCTGTCCTCCGGCTCCAACCTGACCCTGCCGGTGGCCGTGCGCCACATGATCAACCACGGCTTCAACGGAGCCGACCCGCAGGTTATCAACCGCACGTTCATGGCGCTGTTCGGCGTCGCCTTGGTCATCGCCATCGCGACGGCCATGCGCTTCTACTGCATCACCCTGCTCAGCGAGCGCTCGCTGGCGACCATGCGCAGCAAGCTCTACGACCATCTGGTGCGACTGGATCTGGGTTTCTACGAGAAATCACGCGTCGGCGAGCTGATCTCGCGCCTCGGCACCGACACCGAACTGGTGCAGACGCTGGTCGGATCCGTGATCTCCGTTGCGCTGCGTTCGGTGGTCATGCTGATCGGCGCAACCGTCGCCATGATCATCACCAGTCCACGCCTGGCCGGCCTGACCGCGCTGGTGATCCCTGCGGTGATGTTGCCGATCCTGATTTTCGGCCGCCGTGTGCAACGTCTGTCGCGCCACAGCCAGGATCGTCTGGCCGACGCCGCCGCCATTGCCAACGAGACCCTCAACGCTGCCCAGGCCGTGAAAGCCTACGCGCGCGAGGAGATCGAGAGCGAACGCTACGGCGGTGCGATCCAGCGCGCCCTGACCACGGCCCGCAGGCGCATCGGCATGCGTTCCGGGCTGACTGCCGCCGTCATCACCCTGGTGTTCGGCGCCATCACACTGGTGCTGTGGGCCGGTGCGCGCGACGTGTTGGCCGGCGAACTCAACGCCGGTGTGCTGGGACAGTTCGTGCTGTATGCGATCTTCGCCGCCGGATCGGTCGGTTCGGTCAGCGGCGTGTGGGGCGAGGTCATGCGCGCCTCCGGCGCCATGGAGCGCATCGGCGAACTCTTCGACGAAATCCCCGAAGTGCGTTCGCCTCCGACCCCCACGCCCTTACCGAGCCCACGCGCTCAGGGCGCGCTGCACATGCAGGACATCGAATTCCGCTATCCGACCCGCCCTGACGCCATCGCGCTGCACGATTTCGATCTCCAGGTGCAGCCCGGCGAAACCGTTGCGCTGGTCGGGCCGTCCGGAGCCGGCAAGAGCACCGTATTCGCGCTGCTGCTGCGTTTCTACGATCCGCAACGCGGTCGTATCACCCTGGACGGCGTGGATCTGCGCGCGCTGGCCCTGCCCAATCTGCGCGGCGCGTTTGCGCTGGTGCCGCAGGAAACCGTCATCTTCGGCGGAAGCGCGGCCGAGAACATCCGCTTCGGCCGCGCCGGCGCCAGCGACGAGGCCGTGCGCGAAGCGGCTATCGCCGCCGAGGCCGACAGCTTCCTGCGCGAACTCGAGGACGGCTACGACACCGAACTCGGCGAGCGCGGCGTGCGCCTGTCCGGCGGGCAGCGCCAACGCGTGGCCATCGCCCGCGCGATCCTCCGCGATGCGCCCATTCTGCTGCTGGACGAAGCCACCTCGGCGCTCGACGCACAGTCCGAGGCGGCCATCCAGCAAGCCTTGGCGCATCTGGAAAAGGGACGCACCACGCTGGTCATCGCCCATCGCTTGGCGACCGTGCAACGCGCCGACCGCATCGTGGTGATGGATGGCGGGCGCATCATCGCCCAGGGCACGCACGAGAGCCTGTTGCGCGAAGGCGGGCTGTACGCCGAACTGGCTCGACTGCAGTTCGCCGCCTGATCTACGGCCCCCGAGGCGCAAGCTCCGGCATAAAAAAACCCCGCGCCATGCGCGGGGTTTCAAGCATTTGGTGTCGTTGTACCGGTGCGGTCAAACCGCTTCCGTGACTCCGGACGCCTGCGCGCCCTTGGGACCCTCCACCACTTCAAAGCTGACTCGCTGACCTTCCTTCAGGCTTCGGAAGCCTTCTGCCGCGATCGCCGAATAATGGACGAATACGTCCTCCCCGCCGTCCTCGGGTGCGATAAAGCCGAAACCCTTGGCGTCATTGAACCATTTCACCGTACCAAAACGCATTGCTCGAACCTCTCGAATGAACCGGAAGCGCTACGTCCCACGTACCCCCCGGCACGCCCCGAACGCAACACCTATGCAGTATCACCACGTTTCCACACTTGGCGCAAGTGGGAAACATGCAGGTATTCGGCAAAAAATCCGATCGACTTTATCGCTGTTCGGGCATTTTCATTTTATTCCGGTCATTTACGGCAATGCAGCCAGTATTTTCGGAACGTGGGCCGTGGCCGCATCGAGATGCGCGAAAATCTCTTCCAGGCTGATTTCAACGGCATCGCCGCAACCGGCCGCCCAGTTCGCCACGAGCGCCAGGCATGCATAGGGGAGTTCGAGCTCCCGCGCCAATACCGCCTCGGGCATGCCGGTCATGCCGACCAGGTCACAACCATCGCGACGCATGCGGGCAATCTCGGCGCGCGTTTCCAGACGGGGGCCCTGCGTCGCGCCGTAGCAGCCGCCATCAACCACCGTCACTCCGGCACGCGAAGCGCCCTCGCGCAGTGCCTCGCGCAACGCCGACGTGTACGGTTCGGTGAAATCCACGTGCTGCACTTCGGCACCTTCGACATCGCAGAAGCTGCTCAGACGACCGTGGGTGTAATCAATGATCTGGTCGGGAATCACGAGAACCCGCGGCCCCATGTCGTCACGAATGCCGCCGACCGCATTGACGCCGATGACCGCCCCGGCGCCGAGTTGATGCAACGCATGCACGTTGGCGCGATAGTTGACCCGGTGCGGCGCCACGGAATGGTTCTCGCCATGACGCGCCAGAAATGCGAAACGGCGTCCGTGAAAATCACCGCAAACGACCTCGCCCGATGGTTTGCCGTAGGGCGTATCCACGGATACCCGCTCGATATTCTCCAAACCCGGCAATTGATAGAGACCGGTCCCGCCGATCACGGCGTATGCGATGCGTGATGTACTCATATTGAGGAACTAATTCGACGAACTCAGGAAGGGGTACGCAAGGCACGGATTTCAGGAAGATTCCGCCCTTGCTCGTGATAATCCATGCCGTAGCCGAATACATAGCGGTCCGGCACGTCGACGCCATTGAAGTCGGCCTGCATGCCGGGTACCCGGCGGTCGTGCAGCTTCGTGCAGAGCGTGACGACAAGTACGCGTCTGGCACCCATCTCCAGGCACGCCTCGCGCACTTCCTGCAGGGTATGCCCCTCGTCGAGGATGTCGTCGACCAGCAGCACGGTGCGTCCCTGCATCGGCGCTTCCGGCTTGCGCAGCCACTGCAGGTCGCGCCCCCGGGTCGCCCCGCGGTAGCGCGTGGCGTGCGCGTAGTCGAATTCGACATCGGTGCGCATCGACAGCGCCAGTTGCGCGGCGAAGATCAGGCCACCCTGCATGATCGTGAGGAACACGGCCCGCTCACCGTCGAGCGCGTCATCCAGACGTCCACCGACCTCGGCTATCGCCCGTTGCAGCGTCTCGCGGTCGAACAGCACATCCGACACTTCCAGCGCCTGTTCGAACGACATCGTGGATGCATCACTCACGCCTGTACCTCCTCTTTGCGCAGCGCGTCCAGACGCGCAATGAAGACATCGCGCTGCGGGTTGTCAGTCAAATCGTCCCAGGTCGCCGCCGCCGCACCGCGCAGCGTGGCCACGCGGTCGGCCGAGCACGGCTCCAGCGCCAGCGTCTCCACCGCCTGCATCGCCGCATCCACCGCGTCGGGCTGGCATGCCAGGATCAGGTCGCATCCCGCCTCGGCATGCGCCTTGACGCGCTGTTCGAGGCTGCCGGACTGACCGGCGCCGACCATGCTGATGTCGTCGCTGAAGATCAGCCCCTGGAATCCGAGTTCGTGACGCAGAACCTCTCCGATCCAGACCTTCGACTGCCCCGCCGACGCGGCGTCGACCTGCGGATACACGATGTGCGCCATCATCACTGCCTCGACACCGAGCGCGATGCTCTCGGCAAACGGCAGCAGATCGCTTTCGCGGATGTCGTCGAGAGAACGTGGATCGACGGCCGACTCGATATGCGTATCCTCGAGCACCGTGCCGTGTCCGGGAAAATGCTTGATCGTCACCGCCATGCCGGCCATGTGCATGCCGCGGATGTAGGCGTCGGCCAGCGACGAGACCACCTCCGGATTCTCGTGCAGCGCGCGTGTGCCGATGATGCGGTTGCCGCGCGCCAGATCGACCACCGGTGCGAAGCTGATATCGACGTCAATGGCACGCAGTTCACTGGCCATGACCCAGGCGTGCTCCTCGGCCAGCGCGCGCGCCTGTTCCGGGTCCCGGTCGTGCATGGCGCCGAGCGTGGCCAGCGCCGGGAGACGGGTGAATCCTTCACGGAAGCGCTGTACCACGCCGCCTTCCTGGTCGACGGCGATGACGAAATCGGAGTCCGGCCGCACCGCGCGCACTTCGGCGACCAGCGCGGCAACCTGCTCGCGTGACGCGAAATTGCGCTTGAACAGCACCAGTCCACTCACCATCGGCGAACGGATCTGGTCGCGCTCGTGCGCCGTCAACGTGGTTCCCGACGTTCCGATCAGCAGCATCTCAGTCTTCCTCTCCCGCGCGCTCGCGCGTTGACCAGCGCGCATACGGATGCGCGATGAGATGAACATTGTAGTAGCGCGCCAGATGGCTGACCTCGCGCCCAAGCCAGGCCGGGCGCGGCACTTCGGCATCAACGCGCTCCAGCTCCACTTCAGCGACGATCAACCCCTGATTCTCACCCTCGAATTCGTCGATCTCGAAGGTGTACGCATCGACCGGAACGAAATGGCGAGTCTTCGCCACCCGTCCACGGCACAGATCCCTGAGCATGGCTTTCGCGTCCGGCAGCGGCAACGCATATTCGTATTCCGCGCGCTCGATGCCGAGCCGCGCCGACTTCACGTTGAGCCAGGCCGATTCGCCAGCGATGCGCACGCGCACCGAGCAACGGGCAAAACCGCCTTCCATCGCCGCGGCATCGACCAGATAGCCCTGCTCCATGCGCTGACTGCGCACGGCAAGAGGCCGCCAGGCCTCGCCATCGAGCAGGAACTTGCGCTCGATCTCGGTCGCCATCAGTCGCGCTCGAACAGGGCGATGGATTCGACGTGGGCGGTATGCGGGAACATGTCCATGACGCCGGCCGCGCTGAGCCGGAAGCCGTGCTTGCGCACCAGGATCTCCGCATCGCGCGCCAGCGAACCCGGATGACAGGAAACGTACACGACACGATGCGTAGCCTTGCCCGGCAGGAACTCCAGCACCTTGTCGGCGCCGGCGCGCGGCGGGTCGAGCAGCAGCTTGTCCCAGCCCTGTCGCGCCCAGGCCGCCTTGCGGTGATCCTCGAACAGGTTGGCCATATGGAACTGCGCGTTGTCGATACCGTTGGCCTGCGCGTTGGCACCGGCCCGGCGCACCAGCTCAGTATCGCCCTCGACGCCGTCGACCTGCGCCACCCGGCGTGCGACCGGCAGCGTAAAGTTGCCCAGCCCGCAGAACAGGTCGAGTACGCGATCCGTCGACTGCGGGTCCAGCAGCTCCAAGGCCAGAGCAATCATGCGACGGTTCATGCCGCCGTTGATCTGCACGAAGTCGAGCGGCTCGAAATCCAGTTTCACGTTGTGGTCGGGCAGCGTGAACGACAGGTGCGGCGCCTCCGGCCACAGCGGGTGCACGCTGCTCAATCCACCGGGCTGCAGGTAGATCGCGAAGCCGTGCTCGCGCGCGAACGCGGTCAGCTTTTCCTGATCGCTGTCGCTCAACGGTTCCAGATGACGGATGACCAGCGCCACGGTCTCGTCGCCGGCCGCGAACTCGATCTGCGGGATCTGCGCGGCAGCCTGCAGCGTCGACAGCATGTCGCCGATGGCCTCGATCTTCGGTCCCAGGGCCGGATGCAGCACTTCGCAGCGGCGGATGTCGGCGACGAAGCGCGGATTGGACTCACGGAAACCGACCAGCACCCGCTCCTTCTTGAGCACGTGCTTGACCGAAAGCCGCCCCTTGCGGCGGTATTGCCAGGGCTCGTCATGCAGCGGATCGAGCCAGCGCGCGGGTTCCACCTTGCCTATGCGTTCGAAATTCTCGGCCAGCACGCGCTGCTTGGCGACGATCTGCGCAGCAGGGTCCAGATGCTGCAAGCTGCAGCCGGCGCACTGTCCGAAGTGCGCGCAGCGCGGTTCGACACGCTCCGGACTGCGGGTATGCAGGGTCTCGACATCGGCTTCGTCGAAATGACGCTTGCTGCGTGTCACGCGCACCGTGGCGCGTTCGCCCGGCAGTGCGCCGCGCACGAACATGGCCTTGCCGTCGACGTGCGCGACACCGCGTCCGTCATGACTCAGATCGGTGATATCGACTTCGACTTGGGTATGTTTCTTCATGGGCAAAAAACACGCCCGGGCGACGACCCGGGCGATGGAAAAGGAGTGGACGACCCACGCGGGACGCGTTACTTGCGCTTCCAGACTCCAGCGCTGTTTTGATAGTACCAGCCGGCGTGCGCACGCTGGACCCACAACTGGGCAAAGGTCTCACGAACCTGTGAAGCCCACTCGGGATGACCGTTGGCCTTGGCAATCGCGGTGTAGAGCTGATTGCGGTCCTTGTTCTCGGCCGCGACCGTGCTCTTCACCCCTGCACGCTGCGCCAGCGGCGCCGCGGAAAGACTGCGCACCGCGACCAGACCATCCTGGGTGAATCCGATGGCGCCCTCGTCGAGGAGCGACTTCAGCGACTCGCGGAAACGCTTGCTCATGCGCGCATGAATCGCATCGATGGCAGGCGTATGGATCCGCAGGTCCGGGGTGCTGCCCGCCGCATAGGCGGCAGGAATCAACAGATCGATCACGCTGGCCGAAGGTCCGCCCTCGGCCGGCTTGGATTCCATGCCGGAGGATGCCCCATTCTTCGGCGCCGGTGCCGCCTGCGCCCCCTGATCGATGACCGAACCGATGAACTGGTCGGCCGCCTTCTGCGCCGCCGCCTCGGGGAAATAGACGTTGATGGTGACGCAACCGACCAGCGCGGTCAGCATCAGCACGGCAAAAAGGGCAACGAGCTTACGCATGACGGAGTTCTCCTGAAGATGGATGCATGGTCCCACAAAAAGCCCTGCCGGCGCACGCGCCGAAAGGGTTTACTCGACCTTCGGACCACCGCCTTCAATGGCGGATTTCAGACGCGAAACCAGTGTCGGCCAGCTGACGCGATGCTGATGACCGATCACAGTGAGATGAGGCAGACCCTCGCCGTCCACGATCAAGTATCCGCCGTCCTTCGGCTCCAGACCGCCCATCCGGCACACACTGCCTTCCAACTTGCAATGGAGGCCGATCCGGTCGTAGCGGAAACTCTTGAACAGCTTGAGCACGGCGCCTTGCAGGCCACCGGCGATACCGCCCCCGCCGACCGAGGTGAGGTTGTTCACGGCTCGCTGGCTGATTCGACCGCCAGAGTCGGCCAGCAACTGCGCATCGAAGCCGACCGGCGCCCAATCCACCAGGCGCAGATCGCGAATGCCGCCATGCAGTTCGCCGGTGATCTTGCCGAAATCGAATACGTCGGTCATGGCGCCCAGGTTGAGCTTGTGCAAGCTGACGTCGGCCGCCAGCTCCGGGGTGTCGCCGAAGGGATGCTTCAGCGAGAGATCGGTGACATCGACGAAACCGTCGAATACGTTCAGCGCCAATCCGCCCTGCAAACGGATGTTGCCTTCGACGTAGCTCAGACCCGGCATTGAACCGGCCAACGTCCCGTGGAAACGCGGCCACCCCAAGGCGTGGCTCAGTTTGCTCATGTCCACGCCGGTCACGGTCGAAGTCATGTCCACACGGTCGCCCTCGCTGGCTCCGGGCTGCCAGGCAAATTGCTGAATGCCGAGCTGACCGCCCAGCACCGGCACCGTGACGGCGGAGGTCAGGCGCAACACGCCACGCTCGCTGCGCCAGTGGCTGGTGCCGCCCCCCAGGGGAATGCGATACAGATCCATGCCCTTCCAGGACATTGCCGTGGCGGGTCGCGTACCACTGCGGTTCCAGTCCAGTTCACCGTTCAGGCCATGGACACGAAAGCGGCCTGCGCCGTCGCGCACATCGAACTGGTCAGCCTGCAGACGCAGTGCGCGCATACCGTTCGCGCCCAGCACCAGGGCGCCGCTCAGGCCGCCGTCGGTCTTCAGGTCATTCAACCCCAGCGTGGACAACCAGGTCTTTCCGTAACGCTGGTACGCCGCCGGAAAGCGTGCGCCGAAACGATTCAACGTCATGCTGTGCAGACTGCCATCCGCCCCGAAGATGAAGCCGCCGGCCAGGGACAGCGTACGCGGATCGGAAAAACTGAGGTGATCGACGCGCATGCTACCGCCCTGAGACGTCAGGTCGAACGCCAACTGCGTCGCATGAGCGGGAAGATTTGCGTAAACCGGCCCCAGCAGAAGATCGCCACCGCGCAGCGTGCCGCTTACGCCGATCTGACTGCGCTGGGCATTGACGTCGATCTTCAGGCGCCCCTTCAGACCGACGCCCTCGCCCGCGACCGAGCCGCCATCGAAGCTGGCCTTGCTCAACTGCAGCGACGCCGCCCCCTGGAGGCCATCCGGAAAGAAATCCATGGCCATCGTGCCGTCGATGCTTCCCCGTTTCAGGCGTCCCGACCAGGCATGCGACAGCGGCCCCTGCAGCCAGGCCAGCGGAACATGGATGAATTGCGCCTGGACATGGGTGGTCTGATCCAGCGGCAACGCCAGGGACACCGTCTCGTCCTTTCCATCCCCGAGATCCAGTTGCAGAGTGTTGGCCCCGATATCCAGGATCAGACCGAAGCGCCCCGATTTGCGCAGCATCCCTCCCGGCGCACCGCGCAGCGTGAGGCGGCCCTGGCAGTACCAGGTATCCGAGCGGCTGCGTATCAACGTTCCCTGCAAATCGACCCCGACATGCTTCCAGCCCAGCGCATCGACATCGGCGCTGGCGATGCTCAGGTGCAAGGCGAGCTGCCCATCCGCATCGGGAGCGAGAGTTCCGTCTACCTGCTTCAGCGCGACACCCGGCAGCACGACCGAGGCCGCCTGTACCGACGTCGCGGCCCGTGCCGTGTGCGCTCCCAGCAGGGAGATCGCCAACAGCATCCAGCATGCGCAGTAATTACGGCTTGATCGCAGGTTCATCGCAGGCCATTCTGCCAAACTCTTCCCTAACGTCACATCAACGACCATGCCCGACGTCAACGAAGCAACCGCTTCGCCCGCCTGCGTCCTGCTCGCAGAGGACGACCCGGTCAGCGCCTTGTTCATGGCGGAGGCCATGCGTGGGCTGGGGCTGGACGTCGAATCCTGTGCCGATGGGACACAGGCCTTGTCGTGTGCACGCGAGCGCCGTTACGACCTGCTGATGCTGGATTGCCGCCTTCCCGGCCACGGCGCGCGGGAGATTCTCGACGCGCTGTCGAGCGAGACCACCTCGGCCTCGCACGGCGTACCCGCCATTGCCAGCAGCGCCGAAGTCACACCGGACATGGAGCGCGAGCTTCGCGCCAGCGGTTTTCGTGAAGTCCTGCGCAAACCGCTGCAGGTTCACGAGCTCGAACAGGCTGTGCAAGCCCTGCTACCGCATGCTCCTCCCTTGCTGGACGAGACCGCGGCCCTGGACGCCAGCGGTGACGCGCACACGCTACAGGCGCTGCGCGGTCTGTTCCGCAAAGAACTCGAGACCTTGTCCGCACAGCTCGACGCCTTGATCCAGGAACGCGGGGCGCTGAACGAGCGCCTGCACCGTCTCCGCGCTTCGTGCGGATTTTGCGGCGCGCTGCCGCTGGCGCGTGCATGCGAACAACTTTCGTCCGCCACGCCGGAACGCCGCGATGCGGCGCTGGAACATTTCCGCGAACGACTCGCGGGAACCTTGCTGGCGCTGCAAGAACGCGCGCCGTCCAGCGACTGAGGTCGACTCAACTCGCCGAAGGTGGGCCAGGACGCAACATCCGCCAGGCACGCAACTCGGTACCACCCAGGTGAAAGCGCAACACCTCGCGCATCAATCCACGCAGGCGGCGCAGGCCATCCTGCTCCGGACAGCGATCGGCAGCCAGCGCCAGCAGATCCTCGCCCCGTACAGCCTGCGGCGCCTGCGGAGCGCAACGCTGAGCGCCGGTCTCCGGGAAATAGCGATACAGCGCCTGCGGATCCAACGGCGTTCGGGCATCCGCCTCATGACGAAGCAGCATGGCATACCCCAGCGCATCCAGAAGATCCCGCTCGAAACGCCGGAGCGGCCAACCTGGCGCCTGCGCAGTGTCGAGTCGTGACAGCGTATCGGCATACGCATCGAACAGCATCGGCTGCGGATCCTGGCGCGCGCACATGCGCACGACCAGTTCATTGATGTACAGACCCGAAAGCAGCGCATCGCCCTTCAATCGCAGCAACCGGCCCACCGGCTCGATGCCGCGCAGCGTGGCCAGCTCACCACGCAAAGTGAAGTCCAGCTCCAGCGACTGGAAAGGCTCCAGGTCGGCCCGGCGCAAACGCGAGCGTGGACCGCGCACGCCTCGCGCCACCACGCCGAGACGCCCATGATCGCGCGTCAGGCACTCGAGCAGCAGAGACGTCTCGCGGTAGGCACGCGCATGCAGGACATAGGCAGGCTGCTGCTGGACGAGAAGCATCGGGAACGAAGTCCGAAAGCGGAATCGCTAGGCTAGCGCAGGACGACCGCCGAGAGGATCAGTCGGTGTAACCGAAGCGTTTCAGCGCGTTCTCGTCGTCGCCCCAGCCGGCACGGACCTTGACCCAGAGCTTGAGAAAGACACGCCGTCCGAACACACGCTCGATGCTGCGCCGCGCGGCCGCACCGACGGCCTTGAGCTGTTCCCCGCGCGCACCGATGACGATGGCCTTCTGGCTGTCGCGCTCGACCCAGATCACGGCATGAATCTCCGCCAGACCGTCCTCGCGATCCGCAAAGCGCTCGATCTCGACCGTGGTCGCATACGGCAGCTCCTGATCCAGCCGCAGCATGAGTTGCTCGCGCACCATTTCGGCGGCGAGAAACCGCTCGCTCCGGTCGGTCACGTCGTCCGGACCGAAGATCGGCGCGCGTGACGGCAACCGCGAAAGAATGCCCTTCTCCAGATCTTGGAGACCCTTGCGCTTCAGCGCGCTGACGTAGAAGATTTCATCGAAACTGTGCTGCTCGGACAACTCGGCCACGAACGGCAGCAGGGCTTCCTTGTCACGCAGCTTGTCGACCTTGTTGATCGCCAGCAGCGACGGCACCGAACGCTCGGCGAGCGCTGCGTAGACAGCCTCGTCTTCGTCGGTCCATCGTCCGGCCTCGACGACCTGAACCGCCACATCGACCTCGGCGATGGCCGCGCGCGCGGCACGGTTCAGGCTCCGGTTCATGGCCTTGCGCGCACCGCGGTGCAGGCCAGGCGTGTCCACGTACAGAATCTGACCGTCGTCGCTGTTGGCAATACCGAGAATGCGGTGACGCGTCGTCTGCGGCTTCGGGCTAACGATGCTCAACCGGAAACCGATCAGGGCGTTGAGCAAGGTCGACTTGCCCACGTTCGGGCGCCCGACCAGGGCCACCATGCCGCAGCGGAAATCCTGCTCGGCGGAATCATTCATTTCGTGTCTCCGCGCTCGAGTCGTACAAGCGCCTGTTGGGCCGCGCTTTGTTCAGCCGCGCGACGGCTTTTGCCCTGGGCTTCGAAACGCATCGTGTCGGGTTGCTGCAGCGTGCATGCAACCTCGAAGGTGCGGGCGTGATCTTCGCCGTGCGCGGCAAGCAGCTCGTAGGTCGGCAACGTCAGCCCGCGCGCCTGCAGCCACTCCTGCAGACGCGTCTTGGCATCCTTGCGCGAACGTGGCGTGTCCTGCACCAGTGCAGCGAACTGCTTCTGCACCACGCGCCGGCAGGCATCGAAGCCTGCATCGAGGTATACCGCCGCAATCAGGGCTTCGTAGGCGTCGGCAAGAATCGAATCACGTCGATATCCACCGCTCTTCAGTTCCCCCGGTCCCAGACGCAGCTTGTCGCCAAGCTCGAGTTTGCGTGCCAAGCCGGCCAGTCGCTTGCCATTGACCAACTCCGAACGCAAGCGTGTCAACTCGCCTTCGCTTGCATTCGGGTGGGCTTCAAACAGCATCTCGGCGACCACCAGATCCAGCAACGCGTCGCCGAGAAATTCCAGACGCTCGTTGTTCGGCCGGCCGATGCTCCGATGAGTCAGCGCCAGTTCGTACAGAGCCGGGTCGCGAAAGGAATGATCCAGCTTCACACGCTCACTCGACCGATCCGGACAACGGAACGCTCTTCTCGAAATGCATCAGGAAGTCGATGTTGTAGATGAAATGCACGCGTTTGTCGTACACAACGTGAAGCGTGGTCGAACCACCGCTATTTTGTTCGAAACGGACGTTCTTCGAACCGAACTGATCGTCCGCGTACTGGAAGCTGAGCTTGTACATGAACTCGCGACGGATCTGGTCGCGGCTCTTGCCGGTCAGGTCCTCCTGCGATATTTCCTTCATCGCCTTCTCGACGCCCATGTAGTGGTAGTACGGCGGGAACAGCTTCATCGCCATGTACGCGAAGAAACCCGCGATCAGAATGATGAAGATAAAGCCGAACAGCGTGATGCCTTTCTGCCTGGATTTCATGATTTCGGTCTCCCCTATGCGGCGCCCGCCGGGCCGCCCTGATGCCAGTTAATGCAATACCGTTCCGATGCGGTTCATCGAATGCAGGCTCAGCCAGATGAAGAAGGCCTTGCCGACAAGGTCCTTTTCCGGCACGCAGCCGTGGTAGCGACTATCGTCACTGTCGTCACGATTATCGCCCATCACGAAATAGCAATTCTGCGGCACCGTGACCGGATTGTCGCCATTGGGCACGTTGGGCGCGAAATGCGCCAGCGGCGTCTCGATGATGTGGTGATGCACGCCATCCAGATTCTCGTCCAGCACCATGCCCTGCTTGCTCATGATCATGCGGTCGTACTTGTCCGACACGTCGCCGGCATAGGGCCCGATGGGCTGCGTCTCGACGCGCTTGCCGTTGACGAAGACCTGCTCGCCGCGCACCACGACCTTGTCGCCAGGCAGACCCACGACACGCTTGATCCAGTCCTGATCCGGCGACCACGGCGGACGAAACACCACGATATCGCCGCGCTTGGGCTCGCCCACCTTCAGAATCTTGGTGTGGAACACCGGCAGGCGCAGGCCATAGCTGAATTTGTTCACCAGAATGAAATCGCCCACCTTCAAGGTCGGATACATCGAGGGTGAGGGAATGCGGAACGGCTCGGCCACGAACGAACGCAGCACCAGCACCAGCAGCACCACCGGAAACAGCGATCGCGACCAGTCCACCGGCCACGGATCGCGATAGTCCTTGCCCGTTTCCTCGGCGCGGCGCTTGCGCGCACGATAGAGGAAAGCGCGGTCCAGCCCCCAGACCAGACCGAACAGAACGGTGAGAACCAGCAGCGTCAACGCAAAATCGAATGCCATGCCTATTTCCTGAAAATCACGCGGGCGGCGCGTGGAATCACACTCGCCCTGCCATGGAATGCCGGGAAAACCGCCGGCACTCCTGCCGCCGATTGTGCCCTATTTCCCTGCACCGTCTACTTGTCGGCCTTCAGCACAGCCAGGAAGGCTTCCTGTGGAATCTCCACACGACCCACCTGCTTCATGCGCTTCTTGCCTTCCTTCTGCTTCTCCAGCAGTTTCTTCTTGCGGCTGACGTCGCCGCCGTAGCACTTGGCCAGCACGTTCTTGCGCAACGCCTTGACCGTCGAGCGGGCGATGATCTGCCCGCCGATGGCCGCCTGGATGGCGACGTCGAACTGCTGTCGGGGAATCAGTCCCTTCATGCGCTCGACCAGGTCCCGACCGCGGGTCTCGGCCTGCACACGGTGCACGATCAGGCTCAGCGCATCGACACGCTCGCCGTTGATGAGCACGTCCACGCGTACGAACGGGCCGGGCTGGAACCGCTGGAAGTGGTATTCCATCGAGGCGTAGCCGCGTGACACCGACTTCAGGCGGTCGAAGAAGTCCAGCACCACTTCGGCCAGCGGCAGTTCGTAGCTGATCTGCACTTGCGTGCCCAAGTACTGGATACCCTTCTGTACACCACGCTTCTCCTCGCACAGCGTGATGATCGCGCCCACGTGATCGGGCGGCGTCAGGATGCTGGCAACGATGATCGGCTCGCGGACCTCGGTGATCTGCGGCGACGCCGGCAGCTTGGCCGGATTGTCCAGGCTGATCACTTCGCCGTCGGTCTTCTCGACTTCGTAGACCACGGTCGGCGCGGTGGTGACCAGGTCCAGGTCGTACTCACGCTCCAGACGTTCCTGCACGATCTCCATGTGCAGCATGCCCAGGAAGCCGCAGCGGAAACCGAAGCCCATGGCCTCGGAGGATTCCGGCTCGAAGAACAGCGCGGCGTCGTTGAGGCGCAGCTTGTCCAGGGCCTCACGCAGGTCCGGATAGTCGTCGGCCGAGACCGGGAACAGTCCCGCGAACACGCGCGGTTGCATCTGCTGGAAGCCGGGCAGCGGCTTGTCCGCCGGATCGTTGGCCAGGGTCAGCGTGTCGCCGACCGGCGCGCCGTGGACATCCTTGATCGCCGCGTTGACCCAGCCGACCTCGCCCGCGCCGAGCCGCTGCAGTTTCTTGCGCTTGGGCGTGAACACGCCGACCTCGTCGACACCGTGCGAGCGGCCGGTCGACATCACCTGGATCTTGCTGCCGGGCTTCAGTTCACCCTGCATCACGCGCACCAGCATCACCACGCCCAGGTAGTTGTCGAACCAGGAGTCGATGATCAGCGCCTGCAGCTTGTCGGTGTCGCCCGGCTTCGGCGGCGGGATGCGCTGGACGATAGCCTCCAGCACGTCGGTCACGTTCTCGCCGGTCTTGGCGCTGACCGCGATGGCGTCGTCGGCCTCGATGCCGATCACCGCCTCGATTTCCTCCTTGACGCGGTCCGGGTCGGCCGTGGGCAGGTCGATCTTGTTCAGCACCGGCACCACTTCCAGGCCCTGCTCCACCGCGGTGTAGCAGTTGGCCACCGACTGCGCCTCCACGCCCTGCGCTGCGTCGACCACCAGCAGCGCGCCCTCGCACGCCGACAGCGAACGGCTGACCTCATAGGAGAAGTCCACATGGCCCGGCGTGTCGATGAAGTTGAGCTGGTAGGTCTTGCCGTCGCGCGCGGTGTACGGCAACGACACAGCCTGCGACTTGATCGTGATGCCGCGCTCGCGCTCAATGGGATTGTTGTCGAGCACCTGCTCGGCCATCTCGCGCTCGGTCAGACCGCCGCAGAGCTGGATGATGCGATCGGCAAGCGTCGACTTGCCGTGATCGACGTGGGCGATAATGGAGAAGTTGCGAATATGATCCATGGAATCCGTGCTTGGCTTGGGCCATGCTGCCGTGTGCACATGGCAAGGCACCGCCCGCGGACGCAGACGGTGCAAGGCGTCGATTATCGCATGGAACGCCGTGTCCATGCGCACCGCCGCAGGCAGCGGCGGTGCGCAAAAAGGACGTTATTCGCTACCCGGCTTGGCCGCCGTGACCGTGACGAATGCCGTATTGCCGCCTCGATCGCGAACCAGCAGCATCACCGTGCTGCCCGGCTTGTACTCGGCGATGGCCTTGTCGAACTGGGACACCGTGGAGACCTTCTTGCGGCCGACCATCAGCACCACGTCACCGGGGCGCAACCCGGCCTCGGCGGCATTGCGACCATCGACATGGTCGATGACCACGCCGCCCTCGCTGCGCTTGAGGCCCAGCATCTGGCGCTGATCGTCGGTCATGGACTGCACGCTGAAGCCTAGCTTGGAACTGCTGCTGCCCATCGAACCGGCGGACGGCCCGTCACCATTGCCCTTCAGCTCGCCGAGCTTGACCTTGATTGTGCGCGTCTTGCCGTCACGAATCACCTTCAGCGTGCACTCGGTACCCGGAGCGGTGGCCGCCACCATCGGCGGCAGATCCGAAGCAGTATTCACCACGCGCCCGTCGAAGTCCGTGATGACATCGCCGACCTTCAGTCCGGCCCGATCACCCGGGCTGCCCGGATTGACGGTGCGCACCAGCGCGCCACGCACATCGGCCAGACCCAGCGCCTTGGCCTTGTCCTGGTCGACATTCTGGATACCCACGCCGATCATGCCCCGCGACACATGACCCTTGGTCTTGAGCTGCTGCACGGCATTCATGGCCAGATCGATGGGAATCGAGAACGACACGCCCATGTAGCCGCCGGTGTTGGAATAGATCTGCGAATTGATGCCGACCACCTGGCCATCCAGATTGAACAGCGGACCGCCGGAGTTGCCGCGATTGATCGGCACATCGGTCTGGATGAACGAGGTGTAGGGCTGGTCCTGGCGCCCCAGATTGCGTCCCACGGCGCTGACGATGCCCTGGGTCACGGTGTAGTCGAAGCCGAACGGCGAGCCGATCGCCAGCACCCACTGCCCCGGCTTGAGCTTGCTCGAATCGCCGATGGACACGGTCGGCAGGTCGTGCGCCTTCACCTTCAGCAACGCGATGTCATAGAGCTTGTCCGAGCCCACGACCTTGGCCTTGAAGGTGCGATGGTCCTGCAGGCGCACCGTCACCGAGTCGGCATCGTCGACCACATGGTCGTTGGTCAGGATGTAGCCGTCACTGGAGATGATGAAGCCCGAACCCAATGAGGTGTGCGCGGGATCTTCCTGGGGCCCCATCGGGCCGCCGAAGAAACGACGAAGAATCTCCGGAATCTGCTGCTGATCCGGACCGCCCTGCTGCTGCATCTGCATTGAGGGCGACTTGCCGCCGTCGTACTTGGCCTCGACATGCACCACCGCAGGCGCGTTCTTCGAGACGATGCCGGTGAAATCCGGCAGTTGCGCGGCCTGGGCGCCGATGGCGAGCATCAGCAGACCGAAGGTGGCGCCGAGACGCATCGTAATGGCTCTCATGGGGTGGTTGCCTCCTTGGATGGTTTCGTCGAAACAGATGCCTTGTCGCACATGGCCACAACGGGTCGACCAGCGGAACGCATGGTCCGCGGGGTTCTTCGATTTGGGAAATGGCGTCACGAGAACGCGAAGGACGACGGCGCACGCCGCCGTCCCGTTATTTGCGTCAGTGCGCCTTCGTCGGCGATTCGGAGCTCGGCGTCATCGGGATGACCCAGCCGCCGACATCCGCCCGCCCGTACTGGCGGGCATTGGCGGCCTCGTGCGCCGGATAACCGCGCATGCTCATGTACGGCGCCGCCCGCCTTGCGTACGTGGTGGGAATGAGCGCATCACCGCTCAACTGGTACGTGGCAGGCGTCAACGTGTCACCGCGCAACTGACCATCCAGTGTGCTGGCCGATGCGCGCTGACTGAGCTGACCCGCCATCGGCGTGATCGACAACCAGCTCGGCACCTCAGGGGCGCGCATCACGGTGTTGGCGGAAACATCCGAAGACGTGTTCGCTGCGGCAATGGCCGGACCGCCTGCGGCTGCGTCGCCGGGGGACGAGGTCTGCGGCTGCGCAACCATCAGGGCCACGGCGGCCACACTGGCGGCAATCGCACCGCCGGCGGACCAGCGCAACCATCGTCGCGAGCCGTGACCGACCGCGGCGGAAGACGGCGCCGAATCCAGCGCAGCCATCACACGGTCGGCGAAATCGACGCGCGCCGCCCCGGAAAATTCGCCACGCAGGCAATCGCGTCCGACGTGGTAACTGGTCCACGACGCGCGCAATTCGGCGTCGTGCTCGACGCGCCGCAGCAGGAAGCGAACCTGATCGAACGCAAGCTCGCCATCGGTCAAGGCGGAGAGGTTCTCACGGTGGGCTTCGTTCATCTTTACGATTCCTCACGATGGGACAGCAGGGGCCGCAGTTGCCGGTCGATGGCCTCACGGGCCCGGAAGATACGGGAGCGCACGGTGCCGATCGGGCAATCCATGGCTTCGGCGATCTCCTCATAGCTGAGACCGTCCACCTCCCGCAGGGTGATGGCCGTGCGCAGCTCGTCCGGCAGTTCTTGGACAGTGGAAAACACGGTTTGTTCCACCTCCTCACGCATCATTTCGCGTTCAGGGGTGGCCGTCTCGTACAGACGCTCCGCGGTCGGACCGTACATCGCGTCCTCGACGGCGATGTCATCGGCCGGCGGACGCCGCCCGCGTGCAACCAGGTGATTCTTGGCGGTGTTGACGGCGATCTTGTACATCCAGGTGTAGAACGCACTATCGCCGCGGAACGACTTCAGGGCGCGCCAGGCGCGCACGAACGCCTCCTGCGCAACGTCTTCGCATTCGCTGCGGTCGGAGATGTAACGGGAAATCAGCCCGATCACCTTGTGCTGGTACTTGCGCACCAGCAGGTCGAACGCGCCCCTGTCGCCATTTTGTACGCGCTCGACGAGCGCGCGGTCCAGTTCGTTTTCGCCCATGCCGGGCCATTCTCCTCTGCAGTCCCCTGCGGGACTGCGCCCGTATCAGGTGTTCACCCGGCATCGACATGAGCGCCGATACGCGCAACCCTGACTATGACCGGCAAATCCGGCCGGAGTTCGCTAACGAGGATGGGGGCGGTCGCCAGGGTCGTCAAGAAGCCCCCACGCACGACCATCAACCGGCCATGCCGCCTTCGGCACGCCGCCCGAACAGACGCTGCCGCTCGGCCATCATGCGATCGAAGGCCTGCGCCGGCAGCGGACGGCAGAACAGATATCCCTGCACCTCGTCGCAGTGCTGTTCTCGCAGAAAACGCAGATGCGGCTCGATCTCGACACCCTCGGCGACCACATCCCGCTTCAGGCTGTGCGCCATGTCGATGGTGGCCTTGACGATGGCCTCGTCATCCGGGTCCACGCCGATGTTGCGCACAAAGCTCTGGTCGATCTTGATACGCCGCGCCGGCAGACGCCGCAGATAATCGAGCGAAGCGTGCCCGGTACCGAAATCGTCGATGGCGATCTGGCACCCGATCTCGTGCAGCGCGTCCAGATTCTCCATCAGGTTGGTGACCGACTTCACGCTGATGCTCTCGGTCACTTCCAGCTCGAGACTGCTCGGATCGAGCCCGCTGGAAGCAAGCGCATCGGCCACCATCTTGGGCAAGCTCTTCTGACGGAGCTGCACCGCAGACAGATTGACGCCGACGCGCAACCGCAGGCCATACCGCTGCTGCCAGGCATAAGCGTCGGCGCAGGCCGTGCGCAGCACCCATTCGCCGATGCCGACAATGAGACCGGTTTCCTCGGCCAGCGGGATGAAGAAGCCGGGACTGATCATGCCCAGTTCCGGATGCTCCCAGCGCACCAGCGCCTCCATGCCGACGATGTCCTCGGACTCGACGTCGATCTGCGGCTGGTAGTACACACGCAGCTCGCCGTTGTCCTCGGCCTTGCGCAAATTGCTTTCCAGGGCGATTCGCTGCTGGCTCGACTCCTCCGAAACCGCCTGGTAGACCTGATAGTTGTTCCGCCCCATGCCCTTGGCGTTGTACATCGCCACATCGGCGTACTTGAGCAGGTCGTCGGCCGTGGTGGCGTCGTCCGGATAGAAGCTGATGCCGATCGAGGCCGTCATGCGCAGCTCGGAATCACCTTCCAGCGTCAGCGGCACTTCCATCAGGTTGACGATCTTCTCGGCGATGCGCTTGACGTCGTCGCGCTGGGTGATGTGGCGAAGGATCACCGTAAATTCGTCGCCGGCATAGCGCGCCACGGTATCGGAGCCGCGCACCGACTTGCGCAGACGCTGCGCCACGGCATTGAGCACCTTGTCGCCGACGGAATGTCCCAGCGAATCATTGATGCTCTTGAAGCGGTCCAGATCCACGAACAGCACGGCGAACATCTCGCCGGTGCGGCGTGCTTCACGCAGCGTGGTTTCCAGGCGGTCATTGAACAGCAGGCGATTGGGCAGTCCGGTCAGGCCGTCCTGCAGGCCCTTGGCGCGTCCCTGCTCGCGTGCGCGTTGCAGCTCCAGATCGAAGCCGAAGCGCGCCGCGGCCACACGCAGCGTCTCGGCCAGCAGCGGCCGCCCGCGCCAGGAGTCGCGCGAACCGATCAGCAAGGCGCCAAGCACATTGCGGCGTTCGTCCAGCAGCGGCAATCCGGCGAATGCGCCGAAGCCCATCCTGGCGATGAAATCGTCATTCTGCGCCACCTGCGGGCTGATCGCCGGCAGCAGCACCGGGCGGCCGTCCAACACCAGCTTCAACGTGCCACCGTTGAGCGGGTCCGGCGCATCGCTGGTGAACTGGCGGCGCAGCTCACGCGTCAGCAACTGCGGGCCGTCCTCGAGTTCGGGGCGCGCCGAGTAGACCGCCACGTAGTCCAATTGCAGCAGATCCGCCAACAGTCGGGCCGAGGCGGCCATGCGATCCTCACCCTTGCCCGTGGCCTGCATGCGGGCGAGCAGCCCCATGGCCATGCGCGCGGCTTCCAGTTCACGGCGATCCCTCAGACTGACCAGATGCACGAGCTGACCGCCGCGCGTGACCGGCTGCA
Organism: Oleiagrimonas sp. MCCC 1A03011; assembly: GCF_003267965.1. Lineage (NCBI taxonomy): Bacteria > Pseudomonadati > Pseudomonadota > Gammaproteobacteria > Lysobacterales > Rhodanobacteraceae > Oleiagrimonas > Oleiagrimonas sp. MCCC 1A03011. Next base: position 242,234 of record NZ_MSPY01000003.1, on the reverse strand, counting down.
TGGTCAAGTCGACCACGTCCGACTCGCCGTTCGCGCGCCCGCGATTGCAGCGGCGGCGAGCCACGCCGTCCTTCTCCACCACCTCGCGCATCTTTGCGAATTGACTCTCGCTCAAGCCGAGCAGGGGCGCCGCATCCCGGCCCCGCAGCTGTTCGCGCCCGTAGCCGGAGCTGCGTTCAAAGGAAGGATTCAGGTCCAGGATCTCGCCGTTGTCGGCATCCAGGACCAGCAATTCGTTGTCATCGCAATCGAAGGCAAAGCGGTAATCGCCCATCGCGCCGGCACCGACAATGGCCGGCTTGCGGTCCTTCCCGGACAACAGGGTCAGCAATTTGACACGTGTTTCCCCGACATCGATCGGACTCCGGAGCCAGTCATCGACACCGGGCGGAACATGCTGGTACCCCCAGGATCGCTGCTGCGGATCGGCACTGAGGATGCCGAGTATGTGCACGCCAGCAGCCTCTGGCAGGCTGCGAAGATGTGCACACAGCGCGACGTTCTCGTGTGCCTCGCCATGGAAATCCAGAATCACCGCCTGCAATTCGGCGCTTTCGGACAGCAGATTGCGAGCCTGGCGCGCGTCGCGAGCGGTGTACAACGCTGCGAGTCCCTGTCCGTCGAGCGCATCGAAGAGTCTACGGCGATCATCGCGGTCCGCGGCCACAATCAGAACATGCGGTGCCAACTTGGCGAACATAGTCAGACCACCCAGCGTCCGTCGCGCAACCGCGGCCGCGCACCCGCCACGGCTCCGCCGATCACCGTTGCCAATCCGTCGACCGATTCGATCAACGCGTCGTCGTTGGTCAGCAATACCACCCGTCGCACTTGCTCCGAACGTCGCCGCTCGAGCTGACGAAGCAGCGTCTGCTCGGCGCGGTCGAGCGGCCCCTGCACGCCGATCATCAGATAGATGCCGAAATGCATGCTCTGCAGCACATAACGCAGCGTGTCGCCGACGCGCCGACATCCCGGAACCCGCACACCGCCTTCGCGCAGGCTGTGCAGACCGCCGTCGTGGTACCACACATATGCGCTCTGCCCGCTTCGACGCGTAATCTGCCTGAACTGTTCGACCAACACCTCGGGCTGATCGGTACGCAGCACCACAAGCGTCGACTCGGCGTCGACGATGCGGTCGAGAGTGTCTATGCCTGGCTGGAGTCCTGCCGCTTCCATCGTATGGTTCGTTCCAATGTTGCGTGACACAGCACCTGCGCCCCATCCACACGGCCGCGTCGCCTGCGCAGCATAAGCGATGCTAGCCCGATGCGCACGGGTTCCCCGGACATGTATACGCCACAGGTTCAGCACCGCTGTGAAGCACCTCGCATTCACGGAAACCTCGCGGTATCGTGATCGTCCCATTCCGCTGGCGATACAGAGCTCATGTTCGAGGGATTGCGCTTCAAGCACTGGCAGACCGGCTGCGACGACGACGGCATCGTGACCCTGGCCCTGGACCGGGCCGACAGCAGCGTCAATGCACTGTCGCGCGCGGTGATCGAGGAACTGGACGAAATCGTCGAGCGGCTGGCCATCGAAGCGCCGCGCGGCGTGATCGTCCATTCCGCCAAGTCCGCCGGCTTCGCGGTCGGCGCCGACGTCCACGAATTCATCGAGTTCGCACGCCACGACAGCGTGCTCGACAACATCCGCAACGGCCAGAAGGTCTTCCAGAAACTGGCGCGCCTGCCCTGCACCACCGTCGCCGCCATTCACGGCGCCTGCATGGGCGGCGGCACGGAACTGGTGCTGGCCTGCGATCAGCGTGTGGCCGTCAACGCCCCGAACACGCGCATCGGACTGCCCGAAGTCATGCTCGGCATCCATCCGGGCTGGGGCGGCACCGCTCGTCTGCCGCGTCTGATCGGCGCACCGCAGGCACTGCCGGCCATGCTCACTGGTCGCCCCTTCTCGGCAGGCCGTGCTCGCGCCGCCGGTCTGGTCGACGCGTTGTGCGAAGCCGATGCATTGATGGAGATGGCGCGCAAGCTTGTGCACCGTCCGCGCAAGCGACCTTTTCCGCAACGCTTCATGGCCTGGGCCACCAATATCTGGCCGACACGGCAGATCCTCGCACCGATGGTGCGCAAACAGACTGCCGCCAAGGTGCGCAAGGAGCATTACCCGGCACCGTTCGCATTGATCGAAGTCTGGCGCCGCGGCGGAAGTGATATCAGTCAGCGCCTGCGCCTGGAGGCCAAGTCAGTGACCCGGCTCGCCGCCACGCCGACCGCACGCAACCTGATCCGCGTGTTCTTCCTGCAAGAACGACTGAAGAAGCTCGGCTCCGATACCGAACATGGCATCGAGCACGTGCACGTAGTCGGCGCCGGCGTCATGGGCGGCGACATTGCAGCCTGGAGCGCACTCAAGGGATTCCAGGTCACGCTGCAGGATCGCGAAATGAAATATGTACAGCCGGCACTGGATCGTGCCCGCGCGCTGTACGAAAAGAAGCTGAAGTCCGCAGACAAAGCCGCCGAGCCGATGTCACGCCTGCGCGCGGACGTCGAAGGCAAGGGCGTGGCCGACGCCGATCTCGTCATCGAGGCCATCTACGAGAACGCCGAAGCCAAGCAGAAGCTCTATGCGAACATCGAACCCCAGTTCCAGGCCAACGAGCTGCTGGCCAGCAACACCTCCTCGATTCCGCTCGATGAACTGCGCAGCGGCCTGAAACATCCCGAGCGCTTCCTCGGCCTGCACTTCTTCAATCCTGTGGCGAAGATGCCGTTGGTCGAGGTCGTGCGGCACGACAAGATGGACGCGCAGACCGAAAAGCGCGCCCTGGCCTTCTGCAAGGCCATCGGCAAGCTGCCGGTGGCCGTGGCCGGCACGCCGGGCTTCCTGGTCAACCGCATCCTCATGCCCTATCTGCTGGAATCGATCCGCATGCTCGGCGAGGGCGTCCCCGGCGCCGTGCTGGACAAGGCCGCGCGTCGCTTCGGCATGCCCATGGGTCCGATCGAACTGGCCGACACCGTCGGGCTGGATGTATGCGTGTCCGTGGGCAAGGAGCTGGCGCCCTTCCTCGGATTGCAGATTCCACACGGCATGGAGGACCGTCTCGACGACGGCAAGCGCGGCAAGAAAGACGGTCGCGGGTTCTACGTGTGGGAAGACGGCAAGCCGCAGAAGCCGGAGGTCGAGTCCGGCTACAAGCCCGCCGACGACATCACCGACCGCATGATTCTTCCGATGGTCAATGAAGCCGTGGCCTGCCTGCACGACAAGGTCGTCGACGAGGCCGACCTGCTGGATGCCGGCGTGATTTTCGGCACGGGCTTCGCACCGTTCCTCGGTGGTCCGATCCAGTACATCCGCGAAACAGGCGCCGACGAATTGCGCAATCGGCTCGAGACCCTCGCGCGTAGTCACGGAGATCGCTTCCGTCCGCGCGACGGGTGGGACAGTCCACTCCTGCGCGAACGCTCGGACGTCTGAACCGGAGAGTCGGCGTCCACACGGGACGCCGACCGCACATCACCAGACCAAGTCGTCCGGCACGCCGTCGTCGCCCTTGCCGCTCTCGGTCTCGGGATCGACCTGCAATGCGATGTGCTCGGGCGCAAAGGCGCGCACCTTGTCCGCGACATCCAGCGCAACCAGAAGATAGCGTCCTCCCTGCTGCACGACCGCCAGTTCGCCGGCATTGAGTCGCGCCAACTGATCGCTATCGACATGCACGCGACGGATCTTTCCGCCGTACTCGAAATGACGCATCAGCTCTGCATCGGCCTTGTTCAGGACTGCGCCGTCCAGCACTTCGCGCAGCTTGCGTTTGCGCTCCTTGCGCTCTCGCGCCAGACGCTCGGCTTCGGCCTTCTCGCGCCGACGCTCGCCAGCCTCGGCCTTTGCGCGCATCGCATAGGCGCGCGCAAGATCGACTTCACCGGAAGCCGACTCCGATGCCGAAGCAGATTTGGCACTACCGCGATTTTTCCCACCGCGTTTTTTCTTGCTGAACTCGCGACGCTCCGGCTTCGGCTTCGCCTTGCTGACGAAGCCGGCCTTGAGCAGTTGATCTCGCAACGAATCGGCCATGACATGGCACCCTTTCAATCATGACGTCCCAGCATGCATCCAAGCAGGCCGGCGTTTCAGTAGTGTGGCGGCGGCGGCTCGCTATGTGCGTCGTGGCCGACCGCGGCACGCAACGCAGTAACCTCGCTGCGCAACGCGCGCAATGCTTGCTCGACCGCCAGCAGTCGCTGGCTGAGGTCGGCATCCGCCTCGGACAGACCGCCGACCGCATCATCGAGGAAAGTCAGGCGGACTTCGATGTCCTGCAAGCGTTCGGATTCCTGGGTCATGGTCTGCTCACTCAGCTGTGGCTGACCTGCGCGGAACGACCGCGACCGATGCCGTAATAGGCCAGTCCCGCTTCTTCGACCTGCTCCGGATCGTACAGATTACGGCCGTCGAACAGCACGCGCTCACCCAGGCGCTCGGCAAGCATTTCGAAATCCGGGCTGCGGAAAGCCTTCCATTCGGTGACCACGGCCAGCGCATCGGCGCCTTCCAGCGTCTCCTGCAGGGAATCGCACAGCAGCAGATCCTCGCGCTCGCCATAGATGCGCCGCGCCTCGTCGCGCGCCTCGGGATCGAAGGCCCGAATGCGCGCACCGGCCTTCCACAGCGCCTCCATCAGATAGCGGCTGGGCGCCTCGCGCATGTCGTCGGTATTGGGCTTGAACGCCAGTCCCCACAGCGCGATGGTCCGACCCTTCAGATCGCCCTCGAAGTGACGCTCGATGAGTTCATACAGTTTGTGCTTCTGCTTCGCATTGACGGCTTCCACGGCCTCCAGCAGCGTCGCAGTGTAATCGTGCGCCTTCGCCGTGCGTTCCAGCGCCTGCACGTCCTTGGGGAAGCACGAACCGCCGTAGCCCGCACCCGGATAGATGAAATGAAAACCGATGCGCGGGTCCGAGCCGATGCCAAGACGCACCTGTTCCACGTCCGCACCGACGCGCTCGGCGATGTTGGCGATCTCGTTCATGAAGCTGATCTTGGTCGCCAGCATCGCATTGGCCGCGTACTTGGTCAGTTCGGCGGAACGCTCATCCATCACCACCAGACGCTCGTGATTGCGATTGAACGGTGCGTACAGCTTGCTCAGCTGCGCGATCGCCCGGTCGCTGGAACTGCCGATGACAATCCGGTCCGGACGCATGCAATCGTTGACCGCATCGCCTTCCTTGAGGAACTCGGGATTCGAAACGACGTCGAACTCGACCTTGGCGCCACGTGCATCAAGCGCAGCGCGCAACGTGGCGCGCACACGGTCGGCCGTACCGACCGGCACCGTGGACTTGTCGACAACCACGGCGTAGTGATCGAGATGCTCGCCGATCGTCGAAGCGACTTCGAGCACGTAGCGCAAGTCGGCGCTACCGTCCTCATCCGGCGGCGTTCCAACGGCGATGAAAATCGTTTCGGCCTGAGCAATGGCCGGCGCCGCTTCGGTCGTGAAGCGCAGGCGTCCGCTGGCGTGGTTGCGCGTCACCATCGGTTCCAGACCCGGTTCGTAGATCGGGATCTGACCCCGCTCCAAGCCGGCCACCTTGTCTGCATCCACATCCACACAGACTACGTGATTGCCCATTTCGGCAAGGCATGTACCCGTGACCAGGCCCACATAGCCGGTACCGAAGATCGTCACTTTCATGATGGCTCTTTATCCACTGACTGGAACAGACTGCATATTGTAGGCAGCCCGCGGGACGGGGACCAGCGCACGCCTCTCCACGACGCCGGAAACAAGACGGGGCGCGGATCGTTCCGCGCCCCGTACGAACACTTGCAAGGTCGAACGGAACTTGATCAGTTGCCGCTGTCGCCCTTGCCACCGCTGCTCGGCGCAGGCGGCGTGGTCTTGTCCAGTTTCACGTCGAAGATGATCGTGGCATTCGGCGGGAAGCCGTTCTGCGGCTGCTCGCCGTAGGCCAGGTCCGACGGAATGTACAGCTTGTAGTGACCACCGACCTGCATCAGCTCCAGGCCTTCGCGGAAACCCGGGATCACGCTGGACAGCGGAATCGGGGTCGGGCCACCGCCCTTGTGGTCGGCCGAAGCGTCGAACTTCTTGCCATCGATGAAGGTGCCCACGTACTCGATGTCCGCGGTGTCCTTCGGACCCGGATGCGGACCCGTACCCTGCTTGATGACCTTGTACTGCAGGCCCGACGACGTGGTCTTCACGCCCGGCTTCTTCTTGTTCGCGGCCAGGAACGCGGCGCCTTCGCGCTTGTTCTTGGTGGCCATCTTCTCGTACTCGGCCTTGGCCTTGCTGCGCAGCTCGGTGACGAACGCTTCACGCACCTGCTTGGCCTTGGCTTCGTCGATCTGCGGCTTCTTGCCGGACAGCGCGTCCTGCAGGGCCTTGGCGACGATGGACGGATTGATCTCGTCGCGGACGATCGGCGGCAGCTGGCTCGCCAGATCCCAGCCCACCACGTAGCTGGCCTCGTTCTTGTTGACCTTGGGCGCAGCCTTGGACTTGCCGCCCGTCCGCGCGAACGCACCTGTGGACATGGCCAGCGCGGCAACGGCGACGGCCGTCATCGCATAACGCGGAAAATGCTTCATTCGATACTCCCTCGTGTGTGGTTGTGCCGGCGCCATCGGAATCGACCTCCCCTGACACGGACAGGCCGAGCATTGTGCCGGTCTTGCAGCCGGCTTGGCAACGGCGCGCGACAATGGACAAACGTGCCCCACAAAGGTTCCTGCGCGGCGTGCCGCAACGCCTTTTTCCGGCGCGGGATCACACGTCCCGCGACATTCCGCATCAGCTTGCGCCGGCACCATCCTGTTTTTCAGTGGATTTCGACGGCAATGCCGTGGGGCCATCCGGACTCAATGTGTCTTTCAATGCCGCCTGCAGACGCGCATGCAGGCGCACGAGTCCGCGCCAGAGCACCAGCGCTGCCAGCACACCCGCGACGATCAGCATCAGCGCCACACCGCGCGGCGGCAGAATCGCCGAACTCAGGGCCACCACCAGCAAGGCCAATGCCACCAGCGTCAGCAAGGGAATGATCCGCGCGAGCACGTTGCGGATCGCAAACGTGTACTGCCCGGCAAAACGCTCGCGGATACCCAGCTCGGCCAGCAACATGCCCAGCGCGTCCGACTTGCGGTACACCGCGATCAGCATCGGCAGCGACAGGAACAGCGCACAGGCCCAGATCACCGAATGCCGCGTGTCGCGATCGATGCCGAACTGCGAGAAGAACCGCCAGTTGTGTGCATTGACGTACGCGCCGATCACGAACAGCGTTACCACCAGCGCGATGTTCACGCCGATGTGCCACAGGAAGCGGCGGAACATCGCAGCGATCACCGCGTTCTCGTCCACCGGCCGCAGATTCTCCAGCCATTCGCTATAGCTGCGCGCCAGACTGCGCATCGGACGCGGCACTACACGCGACATGCCGTCGACGATGCGGTCGGCCGAACGCACCAGATACGGCGACATCGCCATGCATAGCACCGACACCGCCACGGCCACCGGATAGATGAAGTCGCTGACCACACCCAGTGAGACGCCCAGCGTGGCCATGACGAAGGAGAACTCGCCGATCTGCGCCATGCTGAGTCCCGTGCGCATCGAGGTGCGCGCATCGTGTCCGGTCAGGAACACGCCCAGGCTCACCGCGAACGTCTTGCCGAGCACCACCACCGCCGCGATGATCAGCGCCGGACCGATGTAGTGGTACAGCATCGCCGGATCGATCTTCAGCCCGATGGCGACGAAGAACAACGCCGCGAACATGTCGCGCAATGGCTCGACCAGGTGCACCACACGACCGGAGCTGCGCGACTCGGCCACCACCGCGCCAGCCAGAAACGCGCCCAGCGCTACGCTGAAACCCATACTCGCCGCCAGCAGACAGGCACCGAAGCAGATGCCCAGCACGCAGATCAGCAGCACCTCGTCACGGCCGTATCCGGCCACGTGATCGACCAGGCGCGGCAGCAACAGCAATCCCAGAATCAGGCCCACCACCACGAACAGCCCCAGATGCCAGACCACACTGATCGCGTCGGAGGCCACCGTGCCGCCCAGCGCCACGGCGGTCAGCACAGTCAGCAGCACCACCGCCATCACGTCCTCGGCCACCAGCACGCCCACCACCAGCCGCGCGAACGGCTGATGCCGCAGCTTGCCCTCGGCCAGCATGCGCGAGGCCACCATGGTCGAGGACAGCGCCACCATCGCTGCCAGGAACAGCGCGTCGATGCGCGACCAGCCCAGCCACTCGCCCAGGCTGTAGCCGAACCACAGCATCAGGCCGACCTCCGCCACCGCCGCCACCAGCACGCCCGCGCCGACGCTGCGCAACTTGCGCACGCTGAACTCCAGCCCCAGCGTGAACATCAGCAGCACCACACCGAGATTGGAAATGTCGTTGATGGTGCGCGGATCGGCGACCAGCGGGCCCGGTGTGTGCGGACCGATCAGCACACCGACCAGGATGTAGCCCAACAGCGCCGGCTGACGCAGTCGATGGAAGATCAGCGTGGCCGCGCCGGCGACCAGCATCACGATGGCGAGGTCGCGAATGAAGCCGATGTCGTGCATAGATGCTCCCCGAGGTCTTGCGTGCAGTATGCCGGACACTCCCCGAACCTTGCCGGAATCCCTTTTGCGACAGTGCTTTCGGCGCCCCCGGAAAAAAAGTTGAAATTGTTTGCACGAAAACGCTTGACGAAGAGGGGGCACATCTCTATTCTTTCGCGCTTCCAGCGGCGGGGCCATAGCTCAGCTGGGAGAGCGCTACAATGGCATTGTAGAGGTCGCCGGTTCGATCCCGGCTGGCTCCACCACTAAACCCTGTCCCCATCGTCTAGAGGCCTAGGACACCACCCTTTCACGGTGGCGACCGGGGTTCGAATCCCCGTGGGGACGCCAAGTTTGGCAACAGGGATGAAAGCTGGAAACACAACGCGGAGCGGTAGTTCAGTTGGTTAGAATGCTGGCCTGTCACGCCGGAGGTCGCGGGTTCGAGTCCCGTCCGCTCCGCCACTATTGAAGAAAAAAGCCCGCCTCGCGCGGGCTTTTTTCTTGCCCGGAATGCAGCACGACGGCGCACGCACGACGCAGCGCGCCACACGACCAGACCGCACGGCGTCACTGAACAAAGCGGAGTGCATGCCCCGTGCCGAAGCCCGGAACTCAGGCGTAACGCACCTTCGGCGTCTCGTCGATGCGCTGCAGCGTGCCGATGGAATGCCCCTGGTCGGCCAGGTATTCCAGCCAGCGATTGAGAAAGCTGTTCATGCGCAGACGATGCTGCATCACCGTGCGCGCCTCGGGAAACGGACCCAGCACCTGCCACAGGTGCCGGCCCGGTTCGCAGTGCCAGGCCTCGGCCTGCTTGGCATCGGTATACATGCGCAACTGTGCCGACGGCGTCGGCAACCCCGTGCGCTCATCGACGAAGCCGTAGCTGAGGTCCAGTTCCAGCGTGTAGCGATGACGCTCCAGCACGTGCATGTGCACCTGCAGGCCGTCGCCGGGATCGGACGCATAGTGCCCGGCCTCCAGCCGATGCGGCGCGAACAGGCGCGCCAGGCGCGCATAGTTCTCCGTATACAGCCCCATCAGATAACCGAAGCGGCTGGGCAGAACGCTGGTCGGACGGTCGAGAATCTCGCTCATGGCCCGATGCTAGCATCGCCGCGGTCGACGCCGCGACAGGCCGGACATTCTCTTACGCACAGGTTCAGAACACGTCCCGTTCCAGCCCCATATGGCTGAGGATGCGCGAGGCGATCTCTTCGATCGACAGGTGCGTGGTGTTGATCTGCGGAATGTTGTGCGTCAGGAACATGTGCTGCGCCCTGCCCAGTTCCCAGCGCGCCTGCTCGACACTGGCATAGCGGCTGTTCGGCCGCCGCTCGGAGCGGATCTGCGCCAGGCGCTCGGCGTCGATGTTCAACGCATACAGGCGCGGCTTGTGCACCCGCAGGAAACTCGGCAGATGGTCCTGCTCCAGATCGTCGTCGGTCAGCGGATAGTTGGCCGCCTTCACGCCGTACTGCAGCGCCATGTACAGACAGGTCGGCGTCTTGCCCGAACGCGACACGCCGACCAGGATCACGTCGGCGTCGTCGAACTTGGTGCTCATGCCGTCGTCGTGAGTCAGCGCGTAGTTGGTAGCGTCGATGCGGCGGTCGTAGCGATTGGTGTCGACCAGACCATGAGAACGGTTCACCGCACCCGAGCGCTTGGTGCCCAGCTCCTGCTCCAGCTGCCCCATGAACGGCGCGAACAGATCGATCATCAACGCCCCGCTGCCCGCCACCACGCTGCACAACGCCTGATCCGCCATCGTGTTGACCACGATGGGCTTCATGCCGCTCTTTGCGTAGGCGGTCTTGATCCGCAGCGCCGCGGCCGCCGCCTTGTCCGCATCGTCCACGAACGGCAGGCGATGGGCGTCGAAGTCGATGCCCTCGAACTGGGCCAGAATCGAATGACCGATGGTCTCGGCGGTGACACCGGTGGAATCGGAAATGAAGAACACCGTGCGACGCATGCGCGGAAAACTCCTTGGAAGACGTGCCCGGCAGTCTACCGGAGCCGCGCTCGGCACCGCCCGTGTCCTGAACGCACGCCGCCGCAAACCTTGTTGTAGACGGTCCGGCAGGCGACAATACCGATTCTTTTCATGGCGTTTCACCCGTTTTCAGGGCGTTGCGTCCGTTCACCCCAAGGGAGTTCCCGTTTTGAGTGACCTGGTGCTTTGGCTCGACAGCCTGCGCATGACCGACCTTGCCAAGGTCGGCGGCAAGAACGCCTCGCTCGGCGAGATGATCGGCAACCTGGCCCAGCTCGGCGTGTCCGTGCCCGGCGGCTTCGCCACCACGGCCGACGCCTACCAGACCTACCTCGAGAAGAGCGGTCTGGCCGAACGCATCCGCAAGCGTCTGGAAACCCTGGATGTGGACAACGTCGATGAACTGGTCGCCGGCGGCAAGGAGATCCGCGGCTGGATCGTCGACACCGCCCTGCCCGACGACCTGGCCCAGGCCATCCGCGACGCCTACGCCAAGTTGTGCGAACAGGCCGGCTCCGACGACATCGCCGTCGCCGTGCGCTCCTCGGCCACCGCCGAGGATCTGCCCGACGCCAGTTTCGCCGGTCAGCAGGAGACCTTCCTCAACGTGTCCGGCATCGACGATGTGCTGCACACGGTCAAGGAGGTCTTCGCCTCGCTGTACAACGACCGCGCCATCGCCTACCGCGTGCACCACGGTTTCAAGCACGAAGACGTGTTCCTGTCCGCCGGCGTGCAGCTGATGGTGCGCTCGGACATCGGCGCCTCCGGCGTGCTGTTCACTCTGGACACCGAATCCGGCTTCCGCGACGTGGTCTTCGTCACCGGCAGCTACGGCCTCGGTGAAATGGTTGTCCAGGGCGCCGTGAATCCGGACGAGTTCTACGTCTTCAAGCCCACCCTGCGCGACGGCAAGCCTGCCGTGCTGCGCCGCCAGCTCGGTTCCAAGCAGCAGCGCATGGTCTACTCCGACACCGACGGCGAGCGCGTGCGCATCGAAGAGACGCCCGCCGATCTGCGCAGCCGCTTCTGCATCACCGACGCCGACGTCGAGGAACTGTCGCGCCAGGCCCTGACCATCGAGAAGCACTACCAGCGTCCGATGGACATCGAATGGGCCAAGGACGGCAACACCGGCAAGCTGTACATCGTGCAGGCGCGTCCGGAGACCGTGAAATCCCGCGCCAGCGCCACCCAGCGCGAACGCTTCGAACTGAAGCAGCAAGGCACAGTCCTGGTCGAGGGCCGCTCCATCGGCCAGAAGATCGGCGCCGGCAAGGCCCGCGTCATCAAGTCGCTGGAACAGATGAACCAGTTCCAGGCCGGCGACGTGCTGGTCGCCGACATGACTGATCCCGACTGGGAGCCGATCATGAAGCGCGCCTCGGCCATCGTCACCAATCGCGGCGGACGCACCTGCCACGCCGCCATCATCGCCCGTGAACTGGGCGTGCCCGCGGTCGTCGGCACCGGCAACGCGCTGCAGAGCATCACCGACGGCACCGAAGTCACCGTGTCCTGCGCCGAGGGCGACACCGGCTACATCTACGAAGGTCTGCTCGACTTCGAGCGCATCACCACGGACCTGGGCGACATGCCCGAGGCCCCACTGAAGATCATGATGAACGTCGCCAACCCCGAGCGCGCGTTCGACTTCGGCATGCTGCCCAACGCCGGCATCGGCCTGGCGCGCCTGGAAATGATCATCGCCAGCCACATCGGCGTGCACCCCAAGGCCTTGCTGGAATACGACCGCCAGAGCGCCGAGGTGAAGGCCAAGATCGACGAACGCATCGCCGGCTACGACGGCCCGGTGCCCTTCTACGTCGAGCGCCTGGCCGAGGGCATCGCCACCATCGCCGCCTCGGTGTACCCGAAGCCGGTGATCGTGCGTCTGTCCGACTTCAAGTCCAACGAGTACGCCAACCTCATCGGCGGCGACAAGTACGAGCCGCACGAAGAAAACCCGATGATCGGCTTCCGCGGCGCCAGCCGCTACGTCGACCCGACCTTCAGCGAAGCCTTCGGCCTGGAATGCAAAGCCGTGAAGAAGGTGCGCGAGGCCATGGGTCTGGACAACGTCTGGGTCATGATCCCGTTCGTGCGCACGCTGGACGAAGGCCGCAAGGTCGTCGAGGTGCTGGAAAAGAACGGCCTCAAGCAAGGCGCACACAGCGGCGACGAAAAGCCGCTGAAGATCATCATGATGTGCGAAGTCCCGTCCAACGCCCTGCTGGCCGAGGAATTCCTGGAGATCTTCGACGGCTTCTCCATCGGCTCCAACGACCTCACCCAGCTCACCCTGGGCCTCGACCGCGACTCCAGCCTCGTCGCCAGCCTGTTCGACGAACGCGACCCGGCGGTGAAGAAGCTGCTGGCGATGGCTATCTCCACAGCGCGCGCCAAGGGCAAGTACGTCGGCATCTGCGGTCAGGGGCCTTCCGACCACGCTGATTTGGCGGAATGGTTGATGGATCAGGGGATCGAGTCGGTTTCGTTGAATCCGGATACCGTGGTGGATACCTGGTTGCGGTTGGCGAAGCACAAGAAAGCCTGAACTTTCGGCTTTAAGTGATTGAAAAAAGCGGGCTTCGGCCCGCTTTTTCTTTGGGTGCCTACCGCCCATCAACCTGCGCGTTTGTAGGAATTCCCTGATTGCAGCGTGCGTTCACGGGAGAGATACTCGGGGTATTCCGCCCTTCTGTTGGTGATCGGGGGATCACCTTGCGACAGGATTGGGCGAAGCTCCGCGCATGCTGCGGAAGAAGGGGGTCATCATGAAAGCAACGCACTTCAAGTTGGATTCGGTAATCGCACACCTTGTGGTCCGACCTCGTCATGACCCGCGATTAGTCAGAACATAAAGAAAGATCCCGTCGCATACACTGCAAGTAAAAAACAATTTTTAAATCAATTTCTGCCATGCAATATGAGGAGCGTGTGAATTGAATTTAGGAAGATTTCATGTGGCCATAAATCGCATTGTTGTCGAAATAGAAGGAGCCAACCTTCCTGAATTAATGGCTCAACTTGAGACAACACTACAACAATCGATCCAGCAGCCAAACGACAACACAGCGAATGCGTTTCGAGAAAAACTAAAGGAAGTACGTGAAAGGCTAATGAGCGCCGAGTCAAACTCTGCTCACCCAACCTGGCTAGAAGCATTTATTGAAATAAATGCCTCTAGCCGCATAGGAAAAGGCCTATTGTCACGCATAGATAAAACTATACAAGAAAATAATATGACACCGTCATTAGCATTATCAAACATCAAAAAAATAAACGTTGATTTTAAGCAGTTTTTTGAACGAGCAAAAAGCATTGATGATAGCTTAGGGGATCTTGGAATTGAATTTGATGACCTCGACGATGGAGAATTTGAAGTAGGCTTTTCAATACCCAGAAAAATAACGAGCGATAGACTCATTTCTCTAAATAAAGAGATATCAGAAATTGATTATTGCATTAGAACAATTAGTGAGATATCAAATGAAGATGGCAGCAGCCCCTCGGTTTCGACAATTAGCGCATCTAACTGGCACATTTTTTTAGACTCCGCACCAGCCACAGCAGCCTGCATAGCAATTACACTCAATAAAATTGTAAACTTATATAAAACAAATCTAGAAATAAAAAATTTAAAACGCCAGCTCGACGAAAAAAATCTCCCTGAAAAAGTTACAAGGCCACTCGAAGAATACATCGAAGAGACCGTTGCCAATCATCTAAGAAAAATTGGAGATGAGATTGTGGATGAGTTTTATAAAGGCGACGAAGGCAGGAAAAATGAACTGAAAAACGGCCTTCCTCGAGCCCTGCGCTATTTAGCGGGTCGACTTGACAAGGGCGCCAAAATTGAAGTCAACGCAAGACCAAGAAGCAACGATAATGAAGGAGAAGAAAATCCCGAGATCACCAAGATTAACCAGTCGGTTGACTTAATTAATAAAAATATGTCAGAAATTACCTCTCTTGAAGTTGACGGAAACCCCACCCTGTTTGTCGATTACGACCAAGAAGTAGAGAAATCAAACGACAGTGACTAACTCAAAAAAGGTGTCACCATTTCGCCGCCGCCTGTCAATAGAACCATAGAAGCCCGTCTCCCCGCTGCCGGGGAGATCGGTGCCACGTAGCCAGGGGGCCGACTTCCGCTGCGTTTTGTTCGGCGCGAGGATCGCGCCAGTCACCGTTCTGGTTGCCAGCCAAACACTCGTCGGTCAACGTGGGATCCGTCCAGGTGCGCGCTTGCGCTGCACAGAATCACGGGCTCTTTCGTCCCACCCCCTTCATGGCTCGGTCCGCGTGCGGTCCTGTCTGCTACGTGGAGGCCGACGGTCGAAAGAAAAATGGTGTCAGGGACAATTTCTCCACATGCGATACGGTTTCGATATCGATAAGCATGTAACTCTGTACTGACGCAAATCGTAAACGAACGCCAAAAACGGTTCCAGGTTCACTTACAAGCGTTTGAAATTGCCGGCACTTCCTAACCAAGGAGCCGGAGGAGTGCAAAGAACAAAGGTGCCAGGGACAATATCTTCGAGCATTGGCACGGCTCAGAGCGACTGTTCGCGATCACACCACAGGGAAGTATCTATGCGCGTCAAATTCCACCCTCACCTCGGCGTCATGCTCCTGCTTCTGATGTCGATCGTGGTCTCGCTCTCCGGCTGTAGTCAGCAGGCGATGCTTGATGGATTCACCAGCAAGCCGGATAAGCAGACGGCGCTAGAGGCCATTCATGACCTGCAAACAGGTCATCTGGATGCGCTTTTGCAGCGCTTCGACCCGACCGAGATCGGAGCGGATGCCCAGGCCAAGCTGAAGAAGATGGTGGATATGCTGCCCTCGGGCAAACCGCTGTCTCACAAGCTGGTTGGCGCCTGGCACATGAGCAAGCTCAACGGTGACAATGACGGGAAAACATCCCGACTGATCTACGAATACCAGTACCCCGGCCATGCCTGGGTGCTGATCACCGTCACGCAGCATGTCGACCAGCGCGGCCGCATGATCACGGGCATGTGGATCAACCCGCTTACCGATTCGGTGGAACACGCCAACCGTTTCACGCTGTACGGCAAGGGCCCGGGATACTTCGCGATGCTGGCCGCCGTCATCGGCGTTCCACTCCTCGTTCTCTACGCCCTGATTCGCTGCATCCGCACCCCGATGCGCCGGCGTAAATGGTTGTGGATCGTGTTCATCCTCTTCGGCGTGACGTCACTGTCCCTGAACTGGACCACTGGTGCCCTGCACTTCAACCTCCTCACCATCCAGCTGTTCGGCGCGGGGGCTCAAGCGCAGTTGTACAGCCCCTGGATTCTGAGCGTCGGACTGCCCGTGGGGGCCATCGTATTCCTGCTCAAACGTCGCAGCCTGATGCGTTCCGAGGAATCATCCACCACGGTGCAGGACGAAGCGGCACCGGATTCCGAGGCGACGGCCCAGTAGATGTTCGAGAAGAGCGGGACGGGAAAACAGCCCCGCCGCAAAGTGGCTGTTCGGATACAAAAAAAGCCCGGCACATGGCCGGGCTTTTTCTTGCATGACGGATCGGGTCAGAGAATCTGAACCTGATCGGCCTGCATGCCCTTGTCGCCCTTGACGGCCACGAAGGAGACCTTCTGGCCTTCCTGCAGGCTCTTGAAGCCCGAGGACTGGATCGAACGGAAGTGGACGAACAGGTCCTCACCGCCGTCTTCACGGCTGATGAAGCCAAAGCCCTTGGCATCGTTGAACCACTTGACGGTACCGGTTTCGGTCTGAGACATGATTTTGCTCCTTGGAACGGATGAAAAGCCGCTGTGCGGCAGGAAGCTGGTTGCAAGGAGGAAAAGGGTTCAACGATGTAGTGCAACTTGAATCTACAGCATCGGGCCACGATTCAGTGTGACCCTTGAAACTCAGCGCAGCCACTGTACGCGCTATTTCGCGGGGTAGCAATCAAATAAAGCGTCCGCCATCAAAAATGGCGAAAAAAATGGTGCTGGGGACAATGAGTTTCATTGGGCCCAAAAGCACAGAAGCGATGAAACAGTGCATCGATAACACCGCAGCCGTTGCCGCTCCTTGCCAAACGCTCTCGCCTCAGGCATCTGAAAAAGCGGAGAAACGGTGGCGGATACACCTGCATCCGTTTGAATTGGCCATGAAAAATGCACCGATCGCCGTCCCTGGCACCATGAAGCCAGCGGTCGAGAGTGGGTCAACGTTCACCCGCAAGTGTTTGAAATCACTTCCTGATAGACGCGCCGAGTCGGCTTTTCTACGGGACTGCAGCGTGTCATCCTAGCGGGGAATCGACGTATCGTGGCAGCGACTCAAGGAGTCAGAGCACATGGGCATCGAGTTGACCGAATACCTGCACCTCATGGCGCAACGCCAGGCCTCCGACATCATCTTTTCGGCGGGAGCGCCACCGAGCATCAAGATTGACGGCGAAACCAGCTACCTCGGGAAGGATCCACTCGACCCGGCAGCGGTGCACGACATTGCCTACGCCATGATGAGCGAGAAGCAGCAACGCCAGTTCGAGCACGAAATGGAAATGAACCTGGCGCTGTCCCTCTCCGACATCGGACGCTACCGCATCAACATCTACCGCCAGCGCGGCCATGTCGCGGTGGCGGTGCGTTATATCAGCAACAACATCCCGGGCATCGAGGCACTGAACCTTCCGCCCATCCTGCACGACCTGATCATGCTGCAGAACGGCCTGGTGCTGATGGTCGGCGGCACCGGATCCGGCAAGTCGACCACGCTTGCGGCGATGATCGAATACCGCAACCGCAACCGCAGCGGGCATATCCTCACCGTCGAAGAACCGATCGAATACGAACATGTGCACCGCCGCTCGATCGTCGATCAGCGCGAAGTCGGACTGGATACGCTGAGCTACGCCAGCGCGCTCAAGAACGCCATGCGCGAGGCGCCGGACGTGATCATGATCGGCGAAATCCGCGACCGCGAGACCATGCAGGCGGCCATGGCCTATGCCGAGACCGGTCACCTGTGCCTGTCGACGCTGCATGCCAACAACGCCAACCAGGCGCTGGACCGCATCATCAATTTCTTCCCGGATTCGGCCCATCATCAGTTGTTCGTCGACCTGTCGCTGAACCTGAAGGGGGTGATCTCGCAACGCCTGCTGCGCGGCACCGACGGCAAACGCGTGCCGGCGGTGGAGATCCTGTTGTCGACGCCTTACGTGGCGTCACTGATCGAGAAAGGCGAACTGTCTTCGATCAAGGAGGCGATGAAGCAGAGCGGACAGCACGGCATGCTGACTTTCGATGACTCGTTGTACGAGTTGTACGCCAGTGGACGAATCAGCTATGCCGATGCGCTTTCCCATGCCGATTCACATACCGATCTGGCCTTGCGCGTGCGCCTGGAGGGACCGGCACCGACCGAAGGAGAGCATGAACTGGACAACGTCGGTCTGCTGAGCGACGACGACGAAGAGACCATAACGGGGACAGGCACACCTCCGAACTAACGGGGTCGCCATTTCGCCGTCTCCGCCAATGGAACCCAAACGCCCGTCTCCCCATTGCCGGGACCGGTTGCCACGTAGACATCGGCCCGCCTTTCGCTGCGTTTCATCGCGGCGCGGGGATCGCAGAAAAAGGGACGGAGGCGATGCATCACATCACCAACAAAGGATGAAACCTAGCGACAGCACGGGACGAAGCGATGCTGGATTCCGTGACTGCAGGCCCGTAGTTGTCAGAGGACCCGGCCATGTCGCCGAGCCATCTCCGTGCCGAAGCTCTCGTCCAAAACCAGCCCGACCGAAGCACCCCTGTGCATGATGCGGACTTCATCGCGAAAGCACCCTCAAGCCGATCGCTTTTGTAGGACAACTCCGACCATAGACTCGGAAACGGCGGCAACGTCGTCGAATACACCCCTTCTTCCGCGCATCAGGGCACGCAGCTTCAGCTCCTGGCCCAAACCTAGTGCTTAGGAAGTAGGCGTTTCCCGATACCTGCATCGTCACCGCAGGCGAATACTCCCATGACATGGCCGCCGCCAATCAACGGTTGAACGCGGCATCTGGAAGAGAGACGAAGGACATCTGCTCCGGCGATATCGCCTTCGTCCTCCGAATACGT
The DNA here is from genome assembly GCF_003267965.1 of Oleiagrimonas sp. MCCC 1A03011. Classification (NCBI taxonomy): domain Bacteria; kingdom Pseudomonadati; phylum Pseudomonadota; class Gammaproteobacteria; order Lysobacterales; family Rhodanobacteraceae; genus Oleiagrimonas; species Oleiagrimonas sp. MCCC 1A03011. The sequence goes on along the minus strand of NZ_MSPY01000003.1, from coordinate 223,528 downwards.
CAAGGAGACGCCTCCCATGCCATCGATCTTTTTCCCCGAACGATTCTTCGGCCGCGGCAACGACAACGGCGATTACTACGTACATCAGGTGACCGACCGCGAAGCCGGTATCGATGACATGTGGTGGTTCGGCGAACACGACACGCTGCAATGGGCACAGGTCTTCAAGGGGCGCTTCATTCCGGGAGAAGCGGCGGACGATCGCTGGGAAGGCACATTCATCGACGTCCCGAAGGGTCTGACCTGCAACCACGGTCCCCTGAACCTGGAAATGCGGCCGGTGTTTGCCGGCCCTCCCCTCGTTTCCATTCTGCGGCAATCGCGACCGTTCGGTCTTTCCGGACTGCGCACGATGCAAGTGAATGCGCCGGTGAACCGCTCTGTCGCGCGCGTCCAACCGGGTTTCGTCGGCTCGGGCCTGGAGAATCTGACCGGAGTCTGGATCGGCGACGATCACGGCACGTACTACATCCGCGAGGTATCGGGCACCGGCGAAATGGCCTGGGTCGGCGAGAACCCGGAGGCCGAGCCGCATTCCGACGAAGAGCCGGGACGACGCTGGGTCAACGTGTTCATGGGGCAGCGCGAGGGTCTTCGAATCCAGGGGGAATGGGCCGATGTGCCGAAAGGCGAAGTGAATCAGACCGGCGCACTCGATATGCAGATCGTCGATGAACGGCATATCCGCATCACCCACAAGACCGGCGGCTTCGGCGGAAACGCGTTCACCCGCCAAGACGACCTGCAGATCGAACTGCGCTGGATCTCGCTGGAAATCATCGATCAGCAGGAATGGTTCTTCGAGGCCGACGAACCCTACTTCATGGCGTTAATGGTCAAGATGGATGGATCCGTCGTCGATCATGCGGACCTGCCCGGGGCAAGCGCGCACATCGACGGCTTCGTGTCGCCGATGCTCGGCGACAACGTCGGTGTCCATTCCATCCCCAACCCCATCCCGACCAACGACCTGCCCGTCTACACGACAGGCATCCGCCCCATTCCACACGCCGATCTGGATGAAATGCGTACCGTGTTCGGCATTGCCGTGCGTGGCTGGGAAAAGGATTTCTCCAGCAATCGGTGGATACAGGACCGTCTGGCGGACTGGCGCAACGTTGCCCAGGAACGGCTCGATCGTTCGCTTCGCGCGGACGGCGCCGTGCAGATGAGTCGCGATACCGGTGCGTGGCACGAAACCTTCTCGTGGAAGAACGAGGACGACAACTTCGGACTGGCCACGGTGGCGTTGTCGATGCGCGACATCCTCTCGCTGGTCGGCAGAACGCGCAATCTCAGCTTCGACCTGCGGGGCAGCGACGTTCACTATCGTGTCCGCGCCTCGCTGACCGTGCATGGGGCGCGGGGAAATTGTCGCCCCTGAGTTTTCGGACCGTTCCGAGGTCATCGCCTCGCAACGTCCGAACCCATGGATGCGGCATCGGCCCCATGGGGAAATCTGCGATGCAACGACTTTTCGTCTCGCCGTCCAGCGGGCGAATGACATCATCACGAAGGGAGTTCGTCATGACCGGTTCTCGATTTCTTGTTCGCTTGATGCCTGCAGTTGTCGCGCTGAGCGTACTGCCCAGCTGCATCCATCTCCCACCACTGGAACAGCGGCAGATCGTGATTCCGGCCAGCCAGACCGCCACGATAGAGGGATCCGTTCGGGATGAGCGTTTCGGTATCTGCTGGCCATCATTGAACCGGACGCCGATTGTTTCCTATACATGGAACGAATTCCTCAGAGAGGCTCATCTTTCCCCACCCGTGGTAACCGACTTGGCCAGCTACGTGGTTCGCGTCCATCGTGGACAGAGTTGTCACGAACGCTGGATGACCACATCCCAGGCAGCGGTGCAGTTCGACCTCTCCAGCGTGCCGCGCAATGCCGCAGTGGGTTCCGCACTGCTTGAGCTATCCGGCGGCTTGTCTCCCCTGGACCCGCCGATCGGCCGTGGAACCGCCGAGCAATGCAAGGTGATGTATATCGGTGAGGCCACCGAAGGATGGAGCGGAGGCATCTACTACAGCGGCGGTTCGCTCGGACCCCGCAGGTTCATCCCATCGCGGCCGGCGCGCCCGCACCCGGGGCCCAACGTTCACCCGCACCATGTGAATGTGACGCAAACAGTGAATGCGTGGCTGCACGGGACGCGACCGAACAATGGCTTCACGATCACGCCGGACATGACGCGAGCGCTGGCTGCATTCCACGCCACCGATCACGATGGCTTCATGTGCGATGCCGGGTTCAGCCACGCCACCCTGGTGCTGAATGTGCTGGTCCCGGCAGGCTGATGCACGAACGATGTCTTCGTCACCATTTCCGTGCCAGCAGGCGGAATCACGGACGCAATGCGTTCCGGGAAAGCCTGATTTTCTCATCCAACCACCACATCAACGCATGCATTCGACAAAAAACTCCATGCAAAGCGTTCACCGCACCAGCAGCCGCAACAGATACGTTTACAGCGGTTCGATTTGCTCGCGAATAAGAAGATGACTTAACGCACAGGATGACATCAGGGGCACGGCACCTCGAGGAGACGGCAACGATGAAATCATCGAATGAAACACTCAAGAGGATCCTCGCCAAGCTTGGCGAGGGCCTGGTTATCGGCGTGGGCGTTGCCATCGTGATCGGCTTGTACACATCGATGAGCAACGCTACCGACGAGCTGAGGAGAGCGGATGAAAGGCTTCAGAAGCAGGTTCAGATCAACCAGATGCTGAAGAACCAGTTGGAAGCAAGTGCCGATCAAACGAATCAGGTCAACAAGCTGTTCGAGCAGGTAAACAAGACGGATAGAAATATTGCCAGTCTGGCCGAGCGCGTGAAGACGCTGGAAAACTCACCACATTCCGACAAGAAAACTGCGCAAAGCCAAGCCAACTACGACTGGGGCAAGTTCCACCCAGCGCCCCCGCCCCGGCTACCCATCTCCGCACTCGACTCCGCAACCAGATCCGCGCAACTCCAGTCCATTCAAAGCGCGATCAACGAACAAAAAGCGATCAAGTAAACGTCCGGAGCGGGACAGGCAGGCCACGTTGCGAGTCATCCATGATGATTGCGCCAGCCAACAGAAAGGCGGACATCGCCCGCCTTTCTGTTGGAGGGTACAAAGGGCTACCGCTCCCGTCGCTGCAAAAATCCAGGCGATCAGTTCGTGGTAGTCGAGCACGTCCCCATGATTACGCACTGGTTATTCAATGCCGGACAGGATTCATAGCCAACAGGACACTTCGGCAGACGTTGCACGGCGGCATTCTTGACGCTGTTTGCATTGGAGACCGTCATCGCCTGCGTAGTGAAAGCCGCTCCAGCAAAGATGACCGCAACGGCGAGCGCATGCACCATAAACTTTTGTTTTTTCATTGCACTGGAATCCTTAGCTATATTAGAACTGGATGTATATACGTCCATATACAAGAGTCGGATCACCGTCCTCCGTATCGAGCAAGACCGCATCCATGAACAGTCCTGCCCTGCCACACTTATCAAAAAAACTTGGACGGGCAATATGCCCCCTGAAATGAGCGCCTCATCACCTATTGAAACGGATTTAGCTCGTCGATATCGGCGAATGTCGGAGGCGTGTCAGAGAGCGATTTCTGCACAGAGCAGAAGCCGCGCCTCGATGCATGGACTGCACTGGACGCAGAGATCAGGGTCGCGCCAACTGCGCGCGTTCGACGTTATCTTGGTGTAACTCGTGCGTATATTGATCGTAGGGCATCCACGTCTGCGCCAGGCACTGATTGCGCTGGACGCTGTCGATCAACTTGAAACACTCATTGCGCTGCCAGGACTGCCCGCTCGCATACAACTGCTGGACCGTACAGCCGGTCAGTCCGGCCAACAGGCACGCGCCCATCAGCAAACCGATCGGTTTCATACCGTATCTCCGTCACCCCTCGCACATCAGCTTGGCACGGTCCCGTCATGAAAAGAGTGGCCAGATTCATACTTTCCCCCAAAAATGGAGATCGAAGAAATCACGCCGCAAGCCCGACCGGACGCATTGATCGCCGTGGCCAGAAAGGGCCGGAACCCTATCTTCAACTGACAGAAAAGCATGCACGCAATCCTTGGCATCAACCACGTCACGCTGGCGGTAGGCGACTTGGCGCGTTCGTTCCAGTTCTATGTCGAAGTCGTCGGACTGAAGCCGATGGCTCGATGGACGCGCGGTGCTTATCTGCTGGCCGGCAACGAGTGGATCTGCCTGTCGCAAGATGACCAAACGCGCGATGGCCCGCTTCCGGAATACACCCACCTCGCCTTCACGATCGACAAGCCATCCTTTCGCCGCTGCAGCGAACGCATTCAGGCATACGGCGCCGCACGCTGGAAGGACAATCGGAGCGAGGGGGATTCGCTCTATTTCCTCGATCCGGATGGTCACAAGCTGGAGATCCACGTCGGCGGCCTGGAGAGTCGCCTGGCGATGCTTAGAGAGCAGCCCTACGAAGGACTCCGCCTCTACACGCAGGAATCCTGAAAAGAACGCCGGACCACCGGCCGCAAGCACGGTTCGTTCGCCGCCCGGACATGGCTGACAGCCATGCACGAACGGTCTATTGCAACTTGTTGCCGGTCGCAGGATAACGAACACGCGGCCGTGTACCGATACGCGTACACATTGCACACGTCTGCGCATCGCACCCAGCCTTGCGCGCGATGATGCCTGCAGCCGCCGCCGGACCGTCGCTTGATCGCGACTCCGAAGGCACCTCCTGTCAGAGCGAGGACGGCGATGAACGACAGCAACAGCATCATTATCGAAGCCTGGAACACGATTCTGTTCGACAAGTTCGTCCGATTCAGGCATTTGCTCGTGGACGGCCTTTTCGCAGCACAGCGATGCCGCGCTGCAGAGGCATCCCTATCCGCAAGGTGCTCACGTACTGGACGTCGGTTGCGGCTTCGGCGACAGCACCCTACGCATTGCGCAGCGCGTGGGCCCCGCAGGGAGCGCGACCGGCGTGGACTGCGCCGAGAACTTCATCCGCGCGGCGCAACAGGACGCACAGGACAACGACGTCCAGAACGCGAACTTCCAGATCCGCGACGTGGAGTGGGATGACCTGGGCGGCCCCTATGACCATGCCTTCGCACGCTTCGGCACGATGTTCTTCGCCATGCCGGGTGCGGCCATGCGCAACATCTGCAGGGCCTTGAAGCCGGGTGGCACCTTCACGCAGATCGTCTGGCGCAAGCGCGAGGACAACCCCTGGCTGCATGAAGCGGAACTGCGCGTGAAGGCGATCGTTCCGGTCGTGTCGCACGAAGACACGGACCAGGTTCACTGCGGTCCCGGCCCCTTCTCGATGGCCGGCGCGGACATGGTCAGCGACATGCTGGGCGGCGCCGGATTCTCGAACATCACGCTGGAGCGTCACGACTGCGACATCTGCATCGGTCGCGATCTGGACGACGCCATCGCCTTCGCCATGGCGCTGGGGCCTGCAGGCGAGATCATTCGCCTCGCCGGCGAACAGGGCACGGCATGCACGGACGAGGTCGTCGCAGCGCTGCGTGAAACCTTCGCTTCTTATGCCCGGGACGACGGCGTGTGGGCCCCTTCAAGCACCTGGTTCATCCGCGCCACGGCCCACTGAAAACATGGTGCGTTCGGAAAGCCCTTTCAGACCTCCGCCGATCAAATCGAACACACAGGCACAAAAAAGCCCGGCACATGGCCGGGCTTTTTCTTCACAGGTTGAACAGGATCAGAGAACCTGAACCTGATCGGCCTGCAGGCCCTTCTGACCCTGCGTGACCACGAAGGAGACCTTCTGGCCTTCCTGCAGGCTCTTGAAGCCCGAGCCCTGGATCGAGCGGAAATGCACGAACAGGTCTTCACCGCCGTTTTCACGGCTGATGAAGCCAAAGCCCTTGGCGTCGTTGAACCACTTGACGGTACCGGTTTCGGTCTGAGACATCGTATGTACTCCTTGGAACGGAAGAAAAAAGCCGCTGCGCGGCAGGAAGCTGGTCGCAAGGAGGAAAAGGGTTCAACGATGTAGTGTGACTTGGATCTACAACATCGGGCCACGATTCACTGTGACCCTTGAAACTCAGCGGCGAAAGATTAAGCGCATGCGGCCCAAATAGCAATCGAAAAAATGGGTCCGTTCATATTCCGGGTGGAATCGACACCTCGCGCCTGGAACGTCGCGACTGCCCCACCCGCGATCTCATCTCCGGCACAGAGACCGTTCAGTAGTCGCATACATCCAGCACGATCACCTGATGCGCGCGATAGGCGTCGCGATCCGCCGGCCACTCGCATACCGCCAACGCCTGTGTCCCGGCAGCCCACGGCGCATTGTCGAGCAGCGCCTCGCTGTGCGACGTCGACGCATCATCGTGCGCATGGAACAACCGCAGGACATGCTGGCCGGGGGACAATGCTTCACGCTCCACTGCGGCCTGGATGGCCGGTGCGACGCCATCGGGGATATCCGCCGAGGCGAGCGCACCACGCACCATCCACCGTCCCAGAAAGACATCCCATTCGCGCAACCCCAACTCCCAGCGAGCCAGACCCAGCGTGCGTTCGTCGGTGACATACCAGCAGGCAGCTAGCAGCACCGGAAGCACGCCGGACTCGAACCGCGCCAGCGCATCGTTAAGACCGGCCTCGCCATCGCCCTCCCCGGCAAGGCTCTCTTCGATGCGCCCTTCTTCCGACAGCGCCACATCGATATCCAGCCGCCCTTCATCGTGCCAGGTCGCACGAATCGCAGGCCAGCCATCCGGGCTCAGCAGCCAGCCCTCCTCGTCCGGCTCCAGCTCGATGTCGTGCCGGGCGAAGAGTTCGAGCAGATGGCGTTGCAATGCATCGTCGTGCATGGGGATTCCGTGATCGTGCGGGCAGAGACGGCGGTCAGGGTGCACTGTTCCGGCACGGAAAAACAGGGGCGGCGTCTCTTTCGATCACCGCCTGGGCGAGCAGACCGTCCGACGATGCACACGAAAACGCTCTCGATGCGTGCATGCCGACGGCTTGGGGGAGCCATCGGCCATTGCCTTCCTGGACTACGCTGTATGCGCCTCGGCAAGGCTGTCACCCGGTCTCCGACCGCACTCGCGGGAACAAGGACATTTCTCCGAAATCATTGACAATCCGCTCTTTTATCGCGACAACTGCCCGGAAACGAAAAATCGACAGCCTTAGCACTCACCAAGGAAAGCGCCATGGACCGGAGCAACGACGGCAAGAAGAAGCCTTCCACCAGAGGCTTCGTGACCACATCCCAGGGCCGGCGCGTGAAAGTCGACGAGTTGGATATGGCGGTGCTGAACATCGGGCACGGCAATCATCCGATGACACCGACACACCTGACCCGAAAAAATTCATCTTTCATGCGGCCGGTCTACAACGTCGACTACAAGGACGAACTGGCCACGAATCCACGCAGGAACAGTTCCGCGAAGATCTCGTACGAAGTCTATGGCGATGCCAATGCTCCGGACACGATTCGACGCTCCACAGGGCTTTCTCAATTCGACGAAATCCACGCGATCAACCCCTACGCCTACGACCCGCTCACGACTGCGGGTTCGCTGCTGGCACCACAGGGTTCACTCCACGTAACCGGCACGAAGAGCAATCCTTTCGCCAAACCGATCACCAGTGACACCACCTCACAGGCCAACATCGGCACACGCGAGCTGCCCAACAAAATCCCCGTGCAACGCCTCGCGCCCAGCAGCGCGGACCTCACGCACGTGAGTTCGACCGATCCAGGAACCATGCATCCAGTGCATCAACAGTTTCCGCATGAATTGTCGGGGGGACAGCAACTGAAGACGACGACATCGCAAACGCACACCTACCGCAAGAACACGACGAACTTCCACGACGTCACGCCATCCCAGGACAGCACGACGCGCAGGAATACCGCGCTCAATACAAGCATCTCAGCGCCCAGTGTGCAGACGAAAAAATCCAGTACACCGAAAAAGCGAGTTTCGTTCGCGCCGCTGCCGAAAAAATAAGCAAGGGCATGGGCACGGCAACAACGTGACTCTCGGCAAATAGGAAAGAATAGGCATCCGCGTCCTGCACGAACAGGGACTCGGAAGCCATTCGTGCTCAGTGATGTTCCTTCATCGTCCATCTCGAAGCGCGCGCACCAGGTAGCCGGCCGTCTTGCCGTGCGTGGAGGCGGCCACCTGCGCAGGCGTCCCCTGCACCACGATCGAGCCGCCTTCGTCGCCGGCCCCCGGCCCCATGTCGATGACCCAGTCGCAGTCTGCGATCACGCGCAGGTCGTGCTCGACCAGGAGAACCGTGTGCCCCGCGTCGACCAGACCCTGCAACTGCTGCATCAGGCGATCGACATCGGCCGGATGAAGTCCGGTCGTGGGTTCATCCAGCACGTACAGCGTGTGACCGCGCGGTTTGCGCTGCAGCTCGGTGGCCAGTTTGATGCGCTGGGCCTCGCCGCCGGAGAGTTCGGTCGCCGGCTGCCCCAGCCGCAGGTAGCCCAGTCCCACCTGGCGCAGCGTCGACAAGGCGCGCGCCAGCGCCGGCACTTCATCGCCGAAGAATTCGGCGGCGGCATCCACCGTGAGATCCAGCACCTGGGCGATGTTCTTGTCGCGCCAGGTCACGGCCAGCGTGTCCTCGTTGTAACGCGCACCGTGGCAGGTCGGGCACGGCGCAAACACCGAAGGCAGGAACAGCAGCCCCACGGATACGAAGCCCTCTCCTTCGCAAGTGGAACAGCGCCCCTTGGCGACATTGAAAGAAAAGCGGCCGACGTTGTACTTGCGCCGACGTGCCTCGGGCGTGGCGGCAAACAGTTTGCGCACGTGATCGAACAAGCCGGTATACGTGGCCAGATTGGAGCGCGGCGTGCGGCCGATGGGACGCTGATCTACGACAACCTGACGCGTGACGATGTCCATGCCCGCGACCATCCGGCCTCCCGCGGGTGGCGGCATGTCGCCGGCGGCAAGTTCGTCGCTCTCGTCCGTCGCTTCCGCCTGCACGCCAAGATGTGCACCGACCAGCTCCACCAGCGCCTGACTGACCAGACTGGATTTGCCGGCTCCGGACACCCCGGTGACGACCGTCATCACACCCAGCGGAATACCTACGTCCAGATCCTGCACGTTGTTGCGCGTGATCGCTTCCAGCCGCAACCAGGCGACGGGTTCGCGTGGCGTGCGAAGGGACGCCTCGCCGGCATCGAAGAGGTACCGGCGCGTGTGCGATGCATCGCAATCCTTCAGGCCCTCCGGCGGTCCGCTGTACAGCACCTTACCGCCCTGCTCGCCTGCGTCGGGGCCGATATCGACCAGCCAGTCGGCCGCACGAATCACGTCCAGCTCGTGCTCGACCACGAAGACCGAATTGCCACCGCTGCGCAACTTCGCCAGCGCACGCAACAGCGCCTCGGTGTCGGCCGGATGCAGGCCCGCCGAGGGTTCGTCCAGCACATAGACCACCCCAAACAGCTTGGCGCGTAGCTGCGTGGCCAGGCGCAACCGCTGCAACTCGCCGGGCGACAGCGTCGGCGTGCTGCGGTCCAGGGACAGATAGCCGAGACCCAGATCGTCCAGCGTGGCGATGCGTTCGCACAGATCCTGCACGATAATACGCCGGGCCACCAACTGTCTTTCCGGATGCGCCCCGGCATCGCCGTCCGCCGCGTTCTCGGCGGCACGCAGACGCTCGGCAAGCTGACGCATGGGCAACTGGGAAGCGGTCGAGATATCCATATCGGCAAACGTCACCGCCAGCGCTTCGCGCCGCAGACGACCACCGCCGCAGGTCGGACACGGACGGGACACCAGGTAGCGGGCCACGCGCTTCTTGATGCTCTCGCTGGTCGCGGTCGCGAACGTGTGCATCACGTATTCGCGTGCGCTGACATAAGTGCCCTTGTAATTGCCGGCCTCGCCACGAGCGTAGGCAGCGCGCGCGTCCTCCGGCGCCGTGTCGCGGTACACCGGAACCACGGGCTGTTCCTTGGTGAACAGGATCCAGTCACGGTCGGCCTGCGGCAGATCGCGCCACGGCGTATCCACGTCGTAACCCAGCGTGACCAGGATGTCGCGATAGTTCTTGCCCTGCCAGGCCGGCGGCCAGGCGGCAATGGCGCGATCACGGATGGTTCGCGACGGATCGGGCACCATCGACGCCTCGGTTGCATCGAAGACCTTGCCCAGACCATGGCAATCCGGGCAGGCGCCGGCTGGTGTGTTTGGCGAAAAGGCATTCGATTCCAGCAACGCCTGACCGGCGGGGTAATGGCCTGCGCGTGAGTAGAGCATGCGCAGCGCATTGGACAACGTGGTCAGACTGCCCACCGACGACCGAGCGCTGCTGCCCCCGCGTCGCTGCTGCAGCGCCACCGCCGGCGGCAGCCCATCCACGGCATCGACATCCGGCACGCCGGCCTGCTCGATCAGCCGCCGCGCATACGGCGCGACCGATTCGAAGTAGCGCCGTTGCGCTTCCGCATACACGGTACCGAAGGCCAGCGACGACTTGCCGGAACCGGACACCCCGGTGAAGACCACCAGGGCATCGCGCGGCAGGTCCACGTCGACCTGCCGGAGATTGTGCTCGCGAGCGCCGCGCACTCGTACGCAGCCGTTGTCGTCATCAAGCGCCTCGGATGGCGTCGAGGGGGCTACGGGCATGATCTGTCCCTGCTGGAAATCGGAGGGAACGGTATCAGGTTCACGTGAAGGTGTTCGAGCACACTGGGGGCGGACATTGCCGCTACGACCTTCCTTGCGGCATGCTCGGCGAGAAGACGCCTCGCCGCCCGCATCCGGACTTGAGACCATCCATCTGGCCACCTGAGAAACCATGATCGACTCCTCCCGAACCCGCACGCGTCTGATCAATGCCTTCAGGCAAGAAAACTGGCCTATGGTGCAGCATCGTGCAGCGAGCCTGCTGCAAACCACTCCGGAAGACCCGGAACTGCATTTCATGGCCGGCGTGGCCTTCCTGCAAATGCAGCATGTGCCCAACGCCGTGGACGCACTGGGCAAGGCCGTGGAACTCGACGCGCAACGCGCGGATTATTTCGCGTATTACGCCCGCTCACTCGCCTTGGCCCGACGGCTTCCCGAGGCATGCGCGGCGGCCGACGAGGCCCTTTCGCGCGATCTCCAGGACGCGCGCCTCCTGAACATGCTCGGACACGTGTACATGCAGGCCCATGCCATTGCCTCCGCCGTGATGGCTTTCGAGCGCGCACTGGCACGGCAGGAGTCGTTCGCTCCCTTCCACTTCGACCTTGGCTACGCGCTTGCCGCCCAGGGCGAGGTGAAGCGTGCCGAACAGGAACTGGAAGCCTGCATCCGACTCGATCCGCGCCATTGGGCCGCGCATCTGAGTCTGTCCAAATTGCAGCGACAGACGCCTGAAAGTCAGCACCTGGAAAGATTGCAGTCGCTCATCCGGCAACATGACAGAGATCTCGGTGCACAGATCTTCCTCAACATGGCGCTGGGAAAAGAGCATGAGGATCTGGCCGACTACCCGCAGGCCTTTGCGCATTTTGCGCGAGGCAAGGCCGCCGCGCGAAGCTCACGCCCGGCTTCGGCCGAGCGCGACAAAAGCATGTTCGACGCGCTCGTGCGCGCCTTTCCCGATCGCATGGAAAGCTCCAGAGAAGACGGGACCGCCCACGCACCGATCTTCATCGTCGGCATGCCGCGTACCGGCACGACCCTCCTCGACCGCATCCTATCCAGCCACCCGCAGGTGTATTCCGCCGGCGAACTGCAAAACTTTTCGACGGTGCTGCAACGCGCATCCGGCAGCCCTGTCGCGCTGCTGTCCACCCCGGACATCGCCGCTACCACCCGGCACATCGATTGGAAACAACTGGGCGAGGATTACATCGAAAGCACCCGCCCCGGCACGGACGCCGCGCCGCGCTTCACCGACAACATGCCGCACAATTTCCTCTATGCCGGCTTCATCGCGCGCGCCCTGCCGCTGGCTCGCATCCTGTGCCTGCGACGCGACCCACTGGACACCTGCCTCGGCAATTTCCGCCAGCTCTTCCGGCTGGAGTCGGGCTTCTACGATTACTCGCTCGATCTGCTCGATACCGGCCGCTACTACATCCAGTTCGATCGCCTGATGCGGCACTGGAACGAAGTGCTGCCGGGACGCTTGCTGGAAGTGTCCTATGAATCGCTGGTGGAAGATCCGGAAACCGAGATACGCCGGACCCTGGCATTCTGCGACTTGCCCTGGGATGAAGCCTGCCTGCATTCGGAAAACAACGCCGCCCCGGTGAACACGCCCAATGCCTGGCAAGTGCGCGCCCCGATCTATACCAGCGCAGTCGGCCGCTGGCGACGCTATGCGCCGCAACTGGGGGAACTACGTGCGTTGCTCGAGGATGCCGGCATCACGCTGGCGGACTGATGACTCGAACGCATCACTACACGAACGTAATGCCACAATTTTCTAGCCCAGCTAGACTGATTCGTTGGTTTTTCGCAATCCATGGAGCTTTCGAATAGGTTCCCCGAACCATCAGACATATACATTGATTTCTCGCCAACAACCGTAGCGACTCTCGAATTACCCGTCATATTTGTGACTCCTCCTCTTAACCAATAATTCGTACAACCGCGCCAAACACCCGAGAACACTCTTGAAGCAGATCACCGATACTCCCTCCAACTTTGCCTGGCCGGTGATCGCGCTGTTCGGCGTATGCACTCTATTGATGTGGGTCCCGGCACTGAATACCCCTTTCTGGGGAGACGACTATGTCTTCCTCCGCGCCGCACACGCCGCATCCATCCACTGGTGGTCGGATTTTTGGCCCTCGACACCGCTGAAGTTCTGGCGCCCTCTCTCACAGGCGATGTATTGGCGTGTTGTCGATGGGTGGCTTGATGACAGCGCACCAGCCGCCCATGCCGTGAACCTTGGCCTGCATGTGATGGCGAGTACCGCTGTAGCCTTGCTCGCGCTCGCCACGGCTCGTGCCTGCAAGTGGAAAAATCCAAAGCCGACCGCGGCGCTGACCGGTGTTGTCTACGGCGGACTGGCGATGCATATTCTCCCGCTACATTGGGCGGCAGCAGCCAACAACTCACTCCTAATTTTGTTCACTGCGCTAAATCTGAGCGCCTGGGTTCTCAGTGCAGAAACCAAAGGCTATCGACGCCTCCTACTTCTAGTCAGTGTCCCACTCTCCCTGGCACTGGCGTTGCTCAGCAAGGAATCCGCTATTCTGACGGTCTTCCTGATGATCTTCTTCCGGTTATTTACCGGGCAACGATTGATGCGCAAGGGAGAACTTGCCACCCTTTCTGGCTGCATCGTCATCTGCGTGATCTGGCTGATACTGGATACACGCTTTACTACTCATCAAGATGCCGCGTACACACTGAAGCTAGGCAGCAATTTAATTCGAAATACGTTGGCGTTTATGGCGTGGGTCGCAAATGTACCGCGCGAAGCACTACGTATGATCATCACAGGAGACAGAGTGCTGGCCATCAGCTGGATCGCTGCCACCGCGCTTCCTATGCTGCTCGCGCTGGCCATCCCTTTATGGCGCATTCGCGCGCGATTGCATGCACGCCAGTGGCTGGCCTTGCTGTTGTTCTCCGGAGTCGCCTACGGCCCCTACTTCCTGCTGTCATGGAACAGCTACGCCTACTATGCAGCGATCGCTGTAATCATGCCCCTAATCGTCTGGGCGCACGCTAGCATCGAACACCCGCGCTTGCCCATCATCCTCGCACTGATCGCGGCCTCTTCATGGGTTGCCGTGGCGGGCACTCGCCATCTTGACCACCCAGGCCTGATTGGACGCGCCCGATGGGCAGAAACTATGCTGCAGGATCTCCAAGTCCGGCATATGAAGACACCTCTCTGGGTCGAAACCCATGACGAGCACCGCTTCTATGCCGTAGGCAGAGCCGGCCTAGCTTGGCGCCTGCATCTTCCGATCAATCGCATACACCGCGTCGCACGATGCCCATCGCAAGCATCCCAGTGCCTGCGCATCGACGCAAACGGAAGCTGGCGATTGGAGACAACCTCGAAACACCCGTGACACATGAAAGGGCCTATACATCCATGGTGACTGGATTAATGGCCACGGTGCACGCGCCGGTGCACGCAGACAGGATAGATGGAGCACGAGCGAAGCGCACGAAGAGCCGTGCATCGGGAACCGTCATGCCGCCAAACTTGGCGCGCCAAGTTTAGAAGCTGGCGTCGCTGAAACCGTGACACCGGCACAGCTCCTTGACCAGCACGCCGACCTCGGCCTGCTTCAGGAAGTCGAGAATCTGCTCCTCGGTGAACCGCTTTTTCATGTCCGTTCTCCTTGCTGGGAACGGACTCTACTAGGCTGGCGTTGGCCCTGAAATCGGGGAGCAGGTCAAACCTTTCGAGGGCGCCATTGAATGCGACGAAACCACGTTCGGTGGCGCCCGCAAAGGCAAACGCGGCTGGGGCGCTGCCGGCAAGGTGATCGTGTTCGGACTGGTCAAACGCAACGGTCAGGTCAAAGCCATGCCGATCCCCGTGCATGATCGCGTATCGATCATGCGGGAGATCGAAGCGCATACGCACGAAGGTGCGTTGTACTACACCGACCAGTGGCAGGCCTATGCCACACTGAAGTTGCGTGGCGAGCATGTGATGATCCGTAAAGAGAAGGACCGCCCAGTCGGGCGCGCCCATATCAACGGCATCGAGGGTTTCTGGAGTTATGCCAAGAACTGGCTGTATCCGTACTGACTGGGGCGTGCCCCGGCAATACTTCCATCTGTATCCGGCCGAAGTTTGCTACCGCTACAACCATCGCGGCGAGGACCTGAAACCCTTGCTGCACAAGCTTCTCAGGCAGACTTCGATACAGGAAATCGGGCCCACATTGGTCCGGAAAGGCTAGGAAACCTTATTTAGAAGGCATATGCAGACAATGACTGTGCACTTTGTACGGCGTTAGTCCCTACCGAAATACTAGAACATCATAGTGATGCTTGCGTCCGCCCGATTCCCGGGCGGACGCAAGAAGGAACGACTACATCATCACTTCAGTGACCGTGATGATGACCGCCATGGCCATGATGGCCATTGTGCGTACTGAGCAGCACGGCCAGTCGAGCCACATCCGGCGTGCCGACACCGGTAGCCTGGTCATAGCCGGGCACGCCCTCCCAGTACCAGTTGTCACCGTCGGTGATGTCGTGGAACGGCGAGTCCGGGCCGTAACCGTAACGACGCAGCATCTGATAAAGCTGCGGCGCCAGCAGACCGATCCGACCGCCATTGCGCTGATTGACCAGCGCCGCCACACCGTTCAACTGAGGCGCCACAAAGCTGGTGCCGCCATATCCCTGAAGCAGACCACCGTCAGCACTGGAATAGACTAGGTACCCCGTGAACGGATCGGCGTTCATGGAAATATCCGGCACGTTGCGACCCGCATACCCGGCACGCAGGTCGAGATAATCGACCGTCGGATTCACGTCCAACTCGGTCATGCTCTGTCCCGGCTCGCTACGACGTACACCGACGATGCCGTACTGGTACCACGGTCGATGCCAGTACACGCTGACGCCGCCGCCGCCACCTTCCGAGAAGACCCCGGCCTCGATCGGCGAGAGGCCATAGCAGGTCTGATAGAAATCGGCCAGATAGCCCCACGACCAGGCGCGCTCGCCCTGGACGTCGATGGGGTACGTGCCCGATCCGCAGCGACCGGTCAGCGAAACCGGCTCGGTCGTACCGCCCGCCGCCGTCATGTAGGGCGAACTGGCCGGCCAGTCGACCGTCAGCGGCGTCGTGAAATACGGCGCCGGCAGCGAACGATTGGTGTCATAGGCACCCGAATCACCACTGGCGGTGAACAGCGTGATGCCCTGCACCGCAGCCTCCATGAACGCCTGATTCAACGCCTTCATGGTGTTGGTGTAATCGACGCCGCCGTTGAGCTCGGGATAGTAGAAAATCTCCGGCAGGCCCCAGCTGTAGGACAGGGTATCGACACGGTTGTCGGACACGATCTGATAGAACATGTCGATGCCGCCCTGACTGCCGTTCGGCGCATCGTAGACGATCATGTCGGCATACGGCGCCAGGCCGCCGGCCTGCTCCACGTCCAGCGAAGTTTCACCGGAACCCGCATCTGCGCCGAAATCGCCGCCGCCATCGACATGGATCTTGGTGATGCGGTCGGCCTTGCCCGGCAGACCGATCAGGTTCCAGTAGGCGTATGCATCGTCCTTCAGAAAATCCGCGTAGGTGGCGATACCCAGCGTGACGCCGGAACCGGTAGTGCCTTCGGCGTACATCGGGTTGATGTTGTACAGATTGGCCACGTCCGCAACGGTGTACTGCCCGGGAACGCCGGTGGCGATGGTGTTGCTGCCCGGGACAAGCTGCAGCGCATCGGCATGCGAAATATGCGCCTTCGAGGCGTGCATCGGTCTGAACTGATATTCATTGCTCAGGCCGACGACGGCGATGACGTCGTTGTCGAGCAGCAAACGCGGCATGTGCGGCTGATGCCGCGGACGATGGAAATGATGCCGGCGATGCGGATGATGACGGACGTCATCCTCCTTGTAATTGTCCATCTGCGTCTGCAGGACCAGTTCGAACGCACTGGACGGACCGCTGACCGTCATGGCCAGGTGATCCTTGAAAACCTTGTCGACCTTGAGGCCGTAGCTCTCCAGATATCGCTGAGTCACTCGCAGCTGACCCGGAGACGGCGCGTAATGCGTCACGAATTCGCGCAACGAGAGAAAATCGCGATAGTGCGGACTTCCCGGCGTGACGGTTTCCTGGATATAGCGCTTCAGCTGCTCCTCATGGCGAACGCCGAAGACGATAGTGGTGGTGATGGTCTCGTCCGTAGGACCGAGTTGTTGCGTGTCGGCATGCGCCGGCTGCGAGACAAGAAGCCCCGCCATGCCTGCCGCCGAAGCAAACAGCAAGGAAAATAACGTACCCCGAATCATGGTGCCCCTCCGCTGGTGAATATGAAATTCCTCGACGTTGTGCATGGCCGTGCAGCACACTTTTCCCCTATGCTCCGGCCCGGCACGCATTGCGCGTGCATCACAACGCTCACCAGATATAGGGTCGCGCGTGCTTCCGTGTCAAGAAATAACCAGGAATACGTTATCCATAAAAATGGATAACGCGATTCGGTTTTCCGGAAAGAAACTTCGTTTCGAGATCATGCATACATGACGAAATGAATGTCCGAACCAGCGCTGCCGAACGCGTGGTTTTAGTCGGCAGCTCATCGGTGGCACGTCGAAAAGCTCGCCGCGGCGCTTCCCGCGCGCTCACGATGAGCCAAGTCACTACGTCACGATGCCGCCAAGCATGGCGACGAGCGACGCGTGCTGCCGCACGAAGTAAGCCAGCCTGACCGATACGCACGCGCGCTTGGCTGAACCACGACGTGCACACGCCGCCTTCGCTATGCTTGCCGGAACGCCTTTTCAACGGGGAAGTTCAGGCATGGGCACGATGACGAACCGCTACGCTGCGGAGCACATCCGGACATGAGCGCGGAAACAACCTGCGCCGCCGAAGCATCCGGCCTGTTGCGGCGACAGGATGTGAAAACGCTGGCGCTCTCCGCGCTGGGCGGCGCGCTCGAATTCTACGACTTCGTCATCTTCGTGTTCCTGGCCGGCGCCATCGGTCAACTGTTCTTCCCACCGGAAACCGCCGAATGGCTGCGCACGCTGCAGACCTTCGGTCTGTTCGCCGCCGGCTATCTGGCGAGGCCGCTCGGAGGCATCGTGATGGCGCACTTCGGCGACCGCCACGGCCGCAAGCGGATGTTCATGCTCAGCGTGCTCCTCATGGCGCTGCCGACACTGGTGATCGGACTGCTGCCGACCTATGCATCCATCGGCTATGCCGCCCCCTTGCTGCTGCTGGCGATGCGGGTGCTGCAGGGGGCTGCTGTGGGCGGTGAAGTGCCGGGCGCCTGGGTGTTCGTCTCCGAGCATGTTCCACCCCAGCGCGTCGGCCTGGCCTGCGGTGTGCTGACCGGCGGACTGACGGCGGGCATTCTGCTCGGATCGCTGATCGCCGATGTCGTGCACGGCGCCTTTGGCGACGATGCCGTGCTGCACTGGGCGTGGCGCATCCCGTTTCTGGTTGGCGGCGTATTCGGCGTTCTTGCCGTGATACTGCGGCGCTATCTGGCCGAGACCCCCGTGTTCCGCGCCATGCGCGAACGTCAGACGCTGGAGCGCCGCCTGCCGTTGAGCGTGGTCCTGCGTCATCACCGCCGCGCCATCGTGATGTCGATGCTGATGACCTGGATGCTGACGGCAGCCATCGTGGTGGTCATCCTGATGCTTCCCGCCCTGATGCCCAAATTGTTCGGCATTACTCCCGCCACCGCTCTACGCGCGAACACCGCGGCGACCCTGGCCTTGACCCTCGGCTGCGTGCTGACCGGCCTGGCCGTCGACCGTTTCGGCCTTCGCGTCACACTGGGCACGGGCGCAGCCGGTCTGGCCGCGACGACCTACCTGCTGTTCGCCGCCCTGGCCGCAGGCACCTCGCATCTCACCGCGCTCTATGCATTGACGGGGCTGTTCGTGGGCATGGTCGCCACCGTACCCGTCGCCCTGGTGCGCAGTTTCCCGCCAGCCGTGCGCTTCTCGGGCATCTCCTTCGCCTACAACGTCGCGTACGCTCTTTTCGGCGGACTCACACCCCTGGCCGTCTCATTCTGGCTGCGCAACGAAGCGATGGCTCCGGCGCATTATGTGGCGATTCTCTGCCTGCTCGGAGTCGCGATCGCTCTCAGCGGCGCATTGCCCACATCAGGGACTGCATCACTCTGCACGGACGCCGATACGGGAAACAGACCCGTCTCCTGAAGCGCCAGGCGCATCCGAACACCGCGAACGACCGGATCAATCCAGTGGCCAGGGCACCTTGCCGGACAGCGTGTCCGCTTCCGAGGCTTCCGCCGCGCTATCCGGAGGAGTGGAGATTGCTTCTGCGCCCGGTGCGTCGGACCGCTGTGACGTCCGCCACCATGCCTCGGCCGGACGACGCTCCGCCGGCTGCACGGCTTCGCCCAAGCGGGGAAGCAGCAAGTGCGAATGGTTCGGGTCGGCCTGCGCGAGAAGCGTTTCGACCGGCTGGTCCCAATCGTGCGTCGACAAGGCGAAGGTGCCCCAGTGCACCGGCATCAGGACACCGCCACCCAGCATGCGATGGGCAGTCAGCGCATTGTCCGGCCCCAGGTGGATATCGCCCCAGGATGGATGGAACGCGCCCACTTCCAGCATGGTCAGGTCGAACGGACCAAGACGGTCGCGGATGGCCTCGTACTCGGTCGTCAGACCGGTGTCGCCGCTGAAGAAAACCCGGTGCCGTTCGCCTTCGATCACCATCGAGGACCACAGCGTCATATTGCGATCTTTCAGCCCTCGACCCGAGAAATGCTGCGAGGGCGCGGCCGTCACGCTGAGTCCCGTGCCTGGCACGCGATGACGCTGCCACCATGTCAGCTCGGTGATGCGCTCGGGAGCGATGCCCCAGGCTTCCAGGTGTGCGCCGACGCCCAGCGAGGTGATGAACGGCACACTCGATTTCGCCAGCGCGCGGATGGTCGGATAGTCCAGGTGATCGTAGTGATCATGCGAGATGACCACGGCATCAATCTCGGGCATCTGTCGCAGACTCACCGGAACCGGCTGGAAACGGCTGGGACCGAGCAGACGGAAAGGCGAGGCACGCTGCCCCCACACCGGATCGGTGAGCACGCGGTATCCATCGATTTCGATCAGGACCGTGGAATGTCCCAGCCAGGTCACGCGCAGTCGGCTGTCGGCGCGACGGGCCCATGCCTCGCGCGGATCCATCGACGGCAACGGCTGCGGAGGCCGCCGACCTTCGTCCGTGCGCAGGAAATCGCGCAACGTGGGACGTGTGGCGTCGGCATCGCGAAGTCCGGGAAGCACCGGATGCACATTGCGCAAACGTTCACCATCCCACTGCGGAAGATCATGCAAACGCTCCAGGCGCTCGCCCCGTGACTGACTGCCGAACGAACGCATGCCCGCTCCAGAATTCGTAATGTTAGAGAGATATGGGCGCGAAGCCGGACGCATGCAAGACTCGGACAGGCCGCCGGCAACTGCACGGCCTACGAAGGCCGACTCAGCAGGGGCTCGAGGGCCGTTCTGATCGTTGCGGGATCGCTGGCCGTCACCACGACGTGCGGAGTGCGGTGCCACAGCGCGCAATTCCGCAGCGCTTTTGCGATGCCCCGCAGCACGCCATCACTGGCCCGTACGCCAGCTTCCATGTGCAAGGCGCGCACTTCGAACACCCCTTCCCGCCGATGCGCCTTGGCATCGACGCGTGCGACCAGTCGCCCGCGGTGGAGAAGCGGCAGCACGAAATAGCCGTAGCGGCGCTTGTGTGTCGGCGTGTAGCACTCCAGCGCATAGTCGAAATCGAACAGTTCGCGCGCCCGGGTGCGGTCCCAGACCACCGGATCGAAAGGCGACAGCAACGTGCTGTGCGTGGCGCGCAGGCGTCCCGCCGCGACACGTCCGAGCAGCGACGCATGATCGCGATGCACCAGCGCCGGGCCATCCCAGCCGCGGACTTCGACCTGCAATACCTCGTTCTGGTCGATCAATGCCTGCAGCAAGGAGTCCGGCACCCTGCCCTGGCGGTGATAGTCGCCCACCCATGACGGTCGTGCGATGCCGAGCGCACGAATGGCATCGGCGGTCATGCACATGCGCGCGCGGTCCGGCGTCCATGCCTCCGAATCCGGCACGGCCATGTTCGAAAGCACGCGTTCGGTCACATCGTAGACGCGCTGGAACCGCTCACGTCGCGCCACCATGACATCGCCCAGTGCGAACAAGGCTTCCAGTCCCTTCTTCTCGATACTCCATTCCCACCATCCGGGCGTCCGCGGCTGCCGTTTCTCCAATTCTCCCGCGCGCAGCGGCCCCTGCTCGCGCACCTGTTCGAGCAACTTGTGCAAGGTGGAACCATGCTCACGGCGCATACGATGAGCGCTGCGAAATGCCCAATGTCGCTCGCGCAACGAGCGTGCCGCCTCGTGCAGCGGGAAGTCCCCGGATGGCGCAAAACAGGCCTCGTGAGCCCAGCACTCGAAAAGCCGCCCATCGGCCAGCGCTTCGTCGAGCCATTCCTGCGGATAACCGCCCAGACGTGAAAACAGCACCAGATAGGGGCTGCGCGCCACCACGTGGATACTGTCGATCTGCAGCATGCGCATGCGCGTGATCGCGGTGACCACATCTTCGCGTCGGGCGCGGCGTACGGGCGGGTGCAGCAAACCTTGCGCGGCCAGATGCAACGCCCGAGCCTGACTCAGGGACAGAACCTCGCGACGTGCGGAAACCGGCAACGTCATGCTCGCCCTGGGGGACGGAAGCATGGCACGGAGATTTGGCGTGAAGGAGGCATCAGACAGCGTTTCCTGCATTCAGACGTTTGCAATATAGTCGAACACCTTGCGTCCGCACTGAAATGCCAGGCATGCCGGCGCTTCGGAACAGCCCCTCATCGCGAATACCCCCGCCATGCAACGATTCACGCACTCCATGCGCAGACGCTTTTTCCATCGATTCCTACCGCTGCTCCCCGGCCTGCTCGCCCTTCTCGTGTGTGCGGCATGCGCGACCGCGAAGCCTGCGACCACCGCTGCCCCACCGCACCGCGAAAACCCGGATATTCTCTGGCACTTCATTCATGATCGCTGCATGCCCACGGCGACCCAGGGCATCTATCCACCGGCCCCATGCACCGCAGTGGTCGACGCCGAGCATCCATCGCGCGGCTATGCCGTCTTCAAGGATCGCGCAGGACGCTATCAGTACCTCGTGCTGCCGCTGGCGCGCATCACCGGCATCGAGAGTCCGAAACTCCTCCACCCCGACGCGCCCAACTACCTGGCCGATGCCTGGCTCGCGCGCATGTACACCGAGGCGGCGCTAGGCCGTCCTGTTCCGCGCGAGGATATCGCGCTGGTCGTCAATTCCGCCCACGGCCGGTCACAGAACCAATTGCACATCCATGTCGACTGCGTGAAGCCATCCGTGCGGGAAGCCTTGCAGCACGCGCTGCCGCATCTGACCCGCACATGGAACATGCTGCCGATGCGTCTTCCCGACGCCCATGGCAGGCGCTACATCGCACGTTGGGTGGAAGGCAAACGCCTCACCATCAACCCCTTCGCGGCGCTGGCCGGACATCTCGGCGACAAGGATCAGATGCAGTGGCACAGCCTGGTCGTGGCCGGTGCGCGACGTGTCGACGGAACCCCCGGTTTCATCCTGCTCAGCACACGCGCCGAAGCGGACGCCACCCCGGAAAACCACAAGAACAACGGCAACAGCGATAATCTGCATGATCGGAGCTGCGCCATCGCGCGACCCGACCCGAAAAAATGACGATTGCCGACGAGGCGCAACAATCGGTCTACCCGCATCGCTGCTCGCGCGCATGCAAACCCGGCGGGCGAATCTCTTCGTCCGCCGGGCCTTCTGCACAAAATCGATGCAGTACGTGCATACGCGGTCACTGAGGCGAGTTCACACCGCGTACTTTCATGTCGCGCTCTTCAGCGCACGGTGGCGCAACCACCTGCGTCACACGATCCAGGCGATATGCCGCCCATCGGAGCCAGGTCGGAAGTCAGCGAAGTCGATCGCACGCGCATCGCCACATAGCTGAGTCGGCTGCCGTCCACCGGGCTCTCCTTCACGACTCGCATCATGTTCCCTCCGGGAAGCACGTGCACGGTGGTGATGCCGACTACCTGCCCCTCGTGCCGGGTCTGCATACGCACACGATGCGGCGCCAGTTTCTCCACCGAGACGCTGCTGACCAGATGCGAGCCGGTGTACGGCGCTTCGCTGCCGTCCATGCGCGCGACGAAAGCGTGGCCGCGCGGATCGTTCATCTCCATGCGACGGCCGTTGACGTTGTAGGTGAAGGCGCGCCCGCTGTTCGAGACGCTGGTGTATACGGCCTTGTGCCAGTTCCCCGAGACCGGGTGCGCATCACCGGAGGCCATGCCGTCGCGATGATGACGGAACTTGCTGATCACGGGGCTCTTCCCCGAAAAATCCTGATAGGTCACTTCAGCGAGCGCATTGTCTCCGTTCATCTCGCGAAGGGTATTGGCGACCATGATGCCGTTCTTGCGCTCGGTGATTTGCACCTTGTGGGCATCGATCACCAGAACCGCCATCTCATCCCGTCGGGGATCGGACGGAACGGCATGGAAGGCGCCGTCTGCCGGAAGGCTGAAGGACGGCGTGCAGCTTTGGCATTCGTAGATGCCGTCCTTGATCACGAATGCATGCGGATGAGAGGCCCGGATCGTATTCGCATCCACTTTCCAGATGCCATGAAGCGGGCTTTCTCCAGCGACTACCGCCAAGGGGACCAGCAGGAACACGGCGGCCAGAACCAAGACTTTGGTTTTCATGATGCATGTCTCCGCGTAGAGGATCATGCGATCACCCTGGATGGGGAAGATATACCGTACCGCTACCCCTCCCCCCGGTCTACGGGACTAAAGGCACATCCCCGATGTTTGCTCCACCCTGCCGAAAACCGCGCAACGGCTGCGCCCCACGTGCATGACGCTCCGGAGCGCCCCGCGTGCAGCGGGTGGGAATGTTGCCTATAGTCGGGACATCTTCAAGGGGAGGATTTTGCATGCGGACCGTCAAGGCTCTACGCGTATTTGTCGCCGCGTCATGGATTGCACTGTTCGCGGCCCCCTGGGTGCCGGCCCATGCATCCACGAGCAGCACGAAGAAAAAGGACGACGCCAAGGCCCGGCGCATCGCCAAGCGCGAGGCGGCGGAAAAAACCCTGGAACGCATGGCCATCATCGACCGCAAGGTGATGATCCCGATGCGGGACGGCAAACGGATGTCCGCTGACATTTATCGCCCCAAACACGCCAAGGGCAAAGTGCCCGTCATTTTCTGGCGCACGCCGTACAACACCAACTACTGGGACGTCACCCAGAAGGCTCCCGGCCCCTACCTGGAACAAGCCGTCACAGCGGTCCGCCACGGGTACGCCTTCGCGCTGGTCAGCGAGCGCGGCCAGTTCTTCTCGGAAGGCACCTACGACATCCTTGGCGCACCGACCACGGACGGCTCCGACGAGATCAAATGGCTGGCGTCGCGGCCCTGGTCCAACGGCAAGATCGGCACGATGGGCTGTTCGTCCTCGGCCGAATGGCAACTGGGCGTGGTCGCGCGTAACGACCCTGCCTACACCACCTTCAACGTGCAGGGCTTCGGCGCGGGCGTCGGACGAGTCGGTCCGTACTACGAACAGGGCAACTGGTTCCGCGGCGGCGCCTACCGCATGCTGTTCACGGAGTGGCTCTACTACGAGCAGAATCCGCTGCGGCCGATGTTCCCGCACAACATGTCGCAGGCGGACCGGATCCGGGCGGCGAAAATGTACGACCTGCAGCCTCACTACCTCGACGTCGACTGGGAGAAGGCGTTCTGGCACCTCCCGGTTCGCGACATCATCAAGCACTACGGCGGTCCACCAGGCATCTACGCCGATCACATGCCGGTCGCGACCGGCGGCGACATGATCGACCGCACACCGAACGACCCGGCCTGGTACAAGGGCGGCCTGTGGAACGACAGCATGCCGATCAAGAAACCCGGCCTGTGGTTCATGAGCTGGTACGACGTCTCGGTCTCGCCGAATCTGGCCGCGTACAACTTCGTGCGACGCACCGCGCCCAAACCCGTCGCCAACGAGCAGTACGCCGTCATCGCCCCTTCCCTGCACTGCGCCTATTCGCTGTCGAAGAAGCACACCAAGATCGGACAGCTCGATGTCGGCGATGCGCGCTTCGACTACGACAAACTCATCTACGCCTGGTTCGACCATTTCCTGAAAGGCGAGCACAACGGCATCCTGAAGAAGCAGCCGAAGGTGATGTACTACCTGCTCGGCAAGAACGTGTGGATGCATGCCGAGACCTGGCCGCCGGCGGGCACGACGCAACGGACCTTCTACCTGCGCAGCGGTGACAAAGCGAGCGACGGCACGCTGTCCGCGAGCACGGTGATCAAAGACCTCCCCGATCGCTTCACCTACGACCCGGCGGACCCTGTCGGCACGCATGGCGGATGCTGCATCGGCAAGTTCAAGCAGTGGGGTGCGGTGGACCAGACGCCGTATGAGAACCGCAAGGATGTCCTGGTCTATCAGACCGCGCCGTTCAAGAAGACCATGGTCGCGACCGGACCGATCGACGTCACGCTCTACGTGTCTTCGGACGCCCGGGACACCGATTTCACCTACAAGGTCATGGACGTCTACCCGGACGGCAAGGCCTACAATCTCACCAGCAACATCCAGCGCATGCGCTACCGGAACGGATACAACAAGCCACCGGTCTGGATGAAACCCGGCGAGGTGTACAAGGTGCGCTTTCAGCCAAGCGACATCGCCGATGCCTTCCTGCCCGGCCATCGCCTGCGCGTGGAGATCAGCAGCAGCGACTTTCCCCGCTTCGACCGCAACCTGAACACCGGCGGCAACAACGAGACGGGCACGCACTGGGTCGTCGCCCACAACGCCGTGCATCACGACGCGCGTTACCCGTCGTCCATCACGTTCACGGTTCTTCCGAAGACCGCGGTCGACTCGAAGCACTGAATGGAGACGTCCGCCCCGCGCGATGGATTTCGCGCGGGACGCACATTCCCGGCACAGTCCCAGCGCTGCGCCCGCATGCGGCGCATGCGTTGCGAACAGCCGGTGAATTACAGCTCGAGTCCCTTCTCGACCTCCAGCACCTTGCGACGGGCCAGCGCGAGATTGGACTTGTTCCGATCCAGCACGACATAGAGGAACAACCCATCCTTCGAGGCGATGGGTCGGATGATGTGATACGCCTTGTGCAGCGAGATCAGTACATCCTCGATCTCGTCATCCAGCTTCAAGGCATCCATCGTGCGCATCTTGGCGCGAATCACCTCGGTATTGCCCGCGGCGGCCGCTTCCATGTCGATTCCCGAACCGGCCTCGCCCAGGAGCATCCCGCTGCTGTAATCGACCAGCGACACGGCTTGTGCGCCGTCGATGGACAGCAGTTCCTGCAGCGATTCGGACAGATTGGACATCTTCGTTCCCCTTCTTCGGTTGAATGTTCGCCACGAACGATCGTGACCGTTGTCAGGCCGAGGAAAGCGTCGCCGCGATTTCCCTGGCGCATTCGCGGGCGGCCCACAGGACCTTGCCCATCACGCTTTTCTGCGAGCAGGCGACCATGAGCAGCAAGGGTTCGCGCGCGCTGCTGATCGCCAGCATCAGGACCTTGCCGTTCTCGGCGTCGAGCATCAGCGCCTGCAACTCGCCCAGCGCCAGCTCGCGGCCGATGGCCGAAGCCAGCGCCAGCATGGAGCTGGTCATCGCAGCGAGCTTTTCCTCGCTGACCTGGGAAGTGCTGGAATGAGCGATGGCGAAACCGTCGACACTGGCCACGACCGCCGCGCGGATGCCGACGAGTCCGCTGGCCAGGGTATCGAGATGTTTCTGCAGATCGGCGTGTTGCGTGCTTACCGGCGTATCCCTTGCCGTGGATTTCATGCGCACCCCATTTCGGCGGATTCGATTTCGCTGACCAGCATGTCCATGAGCATCAGCACCTGTTCCTCGTTGCGTGCGTCGACGGGCGCCAGCGGCACGCGGCCGTCGATGGCGGTTTCGGCATCCATGAGCACGCGCTCCGCCCCCTCCTCGACCAGATCCAGTCGACTGAGGCCGATGACGATCGGCATGTCGCCGGCGTCGCGCGCCACGCTCAGGTAGCGCTCCACTTCCGCCTTCACCGGTTCGCGCGTGGCGTCGACCATGATCACTACGCCGGCCGCGCCCTTCAGCAGGGACGGCCAGACGAAATCGAAGCGCGTCTGTCCCGGCGCGCCGTACAGACGCAGACGGTCACCGTCCGGCAGTGCGATGTCGGCGTAGTCGAGCGCCACGGTCGTGGTCAGCTTGTCCGAACTCGGATCGGTGTTGGCGACATCCGTATCGACGATGTTGCCCGCGGCAATGGCGCGCACCAGCGTGGACTTTCCCGCACCCATCGAACCGAGCACCACGATCTTGTGCTCCCTCACGAAGCCGCCCTCTGCGCTTCGCGCACGCTGCGCCACCAATCCGCCAGGCGCGAACCGCCATGACGCCAGCCGACCTTCGCCGCATGCGCCGACGACGCTTCGGCGGGCCGCAGCTCCGCACACCCGGCCACGTATGCAGCGTGGGCGAAGGCCTGGGTCTGCTCCATGTCGATGCCCAGCATGTCGACACACTCGCGCGCACTGCTGGGACGCCTGAGCATCAGCGAACAGAGACGGAAGTGATCGTGACGGTGGGCCAGCAGGTGAAATCCCGGCCAGCGCCGAAGCCGCACGACGGTATCGGCGTCGATCTCGGCAATCCGGTGCTCTGGTCCGGCGTCCAGCGCCGCATCCCAGAGCAGGCTGGAAAGCGCCTGACTACGACGGTCGCGAACTCGCTCGTTCACGTTCGGGTCGACGCTCTCGCTCAGGCGAACCTCGCGGGCCATCGCGGCGAGATGCTGACCTAGCCGGCGCTCGTCCGGCGGTCCGGCTCCGAGACAGGAAACGCGCTGTGCCTTGAAATCGACGTGGAACACCGCGACGGCCCCGTGCAGAAGCGTGGCCTGTCCGGTCCCGCGGGCCGCACCCTCGCGCAGCGACTGCAACACGGGCCCTAGACCGCTCACGCCGGAATCGGTCGCTGGCATGGATTCGGAAAGATCGGGAGGGGAAGATATCGGGGAAATCGGGGAAGCCGCGCCTGCGGGTCCGGCGCTGCGGGGAAGCCGCCACAGAGGATCGCGATGGCGGAAAAGCGGGCGCACACGCACATCCCGGTCATGCTCGGACGCTGCGTGGGGCGCAGCGTCACTCGGGTACTCGTTCTCCACTGCGCACCCCCTTCATCATCCTGATAACGGCACGGTCATGCATGACACGCCATGCAGGGCATGACGCCTGTCGAACGTTCTTGCGACTCTAGTTAGCCTTCGAAACGAAATCGGTTTTGTGACCGGATAGGCACTATTTGCAATACGCGCACCACCCATAGACCGTACTGGTCCCACCCCTCGCTCACGCAAGAAAATACGATCCCGCCAGCCGATTCGAATGAGGGAGATCCCCTCGCGTACGCGAAAACACAACGCGTGAAATCGGGCATCATCGCCTCTTTCGGGTGCGGTTGGCCCCATCCGGGGCCCGATCTCGCCATCCCGATGCGAACCGGACATACGGAGCAGTAGTCATGCGCCATCTCGTCGTCGTACTGGGCGACCAACTGGACAGGCACTCCCCCGCGCTGGCGGATATCGATGCGGACAAGGACGCGGTGTGGATGGCCGAATGTGCGGCCGAGGCGACGCACGTCTGGAGCCACAAGGCGCGCATCGCGCTGTTCCTCTCCGCCATGCGCCATTTCCGCGATGCGCTGCGCGACGAGGGCCTGACGGTGCACTACACCGAACTCGACCCCGCGTCCGAGTTCGGACTGATCGCGCTGCTGGAACAGGACCTGGAACGCCTGCAGCCGCGCAGGGTGCTGGTGGTGGAACCCGGTGAATGGCGCCTGCGCGAAGCGCTCCTCGACCTGCGGCGACGCCTCGAAGGACGCATCGAGGTGGCGCTGCGCGAAGACACCCACTTCCTGTGCCCCCGCGCCGATTTCGAGCACTGGATGCAGGGACGCCGGCAGCCGCGCATGGAGCACTTCTACCGCCGCATGCGCCGCGAACACGACATCCTGATGCAGGACGACGGCACGCCGGTCGGCGGACAGTGGAATTTCGATCACGACAACCGCTCCGCCTTCGGCCGCGACGGGCCGCCTTCGGATCTGCCCGACCACCTCGGCTTCGAACCGGACGCGCTCACGCGCGAGGTACTGACGACGGTGCAGGATGCGTTCTCCCGCCATCCTGGCTCGCTGGAGCACTTCGACTGGCCGGTGACCCGCGCCCAGGCGCTGGACGCACTGGAGGACTTTGTCGCGCATCGCCTGCCCTGCTTCGGACGCTGGCAGGATGCCATGTGGGACGGCCTCCCGCCGCGGCGGGGTGCGCTCTACCACGCCCGACTGTCGGCCGCGCTGAACCTCAAGCTGCTCGGTCCGCGCGAAGTCTGCGAAGCCGCATGCCGGGCGCTGAAACGCGGCGACGCGCCAATCGAGGCGGTCGAGGGCTTCGTCCGGCAGATCCTGGGCTGGCGCGAATACGTGCGCGGCCTGTACTGGCAGCGCATGCCCGAACACGCCCGCGACAACGCGCTGGACACGCACGTCGCGCTGCCCGATTTCTACTGGACCGGCGACACCGACATGCACTGTCTGCGTGCGAGCCTGCGTGACACGCTGGAGACCGGGTACGCCCACCACATTCAGCGGCTCATGGTGACCGGACTGTACACGCTGCTGCTCGGCGTCGAGCCGAGCCAGGTGCACGCCTGGTACCTGGCCATCTACATCGACGCCGTGGAGTGGGTAGAACTGCCCAACGTGATCGGCATGTCGCAATGGGCCGACGGCGGCATCATGGCCTCCAAACCGTATGTCGCCAGCGGCAAGTACATCCAGCGCATGAGCAACTACTGCGCAAACTGCCGCTTCCGACCGGACGACACCACCGGTCCGCGCGCCTGCCCGGTCAGCGTGCTGTACTGGGATTTTCTCGACCGGCATCGCGAGCGCTTCGCCGAACACCCACGCATGAAACTGCAGGTGCGCAACCTGCAGCGCCGCGACGCGCAGGAAATGCAGCGCATCCGCGAACAGGCGCGAACGCTTCGCGGAGAATGAGTGTAGATCACCGCGCACCGATGCACGCGCGGATCGATCATGCATCGGCGGCACGTACCGCTCGACCGCCGTCTGGTCGAAAGACGCCACACCGATCCACCGTACGTACAGACGCCGCATGAAATAATCCGGGTTTCCCCGCAACGCATCGCAAGGAGTCCCTCATGCACGTCGGATTCATCGGACTGGGCGCCATGGGTCAGGGCATGGCCGCCAACCTGCTCTCCGCCGGACACACCGTGACCGTCTGGAACCGCTCGCAGGCACCGCTGGACGCACTGAAATCGCAGGGCGCACACATTGCCGAAACGCCCGCGCAGGTTGCATCCGGGGGCGTGGTGCTGAGCATGCTGGCCGACGATGCGGCCGTCCGCGCTGTGCTGCTGGATGGCGGCGTACTCGATGCGCTGCCGACCGGCGGCGTGCACGTCAACCACGCGACCATCTCGGTGCGACTGGCGCGCGAACTGAGCGACCTGCACGCGGCGCGCGACGTGCACTATGTCGCCGCGCCGGTGTTCGGCCGTCCCGACATGGCTGCGGCAGGCAAGTTGCATGTCGTGTGCGCAGGCGACCGCAACAGCCTCGAGCGCGTGCAGCCGCTGTTCGATGCCGTCGGCCAGCGCACCTGGCCACTCGGTGACGACCCGGTACGCGCCAGCGTGGCCAAGATCGCCGGCAACTTCATGCTGGCCTCGGCCATCGAGAGCATGGCGGAAGCCTCGGCGCTGACCCGCGCCCACGGCATTGAGGCCGCCGATTTCCTCGAGATCATGACGCAGACGCTGTTCGCCGCGCCGGCCTACCAGGGCTACGGCAAGCTGATCGCCGAATCACGCTACGAACCCGCCGGCTTCCCGGTGCGTCTGGGATTCAAGGATGTCGGGCTGGCGCTCGAAGCCGGCGACGACGCTCGTGTGCCCCTGCCCTTCGCCGGCGTGGCGCGCGAGGCGCTGCTGGAAGCGCTGGCCGGCGGCGGCGGCGAACGCGACTGGGCGTCGCTGGCGACCGTCGCCGCGCGGCGCGCGCATCTGGACGATCGCGACAAGAACTGACCCCAGCGCGGTCCACGCATCAGGCGGGTGGCTCGGGCATGGGCGCCGCCTCGTTGCGCCGGGTGCTGCGTTCGCGCAGAAAGCGGCGGTGATGCATCAGCAACCCGCTGTAGTAGACGATGTAGTACCCGACCAGCAGACCGAACACCAACAGCGTCAACGGCGTCGAGGCATGCTGGATCGGCGTCATGCTGGCGGCGCGCGCGCTGTCCTCGACCTGCGGCCAGACCACAATGAAGCGCCAGGCCAGTCGCCCAAGCAGCACGGCGGTCAGCAACGCGCCGATCCAGCGATTGGGGATGTAGCAATCGCCGCGCTGCGGATCCACGGTCCAGGTCGTCAGGCGCAATCCGACCAGACCGACCACGGCGCCGAGTGCGATGCCGCCCACCAGTCCTTCCAGCAGGTGCAGATCGCGCAGTCCGCTCAGACCAAGCAATGCGGCCAGCACGGCCAGGATCGCGATCCGCGCGAGCATGCGTTTGCGACGCACCGGCTGACGGCCGAACTGCCGGCTGATGCGGCGCCAGATCAGCAGCGCCACGAGAGGCACCGCCATCGCATAGGTCATCCAGTGAGCAGACACCGATTCATCCTCCTGATAGATCGCAGATCAGCCTAGCCGAATGCAGATCCGCCGACGTCTGCCGGAAGGCACGGATGCCGCGCGCCGTCGTGCCCACCGAACCGTCAGGGTTGCAGCGCCTGCGGCGACAGGCAGACATCCAGCCATTCGGTATCGGCGTCGACGGCCTCGAACTTCGACGCATCCGTACCGACGAGCAGGCATGCTCCGTCGGTCGACAGTTCCCGCAGCGCACCGTCCACGCCATGGATACGCAGCCGCCCGCGCAGCACGAACACGAACCGCGCACCGCCTTCCGGAAGCCATGCCGGCGCGCTGCATGCCTGCTCCGAATTTGCACGCAAGATCCGAACATCGGCCACGCCGTCGGTCGCCTTCGCGATACCCGTGTCGCGATACAGGCAGTGCGACGCCGACGCAGCCTGCCAATGAGCCTCGGTCGCCACGGCGTGCACGAAACGCTGCCCGCCGAACAAACGCTGCGGACGCCGCTCCGAAGTCGGCAGCGTCAAGGCGTGATCGCGCCAGGTTTCATGCTCGGCGGGGCAGCCGACCTCCACCACTTCCAGCCCCGGCGACGCCTCCAGCACGCGGTGCCGGATCGTCGGCGGCTGCAGCACACAGTCGCCCGCCTGCATCACGAACGGCGGCCCCTGGTCCTCGTAGACCACGCGCACCCAGCCGCGACGGCAGAAAATCATCTGGAAGCCGACCCGGTGATAGTGCACGTAATCGGGTACCGGCCCGCCGTCGGGAATGCGAATATGCGAGGCGATGACGCGCCCGTCCCACCGGCCCGGAATCAGGTCGCGGTACTGCATCCCGGCGCGTCCGACGATCCAGTCGGTCGAAGCGACGGCATCCCGCTCTGCCGGAATGGTCTCCGCTCCGCCTTCGGCATCATCGGGATGCGCTGCGTGCTCAACGCGCCGCAGACCCAGCGAGAGGCCGTATCCGGACAGTTCCGCCATGCGCGGTGCATCGGCCGGCATGATCATGTCCAGCCGGAAGCCCAGCTCGTCCGTGTAGCACGCCAGCGCAGCGTCCAGGTCGGCGCAGGAAATCGTGACGCGCAGCGGCGTCGCCGGTTGCGGATCAGTCATGATGTCTCACGCCTGCGCACCTGCGTGCTCGGTCAGGAAATCCTGCAGTTTCGCCTCGTCCCAGACCGCGACACCGAGCGACTCCGCCTTGGCCAGTTTGGAACCGGCCGACTCGCCGGCAACCACGAAGTCGGTCTTCTTCGACACGCTGCCGCTGACCTTCGCACCCAACGCCTCGAGCTTTTCCTTCGCCTCGTCGCGGGTCATCGTCGACAGCGTACCGGTCAGCACGACGGTCTTGTCCGCCAGCGGCTGATCAGTTTCCGCGGTGTCGCCGGACGCCGGTACGGCGTCGAGCAGACGCCGCATCGCGGCCTCGGCCTTGCGCAGCCGCGCCACGCGCTTCGCGTCGGCCAGGACATTTTCCAGTCCGGCCACCGCCGGTTTCGGCAAGCCGGCCGAACTCCAGTGCGCGGGACCCGCCTCGATCAACGCGTCCAGGGTAGGAAACTGCTCGGCCAGACGCGCGGCGTTGGTCGGTCCCAATCCCTGAATGCCGGCCTGATTCAGCAGCACCTTGAAGTCGAGCCGTTCGCCAAGCAGCGGCGACGGTGGGCCGACGTCGCTGAATTCGATACCCGCCGCCAGCAGCTGGTCGAGCACGTCGCGGTTGCCCGACTGCTGGAAGAAGGCCGCGATCGAAGTCGCGACTTCGCTGCCCACGTCAGGCAGAACGCGCAGGATCTGCGCCGGCATGGCCTCGATCATTTCCAATGATCCCAACCACTTGGCGAGAGTTTTTGCCGTGCTTTCGCCGATATGCATGATGCCCAGGGCGAACAGGAAACGCGCCAGCGTGGTGTGCTTGCTGGCCTGGATCGCCGCCTCCAGATTCTCTGCCCACTTGGTGGCGATCTTGCCCTGCTTGACGGTTTCCGGCGTGGTGCCGTCGCGTTCGTCGGCGCGGCGCTTCATGTCGAGAAAATCCTCGACTGTCAGGCCGTAGAGGTCAGCCGGGGTGTGCACGATCTCGAGCTCGACCAGCGCGTCGACGTAGCGCTCGCCCAGCCCGTCGATGTCCATCGCCTTGCGCGAGGCGAAATGGATCAGCGCCTCCTTGCGCTGCGCCGCGCAGATCAGGCCGCCGGTGCAGCGGTAGACCGCCTTGTCGTCCTCGCGCAGCAGCTCGGAGCCGCACACCGGACAGGTCTCGGGCATGCGCCACGGCTGCGCGTCCGGCGGGCGGTGCTCGGGCACCACGCGCACGACCTCGGGAATGACATCGCCGGCGCGGCGCACGATCACGGTGTCGCCGATGCGCACGTCCAACCGCGCCACTTGGTCGGCGTTGTGCAGGGTGGCGTGCGTGACGGTGACGCCACCGACCTGCACCGGCTGCATCCGCGCGCGCGGCGTGGCCGCGCCGGTGCGGCCGATCTGGATCTCGATGTCCTCCAGCACGGTCATCTCTTCCTGCGCCGGATACTTGTGCGCGATGGCCCAGCGCGGCGCGCGCGAGACAAAGCCCAGTTCGCGCTGGCCTTCGTAGTCGTCCAGCTTGTAGACCACGCCGTCGATGTCGTACGGCAGACTGTCGCGCTGCGCACCAATGCGGCGGAAATAAGCAATCAGGCCCTCGAAGCCCATGGCGGTGTCGACCAGCGGCGATACCGGAAAGCCCCAGTCGCGCAGGCGCTGCAGCGTGGCCGAATGCGTGGCCGGCAGTTCGCCGCCTTCGACGACACCCACCGCGTAGGCGAAGAAGCTCAAGCGCCGTTGCGCGGTCTTGGCCGGGTCCAGCTGGCGCAGCGAGCCGGCCGCGCCGTTGCGCGGGTTGGCCAGCGGCTTGACGTCGTGTTCGCGCGCCCAGGCATTGAACGCCTCGAAGTCCTTGCGCAGCATGATGACCTCGCCGCGCACTTCCAGCACGTCCGGCCAGCCCTCGCCGCGCAGCCGCAGCGGGATCGCACGCACGGTGCGCAGGTTGGCGGTGACGTCCTCGCCGGTCTCGCCGTCGCCGCGCGTGGCGCCCTGCACGAACACGCCGTGCTCGTAGCGCAGGCTGATGGCCAGACCGTCCAGCTTCGGCTCCACCGAGAACACGGGGTCCTTGCGGCCCAGGGTCTGCTCGACGCGGCGCACGAAATCGCCGACCTCGGCGAAGCGCGTGGCGTCGTCGTCGCCCTCCTGCTCGAAGGCGTTGCCCAGCGACAGCATCGGCATGGCATGACGTACCTCGGCGAAACCGCCTTCGGCGCGCGCGCCGACCTTGCGCGAGGGCGAATCAGGACTCGCCAGTTCCGGGTGCGCGGTCTCCAGTTCGTCCAACTCGCGCAGCATGCGGTCGTACTCGACGTCGGGAATATCCGGATCGTCGAGCACGTGATAGCGGTAGTTGGCGTCTTCGAGGCGCTTGCGCAGCGCTTCGACGCGCTGCGCGGGATCGGCGTGGGCAGAATCGTTCGACATCGATGCACTTTCCTTCAATGACCCGCGAAGTGTACCTGCCCGCACACCGCAGGCTGACAGCGAACCGGCAAACCGCGTACCTTTGCAGCATTGCGTCCCGCGTCCGCGCGCGGACGCGACGATTCAATGCAAGGACCCCGCATGCGCTCGATCATCGCCCTCTTCGCCCTGGCGCTCGCGCCGACGGCCGCCATGGCCGAATCCACCGAGGCGAACTTCCACCTGACCCACCATCCGATCGGCTGGCTGGCGCTGCTGTTCTTCGTGCTGGCCTACGCCGCCGTGGTCGCCGAGGAACGCATCCAGATCGCCAAGTCCAAACCGGTGCTGCTGGCCGCCGCGCTGATCTGGGGCATGCTGGCGTGGAAGGTCGGCGCCGGTCACGACGCGGCCTCGCCGGTGAAGATCGCCTTCGAGGGCATGTTCCTGGACTACTCGGAACTGTTCTTCTTCCTGGTGGTGGCGATGACCTACGTCACCGCCATGGGCGAACGCGGCGTGTTCGAAGCGCTGCGCGCGCAGATCACCAAGCGGCATTTCAGCTACCGGCAGCTGTTCTGGATCACCGGCACCCTGGCGTTCTTCCTGTCGCCGATGCTGGACAATCTGACCACCGCGCTGGTGATGTCGGCGGTGATTCTTGCGCTGGGCGCGGGCAACGCGCGCTTCATCACCCTGGCCATGATCAACCTGGTCGTGGCGGCCAACGCCGGCGGTGCCTGGAGCGCGTTTGGCGACATCACCACGCTGATGGTGTGGCAGGCGCACAAGGCCCAGTTCGCCGACTTCTTCGCCCTACTGGTGCCGTCGCTGGTCAACTGGCTGGTGCCGGCGCTGGCGATGAACTTCGCGGTGCCGCGTGGCAAGCCGGAGGGCCTGTCCGGCGAGGCGCACATCAAGCACGGTGGCATCGGCATCTGCATCAGTTTCGCGCTGACCATCTTCATGACCGTGGTCGGCAAGCAGTGGCTGGGCATGCCGACCGCATTCGGCATGCTGACCGGCCTGGCGCTGCTGAACCTGGTGGCCTCACGCATCGACCGCCGCCTGCGCCGCTACGCCCTGGCCAACGGCCAGACCAAAATCGAGGAAAAGGGCTATTCGATCTTCAAGATCATCGCCAATGCGGAGTGGGACACACTGCTGTTCTTCTACGGCGTGTTCGCCTGCGTCGGCGGGCTGGCCGCGATCGGCTATCTGGAAATGGCCTCGCGCCTGCTCTACGGCGGCATCGGTTTCACCCTGGCCAACACCGGCATGGGCCTGCTGTCGGCGATCATCGACAACATCCCGATCATGTTCGCGGTGCTGAAGATGAACCCGCCGATGGATCTGGGCCAGTGGCTGCTGATCACCCTGACGGCCGGCGTCGGCGGCAGCCTGCTGTCGGTCGGCTCGGCCGCAGGTGTGGCGCTGATGGGCGTGTCACGAGGTCTGTACACCTTCCGCACCCACCTGAAGTGGAGTTGGGCCATCGCGCTGGGCTTCGTCGCCAGCGTGCTGGTGCATCTGGCCTTCGACGCCATGCATCTGTTCGGCGTGTCCTGAGCGCTACATCCACCGACGACCGCAGACATCCCCAATCTGGGGGCGCGCCGTGCGGCCGAACGCGCATGTTTCGGCGGCCTTCGCTCATGTAGGATCGGGGCAACGCCACTCCTGACGGAATCGTTCCGCCATGCATCACGCCAGTGACATCCTGCTGACGCTCTTCATCATCTTCGTCGCCGCTCAGGTCGGCTCGGAAATCGCCCAGCGCCTGCGCATGCCGGGCGTGGTCGGCGAGATCGCCGCCGGCTGCATCATCGGCCCGTCGCTGCTCGGCTGGATCGCGCCGGCGCAGATCGCTGCCGGCCAGCCGCTCGACGCGCTGGCCGAAATCGGCGTGGTGCTGCTGCTGTTCTCGGTTGGCCTGGAAACCCGGCTGGAAGACCTGAAGAAAGTCGGCAAGAGCGCCTTCCTGGTCGGCGTGCTCGGCGTCATCGTGCCGTTCATTGCCGGCGTGCTGTGGGCGCATGGGTCGGGCTTCGCCTGGGTCAAGTCGATGTTCGTGGCCGCGGCCTTCGTCGCCACCTCGGCCGGCATTACCGCGCGCGTGCTGCAGGAACTGGGCGTACTGCGGCGCACGGAGAGCCGCGTGATTCTCGGTGCGGCGGTGATCGACGACATCCTCGCCATGCTGCTGCTGGGCGTGGTGTCCTCGCTGCAGGGCGGCGGCGAGATCAACGTGCAGTCGTTGCTGTTCACGCTGCTGGGCGCGATCGGCTTCCTGGCCATCTTCGGCTGGGCCGGCACGCAGATGGCGCGGCGGCGCTCCTACTGGCTGGACAAGCCGATCAGCTCGCATTCGCCGCTGACCATCGTCCTGGCGCTGTGTCTGGGCCTGGCCTTCCTGTCGACGAAATTCGGCCTGGCCGCCATCATCGGCGCGTTCCTGGCCGGCATGATCGCTTCCGAGACCAAGCAGCGCGAGACCCTGGAAAAGCGCATGCAACCGCTGCTGGCGCTGCTGACGCCGTTCTTCTTCGTGGTCACCGGCGCCAAGATCAACCTGAACGAACTGGCCAGTTGGGACGCTGTGTGGATGCTGATCGTGGTGACCGTCATCGCGATCCTTTCCAAATTGCTGGGCGGTTTCCTCGGCGCACTGGCGCTGGGCAAGCGCGGCGCGACCATCGTCGGCTTCGGCATGGTGCCGCGCGGCGAAGTCGGCGTGGTGATCGCGGCGCTGGGCTTGGCTGCCGGCGTATTCAGCGAGCGCGTCTACGCGGTGATCGTGGCGATGTCGCTGCTGACCGCCGTGGTCACGCCGCCAGTGCTATCGATGCTGCTCAAGCGCAGCCCGAGCGAACCCGAACCACCCACCGAGGACGGCGACGCGGCGACATCCGGCCACAGTCACGAGTGACCCGCCCACGGTTCAGTCGCGGATGTCCTGGTAACTGTCCAGCGCGCGCTGGCGCGACGCCTTGATGTCGAGCATCGGCAGCGGGTAGCCGCAGGACGACGCGAACCCGTCCTGCGCCCACGGCTCGTGCAGCAGTTTCTTCGGCGCGTCGCGCAGCTCGGGAACCCAGCGGCGGATGTACTCGCCGTCGGCGTCGAAGCGTTGCGCCTGCGTGACCGGATTGAAGATGCGGAAATACGGCGCCGCGTCGACGCCGCTGCCGGCCACCCATTGCCAGCCGAGGCTGTTGTTGGCCAGGTCCGCATCGACCAGCGTATCCCAGAACCAGCGCGCACCCTTGAGCCAGTGCTGGCGCATGTTCTTGGTCAGCCAGCTGGCGACGATCATGCGCACGCGGTTATGCATCCACCCGGTCGCCCACAGTTCGCGCATGCCGGCGTCGACCAGCGGCACGCCGGTGCGCCCCTGCTGCCAGCGCTCCAGCGCCGCGTCGTCCTCGACCCAGGCGAAACGGTCGAAACGCTCGTTGAGATTGCGTTCGACGCTGTGCGGGAAGTGGTACATCACATGGTGCGCGAAATCGCGCCAGCCGAGTTCGCGCAGGTAGGGTTCCAGGCCCTTGTCCGCCCCCTCGGCATCAGCGTGCTCGCGCAGCGCGGCCCGCGCCATGCGCGGCGTGATCTCGCCGAAATGCAGGTGCGGAGAAAGACGCGAGGTGCCGGTGCGTGCCGGCCGGTCGCGCAGTTCGCCGTACCCGCGCAGGGCATCGTCGGCGAAGCGCTCCAGCATGTCGCTCGCGCCGCGCTCGCCCGGCGTCCAGTGCGCGCCGAAACCGTCGGCCCAGTCCAGGCGCGGCAACAGTTCCAGCGCGTCCAGCGTCACGCTGCCTTCGGCCTTTTCCAGCCGCAGGGGGCTGGGTGTGTCCAGCGGCGGCTCGTCGCCGAGTTGCGCGCGCAGATTGCGCCAGAACGGCGTGAACACGCGGTACGGTTCGTCCTGCTTGGTCAGCACCTGCCACGGATTGCGCCACAGCGCCGCGTCGAAGCTGGCGACATGCAGACCCTGTTCGCGAAGCGCCTTCTTGATCTCGGTATCGCGCGCCACCAGCGCCGGTTCGTAGAGCCGGTTCCAGTACACCGCTTCCGCGCCGCTGGACTCGATCAGCGCCCGCAGCGTCTGCAGACTGGGACCGGCGCGCAAATGCAGTTCGCCGTGATGACGATGCAGGTCGCGCTGCAAGGCGTCGAGCGAATGATGCAGCCACCAGCGGCTGGCCGCGCCGGGCGCCCACTCGCCCTCCTCGTCCGGTGCGTGAATGTACACCGGCAGCACGCGTTCGTGACGCGCGGCCGCGGCGGCGAGGGCCGGATGATCCTGCAGGCGCAGGTCCCGGCGGAACCAGACAATGGCTATTCCCATGACGCATAGTCTGTCGACTCGCGGAGAACGAATCCAGCCGCATTCAGCTGCCGTGACGCAGAAGGATGTACGCTGGAAGAATCACGGACCAAGGAGCCACGGACCATGCGCCTCACCCCCTACTGGATCGCCGCCGCCCTCATCGCCCTACCGCTGACAGCCTGTTCGCATCAGCAGGCCGATCACCCGGTCGTCACGCCGGTCCTGCACCATCCCGAAGCCTCGACCGCGCGCATGGGCCAGGACCTGCCGCGCTATGTCTGGACGCTGCAGGAGGCACGCACCGCGGCCGGTGCGCCGCTCGACGCGCTGATGCCCGCGGGCCATCCGCCGCTGCAGATCGTGTTTGAAGGCACGCAGATGCACGTCGAGCACGCCTGCAACGCCATCGGCGGCACCTATCGCGTGCAGGATGGCGCACTGAAGGTGGACGGCTTGCTGCACACCATGATGGCCTGCGCCGATCCGGCACTGAACCGCATGGAAAAGGCCGCGTTGCACGTGCTGCAGCAGACGCCGCAGCTGTCGCTCATCCGCACCACCGCCGCGCCGCGCCTGCAGATGGTCACGCGCGACAACGAGACGTTGCTGTTCGTCGGCAAGCCCAAACCGGACGCCGCCTCGCCGTCCTCGCCTTGATCCACCGCATCGCGTCCCCAGTTCTGCCGCATGTCCCACGACACCACCGAAACCAACCGGCACCGGCATGACTTCAGCGGACACGACAACGTGTGGCTGTTCGGCTACGGCTCGCTGATCTACAAGGCCGACTTCCCGTACATCGAGCGCCGCCCGGCACGCATCCGCGGCTGGGCGCGACGCTTCTGGCAGGGTTCGCACGACCACCGCGGCACGCCCGACGCGCCCGGTCGCGTGGCCACGCTGGTCCCGGAGACGGGCAACGTATGCGCGGGCATGGCCTACCGCATCCGTCCCGATGTATTCACGCACCTCGACGTGCGTG
The DNA here is from genome assembly GCF_003267965.1 of Oleiagrimonas sp. MCCC 1A03011. Taxonomy (NCBI): domain Bacteria; kingdom Pseudomonadati; phylum Pseudomonadota; class Gammaproteobacteria; order Lysobacterales; family Rhodanobacteraceae; genus Oleiagrimonas; species Oleiagrimonas sp. MCCC 1A03011. Next base: position 183,154 of record NZ_MSPY01000003.1, on the reverse strand, counting down.
AGAAGAACGGCTATCTGCGCTTCACCACGGAGATGACGTTCGATGACGGCGACCACGCTGAAGGTCTGGTCTACATCGCCAGCGACGACAATGCGGCCTACCTGGGACCCGCCAGCGAAGCCGATATCGCCCGCCACATAGCGCAGGCGCAAGGCCCCAGCGGCAGCAACCGCGACTACTTGCTGCGGCTGGCCGACGCCCTGCGCGAACTCGGCGACGATGACACTCACGTGTTCGCCATCGAGCGACACCTGCGAACGCTTCCTGGCACCTGACGGCTCACGACTCGACCGTTCGTTCCGTTGCTTTGGGGCAAATATGTGTATATACATATTTGATGGATGATCGCACTTCCCTCTTCGAAACCACGCGTTGCGCCTGCCTCGCCTCGCGCCGCGCCGCACGGCGCATCACGCGGCGTTTCGACCAGGCGCTGCGCGCGCACGGCCTGCGCGCGACGCAGTTCACCATCCTCGCCGCGCTGCGCCTTGCCGGCCCGCAGAGCGTGGGCGCGCTGGCCGATCTGCTCGATATCGAGCGCACCACCATGAGCCGCAATCTGGCCGTCGCCGCGCAGCGCGACTTGCTGACCCTGCGTGCCGATCCCGAGGATGCGCGCAGCCGAATCGCCACGCTCACTGCGCACGGTCGGCACACACTGGAAACAGCGCTGCCGACCTGGCAAGCGGTGCAGAAATCGCTGGTCGAGGAACTCGGCGAGACCACCGTGCACAACCTCCACCAATTGGCCGGCGGTCCCTGCATCGCCCCCTTGCCGAACTCGTCATACGAACCGCAGAACCAGGATTCGCCCGCATGAAGCTCTACTATTCCGACGTACTCTCGCCGCGAAAAGCCTGTGCCGTGGCGGCCCATCTCGATGCGCCGGTCGAGTACGTCTACCTCGATCTGGCGCGCGGCGAGCACAAGACGCCGGACTATCTGAAACTGAATCCGAACGGCAAGGTGCCGACGCTGGTCGATGGCGAACGCACGCTGTGGGAAGCCGACGCCATCATGTGCGAACTGTCGCGGCGCGCCGGCGCCGACCTGTGGCCTGACGACGCCGAACGCCAGATCGAGATCCTGCGCTGGCTGAGTTGGGACAAGCAGCATTTCGGCCGTACCTGCGGCGAGTTGTACTTCGAACACATCGTCAAACGGCGTTTCGCCGATGCGTCCCCCGCGCCGGACAAGGTCGAGCGCGCGATGAAGCATTTCCATGCCCACGCCGCCGTCCTGGACGCCCATCTGAGCGAACGCACCTGGCTGGTCGGCGAGCGCCTGAGCGTGGCCGACTTCGCCGTGGCGGTCGCCCTGCCGTACGCGCAGTCGATGCAGCTGCCGCTGGACACGTTCCCGGCCGTGCAACGCTGGAACGCGCGACTGGAGACGCTCGACGCCTGGCAGCACCCCTTTCCACAGCGCAATGAAACTCCGTCGGCGACCGCGTGAAGCATGCGCGGTACCGCGCCGTGACCCGAACGAGGGGCCGGTCATCGGGGCAAACGCCTGCCCGCTGCCCCCGGTTCGAGCCAGCCTTCCGTGTCTTGCGCCTTGAATCCCAGCTACGCTGCTCCGACCTGATCCTCTATGCATAGAACCCTCGGACAGGGAGCACAGACCATCCAGTCAAGGCAAAAAGATCACGCACTCCGTGACAGCTGGCTGATGACATCGGATGCGCCGCCGACACAGACATCGTCGATGAGCAGGTTCCGCCTCTCCCTACAGGTCGACGAGTTCGGTCGAGAAAACGTTCTGGACCCGAGCATCAGTCTGCGTACGGGCCGCCGCGGTGTGGCTCGGATGGGCCATGGCAACTGGCTCGCATGAGCGCCCCACGCTGTACGGCGGCACCCACACCGGCGCGGGAGGCGGACTTCGGCTAGAATCGAGCCGTTGCACAATCTATTGCGAATCGCCGGTCCGCCGCGCGCAGTCCCCGTTTCGCTCCGTTTTTGCTTACCGCCCCACTGCGGGGTGTCCGTCTTCTTCAGGAGCGTCTCATGTCGGGATACCTCACGCGCGAACTCCAGATCGACCTCGGCGGTCACGGCTACCGATTGCAGGCCCTGAAAGACCTGCAGCAATTCGACGACCCCGATCACGCCGCCGAACGCATCGGTATCTCCTCGGCGCAATGGAGCCTGTTCGGCCATCTGTGGCCCGCCGGACGCGTCCTGGCCGACCACATGTGCGCCCACGAGATCGAGGGCAAGCGCATTCTCGAACTGGGCTGCGGTCTGGGACTGTCCAGCCTGGTGCTGAGCCGCCGTGGTGCGAACATCACCGCCAGCGACTACCACCCGCTGGCCGCCGAGTTCCTGTCCATCAACAGCCGTGGCAACCAGCTGCCCGACATCGCCTTCCATGCGCTCGACTGGCAGGTACCCTCGCCGGAACTGGGCACCTTCGACCTGATCATCGGCAGCGACATCCTGTACGAAGCCCAGCACGTAGCCCTGCTGGCCGACGTGCTGAAGCAGCACGCGCGACCGCAAGCCGAGATCATCATCACCGATCCCGGACGGGGCCACGCCAACCGCCTGTCGCGCATGCTGATCGAACAGGGATACGCCCTCGAACAGCAGCGCATGCGTTTCGACCCGCAGGAAAATGCGCCGTTCCGCGGTCGCCTGATGACCTGGCGCCGCTACTGATCGTCATCGAGCGCGAGATTCTCCGGTTCGTCCACCATATTCAGCCGGTAGCGGAGAATGTCAGCGTAATTGCGGATCCGGTGGACATAGCGAACCGGCTCCAGCCCGCGTGCGTAACCGTGCGGGAGCGAGCGGTAGTAGCGTGATTCGCTGAGCAGCGGGAACACCTTGCTGACGTCTGCCCAGCGATCGGGATCGTGTCCCAGCCGCTTGGTCAGCCGCCGCGCGTCGCGCACATGCCCCAGCCCGACGTTGTACGCGGCCAGAGCGAACCAGATCCGATCCTGCTTGCGGATGTTCGGCCCCAATCGTCGCCGCATCCGCGCCAGATAGCGCGCGCCGCCACGGATGCTCGCGGCCGGATCGAGCCGGTTCTTCACGCCCAGCGCGCTGGCGGTGTTGCGCGTGAGCATCATCATGCCGCGCACGCCGGACGAGCTGATCGCATCGGGCCTCCAGTGCGACTCCTGGTACGACTGCGCAGCCAGGATCATCGGCGGCAAGTCATAGACGTCCGCCGCCTGCAGGAACAACCCGGCGAACTCGGGATACACGCTTTCGATGCGCCGCACGTAGGTGCGTGTGTCCACGTAGTCGAACACGGCCGCCAGACCGTAGTAATGCTTCATCAGGTGCTGCAGACGTCCACTGTCGCGGTATTTCGTCATCCAGCCGTCCATCGCCTTGCGCAGCGCATCGGAGCCGCGCGGAAGCACCCAGGCCAGCGATTGCGGCGGACTGAGATCGAACGCCACCGTCAGATTGGGAAAATAGCGCCGGTTGATGGCGACGATGTCCGAGTCGGCCACCGTACATGCGAGCTTGCCCGCCCAGACCTTGCGCAGCAGCTGCTCGGTGCCTTCGGTGGCGTTCACCCGCCAGTGCAGTCCGGGATGCTTCTTGCGCAGCGCGCGCAGACGATCGACATAGCTGCTGTCGGCGACCACCTCCAAGTCGACGTCGGCCAGTTCGGCGACCGAATCCGGCTGTGCGCCGTCGCGCCGGCAAACGACCTGCTGGGTCACCTGCTGGTAATCCGGACCGAATTCGAAACGCCGGTGCCGCAGCGGCGTGCGCGTCAGCCCCGCGGCGATCATGTCGCCCTCGCCGTCGTCCAGCGCCTTCAGCAGCTCGGCGATCGAATTCTTGAACACGAATTTCGGCTTCACGCCCAGCGAGTGGGCGAAATCCTTCACCAACTCGTATTCGGTCCCCTGCGGCCGATCATTACGGCCGATGTAGTAGGTCGTCGGCGCGTTGCGCGTCAAAACGATCAGCGTGCCGCGTTCGCGGATATCCGAGAGACGGCCGGGTGTCGGTCCGCATCCTGCGCACAGCAGCGCCAGCACGAGTACACATACCCTGTGAAAACCGCTGCGACTGCATACCTGCCTGTATTGCATGCATGCCCCCTGTCGGTGCCTGACCGCACCATACCCGAATCGGGCCGTTAGCGTCATGCGCGCCGCCGCAACGCGACGACGGTGCCGATCAGAAGATCGACTGGCCGCTCAGCTCGGCGAAACGCTCCAGCGCACGGCTTCCCGCCATCGAATTGCCGCGCCCGTCCAGACCCGGTGCCCACACGCACAGACTGAACATGCCCGGCATCACCGCGACGATACCGCCACCAACGCCGCTCTTGGCCGGCAGACCGACACTGTAGGCGAACGCGCCCACGGCATCGTAGGTGCCGCTCGTGAGCATCAGCGAATTGATCGCCTTGGCCTGACTCGACGAGATGACCTCGCCGTCGGAATTGAGACCGTGGCGCGCCAGATACATGAACGAACGCGCCAGTTCGGCACAGCTCATCGACAGCGCGCAGTGATGGAAATACGCGTCCAGCACCTGATCCGGATGATTCTCCAGATTGCCGAAGCTCTTCAGAAAGTAGGCCAGCGCGGCGTTACGGTAGCCCAGACGCGCCTCGGAATCGGCCACGCGCAGGTCGTAGTCGATATCGTCCGCGCCACTCAGCCGCCGTGCGAACTCGCGCAGCGCCGCCTTGGCGTCACCCAGGTGCGAGAGCACGATGTCGGTCACCACCAGCGCGCCGGCATTGATGAACGGGTTGCGCGGAATGCCGTTCTCGAACTCCAACTGCACCAGCGAATTGAACGCCGTGCCCGACGGCTCGCGCCCGACCCGCCGCCACAACTGCGCGTCTGCCGTGCGCACCGCCTGGGTCAGCGTGAAAACCTTGGAAATGCTCTGGATCGAAAATCGCTCGTCGGCATCCCCCACCCAGGCGAAACCACCGTCGACATCGCAGATCGCCATGCCGAGCTTGCGCTCGTCCACGCACGCCAATTGCGGGATGTAGTCGGCGATGCGCCCCTGCGGAAGAGTCGGCGCGATCTCCTCGTGGATCTGGTCGAGAATATGCTGGTACTGCACGCGGCTCCTCTGCACGATGCGTCCGTCAACAAACGGCGATCCTAGCCGAGCGCATCCGTCAACGCATCCCAGAGATGTGTCACTCGTCGCCGCGGTCGCGTAGCACCATCCACAATCCGCCATAGATGATGAACACCGGCCACCACAGGTGCCAGCGCACCTCCAGCAGCAGCATCAGGCCAATGGTGGCGATCACCAGCGCCGTCAGCAGGTAGCGTCCCGTGGTGCCATCGAACTGTCCCTGGTGCCGGTAGCGGTTGACCGCCTGCAGCAGCGGTCCCAACGAGGCCGCCAGAATGAACAGCGCCCACCAGTTGGGCAGGTCCATCCAGGGCATCTCGATACCGAGATTGCGCAGCAGGAAGAACACGCCGATGGCGATCACGACCAGACCGGTCACCACGCTCTGCGAGGACCGCGGCGCGGGCTTGTTGCTGTCGTCGTTCACGGCTAGGGCTCCGAAAAGTGTCGCGACCAAGCCTAGAGCCGGCCTCTCTCATCCACAAGTGACGCCTGTCAGGAACGACCGATGAGCGCCGATGCCCGAACGAGATCTGCCTGCCCACCTGCAGAATGAACCGATGTCCCAACCATGGCACGCAGCTGATCCAGCCTTTCCGTGCAAGCGGCCACTTCACGAAACAAGCGCTTGCACAAGCCGCGCAAAGCCGGCTTCAGGTGCCGTAATGTCTCGGCGACGGGGAGCCCCCGCAGTGCACAGAAGATCGCATGAGCATGCAGCAACTCCGGCTCGGAAAGATAGCCGTGGCGGGTCGTCCGCCAGCCAAGACTGTCCTGGTTCATGTGCTGCGAGAAACGGAAATGGGAGTTGGTCAGGAACAGACCGAAGCCGAGAAACACGGCGGTCAGGTCGGTCGCCGGCTCCCACAGTTCACAGCCACCCGGCGGCGGCTCTGGGAAATCAGCCGTGCGGTAATGCGCCAGTTCATGGGCCAGTGTCGCGATCAGCGACTCGGGGTCACTCAGACCGGCACTGCGGTAGGTGATGACTACACCTTCCTCTCCGCGTCGATAGGTGCCTGCCGGCGATTGTGGCGCCCCCTGCACCAGCAACGCCGGCCCCACATGGATGTCCGGATCGGCCTGTTGCGGCTGCAGCACACAAGGCCAATCGAGCATGCCGGCATGTTCTTTGACCTGTTCAAACAGCGCCAAGGCCATAGCATGTCCTTGGAAGCCACGCTGCGGGAAATCTTTCGACGTCGGTGTGACTAGTTGCCTGCGCGCGAGTGCCGACATGCCTCCGGCATGCCGCAGCAACCACTCGAACACATCGAATTGCCAGCCCGAGAGTTCAGCATCCAGCAACGGCTTGCGACGAAACCATCCCATGTTTCATTCCCCCATCGTCCACAGCCGGAGTATACCGGGGCGTACCACCACAAGTTGACGCCGCGATGGCGCATGACCGACGCTTGGCCGATACGCACGAACGGAAATTCCGCACATGACCGACACCGCACCGACAGGCGAATCCACCATCATGGGCCATCCGCGCGGCCTGATGACGCTGTTCTTCACCGAGATGTGGGAACGCCTGAGCTTCTACGGCATGCGCGCACTGCTGGTGCTGTTCATGGTCGCGGCGACCAGCACCGGCGGCATGGGCCTGGATGACAAGACCGCCACCGCGATCTACGGTCTGTATACGGCCGCCGTCTACCTGACCTCGCTGCCCGGCGGCTGGATCGCCGACCGCCTGATCGGTCAGCAGCGTTCCATCTGGTACGGCGGTCTGATCATCGCCCTGGGCCATTTCACGCTGGCGATCCCCAGCCGCGGCACCTTCTTCCTGGGCCTGGTGTTCATCGTGCTCGGCACCGGTCTGCTCAAGCCCAACGCCAGCGCCCTGGTCGGCGAGCTGTACCCCGAAGGCGGCAGCCGTCGCGACGCCGGTTTCTCGCTGTACTACATGGGCATCAACCTGGGCGGCTTCCTCGGTCCGTTGATCTGCGGCTATCTGGGCCAGAAGATCAACTGGCACTACGGCTTCGTCGCCGCTGGCGTGGGCATGGTGTTCGGTCTGATCCAGTATCGCCTGACGCTGCGCAACCTCGGCGGCGCAGGCACGCATGCCCTGCCCGCCTATGACGACCCCGCGCGCCAGCACCGCTTCCTGAAGCGTTCCTGGAGCGCGCTGTGGATTGGCGTGGCGGTCATCGTGGTCGTGGTCGGCCTCGGCTACAGCGGCGCGGTGGTCTATGCACCGGTGCCGCTGGCGCTGTGGTCGGGCATCGTGATCCTCCTGCTGGGCCTGGGTTTCCTGCTGTGGCTGTTCTTCTTCGGCCGGCTCAGCGCCGTGGAGAAGAAGCGACTGGCCGCACTGACCATCCTGTTCCTGGTGCAGGCGCTGTTCTGGGCCGGCTACGAACAGGCGGGCTCCAACTTCAACCTGTTCGCCGAGCGCTACACCGACCTGCATGTGTTCGGTTACGCCTTCCCGGCCTCGTGGTTCCAGAGCGAGAACTCATTGCTGATCCTGCTTCTGGCGCCGTTCTTCGCCTGGTTCTGGGTCTGGCTGGGCCGACGCAAGCTGGATCCGTCGACACCGATGAAATTCGCCCTGGGCATGGTCTTCATCGGCATCGGCTTCCTGGTGATGATGGGCGCGGCCTGGATCGTCGTGGCCGGCCACAAGGCCTTGCCGATGTGGCTGACCCTGACCTATCTGCTGCACACCATCGGCGAGCTGTGCCTGAGTCCTGTCGGCCTGTCGGCCACGACCAAGCTTTCACCGAAGCGCTACGCCAGCCGCCTGATGGGCACCTGGTTCTTGTTCATGGCGCTCGGCGAGTTGCTGGCCGGTCTGATCGCGGGCCGCTTCAGCGCGCATGACGTCGGCGAAATGCCGCGCATCTACCTGACCATTGCCGCCATCTCGATCGGTGTCGGCGTGGTGCTGGCCCTGTTCAGCCGACTCATCAAGCGCCGACTGATCGGGGAGGACATGCAGATCACCAGCGACGGTCACTGATCACCCTCAGATGTCGATACATGGGGCGGATGGCATTCCGCCCCGCGTTCATGCCAGCGGAACCCTATCCGGGGAACGCAGTCCGCGGCGCGGTTGACTACATGAAGCGCGTGTAATCCTGCAGCGGAAGGCGCTCGATATCCGGCACCCGGCAGTCCTCGGCCGGGTGGCCGGCCACCAGCAGCAAGTACGCCATCTCGTTGCGGGGACGTTCCAGGATTTCGTTGAGAAATCCCATCGGACTGGGCGTGTGCGTGAGCGTCGCCAATCCAGCCTGATGCAGCGCCACGATCAGCAGTCCCGTGGCGAGACCCACCGATTCGTGCGGATAGTAGCGCTTGTGCTTGTTGCCGTCCGCGTCCAGCGCGAAGCGCTCGTAGAACACCGCAATCAACCAGGGCGCGACATCCAGGAACGGCTTGTCGGCATCCGTGCCCAGCGGCGCCAGCGCTTCCAGCCACTGCTCCGGTGCACGGTGCTCGTAGAAACTGCGTTCCTCCGCCTCGGCGGCCTCGCGGATGCGGTGCTTGATGTTCGGGTCGCTGACGGCCACGAACCGCCAGGGTTGCTGATTCGCACCGCTGGGCGCCGTGCCCGCTGCACGCAGACACTGCTCGATGATCGCGCGCGGAACCGGCGTGGGCGCGAAATCGCGCACGGTCCGACGCTGCGCCATGGTCTCGGCGAACGCGGCCGCTCGCTGTTCGCGCTCGGCATCGGTCATGGATTCGCCCGCGGGCAGCGCTACGGTGGCGTACGGCTTGGCGGTCATGCGTGGACTCGTGCGAATGGATCGCCCTGGATGATAACCCGTCCGCGCGACGCACCTGGGCGCTCAGAAGATCTCCGCCACGCAGCAGCGCAAGCTGCCACCGGCCTTCTCGATCTCATCCAGCTCGACCGCCCCGATCCGGAATCCCAGCCTTTCCAGTTGCGCACATTGCGCAGGCGAGAGACTGCTCACGGCAGTCCCGCTCATCCAGACCCGATGCGGATCCAGCGTGATGGCGTTGGCGGCGAATCGTTCCTTCTGTGCGGCCTCGAGCATCACCACGCGCCCCTCGTAGGCACGCGCAACAGCCTCGGCAGCCGCGGAATCGCGGAAGCCGTCCGGCACCAGCAGCACGCCACGTCCGGCCAGCGCGGTCATCAGCACATTGGCGTGGTATTCGCCCGGCGCCAGATCGAAGCAGAACGTGAGCTGGAGTCCGAACGCACGATGCATGGCCGCCGCACCGGCCTCGGTGCAACGTTCGCCAAGACCGCAAAATCCGACGCCGCGCGCATGATCGATCACCAGCGAACCGGTCAACTCGGCTACCGGTTGCGACGGCCCCGACAGATCGATTTCCTCGTATCCGAGCACATCACGGAAAAATCCACGGATGTCTGCGCGTAGCGCTTCCCGGCGGCGCACCGCGTGACGCATGCGCCCGACCACCAATGCACCCGGCCGCGTCGCGAAGACGTTGTTGGGAAACACCGCATCCGGCGCGTCCGGAATACCCGGGAAAGTCACGACGGGGACGTCGTCGCGCAGCGCTTCGGCCAGCGCGGCATGCTGACGTGCCGCACGCTGCGGATCGACCACATCCTGCATCCGCATGTAGGCATTGTCTTGCGCCGACTCCCCGGCGAGACCGAAATGCGACGGCGCGACCATGAACGCCGCTCGTGCGGTCGCTGGCCGCGCCGCCGTGTAGGGCAACGCCGCGAATGCGTGCAGGAACGCTTCGGGATCACGCGTAATCATGATGGCTGTCGTGTTCGTGAAAGCCCCACTCTACGCGCTGTGTGCGGCAACACCAGTCCCTTCGCGCATTGCATGCCCCAGTTGCCGCGCATGCCGCATGCTGCGACCATCGACGAGCAGGTCGACGCGACCGGCCTGCCCAGGGGGAAAGCCCGGCATCATCGGGCCTGCAGTCGCCAACGCATCCATCGGATGCTCATGGGGGTATGAACCTTGAACTGGTACTTCGACGTTCTCAAGAAATATTTCGTGTTCTCCGGCCGCGCGCGGCGCAAGGAATACTGGATGTTCACGCTGTTCAACATCATCGCCTACATTCTTCTGACGGTGATCGCGATGGTGCTCGGCATGCAATCCAACAAACACGGCCTGAACTTCCTGACCGGCCTGTATTCGCTGCTGGTGTTTCTTCCGTCGCTGGGCGTCACGGTGCGCCGTCTGCATGATACGGGGCGCAGCGGCTGGTGGGTGTTGATCAGCCTGGTTCCGATCATCGGCGGCATTGTGCTGCTGGTGTTCATGCTGCTCGACAGCACCGGCTCCAACGAATACGGCCCGAATCCGAAAGCCGTGCCGGCCTGACTCGCCAAACGCGATCGAAAAAAAAAGCGCGCCCGATACCAGGGCGCGCTTTTTTTTCATGTCCGTACCGCAGATACCGCCGGCACTTCGAATGAACTATCGCGACGGCAGGTAATGCGTCGGATCGACCGGCTTGCCATTCTTGCGCACCTGGAATTCCAGTTCGTTGCGCGAAGCACCGGTAGAACCCATTTCAGCAATGACCTGCCCCGCCCGCACGCGTTCTCCCTCGCGTACCAGTCGCTTGCGATTGTGCCCGTACGCGGACAGGTAAGTGTCGTTGTGCTTGATGATGATGAGTTCGCCGTAGCCGACCAGGCCATTGCCGCTGTAGACCACCACACCGTCGGCCGCCGCCCGCACTGGATCGCCGGCCCTTCCGGCGATCTCGATGCCGGGAATGGGGTCATGGGGATTGAAGGCATTCACGAGTGCACCGTCCGCGGGCCAGCGCCAGGTCACTCCACCAGTGCTGCGCGACGGAGCGGCGGGCACGGCCTTGGCCGATACCGGCGCACGATCCGGGGGCGTGGCTTCACCCGCGACCGGAACCGTGGTGCTGACGGCTCGCGCCACCTCGACTGCGGCATGCGCGGTCTTGTTGGCCGGCGACGGTACGTGATGCGCGACCGTTCTCGATGTCGAATGTGATGACGACGGAGACACCGGCTTGAAGACTGGCCGGCTGGGCACACCCACCGTACGCACGGGCTGTGTCAGGCGAAGGCGTCGGCCGGGATGAATCACATACGGCGCCGGAATGCCGTTCCAATGCGCCAGATCGCGAAAGTCGACGCCAGCCCGGAAGGCGATGCTGTACAGCGTATCGCCGCGAACCACCGTGTAGTGCGTATCCGTCATCGGTCCGCTGGCATGCACAGGCACGCCGTTGGCATCCGTTTCCGGCCCGTGCGGAGACTCGATCACCACCGAGTGATGCGGTACCACGCAGGCCGTCAGCAGACAGGCGACGAGAAGACTGGCGGCGACGTTCTTGGCATGCATGCGGGTCAGCATAGCCGGGCGCACAGGCAATTTCATCGTGCCAGCAGCCACCAGACCACCAGCGCCGCGAGAATGACCAGCGCGGCCCAGCCGATGCGCTCGATGTGACGATGCAGCATGTCCTCGGCGCGCTTGCCGAACAGACGGATCAGCATCGCCAGCAGATACACGCGCTTGCCGCGTCCCAGCGCCATGCACAGCATGAACGGAACCAGCGGCACACCGACGATCCCCGAAGCCCAGGTGATGAACTTCATCGGCACCACCGGCTGCAGCGCGGCCAGCAGCAACACCAGCAGCAACCCCAGCCAGTGCTGGTTCATCTGGCTGCGCAGGCTGTCCACACCATGCTCGATCGGTGCCAGCAGATGCAGCGCGTCGAGCACCGGATGCAGCGCCTGGAAGGCATAGTGGCCCAGGGCGTAACCGACCAGCGAACCCAGCAGCGAGAACAACAGGCTGACCGAAGCGAAACGGAACGCACGCTCGGGCTTGGCCAGCGCCATCGGCGCCAGCATGACTTCGGGTGGAATCGGGAAGATGAACGCTTCGACGAAACTGAGTCCGGCCAGATAGCGCTCCGCATGCGGATGCTTCGACCAGCGCAGGGCGCGCTCGTAGAGGGGACCAAAAAGACGCATCAGTGCGAATACTCCTTCCAGGACCGGACGTGCCGGGACATCGATGCGACCACTCAGACCAGCCCGCCCAGCAGTGGCACGAAACTGACCTGTCCCAGATCCTCTGGCACCACTTCGCCGGTCTCCGCATCACGCGTCAGGCGAAGCAGCGTCTGCGCCCCGCTCGGCCCCACCGGCGCGACCAGCACTCCGCCCGGGGCCAGTTGATCGAACAATCCTTGCGGAATGCCCTCGCCTGCGGCAGTGAGGATGATGGCGTCGAACGGCGCCTCCTCGGGCCAGCCGAGATTGCCATCGTCATGCTTGGAGCGCAGATTCTCGATCCCGAGCTGGCGGAAGCGGCGACGCGCCTTGCGCAGCAGTTCCTCGATACGCTCGACGGTGTGGATCTGCGGCACGATCGAGGCCAGCACGGCGGCCTGGTAGCCGGAACCGGTGCCGATCTCCAGCACGCGCTGCGGAATGCCGCGCTCGATCAACGCCTCGGTCATGCGCGCCACCACCCACGGCTGCGAGATCGTCTGGCCGTGACCAATGGGCAGCGCGGTGTTCTCGTAGGCGCGCGAGGCCAGCGCCTCGTCGATGAACAGGTGACGCGGCAGACGGCGAATGGCCTCCAGCACGCGAAGGTCCTTGATGCCCTCTTCGCGCAGACGCGCCACCAGCCGGTCGCGCGCGCGCTGCGAAGTCAGTCCCTCGCCGCGCAAGGCCTCGGCTGGCAACGCATGCGTCTTCATGCCGCGTCCTCGTCGTGCAGCTCGTGGCTCATCGCTCCGACCCAGCCGCTGATCTTGTCCAACGCCTGGAAACGCGTCAGGTCGGTATGGATCGGCGTCACCGAGACATAACCGCGACTGACCGCGTTGAAGTCGGTGCCCGGACTGTCGTCGTCGACCTCTCCGGCCGGACCGATCCACCACACCGGGCGTCCGCGCGGGTCTTCCTGGCGAATGCACGGCGCCGAAGGATGCCGCTTGCCCAGCCGCGTGACCTCGAAACCATGAATGTCCGACCACGGTCGATCGGGCACGTTGACGTTGAGAATGGTGTCCGCCGGCAGCGGGTCCTTCAGCAGATGCTGCATGATGATGAGCACCGCACGCGCCGCCGATTCGTAGTTACGACCACGATGATCCTCGCTGACCAGCGACACCGCGATCGCCGGCAGGCCGAGGAAGCGCCCTTCCATCGCCGCCGAGACGGTGCCCGAATAGATCACGTCGTCGCCGAGATTGGCGGAATTGTTGATGCCCGACACCACGATGTCCGGCTGCTTGTCGAGCAGCCCGGACAGCGCCAGATGCACGCAGTCGGTCGGCGTGCCGGCGACGCGATGGTAGCCGTTGTCCATCGTCAGGACGCGGATCGGCTGGTCCAGGGTCAGCGAATTGCTGGCGCCCGAACGGTCGCGGTCGGGTGCGACCACGGTGACTTCGCCGATGGTGGAAAGGCGCTCGGCCAGGACACGGATGCCCGGTGCATCCACGCCATCGTCATTGCTTACTAGAACTCGCATCGGGGACCATCTTCCAGCAGAAAGACCGGCGTGCGCGACGCCGGGAAACAGTCTCGCATTCTAGCCGATTCAGCCTGCGGCTGCCCCGCGCTAGGATAGGCCCATGAGCCGCCGCGCCCCGCCCGAGCCGAGTACCGACGACATCGCGCTGTTCCGCGATGCGGTCGGCCCGGTGCGCCGCATCGAAACCGAGGCGCCCGCGCCGGAAAAGCCCCGCCCCCGTCCGCGAGCGCACATGCGCGAGGCCGACGAGGCCGCCGTCGCCGGCGATCTGCTTCGCGCCGAGTACGACCCGGCACTGATCGAGATCGGCGAGGAACTGAGCTACCTGCGCGAGGGCCACTCGCCGAAACTGCTGCGCCGCCTCAAGCGCGGCCAGTTCAGCATCCAGGGCGAGACCGATCTGCACCACATGAATGCCGAGGCGGCGCGCACCAGCATCCTCGACCTGCTGGACGAAGCCCACACCGAAGGCTGGCGCTGCGTGCGCATCGTGCACGGCAAGGGACTGCGCTCGCGTCCTGGTGGCCCAGTGCTGAAAGGGCTGACCGACCGCCTGCTGCGCCGCCGCAGCGACGTGCTCGCCTTCGCCTCGGCCCGCCCCGCCCAAGGCGGCACCGGCGCCACGGTCGTGCTGCTGCGTTAATGCCCCGCCCCCTGGTGCGCGCCCGTCCCGCTTTTTGACTGGCATCAAGTCGTCCGAACCGGAAGCAGTCCAAATTACAGGCGACGAATCGCGACACGGGAGACCTGCCATGCGTATTGCCAACATCTGCACTCACGACGTCGTCCACGTCGATGCGGACCTTTCCGTTCGCGATGCCGCGCAGTTGATGCGCAAACAGCACGTTGGCACGCTGGTGGTGGTCGATCAGCCGAATGGCGAACGCATTCCGATCGGAATCGTCACGGATCGCGACATCGTGGTCTCGGTCATCGCCGCGGATGCCGACGCCGATACGCTCTCGGTCGGGGATATCATGACGCGACAGCTGGCGACCTGCACCGAGAGCGAGGAACTCTTCGATGCCGTGCAGACCATGCGCACGCGTGGCGTACGGCGACTTCCGGTCCTCGACCGCAACGGCGGATTGGCAGGATTGCTGTCGGCCGACGACATTTTTGTCGCGCTGAGCATGCACCTGAACGATCTATCCCACGCCCTGGCGCGAGAGCAGATCCACGAAATGGAGACCCGCTCGTGAACGAGCGGCGGGCATGCACGGGCCGGCATCCACGACCCATTGACGATCCCCCAGACGAACCAGGAGACAAGCCATGTCGAAAACCTGGATTCTTGTAGCCAGCCGTGCTCGTGCGCGCCTGTTCGAATTCGATCAAGAACAGCGCGACCTGACGGAGAAGGAAGATTTCCTCAATCCCGAAGGACGCGCACCGGCCGGCTCGCGCGGCGAAAACCGTCCACCGAGAACCTTCGACCGCACCGGCTCCGCGCGTCACGCCATTGAACCGCATACCGAACCGGCGACGAAGGCAGCCGAAAATTTCGCGCGCCAACTCGCATCCGTACTCGAAGATGGCCACGTACAGCATCGTTTCGAGCACCTGATGCTGATCGCGACGCCGGACTTGCTAGGACACCTGCGCCCCTGCATGCCCCGCCCTTGCGCGAATGCGTCCGCCGGGAAGTCGGCAAGGACATGACGCAGGCAGGACCCGAAGCCATTTGGGACATCGTGACTGAGCCGTTTCATGGTGCGGAATAAGCGCTGACGCGGCTGTCGGCACGTGATCGTCGTCACGCGGCCCCGTCATGGAAATCTACAGTCGCGGCGGGACGCCCCGCCGCACGTATTCATGCCTGGCGAGTCAATTCACGCACCACGACCGTGGCGTAGCTGCCGGCCGGCAAGGCGAAACGAAGCTGTAGCGAGGTGTCGTCGAGCCAGTCCCAGGAAAGCTGCTGCGGAAGCAGTCGCAGCGCCCGGCGCTCCTGATCCATACCGGCGGCGACCAGGCCGTCGACCAGTTCGGGCTCGGCTTCGGCTACCGCGCGTTCGCGGGCACCGGCTTCGCCCTGAGTCGGCGGCTCGCCCTTGCCCCACAGCGGGCCGGACGGGTGAATGTCGCCACGCGCCAGCCGGTCGGCCAGCGTGTCGTCGAACGGCTCGGGGCCAAACCATGACCGCGAGCCGGCCAACGACCAGACCTCGCCGTCCAGTGGCGTATCCCAGCACGCATCCGCGACGCGTCCAGCGAGCACGCGGTTGAACAGTTCCGAGCGCGCTGCCGAAAGCAGCAGCGAACGCGTGCGCTTGTCCACGCGCTTGCCGGCGAACATGGCTCGCGCGCGGTCGACATTCGCGCCGCCGCGACCGAAGCGCTGGTCGCCGAAGTAGTTGGGCACGCCGCGCTCGGCGATGGCCTGGAGGACGCGTTCGGACGCATCGCGATCTCCCTCCACATTGCGCAACGTCAGCACGAAACGGTTGCCGGACAGCGCGCCGCGCTTGAGTTTGCGGCGATGGCGCACGCTCTCGAGAATGCGCACGCCCTCGTGCGGGAATGCCGACCAGTCCGGCTCGTCGCGGCCGGCCAGATGCACGGACATCGCCTGACGCGTCACCGCATGGCGATCCTTGAGACCGGCAAAGCCGATGCCGACGGGCGAGATATCGACGAAGCGCGCCAGTTCGCGCACCACCCACTGCGTGTCGTGACCACGCTTCTCGAGGGTCAGCAGCACATGCTCGCCCTCGCCGTCCGCGTCGTAGCCGAGGATTTCCTCGACCACGAAGTCCTCGGGCTTCGCACGCAAGCGTGCAGTCAGCGGCGGGCCGCCGTGGGCATGGGGGAGTTCGTGGTTCGTGTTCGTCATAAGGGATTCAAGCAGTGTGCAGCGAGAAACGGGAAACGGAATCCGGGGCAGCGAGATGCCCTTCGAGCATCACGGCTCATGACCCACTTCGCGTGCTCTCAATGCAGAAGAAAGATCGAAGCCAGCCCCAGGAAGATGAAGAAGCCGCCGCTGTCGGTCATGAACACCAGGAAGATGTTCGACCCCATCGCCGGATCTCGTCCCAGGCGCAGCATCATCATCGGGATGCCGACGCCCATCACGGCGGCGAGCATCTGTTCGAGCACCATGGCGACAGTCATCACCAGGCCCAGGGGAATGTCGTGGTACATCAGCGCGACCACGCAGCCGATCACACCGCCCCAGATCAGACCGTTGAAGAAGGCGACGCCGAGTTCCTTGCGCAGCAATCGCCAGATCGCGCTGAGACCGACCTGATCGGTGGCAATGGCACGCACGATCTTGATGATGGTCTGGTTGCCCGAACTGCCGCCGATACTGGCGACGATGGGCATCAGCGTGGCCAGCACCACCAGCTTCTCGATCGAACCCTGGAACAGGCCGATCACGCGCGAGGCCAGAAAGGCCGTGACCAGGTTGATCGCCAGCCACGACCAGCGGTTGCGCACCGAGGCCCAGACCGAGGAGAAGATGTCCTCTTCCTGGCGCAGACCGGCGCGGCCCAGCGCCTCGGATTCGCTCTCCTCGCGGATGCGGTCGACCATGACGTCGATGGTCAGACGGCCGATCAGGCGCCCTTCGCCGTCCACCACCGGCGCGGAGATCAGATCGTAGCGCTCGAAGGCCTGTGCCGCATCGTCGGCGTCGTCGGTCGGCAGGAAGGTGTTGACGTCACGCGCCATGACGTCGCCGACACTCTTGTCCGGCGAATTGACCACCAGCCATTTCAACGGCAGCACGCCGGTCAGCACGCTGTCCTGATTGATGACGAAGATCTTGTCGGTCTGTTCGGGCAGTTCGTCGAAGCGGCGCAGGTAGCGCAGCACCACTTCCAGCGTCACGTCCTCGCGGATCGTGACCATCTCGAAGTCCATCAACGCGCCGACCTGGTCCTCGTCGTAGGACAGCGCGGACTGCACCTGCTCGCGCTGCTGCGGATCGAGGCTGGCCATCAGCTCGGGCAGGACCTCGGGCGGCAGATCCTCGACCAGATCGGCCAGTTCGTCCGAATCCAGCGGCTCGATGGCGGCGAGAATCTCGCCCTCGTCCATGTCCGCGATCAGGCTTTCGCGCACCGCGTCGGACACTTCCAGCAGAATGTCGCCGTCGCGGTCGGCCTTCACGCGCTGCCATACGACCAGACGGTCTTCCAGCGGCAGCGCTTCGAGGATGTAGGCGATATCGGCCGGATGCAGGCCGTCCAGGCAGCGCTGCAGTTCGGCGCGATTCTGCCGCTGCATGAGGCTTTCGGCGCGCTTGTGTTCGCCACCGTGACGACGTAGCAGTTCCTCAGCTTGACGCTGACGCTGCAACAAATCGTTGATCTGCGCGAACTGCTCCTGCAGGCGGCTCTGCGGTTTGCGAGTTTCGACTTCGCTCATGACACGCTCCGTCCCCGAGGGCGGAGCGCGCCTTCGGAGTTACCGGGTCAAGGAGAACGTTACGTTCAAACTGGGAGGTTGACTGGGTACGTCCATAGCTGAAAGTTCCGACGTTGTGCCGGTGTATCCGCACATGATACCAGCAGCGACCTGGCTTGGGGCGCGCGCATGGGCGGCGACGGCGCTTATTGCGCGCAACCTCGGCGCAAATGTCAGCCGCACGGTTCCAGCAAGGCGACCGCCATGGCGGCAATGCCCTCGCCGCGACCGGTCAGGCCCAGACGTTCGGTGGTCGTCGCCTTGATGCTGATGCGCGACACGTCGACGCCCAGATCCAAGGCCAGATTGGCGCGCATGGCATCGGCATGCGGACCGACCTTCGGTCGCTCGCAGATCACGGTGATGTCCGCATTGCACAGACGATAGCCGCGAGCCTCGATCATGCCGGCGACGGCGCCGAGGAAATCGCGACTGTCGGCATCCTTCCACTTCGGATCGGACGGCGGAAAGTGCCGCCCGATGTCGCCCAGCGCCAGCGCGCCGAGCAAGGCATCGCACAGAGCGTGGATGACCACGTCGCCATCCGAATGCGCAGCCACGCCGTGCGTGTGCGCGATGCGTTCCCCGCCCAGCATCAGATGATCGCCGGGGGCGAAGGCGTGCACGTCGAAGCCCTGTCCGATCCGCATGTCTGAAATCCTTGCCTTACCGCGTGCGCGGAAGCAGAAACTCGGCCAGCGCCAGATCGGCGCGGGTGGTGACCTTGATGTTGTCCTCGCTGCCCTCGACCAGCAGTGGCGTCATGCCGGCGCGCTCCATCGCCATGGCCTCGTCGGTGATCGCCACGCCATCGGCCAGCGCCTGCGTCAGCGCGTCGCTCAGCGCACCACGGCGGAACATCTGCGGCGTGAACGCGCGCCAGCGACCGTCACGCGGTTCGGTGCCGCAACTGTGCCCGCCGGCATCGGCATGCTTGAGCGTGTCGCGCAACGGCGCGCCCAGCAGCCCGCCCTCGCCGACCGAGGCGCGAACCACCAGATGCTCGATGTCGGCCGCGCGGACACAGGGACGCGCCGCATCGTGAACCAGCACGAACGCATCCGCGCTCACATCGCCCGGCAAGGCGCGCAGCCCGGCCAGCACAGAGTCCGCACGCTCGGCGCCGCCAAGTGTGGTGAGCACGGGCTTGCCGTCCATCGTGTCGATGCCTGCCCACGCCGTGTCGCCCTCGGCCAGTACCACCATCAGGCCGGCAATGCGCGGATGCGCGGCCAGCCGCTCCAGCGTGCGCAGGATCAGCGGCTGACCGGCCAGCGGCATGTACTGCTTGGGCACTTCGCTGCCGAACCGCCGACCATGGCCGGCAGCCGGCACCACGCACCACAGGGCCTCGTCAGTGCGCATCGGAACTGCTCGCCGAGGCCGGTTCGACCACCTGATAGAAGGTCTCTCCGGGCTTGATCAGCCCCAGTTCCGAGCGCGCGCGCGACTCGACCGCCTGCCCATTGTGCTTGAGGTCTTTCACGTCCGCCTCCAGCGCCTGATTCCGACGCGTGAGTTGATCGTTCTCTTCGCGCTGCGCAGCCACACTGGCGCGCAGCGCGTGCACCTCGCGGATGCCGTCGGCGCCGATCCACAGCTTCCACTGCAGAATCAGCAGAAACGCGATCAGCAGCAGTCCGATCCAGCGCAGCATGGCAGCGGCCCGTGTTCCGTCATGCGTCCGGGAAGGACGACAGGTTCGGGAACGCGTCGCGTCCGGCGTAGCGCGCGGCATCGCCCAGCTGCTCCTCGATCCGCAGTAGCTGATTGTACTTCGCGACGCGATCGCTGCGCGACAGCGAGCCGGTCTTGATCTGCGTGGCCGTCGTCGCCACCGCGATGTCGGCGATGGTGGTGTCCTCAGTCTCGCCGGAGCGGTGCGAAATCACCGCTGCGTACTTGGCCGCATCAGCCATGGCAATGGTCTCCAGCGTCTCGCTGAGCGTGCCGATCTGGTTGACCTTGATCAGGATGGCGTTGGCGATACCGTCGTCGATGCCCTTGCGGAAGATCTTCGGGTTGGTGACGAAGTTGTCGTCGCCGACCAGCTGAATGCGGCTGCCCAGACGCTCGGTCAGCGCCTTCCAACCGGCGTTGTCCTGCTCGGCCATGCCGTCCTCGATGGTGAGGATCGGGTACTTGTCGCACCAGCCCGCCAGCACGTCGATGAAGCCGGCCGAATCGTAGGCCTTGCCTTCGCCAGCCAGGTCGTACTTGCCGTCCTTGTAGAACTCGGAGGACGCCGCGTCCAGCCCCAGCCAGATATCGCCGCCGGCGTTGTAGCCGGCCTTGCCGATGGCTTCGAGGATGGTCTCGATGGCTTCCTCGTTGGAGCGCAGGTCCGGCGCGAAGCCGCCCTCGTCGCCCACCGTGGTGTGCAATCCGCGTCCCTTCAGCACGCTCTTCAGCGCATGAAAGATCTCGGCGCCGGCGCGCAGCGCCTCGCTGAAGCTGGGCAGCCCGACCGGCATGACCATGAATTCCTGCACATCGACATTGTTGTCGGCGTGTGCGCCGCCGTTGATGATGTTCATCATCGGCACGGGCAGCTCCACCGAACGACCGCCGGCCAGGTACTGCCACAGTGGCACGCGGCGCGAAGCGGCCACGGCATGCGCGGCCGCCATGGACACACCGAGCAGCGCATTGGCGCCCAGCTTGCCCTTGTTCTCGGTGCCGTCGAGCGCGATCAGCTTGTCATCCAGACTCTTCTGGTCCGCCGCATCGAACCCCTTCAGCGCGTCGACGATCACCTTGTTGACGTTGTCGACCGCCTTGGTCACGCCCTTGCCCAGATAGCGACCCTTGTCGCCGTCGCGCAACTCGACCGCCTCGCGCGTGCCGGTGGAGGCACCCGAAGGCACCGCGGCGCGCCCCATGCTGCCGTCGGCCAGGGTGACGTCGGCTTCGAGAGTGGGATTGCCGCGCGAATCGAGAATCTGGCGGGCGTGGATGCGTTGGATGATTGTGCTCATGGTTTCCTGTCAGCTTGCGGTCAGACCAATGATGAGGAGAAGAAGAATCAACAGAACCACCGCCGCGTTCAGGCACAGACCAATGATGCCGAACGTGCGGCGGCGGGATTTCTGTACGACGGCGGCCACGCCCAGCCCCAGGCCGACCAGACTGATCAGGCCGGTCAGTATGACCAGCAGTCCGAGCATGACGGTCTGCGGCGCATGCTCGTCGGGGGCAACGCCGCCGTTGTGGACGTTGATGGCCACGGCAAGAAGGAACACGCCGAACATCATCACCAGCGTGACCAGGCCGATCACGAACGAAGCGATACCCAGCCCCGAATGCTTGCGCGGGGCATCTGGCGGCGAGGTCGAAACGGGCTGGATGGCGATGCTTTCGTTCATGTGGCTCTCCCCCCTGTCATGTACCGATGTCCGCTCCGGCCGATGCGTCAGTGCTGTTCGAGGAACCCGCGCTGCTTGACCACGGCATCGAGCTCCATCAACGTCTCGAGCAAGGCCTTCATACGGTCCAGCGGCCAGGCATTCGGGCCGTCGCTGAGCGCCTTGTCCGGGTCCGGATGCGTTTCCGCAAACAGGCCGGCCACGCCGGTCGCCACGGCCGCGCGCGCCAGCACCGGCACGAACTCGCGCTGTCCGCCCGAACTCGCGCCCTGCCCGCCCGGCAACTGCACCGAGTGGGTGGCGTCGAACACGACCGGGCACTGCGTCTCGCGCATCACCGCGAGGCTGCGCATGTCCGAGACCAGGTTGTTGTAGCCGAAGCTCACGCCGCGCTCGCAGACCATGATCTGTTCGTTGCCAACGGCGCGCGCCTTCTCGACCACGTGCTTCATGTCCCACGGCGCCAGGAACTGGCCCTTCTTGATGTTCACCGGCTTGCCGGCGGAGGCGACCTTCTGGATGAAATCGGTCTGCCGGCACAGGAACGCGGGCGTCTGCAGCACGTCGACCACGGCCGCGACCTCGTCGAACGGCGTGTATTCGTGCACGTCGGTCAGCACCGGCACCTCGACCTGGCGCTTGACCTCACCGAGGATACGCAGGCCCTCTTCCATGCCCAGGCCGCGGAAGCTGGTTCCGGATGAGCGGTTGGCCTTGTCGAAGCTGGACTTGAAGATGAACGGCATACCCAGCGCACTGGTGATCTCCTTGAGCGTGCCAGCGGTGTCGA
Organism: Oleiagrimonas sp. MCCC 1A03011; assembly: GCF_003267965.1. Taxonomy (NCBI): domain Bacteria; kingdom Pseudomonadati; phylum Pseudomonadota; class Gammaproteobacteria; order Lysobacterales; family Rhodanobacteraceae; genus Oleiagrimonas; species Oleiagrimonas sp. MCCC 1A03011. The sequence continues at coordinate 161,025 of NZ_MSPY01000003.1, read as the reverse complement.
CCTGCAGCTGCTCGGATTCGACCACGCACGGCCCGGCGATCAGGAACAGCGGCCGGTCCAGACCCGCCTCGAAATGACACAACTTCATGCCGAGGCCTCCTGTGCGTCGGCCAGTTGCTGACCGGTGCGCACGGCGTGAAATTCGCGCGCGGCGCGCACGAAGCCGATGAACAGCGGATGCCCGTCGCGCGGCGTGGACGTAAATTCCGGATGCGCCTGGCAGGCCAGGAACCACGGATGCGTCTGCGGCGGCAGTTCGACCAGCTCGACCAGCAGATCGTCCATGGATTTGCCCGACACCACCATGCCGAGGTCCTCGAACTGCTGGCGGTAGCGGTTGTTGAATTCGTAGCGATGGCGATGACGCTCGCGCACCACGTCGCGACCGTAGAGATTGTGCGCCAGCGTGCCCGGCTTCAGACGGGCCTCCTGCGCGCCCAGGCGCATGGTGCCGCCCAGATCGGACTGCTCGCTGCGCGTCTCGACCTCGCCGCTGGCCGTGGTCCACTCGGTCACCAGGGCGATCACCGGGTCCTTGGCGTGACGGTCGTTCTCGCTGGAGTCGGCGCCTTCGATGCCGGCCACATGACGGGCGAAGTCGACCACCGCCGCATGCATGCCATAACAGATGCCGAAGTACGGCACCTTGTGCTCGCGCGCGTATTGCGCCGCCTGCACCTTGCCCTCGAAGCCGCGCTTGCCGAAACCGCCCGGGACCAGCACGGCGTCAACGTCGCCCAGCACCGCGGCGGCGCCTTCGGCCTCGATCTGCTCGGAATCGAGCCACTTCAGATGCACGGCGGTGTTCTGCTTGATGCCGCCGTGACGCAACGCCTCGCCCAGCGACTTGTAGGCGTCCTTGTGCTCGACGTACTTGCCGACGATGGCGACTGTGACTTCATCGTGCGGATGCTCGACGGCTTCGACCGTGGCCTCCCACTCGGACAGGTCGGCCGGCTTGGCCTCCAGTCCCAGCTGACGCACGACAATGTCGTCCAGACCCTGCTTGTGCAGCCAGGACGGCAACTTGTAGATCACGTCCAGATCGACCGCGCTGATGACGGCCTTCTCCGGCACATTGGTGAACAGCGCGATCTTGCGGCGCTCGCCGTCCGGCAGCGGCTGCTCGCAGCGGCACACCAGAATGTCCGGCTGGATGCCGATCGAACGCAGTTCCTTGACCGAATGCTGCGTCGGCTTGGTCTTGATCTCGCCCGCGGCCTTGATGAACGGCACCAGCGTCAGGTGCATGAACAGGCACTTCTCGGGACCGTGCTCGATGCGCAGCTGACGGATGGCCTCCAGGAACGGCAGCGACTCGATGTCGCCGACCGTGCCGCCGATCTCGACCAGGGCGACATCGTGACCGCGCGTGGCCTCGTAGACCGAGTGCTTGATCTGGTCGGTGATGTGCGGAATCACCTGCACGGTCGCGCCCAGGTAGTCGCCGCGGCGCTCCTTGCGGATCACGCTCTCGTAGATCTTGCCGGTGGTGATGGAATTGCGGCCGGTCAGGCGCGTGCGCACGAAACGTTCGTAGTGGCCCAGATCCAGATCGGTCTCGGCGCCGTCGTCGGTGACGTACACCTCGCCATGCTGGAAGGGACTCATGGTGCCCGGATCCACATTGATGTAGGGATCGAGCTTCATCATGGTGACGTTGAGGCCACGCGCCTCGAGGATGGCCGCCAGCGACGACGCCGCGATGCCCTTGCCAAGCGAGGACACCACACCGCCAGTAACGAAGATCAGAGGGGTCATGAACGACGGCTCGTGCTGGTAAAAGGCCATTCTACAGAGTCGTCCGCGATGCTGCGAGTCCAGACGGGCCCGAAGTTCAGCACCGGGATAGGACGCGCACGCGAAATCGGCGGAAATCCGGCCTCCGCCGTTCGCGTGCCGCCCGATGACCGCGCCGGTCAGCGCGGGGAACCGGACCCGAGCAAATGACCGTTCACCACCGTGCCGTACAGCGACATCTTGCTGTGATGGAACTTCTTGCGCGTCTCGGCCACGCTGCCGGTGAAACGCGGGTCCTGCGGCCGTTCGTGCGCGTTCATGAACAGGGCCACGTCCCAGGCGTCCTGATCGCTGAGCATGCCGCCGCGCCCAAGGGGCATGTTGGCCTTGATGAAGGCAGCGGCGTTGTCGAGCTTGTGCATGCCCGCGCCCCAGTTGAACGAGTGCGGCCCCCAGAGCGGCGGGAATACATAGCGGCCCGCCGTCTTCTGGCCCAGCCCGTCCTTGCCGTGACACAGTGCGCAATTGGTTTCGAACACGTGCTGGCCGCGCGCATAGTCCGGCGGCTGCGGCGGCTTGAAGCCCTTCTTCGGGTAGCCCCGGCCGGCCAGCGCCACACCGGTCGGCGCCCCCTTGGACATCCAGTAGACGTAGCTTTCCAATGCCACGATGACCGGGCTGTCGGGCGGCGGCGCCTTGCCGTTCATGCTGTAGCGGAAGCAGCCCTGCAGGCGTTCGGCAAAGGTGTTCACATGCCCGTTCTTGCTGCGGTACGTCGGGTACATGCCCCAGGCCGCCCACATTGGCGCGGCATTGGCCAGGCGACCGGCGTCCAGGTGACAGTTGCTGCACCTCAGCCCGTTGCCGACGTAGGCCTTGGCATGAGTCTGGGTGTCCATGAAGATCGCCCGGCCCTCGCGCACCATCTCGCCGAACGGCGTGTCCGGAATGGCGTCGATCGGCGGTGGTGTGAAGGTCTTGGCGACTGCCTGCTTCGGAGCGGCGGTCGACGTCGTCGCCGCCTTCGCCGGCACGGCGGCCGTGGACGACGCTGCGCTCGTCGACGCCGAAGGCTGCGAAGACCCGGAACAGGCGGCCAGCGCAAGGGCGAAGGCGGGTGCCCAGGCATGCATCGAATGCATCATCCGATTCATGGCGTCTCTCCCCTGGCGTTGATTGGCTGCGCAGCGAACCAGGCGGCCACGTGCCGCATGTCCTGCTCGCTCAGCTTCGAGGTCACGTGCTGCATCAGCTGCAGCGGATCATTCTTGCGCGTGCCCTGCTTCCAGGCCTTGAGCTGGGCGACGAGGTAGTTCGCCGGTTGGCCCGCCAGCGGAGGAAAACTGACGCCCACACCGACACCGTGCGGACCGTGACACTGCACGCAAGCCGGCACCTTCTCGCTCCAGCGGCCCCACTGCGCCAGCTGCGCGCCCGGATCGTCGTCGGCCACCGGCTTGGCATCGCGATGCTGCGCGGAAGCCGGCACCGGCATGGCGCTGTAATACGCGGCCATCGCCTCGCGCTCGGCAACGCTGAGCGCCTTGGCGTTGGGCTGCATGACCGGATTGGCCCGCGAGCCACTGGCGAAGGCATCGAGCTGCTTGAGCAGATACGCCTTGTTCAACCCAGCCAGCCGCGGATAGCCCGCAGCATCCTGCCCGCCGCCGTGCGCGCCGTGGCAGGCCGAGCACGGCGCCGCACCGCGCCCATTGCCGATCTGAGCGATGCGCGCCGCGTCGGGTGTGGCGGCATGGGCCGCCGCCACGCCGGCAAGGATGGTCAGCGCAGTCGCGATCTTCGCGAAACGGCGCCGTTGCGTTCGTATCGACATGTCCACTCCCCTTGCGCGTCAGCGCGCACCCTCATCGTAGGCCTTGAAGCCGTAACGCTTGAAGATGCCCAGCGCCTGTGACGAATGGATGAAGGCCAGCCACTGACGGGCCGCCTCGGCGTGCGGCGCGCCGTGCACCACGGCACCGGCATAGATCGCCGTGACATTGTGCGCGTCGGGAATGTCCACGTGCGTGATCGGGTGACCGACCATTTCCTGGAAGCGGGCTTCGGACTGCCAGGTCACGCCGCCCTGCACGCGTCCCTGCATCATCCACAACGGTGTCTGCCGATGATGGATATGCGTCAGCTCGGTGCTGCCGGCTTTCACCTTGTCCGTGTAGACGGCTTTCAGCAGCGCCGGCCCGCCCGCTTTCACCAGCGCTTTCTCGATGCGCTTGCCAATGCCTTCGAAGGCCGGATTGGGCATGGCCAGCTTGATGTCGGCACGCGCCAGATCGGCGAGGCTGCGGATATGCGCCGGGTTGCCTTTCGGCACCATGATGGTCAGGTCGTTGGTCACGAACGGCACGACCGGCGCGTCCAGCGCGCCGTCCCTCACCATTTTCTTCACACGCCCCAGCCCCGCCATGTACACGTCCGGCGGCGCGGTCCAGGTCATGTTGCCGACGGTGATCGTGCCGCCAGCCTGCATCTGCGTCTGCAGCAGTCCCGGAGGAATGGTCTCCCAGTACAGCCGCCCCTTGTACTGCGGATGCATGCGCTCGAAGGCGTGCACCAGCGGCGCCATGGCGAAGTAGTAGTTGCCGGCCACGTACAGCACCAGCCGCGCCGTGCCCGGGTTGCCGTGGAAATCGGCCAGATTGTCGACCTGCGGAATGGTGAACTCCAGGCCGCGCTGGATGCTGTCGTTGTTGCGCCCGTCCTGCCAGGGCGGGAACACGCCCAGCGGCATGGTCTGCTGCGCGGTCTGTGCTGCGGCAGTCGCCGGCGCGATGCCTGCGGCCGCCGCGAAAACGGCCAGCACCAGCGTCACGGCGCGTCGTGCGATACGCGATGTCATGGTTGCGGTCTCCTGACGAAGGCGTCGCTCAGAGCGGGCTCAGCGCGTAACCCTGCTGCTGCAGGACGGTGGTCGTGGTCAGTCCGGACAGCGCCAGCGTGACATGCTTGGACACCCAGCCGTACTGGAAGTGATGCTCGGCCACAGCCTGCGCGCACACCGACACGTCGACGCCGGCCTTGCGCAGCTCCTCGATCAGCTTGAGGTTGGGATTGTCGACGCCGAACTTGGCGCGGTAATGCGCGTTGTCCAGCACCAGCGGCGTGGCCGCGCCACTCGCGACCGCGACGAACTTCAGATGGTCGAGCGGCACACCGGCCGCCACGTAGAGGTTCACGGCACGCGCCACATGATCGAGCGAACCGTTGACCTGATCGGGCGACTTCGCGCCCTTGGTCAGCGCGAACACAATCTTGTACGTCGCTTTCGGATCCGGCTGATAGGCCGCATCGGCCAGGTAGTGGATCTTGCCGTAGCCCTGGATCGTCGGGGTCTTCCAGAAGCTGTTGCTGGCGGCGGATGCCTGCAGCGGCAGCGCGATCACGGCGAACAACAGCATCGTCGCGACATGGATAAGACGGTCTCTACGCACGGCACACCTCCTCGTGGAATCAATGTGCCTTCGATCATCACGCAGATGAAGCAATGCATCCAATGCAAATAAAGCAAGATATGTATAGATTATTGTTATGAATCTTCATCATCTGTCGATCTTCCACGCGATTGCCGAAACCGGCAGCATCAGCGCAGCCGCACGCCGTCTGCATATCTCGCAGCCCGCACTCTCGCGCGAACTGAAGACCTTCGAAGAGCGCTTGAACGTGCCCCTGTTCGAACGGGTCCCGCGCGGCATGCGGCTGACGCAGGCCGGCCGGGTACTGCATGAGCACGCTACGCGCCTGTTCGCCATCGAGCACGCGGCCGAGGCCGCCATTCGCGAAATCGCCGAGGCGCGCAGCGGACGGCTCACGCTCGGCGCCAGCAACACCATCGGCACCTACGTGCTGCCCAGGATCCTGGCCGGCATGCGCACGCAGCACCCGGACATCGACATCACGCTGTTCGTCGGCAACACCGAGCAGGTCTCGCGCGGCGTGGTGGATCTGCGCTTCATGCTGGGCTTCATCGAAGGTCCGCTGCATCTGGAAGGACTGTCCGCAATCACGTTCGAGGAAGACGAACTGGTGCCGGTCGTCGCCAAGAACGACCCCCTGCTCGCACGTCGTCGCCCGACCATCGAAGACATCGCCCGGCAGCCATTGCTGATGCGCGAGCGTGGTTCGGGCACGCGCGAAGTCATCACCACCCTGCTGCGCGAGCGCGGCATCAAGGAAAGTCCACGCATCATGGAATTCGGCAACACCGAAGCCCTGAAGCAGGCTGCGATCCACGGCGGCGGCGTGGCCTGGCTGCCGCGCATCTGCATGCACGCGGAACTGCGCGACGGTGTGCTGTGCGAACTGGGCCTGAAGTCGCTGCATATCCGTCGCCCGCTCAAGGTGCTGTACCGTTCGTCCACACAGGCCGCGCCGCTGCAGCGCGCGTTCCTGGAGCGCCTGCAGCCCGGCTTGGGTGCCCGCATCTGACCCGCCGCACGGGACCTCCGGCCCTGCCGACGACACAGTTCGGCTGCTAGCATTCGCGGATGAACACGCAGATTCCTTCCCGACTTTCCGCCCTCCGCGCCGCGCTGCGCGAGCACGATATCCAGGCTTGCCTGATCCCCAGCGCCGACCCGCACCTGTCCGAATACCTGCCCGAACACTGGCAGGCGCGGCAGTGGCTGTCCGGTTTCGACGGCTCGGCCGGCACCCTGATCGTGACCGGGGATTTCGCCGGTCTGTGGACCGATTCGCGCTACTTCGAACAGGCCGAACAGCAACTGGCCGGCACCAGCGTCGAGCTCATGCGCCTGCGCGTACCGCACACCGCCGAGCATGTGGACTGGCTGCTCGAACAACTCGGCGAAGGCCAGACGCTGGCCGTGGCCGGCGACAGCATCGCTCTGTCCAGCGCGCGCACCCTGCGCGAACGGTTGCGGAAGACCGGCGCGCGCCTGCGCACGGACCTCGACCTGCCCGGTGCCGTCTGGAAGGACCGTCCCGCGCTGCCGCACGCGCCGGTCCGCGCCCAGGCCGCCGCATGGTGCGACGGCGATCGCCGCGAACGTCTGCAGCGCGTGCGCGAGACGATGAAGCACGCGCAGGCCAGCCACCATCTGCTTTCCAGTCTCGACGACATCGCCTGGATCACCGGACTGCGCGGCCGCGACGTCGAATACAACCCGGTATTCCTGGCGCACCTGCTGATCGAACGCGAGCGCTGCACGTTGTTCGTGGACCCGGACAAGCTCGACGACACTCTGTGCACCGCGCTGCAGGAAGACGGCATCGTCGTGCGCGCCTATGCCGAGACCGCGGCAGCCATGGCCGCGCTGCCGAACGATGCCGGCGTCATGCTGGATCCCGCGCGCGTGGTTGTGGACATCGTCAACGGCCTGCCCGAACGCGCACGTCTGATCGAGCGCGCCAATCCCTCCACCGCATTCAAGGCGATCAAGAGCGACGCCGACATCGCGCACATCCGCACCACCATGCGCGAGGACGGCGCTGCGCTGGTCCAGGGCATGCGCGAAGTCGAACGCCGTCTGCAGGCCGGCGAAACGGTGAGCGAACTGGACGTGGCCGACATCCTGCGCGAAAAACGCGCCGCGCGCCCCGCGTTCGTCAGCGAGAGCTTCGGCACCATCGCCGGCTACATGGCCAACGGTGCGCTGCCGCACTACCACGCCACCGAAGAGCACCATGCAGAGCTCCGCGCGGACGGCCTGCTTCTGGTCGACTCCGGCGGCCAGTACGAGGGCGGCACCACCGACATCACACGTATGTGGGCCTTCGGCGAAACCTCGCCGGAGCAGCGCCGCGACTGCAGCCTGGTGCTGAAAGGCACCATCGCGCTGAGCCGCGCACGGTTTCCGTCCGGCGCCAGCGGCCCGCAGCTCGACGCCCTGGCGCGCGCGCCGATCTGGGCCGACGGCGGTGACTACGGACACGGCACCGGCCACGGCGTCGGCTACTTCCTCAACGTGCACGAAGGACCGCACGGTATCCGCCCGCCGGCACCGGGCGGCGCACTGGTTCCGCTGCAGCCGGGCATGATCACGTCGATCGAGCCCGGCCTGTACCGTCCGGGCCGCCACGGCGTGCGTCACGAGAACCTGGCCGTCGTGCGCACCTGGAAGGACACCGAGTTCGGCACCTTCCTGGAATTCGAAACGCTGACGCTGTGTCCCATCGATACCCGCGCCCTGGACCTCGCACTGCTCGACGAAAGCGAGCGCGCCTGGCTCAACGACTACCACGCCCGCGTCGCCGAGGCGCTATCGCCCCTGCTCGACGACCCCGCCGATCGCGCCTGGCTGGAGACGCGCTGCGCTGCGGTCTGACGCCGGAATCACCCATAAAGAACGCCCGGCGCAAGGCCGGGCGCAATCAAGCGGATGCATCTTCTGTGGATGCGCTGCATCGATGAGCCGGGGCGCAACCGGCGCGGAACGCATGGATCAGTGACCGCCGCCCGCCGCGGCGTCGCCATGCAGTCGCGCATCGGCGCTGGCACCGCCATGTACGGAACTACGGGCGGATGCATGCATACCGGCGTGAGCGGACCCCGTCCCGCCCTGCGCGGACATGCGGGCTTCACCCGTGGCGCTGGCACGCGGCACCGCGGACGTACTCACGGCACCGCCGGCACGATCCGCCGCATCAGCGCTGGCCTGTGCGGCATGCTCGGCATGCCGGCGCGCCTCGGCAGCCGTGGTATCGGCGCTAGCCTTGGCCTGCGCCGCGCGCTGCTTGGCCTGGCGGGTCTGCATCTGCGCACGCTGCATGGCATCGGCGGCGCGGGTCTGGGCCTGGACGCTCAGATGACCACTGGCCCGGGCCGCACTCTGCGTGAGGCCGCCGACCTGACCACCGACATGGGCCGCCGCGCCGCCGCCGACCGCCACCTGCGCGAAGACCGGGGCGGCCAGGAAACCGGCGCTGGCGATCAGGACACTGCCAAGTAGCTTGTTCATGATGAAACCTCCTGCTGGATGAAATTTCGGTGGCGGCGCCGATGCGTCGAACCACGGGCCGCACCGTAGGAAATCGCGCCTCAATCGCACCTAAACCGCGCCGCGTCCGATTCAGAAAGCAGACAGGAGGTCGAACTTGCCGCACACTTGACCGCATGCACGGCGCTGGCCATGCTGCACCGCCACCCACCGACCGGATCGAAGACCACCGCAACATGAGCAGTCGCTACAACGCCGCCGACATCGAAGTTCTCTCGGGCCTGGATCCGGTCAAGCGCCGGCCCGGTATGTACACCGACACCACGCGCCCGAACCATCTGGCGCAGGAAGTCATCGACAACTCCGTCGACGAGGCCCTGGCCGGCCACGCCAAGAATGTCGAGGTGACCGTCTACAAGGACGGCTCGGTGGAAGTGCGCGACGATGGCCGCGGCATGCCGGTGGACATCCATCCCGAGGAAGGCGTGCCCGGCATCGAGCTGATCCTCACGCGGCTGCATGCGGGCGGCAAGTTCTCGAACAAGAACTACGCCTTCTCCGGCGGTCTGCACGGCGTCGGCGTGTCGGTGGTGAACGCGCTCTCCACGCGCCTGGACGTCACCATCCGCCGCGACGGCAACGAGTACAAGATGGGCTTCGCCGACGGTGACCGCGCCTCCGAACTGGAAGTCGTCGGCAGCGTCGGCAAGCGCAACACCGGCACCACGCTGCGCTTCTGGCCGGACCCGAAATACTTTGATTCTTCAAAGATTTCCCTTTCGAAGCTCAAGCACCTTCTGCGCGCCAAAGCCGTGCTCTGTGCGGGCCTGAACGTCAAGCTCACCGACGAAGCCAGCGGCGAGACCGTCGAATGGCACTACGAGGACGGCCTGGCCGACTACCTCAAGAGCGAGATGGGCGGCATCGAGACCCTGCCCGCGGAACTGCTCGTGCAGCATGCCGAACGCGAGCAGGAAACCGTCGACACCGCATTTGCCTGGGTGCCCGAAGGCGAACTGGTGCAGGAGTCCTACGTCAATCTGATTCCGACCGCGCAGGGCGGCACCCACGTCAACGGCCTGCGCACCGGACTGACCAACGCCATGCGCGAGTTCTGCGATCTGCGCAACCTGCTGCCACGCGGCGTGAAACTGGCGCCGGAAGACGTCTGGGAACGCTTGTCGTTCGTGCTCAGCGTGAAGATGCGCGACCCGCAGTTTGCCGGCCAGACCAAGGAACGCCTGTCTTCGCGACCGGCCGCCTCGCTGGTCGAGAATGCCATCCACGACGCTTTCACGCTGTGGCTGAACCAGCATGTCGAGGACGGCGAGCGCATCGCGCAGCTGGCCATCGACCACGCCAGCGCGCGCCTGAAGGCCGCCAAGAAGGTCGTGCGCAAGAAGATCGTGCAAGGCCCCGCCCTGCCCGGCAAGCTGGCCGATTGCGCATCCAGCGACCTGACCCGCACCGAGTTGTTCCTGGTCGAGGGCGATTCCGCCGGCGGCAGCGCCAAGCAGGCGCGCGACAAGGACTACCAGGCCATCCTTCCGCTGCGCGGCAAGATCCTCAACACCTGGGAAGTCGAATCCACTGGCGTGCTGGCCTCGAATGAAGTCCACGATCTCGCCATCGCCATCGGCTGCGATCCGGGCAAGGACGATCTCGACGGTCTGCGCTACGGCAAGGTCATCATTCTCGCCGACGCCGATTCCGACGGCCTGCACATCGCCACCCTGCTGTCGGCGCTGTTTCTCAAGCACTTCCCGTCCCTGGTCCGTGAGGGTCACGTGTTCGTGGCCATGCCGCCGCTGTTCCGCGTCGACGTGGGCAAGCAGGTGTTCTACTGCCTGGACGAGGAAGAAAAACGCATCCTGCTCGAACGCATCGAGCGCGAGAAGATGAAAGGCCAGGTCTCGGTCACCCGCTTCAAGGGCCTCGGCGAGATGAACCCTTCGCAGTTGCGCGAATCGACCATCCATCCGGACACGCGCCGACTGGTGCAGCTGACCGTGGACGACAACGAAGGCACCGCGCAGATCATGGACATGCTGCTGGCGCGCAAGCGTTCAAGCGACCGCAAGGCCTGGCTGGAACAGAAAGGCGACCTCGCCTCGCTGGAAGTCTGAACGACGCATGCGAAGCGGCGTGTTGCGCCGCTTCAGCGCCGATGCCATGCTGACCCGGTGCCCGCGGCGCGCGGCACGTACGCCCACACATCACTTGCACGAAGCAGGATGACTGCATGGTCCAGAGTCCCGATGCCGCGCTCGACAGGGAGCAGCTCGCACAATGGCTGACATTGTCCGGCCGCGGTGACGAAAGCGCCTTCGCGAAACTCTACGAACACAGTTCGAGCAAGCTCTACGGCGTGTGCCTGCGCATGCTGCGCGACCGCGGCGAAGCCGAGGACACGCTGCAGGAGGTCTTCACCACGGTGTGGCGACGCGCCTCCAGCTTCGACGCCTCCAAGGCCAGCGCGATGACCTGGCTGATCACGCTCAGCCGCAACAAGTCCATCGACCGCCTGCGCAAGCGGCGCGAGGCGGTCGGCGACGACAGCATGATCGACGGTTTCGCCGACGACGCGCCCACGCCCCCATCGCACGCGCAGACCAGCCAGGACCATCAGCGTCTCGATCACTGCCTGGACGAACTCGAAGACAAACATCGCAGCGCGGTGCGTGAAGCTTTTTTCAGCGGCGCTACGTATAACGAATTGGCGGACCGGTGTTCGGTCCCCCTCGGCACCATGAAAAGCTGGATTCGCCGTAGCCTGATCAAACTGCGCACCTGCCTGGAACGATGACCACGACCACCGACACCAACGGACACGAGAAGCTTCGCGGCGCGGAATACGTGCTCGGCGTGCTCGACGCCGAACAGCGACGCGAGGTCGAACGGCAACTGCTGGACGACCCCGAACTGGCCGCCGCCGTCGAAGCCTGGCAGGAGCGGCTCGCGCCCCTGGCCGAGGAAATCGCCGCCACCCAGCCCGCCGCTTACGTGTGGCCGCGCATCCTGGCCGAACTCGGCCTGGGCGGCAGCGTGATGGCCCGCGGCGCGCCGGAACCGACCGCCAGCGGCGGCCTGTGGAACAACCTGCGCCTGTGGCACTGGATCGGTATCGGCGCCAGCACTGTCGCCGCCGCCTGCCTCGTGCTGCTGGTCACCCTGCCGCGCCCGACGCCCTCGCCGGCGCCCGTGCAGACCGCCTCGACGCCACCGCCGACCACCTTCATGGTCGCCAAGATCGAGCAGAACAACGGCATCGCCGGCTGGACCGCGACGATGGATGTCACCCATCACCGCATGATCCTGGTGCCGGCCACACCGCAGGCCATTGCTGACAATCGCTCGACCCAGCTGTGGCTGATTCCGCCAGGACACAAGCCGATCTCGGTAGGCGTGTTCACGCCGGACAAGACCAACAGCATGGACCTGCCGCTGACGCTCGTGAAGCAGCTGAGCGACAAGGCCCTGCTTGCAGTCTCGCTCGAACCCAAGGGCGGCTCGCCGACCGGCCAGCCGACCGGCCCCGTGATCGCCAAGGGCTCCATCGGCGGCGCCTGAGGCACCTCGCGATGCTCCGTCCGCACGAAAACGCCGGCTACTTCGCCGGCGTTTTCGTCTTCATGCATGTAGCAGGCGAGGCCCACGCGCAACAAGGTCGCGCCCGATTGCATCGACGTCGGCTGCACGGGATTCGTCCTCGACGGTCCAGACTTTGCAACACATCGTCTGGACGTTACCGTGGGCACCCGCAACGGAGTCCACACCATGGCCCTGACCCCGCCCTTCGACCTCAAGCAATGGATCGACGAACACCGGCACCTGCTGAAACCGCCCGTCGGCAACAAGTGCATCGTCGACGGCGATTTCATCGTCATGATCGTCGGCGGCCCGAACGCGCGCACCGACTACCACTACGACGAGGGTCCGGAATTCTTCTACCAGATCGAGGGCGAGATGGTGCTGAAGGTGCAGGACGACGGCGAAGCGCGCGACCTGCCGATCCGCGCCGGAGAGATGTTCTATCTGCCGCCGCGCGTGCCGCATTCACCGCAGCGCATGGCGGACTCCATCGGCCTGGTCATCGAGCGCAAGCGTCTGCCGCACGAGAAGGACGGCCTGCTGTGGTACTGCGAACAGTGCAACCACAAGCTCTACGAAGAGTATTTCATGCTCGAGAGCATCGAGAACGACTTCCCGCCGATCTTCGACCGCTTCTACGGTTCACGCGAAGCGCGCACCTGCGACGCCTGCGGCCATCTGAATCCGGCGCCGGCGAACTACGAAGACTGATCCATAGGCGGGTCCATCCAGCGCGCTTTCTCGCGCGGAAGGAACGAAAAACGGCGCGCGGCGGGAACATCCGCCGCGCGCCGTCGTCATGAAGCATTCGCTTATTCGATGCCGAGATCGGAATGGTGCCGGATCACCTTCGACACCACGCCGTACTCGATCGCCTGCTGCGGATCCATCCAGAAATCGCGCTCGACGTCGACCAGCACCTTGTCATAAGGCTGGCCGGTACTTTCGGCGATGACGCGCGCGATACGCTCGCGCGTGCGCAGGATTTCCTTGGCCTGGATCTCGATGTCCGAGGCCGGACCGCCCGCGCCGCCGCTGGGCTGGTGGATCATGAAGCGGGTGTTGGGCAGACACAGGCGGTTCTCTTTCTCCGCCGCCAGGAAGATATGGGTGCCGGCGCTGGCCACCCAGCCGCTGCCGATGGTGATGACCGGCGCGCGCACGAAGCGGATCATGTCGTGGATGACGTCGCCGGATTCGACGTGACCGCCGGGCGAGGACACCAGCATGCGGATCGGCTTGTCCGATTCCTCCGACATGGCCAGCAGGCGTTCGCACACGCGCTGGGCCTGGCGATGGTTGATCTCGCCGAACACCATCACGAAACGCGACTGGAACATCAGTTTGTCGACCTGCGCGTCGCGGCTGCCGCCCTTGTCGGCCTCGGCGTCGGACTTGTTCTGGATCTGATTCTGCATGGAGCAACCTCTGCGGATAATGGAATGCATCCTCGCACGATCGACGGGCGGCGTCCGCCCGATCCCGCACGATTCCTGCGCGGGGCGGACGGCGGTCGCCCCGCGCGCTCGGGAAAAACGGCGTGCTACGAGGCGATCAGTCGGTTCACGCGCTTGAGGAACGCCGCCGGATCGGCCAGCGGCGCGCCCGCCGCGACCTCGGCCTGCTCCAGCAACAGCAGCGCCAGATCGCCCGCCTGCGCATCGTCCTCGGTGCCCTGCAAGCGCTTCAGCAGCGCGTGCGCCGGGTTCACTTCCAGCACTGGCTTGTTGTCCGGCACGGGTTGACCGGCCTCACGCAGCAGACGCGCCAGATGCGGCGCCATCTCGTGATCGGCCAGCGCCAGGCACGACGGCGAATCGACCAGACGCGCCGAGACCTTCACGTCGCCGACACGGTCGCCCAGCAGCGTCTTGATGCGCTCCAGCAGCGGTTCGGCCTCCTTGCTGGCTTCTTCCTGCTTCTGCTTGTCGCTCTCGTCCAGCGGCAGTTCGCCCTTGGCGGCGTTGCGGATGCGCTTGCCCTTGTATTCGGTCAGCGAGTTCAGCATCCATTCGTCGATGCGGTCCGACAGCAGCAGTACCTCGATGCCCTTGGCCTTGAGCGCTTCCAGCTGCGGGCTTCCCGCAGCTGCAGCGTGGGTCTCGGCGCTGATGACCCAGATGTCCTCCTGCCCGGCCTGCATGCGGCCGATGTAGTCGTCCAGCGATACCGTCTGCGCCGCACCCTCGCCCGCCGTGGAGGCAAAACGCAGCAGACCGGCGATGCGTTCGCGGTTGTCCGGGTCCTCGACCACGCCTTCCTTCAGCGTGTTGCCGAACGCGCCCCAGAAGGTGGCGAACTTCTCGCCCTCGTCGCGCGCCAGCTTGTCCAGCAGATCCAGCACGCGCTTCACGCAGGCGCCGCGGATGCGGTCGACCTGGCGGTTCTGCTGCAGGATCTCGCGGCTGACATTGAGCGGCAGATCGTCCGAATCGACCACGCCACGCACGAAGCGCAGGTAGGCCGGAAGCAACTGCTCGGCGGCGTCCATCACGAACACACGCTTGATGTAGAGCTTCAGCCCCTTGCGCTCGTCGCGTCCGCCCATCATCAGATCGAACGGCACCTGCGACGGGACGTACAGCAGCGTGGTGAAGCTCTGCGTGCCCTCGACGCGGTTGTGGGTCCAGGCCAGCGGGTCGTTGAAGTCGTGGCCCATGCTCTTGTAGAAGTTGACGTATTCCTCGTCCTCGATCTCGTTCTTCGGCCGCGTCCACAGCGCCGAGGCGGCGTTGATCGTCTCCAGCTCGTCGGTCGGCTTGCCGTCCTCGTCCTTGGGCATGCGGATGGTGAAGGCCACGTGGTCGGAGTACTTGTGCACCAGCGAGCGCAGCTGCCAGGCCTTGAGGAACTCGTCCTCGTCGGCCTTCAGGTGCAGCGTCACGGTGGTGCCGTGCTCGGCCCGTTCCTCGCTCTCCAGCAGATACTCGCCCTTGCCGTCGCTCTCCCACTTCACACCGTCCGCGGCGTCCGCGCCGGCGTGACGGGTGTGCACGGTGACCTTGTCGGCGACCACGAAGGCCGCGTAGAAACCGACGCCGAACTGGCCGATCAGGCGTGCGTCGGCCTTCTGATCGCCGCTGAGGTTCTCCAGGAACTTGCGCGTGCCGGAACTGGCGATGGTGCCGATGTTGGCGATGACGTCCTCGCGCGTCATGCCGATGCCGTTGTCGCGCACGCTGATGGTGCGCGCCTCCGGATCCCACAGCACGTCGATATGCAGGTCGGCGTCCATGCCCTTCAGCGCGGCATCGGACAGCGCTTGGAAACGCAGTTTGTCGCAGGCGTCGGAGGCGTTGGAGATCAGCTCGCGCAGGAAGATCTCCTTGTGCGAGTACAGCGAGTGCGTGACCAGATGCAGCACCTGGGCGACTTCGGCTTCGAACTTGCGGGTCTCGGTGGCGTTCGCGTTCATGCGTATCAGGCTCCGGTGAAACGTGGAAAGTGGGCGCCGGGAACCCCCTCCCCGGCTGACATGAACGCTGCAATCGGGGCGGCGACGCGCACTTTCAAGTCCCGCACTGGCATCATCGGCGCATGACATACCGTGGACGCTTCGCCCCCTCGCCAACGGGCGATCTGCATGCCGGCTCGCTGGTCGCGGCGCTGGGAAGCTGGCTGCGCGCCCGCCAGAGCGATGGACGCTGGCTGTTGCGCGTGGACGACCTCGACGCACCTCGCGTCGTGCCCGGCTCGGCACCATCGATCCTGTCTGCCCTGCATGACTACGGACTGCAGGCCGACGAACCTGTGCTGTATCAGTCGCAACGCGAAACCGCCTATCTGCAGGCTTTCGAGCACCTGCAGCAGCATGGGGAGGTTTTCGCCTGCTGGTGCAGTCGCAGCGACCTGAGCGCCGTCGATGGGCTGCATCACGACGGCCACTGCATCACGCCGCCGCAGGACGACCGCCCGCCGGCCTGGCGCATTCGTGTGCCGGACCGGACATTCGCCTTCGAGGACCTCGTGCAGGGTTCCCAGCGACAGAATCTGCGCGAGAGCGTGGGCGACTTCGTGCTGCGCCGCGCCGACGGCTGCTGGTCCTATCACCTGGCGTGCGTGGTGGACGATGCGCACCAGGGCGTCACCGAGGTCGTGCGCGGATGCGATCTGCTCGACTCGACGCCGCGCCAGATCTTCCTGCAGCAGCAACTCGACCTGCCGACTCCGAGCTACCTGCATCTGCCACTGGCTCTGCGCGAGGACGCCGGAAAACTCTCCAAGAGCACGCGCGACCTGCCGCTCGACCGCACCGACCCGCTCCCGACCCTGCGCCACGCGCTGACTTTTCTCGGTCAGCCCGAACCATCCGGTGGCGACCTCCGAACGCTGTTACAGAACGCGCTCGCAGCCTTCGACCCACGACGCATCCCGCACCGCCACAGCGCTCCCTGGCCCGGGACATCCTGAAGCGCAGAAACAGCTTCTGCATGGCATTCGCGCAGCAAACCGTAGCGACTGGTGCAGCGCAATATGTTCTGTTAGCTTCGCCGCATGGCCGAGACCACGCGCACCATCAAGAAGTACCCCAACCGGCGTCTCTACGACACCGAAATCTCCAGCTACATCACGCTGGAAGAGGTGCGCCAGTTGGTTCTGGACGGCGAATCGTTCGAGGTTCGCGACGCCAAGTCCGGCAAGGACCTGACCCGCTCCGTCCTGCTGCAGATCATCGCCGAACACGAGGAACACGGACAGCCGATGCTGTCCACGCCGCTGCTGACCCGCATCATCGGCTTCTACGGCGACGACCTGCAGGGGTTCATGGGACCGTATCTGGAACGCAGCCTGCAGATCTTCATCGACCAGCAGCAGCAGTTTCGCGCGCAACTGGACTCGGCGCTCGACGAAGCATCCGGCGCGACGCTTCAGGATCTGATCGATCGCAACATCGAGCTGTGCCGATTGATGCAGGACGGCCTGCGCGAAGCGGCCGCGCCGGACGCCGCCAAGCCCACTTCCCAACGCTCGCGCTGAACCGCGACGCGCACGGGGATTGCAAAACGCGCGCCGCTTGCCGACAGTCACGGACTGACCCGCACGGAATTCGCGCATGCATCGCTCCCCGATCACCATTGTCGGCGCCGGTTTGGTCGGCGCGCTGCTGGCAACGCTGCTCAGCCGAAGTGGCCGCGAAATACGTTTGATCGAGAAGCGTCCCGACCCGCGCCAGGCGGGGTTCCTCGGTGGGCGCTCGATCAACCTCGCACTGGCCGAACGCGGCCTCAATGCCCTGCGCGCGGCGGGCCTGGAAGTCGCGGTCATGAAGCAGGCGGTCATGATGCGTGGACGCATGATCCATGACCACGATGGACACACCAACCTGCAACGTTACGGCGTGGATGACAGCGAGGTGATCTGGTCGGTGTCGCGTGGCGGACTGAACATGCTGCTGCTGGATGCAGCCGAACGCGCCGGAGCCGAGCTGCATTTCGATCAGGCATTGGTCGACGCGGACTTCGCGCTCGGCGAACTCGAGCTGCGGCATACCGACGGCACGCACCGCCGTATCGGTGCCCCCATCACCATCGGCGCGGACGGCGCCGGTTCGGCGGTACGCGCAGCGATGTCACGGGTGGAAGCGCTCGGCGAGCGCACCGACATGCTCGGTCACGGCTACAAGGAACTGGAAATCCCGCCGCCGGCACAATTCCCCGATGGGCAGCGTCCCGAAGCCATCGATGCGGAAGGTCGATTCGCGATCGAACCCCACGCCCTGCACATCTGGCCGCGCGGCGGCTACATGTGCATCGCCCTGCCCAACGACGAAGGCAGCTTCACCGTCACACTGTTCCTGCCCAACGAGGGCGCCGCGCCCAGTTTCGCCACGGTGACCGACGCCGACGCAGCCGAAGCCCTGTTCCGTGAACAGTTCCCCGACGCACTGCCGCTGATTCCGGCGCTGCGCGCGGACTTCGACGCCAATCCGGTCGGCACGCTGGGCACACTGTATCTGGACCGCTGGCATCTGGGCGGCAAGGCGCTGCTGATCGGCGACGCCTCGCACGCCATCGTGCCGTTCCACGGTCAGGGCATGAACGCCGGATTCGAGGATGCGGCCGCATTGGCGCCGATGCTCGCCGATGCGGAAGATGCCGATGTCGAAGCGGTGTTCGCAGCTTTTCAGGCGCAGCGCAAGCCCGACACCGACGCCATCGCCGCGATGGCGCTGGAAAACTACATCGAGATGCGCGACTCGGTCGCCGACCCGCACTACCTGCTGCAACGCGCGCTGGGCCAGCAGCTCGCCGCGCGCGCGCCGACGCACTTCATGCCGCGCTACCGCATGGTCACGTTCACCCACCTGCCTTACGCCTACGCGTTCGAGCGCGGCCGCGCCCAGCGCGCGCTGCTGGATCAATTGCTGGGCGCGCGCACGTCTCTCGACGGCCTCGATCTCGATGCCGCCGAGCGTACCCTGCGCGCCACGCTGCCGCCGCTTCCGGCGCTGCGTGGCTGAAAGGCCATGCCGTCCTCCCATCCCTTGAATGAAATCTTCCGGCGCACGAGTTATCGCGTGCGGCTCGGGGAGGGTGGCGTGGCCGTGATCCGAGTCGACAACCCCCTGCCACAGGCGCTGTTGAACATGCTGCCAGAGCCAGACACGGCATGGGGCTTCGTGACGGCGTGCAACCCGCACGGCCGGACTCGGCCGCGCGAGAGTAATCGCCGGGCCATGCGCCAGTTGCGCGATGCGCTGCGCAAAGAGGCGCCCGACGCCACACTCCGCGCCGCCTGTGGCGCACTCGGCAGCTGGCGCGAACCGAGTTTGTTCGTGATCGGTGCAGACTTCGCCCTTCTCGACTCCCTGATGCAGCGTTTCAATCAACTCGCCATCGTGCGCGGTCGCGGCGCGGCGTGTGCTGAACTGCATTGGGCGCAATGGGTTCAGCACACCGTCGACGAGCGGCCCTGAGAGAAGAACGCGACACGCTCTCGCGTCGCGTTCGTCTCACATCATGCCTTCCCGCGATCGATGATCGGCCCTGACATGCATGGCACTCGCCAGCAATCATCCTGCGATGCACCGCGAACGGCGCATTCGACCGCTCCGACCTAACCGCCGAACCCTTCCAGCACGATCTTGCCCATCGCCCTGCCGCTCTCGATCAATGCGTGCGCACGGCGCAGATTCCGGGCGTTGATCTCGCCGAAGTGTTCGCCGAGCGTGGTGCGCAGCTGACCGCTTTCGATCAGTTCGGATACCGCGTTCAGCAGATGGTGCTGTTCGATCATGTCCGGCGTTTCGAAAAGCGACCGGGCGAACATCATTTCCCAATGCAGCGATGCCGATTTGGTCTTGAGCGGCATGGCATCGAGATGTTCCGGGTCGTCGATCAACGCGAGCTGGCCCTGCGCCGCCAGCGCCTTCACCAGCTCCGGATAGTGCGCATCGGTGTGCGTGAGACTCGCGATCCGACCGACGCTCGCGACACCGATGCGTGCCAGCTCCTCGGACAGCGGACGCCCGTGATCGATCACGTCATGGGCGCCCAGTTCGGCCACCCACTGGCGCGTCTGTGCACGCGAGGCCGTACCGATCACGCGCAGGCGCGTCAGCGTGCGCGCCAGCTGCACCAGGATCGAACCGACACCGCCGGCCGCGCCCACGATCAGCAACGACTGTCCTTCGCCGCCGTCGCGCGCCACGCCAAGGCGATCGAACAGCAGCTCCCAGGCGGTGATCGCCGTCAGCGGAAGCGCGGCCGCCTCGGCAAAACCCAGCGTTTTCGGCATCCGGCCGACGATGCGTTCATCGACGGCATGCAGCTCGCTGTTGCCACCGGGACGCGCGATCGAACCCGCGTACCAGACCTTGTCACCCGGCTTGAACAGGGACACGTCGGACCCGGTCTCGCGCACCACGCCGGCCACATCCCAGCCCAGGACCCTGGCGTCCTGCCCTTCGCCGGGCGCGCTCTTGGCGCGCACTTTGACGTCGACCGGATTGACCGACACGGCATGCACCTCGACCAACAGGTCGCGAGCCCCCGGCTCGGGCGCGGGAAGCTCCAGATCGATCAGGGCGTCCGCGTGATCGATCGGAAGCGGTTGACGGTAACCAATGGCTTTCATGCTGAAATCTCCTCGGCCTGCTCTGTGCCGGCCCTTTGCAGGAATGGGTAATCGGTGTATCCACGGGCATCGCCGCCAAACAGCGAGCCCGGATCGAAATCCGCCAAAGGAAGTCCTTCGGCCAGGCGCCGCGGGAGGTCGGGATTGGCGACGAACGGACGCCCGAACGCCACCAGGTCGGCATACCCGCTGCGAAGAATCGCTTCGGCGCGGCCGCGGTCGTACTTTCCAGCAACGATGATCGCGCCGCCGAAACGGGCGCGGACCGCCTTCCGGAACGCCTCCGTGAACTGCGGCGCGTCGTCCCAGTCGGCCTCGACCAGATGCAGATAAGCCAGTCCGCGCGCCTGCAGATGATCGGCCGCCTCCAGCAGCGTCGGCAGGATGTCCGGACAGGCCATGCCGCGCGCCGTCAGGAACGGGGCAAGGCGGATGCCGACGCGCGATGCGTCGACCGCATCGACCACCGCGTCGACGACCTCGCGCAGGAAACGCAGACGACCGCTTCGCGAACCGCCATACTCATCCTGCCGTCGATTCGAGGACGTGCGCAGGAACTGGTCGATCAGGTAACCGTTGGCGCCGTGGATCTCCACCCCGTCGAAGCCCGCCTCGATAGCGCGGCGCGCGCCGGCGGCAAAGTCGTTTACGATGGATGCGATCTCCTCGCGAGTCAGCGCGCGCGGAACGGGGCACGCCACCATGCCGCCTTCGCCGGTCGCCGGATCGACCTTCCAGATGCTCCCTTCGAACGGCACCGCCGACGGTGCGACCGGCAGCGCGCCGTCGTGGAAATCAGGATGCGACATCCGACCCACATGCCACAGCTGCAGAAAGATGCGTCCGCCTGCGGCATGCACGGCATCCGTGACACCGCGCCAACCGTCCACCTGAACCGGGCTGTGAATGCCCGGCGTGAACGAATAGCCCTTGCCTTGCGGCGAGATCTGCGTGGCCTCGCTGACGATCAGTCCCGCGCTGGCGCGCTGCGCGTAGTACGTCGCGTTCAGTGCGTTGGGCACATCACCGGGTTGCGTACTGCGCGCGCGCGTCATCGGCGCCATGACGATGCGGTTCGGCATCGACACGCTTCCGAGCGAAAAGGGTTCAAACAGGGGCGAATCGGACATGATGATTCCTCGTCATCGGGAATGGATAAGGAAGTGGAAGCGAACGAAAACTCAGGCTGATCTGGACCGGACCGGTGCATCCAGCTCGACGACCAAGCCTCCCGGCAGCGACACGAACAACTGCGCATCGCCGGATGCGGGCACGATCGAAACGTCGTGGACAAACCCGGCTCGATTCAGTCGTTCGACCACGGCCTCGGCGGCAAGCTCGGTGCGGAACGCGATGTGTCCGAAACGCACGGCCTTGCCCGCATGCCGGTCCGCGATCACGTGCATCACGGCCTGATTGCCCGCGTACAGCCACTGCCCCGGAAACGGGAACGGCGGGCGGGCGCCTTCCCGCAAGCTCATCACTTCGATGAACAAGCGATCGAGCGGACTTTCGGCGCCGGCGAAAAGCTGGACGTGATCGAAGCGCCAAAGGGGCGTGGAAGGCATTTCGGCAGACATGGGAAACGGGGTCGGCGAGCAGGGACGCTCAGTATGAAAACTTGCACAGGCATGAAAAACAGCGCATACAGAGTTTCAGTTTCAATATTTTTTTGAATATGAAAGCGCTCGCCGACCTCCGCCTATTCCTCAGCACCGCCGAGCTGGGCAGCCTCTCCGCCGCTGCCCGCGCGCTGGACACCAGTCCGGCCGTTGCCAGCGCGGCGCTGAAGCGACTGGAAGCCGAACTCGAAGCGCAGCTGTTCGTGCGTTCCACACGCAGCCTGCGACTGACGCTCGAAGGCGAGCGCTTTCTGCAGCATGCACGCGAGGCGCTGCGCAGTCTCGACGAGGGGCGCGAAGCACTGCGCGGCGACCGTGCCGAGCTGCGCGGTGAACTGCGCATTTCCGCGCCTTCGGATTTCGGCCACCAGCGCCTGCGTCCATGGCTGGATACCTTTCTTCAGCAGCATCCGCGGCTGCAGCTGCGACTGCAGCTATCGGACCGCCTCGCGGACGTGTACCGCCAGCCCATGGATGTCGCGCTGCGCTACGGCGAGCCCCCCGACTCGTCCCTGATCGCGCTGCCGCTGGCGCCGGACAACCGGCGTGTGCTGTGCGCATCGCCCGACTACCTGGCTCGGACCGGCACGCCGAAGTCGCCTGCGGAACTGAGCGAGCACAACTGTCTGCGCTTCCTGCTCAGCGACGAATTGCGGACGCACTGGCGCTTCACCGCGCCGGACGGTCGCGTCTGCAACGTCGGCATCCACGGCGATCGCGTCAGTGACGACGGCAACGTGGTGCGCGGCTGGGCGCTGGACGGTCTCGGCATCGCGTACAAGTCCTGGCTGGATGTGTCCGCCGACGTGGCTGCGAAACGGCTGGTGGTCCTGTGCCCGACCTGGCGTGGAGACCTTGCCCCACTGCACCTGGTGAGTCCGGACCGCCGACTGCTCAGCCCGGCGGTGCATCGGCTGCGTGCCTTCCTGGAGGAACGCTGCGCCGCCATCGGACCACCCGAGCGGACCCACCCATGATGTCCGGGACCAGAACATCGGAACGGGCCATCCGCCAGCAGTCTGTGCAGCGCTTCGGAAAAGCTTTTCGACAACGCGGCCAGCCGTCGCATGGACAGGCACCGCGCCCGCTGGGACAATCGCGCGATTGACTGCGGGATCGCCATGACAGCAGAGAACTCGCCATCCGCCCTGCTCGCGGCACGGGATCTGACGTTTCTGCGTCAGGACGAGCCGGTGTTCGGCCCGCTCGACTTCGCGCTTCGCGCGGGCGAAGTGGTGCTGGTCGAGGGCGACAACGGCAGCGGCAAGACCACGCTGATGCGCGTCGTCGTCGGCCTGCTGCACGCCGACGAGGGCACGCTGTACCTGGATGGCGCGCCGCTGGATCGCGACCTGGCGCGCGGTCGCCTGCTGTTTCTCGCCCACCACCTCGGGCTGAAGGCCGATCTCTCGCCGCTGGAAAACCTGCGCATCGCCATCGGCCTCTACGGCTGCCGCGAAGCGATCACGCCGCAGCAGGCGCTACACACCGTCGGCCTGCAGGGCTACGAACACGAACCCGTGCGCCAGCTTTCGGCCGGACAGAAGAAACGTTCGGCGCTGGCGCGACTGCTGCTCGTGCCCGCCGACATCTGGCTGCTGGACGAGCCGTTCGCCAACCTCGACCGCGAAGGCATCGCCCTGGTCAACCGCCTGATCGAGCGCCATGTCGCCGAAGGCGGCGCGGCCATGGTCACCAGCCACGGCGCGGTCACGTTCCTGCACGGCGAACCGCGCCGATTGAGGCTGAGCGCATGATGCCCGGTTCGTTGCGTGCCGCCTGCGTCGCCGTGTTGCGCCGCGACCTGCTGCTGGCCTGGCGCCGTCGAGGCGACATCGCCCTGCCGGTGCTCTACGCGCTGATCGTCACCACACTGTTCCCCTTCGCGCTCGGTCCGAACGACGACCTGCTGGCACGCGTGGCCGGCGGCGTGGTGCTGGTCACGGTGCTGCTGGCGATGCTGCTGGCCTTCGACGCCCTGTTCCGGCCGGACCTGGAGGACGGCTCGCTGGAGCAGCTGATGCTGGCGCCGCAGCCACTGGCGCTGCTGCTGGGCATGAAGATCCTCGCGCACTGGGTGTCGACGGCGCTGCCGCTGATCGTGATCGCGCCGATCCTGGCCTCGATGTTGCATCTGCCCACGCATGCCAACGCGGTGCTGGTCCTCGCCCTGCTGGTGGCGACGCCACTGCTGAGCCTGCTCGGCTCGGTACTGGTGGCGCTGACGGCGGGTACCCGACGCTCTGGTATGCTGCTGGCGCTGATGCTGCTGCCGCTCTGCGTGCCGGTGGTCATCTTCGCTGCCGGCGCCGTGTCCGCGGCCCAAGAGGGACTCCCGTGGATTGCGCCGATCGCCTGGTTGGGCGCCGCGCTGGCACTGATGCTGATCCTGGCGCCGCTGGCCTGCGCCGCCGCCCTGAGAATCGCCATCGATGCATGATTTCACCCCCTCCTTCCACCATGGACGACGTCGCGAAGGTGCGCTGACATGAAATGGATTCCGCTGTGGATGCATCAGCTCAGTTCGCCGCCGACCTTCTACCGGTTCGCGTCCGTGCTGCGGCCGTGGTGCATCGCGCTGGCCTTGATCCTGACCGCCGTGGGCCTGTATGGCGGTCTGGTCACCGCACCGGCCGACTACCAGCAGGGCGACGCCTTCCGGATCATCTACATCCACGTGCCCAGCGCGGAGATGAGCCTGTTCATCTACGGCGTGATGGCCGTGGCCGGCTTCATTGCCGTGGTCTGGCGACTGAAACTGGCCGAATCGGTGGCCATGCAGTCGGCGCCGATCGGCGCGGCGTTCACCTTCATCACTCTGGTCACCGGCTCGATCTGGGGCTACCCGACCTGGGGCACCTGGTGGACCTGGGACGCGCGCCTGACCTCCGAGCTGGTGCTGCTGTTCCTGTACCTGGGCGTGATCGGGCTGTACCACGCCTTCGAGGATCGCCGTCAGGGCGCGCGCGCGGCCGCTTTCCTGGTGCTGGTCGGCGTCATCAACCTGCCGATCGTGCACTACTCCGTGCAGTGGTGGCACACCCTGCACCAGGGCACCACCGTGCGGCTGTTCGGTCCATCCAAGATGGAAGCCGACATGCTGTGGCCGCTGCTGGTGATGATGCTGGCGAGCAAGTTCTACTGGGCTGCCAGCCTGTGCGGTCGCGTGCGCACCGATCTGCTGTCGCTGGAAAGCGGCAAGCAGTGGGTGCGCGCCCTGGCCGAGCGGGAGGGCCGCTGACATGGAAGCCTTCCTGCACATGGGCGGCTACGCCGCGTACGTCTGGCCGGCCTATGCCGTGTTCTTCGTCGTGCTGCTGATCGACTTCTTCGCGCCCAATCTGCGCCGTCGCCGCGTGCTGCGGGAACTGCATGCGCGCATGCAGCGTCAAAAGGCGCGCGAGGCCCGCAAGGCCGCACAACGCTCCCCGTCGGACGA
This sequence comes from Oleiagrimonas sp. MCCC 1A03011, assembly GCF_003267965.1. NCBI lineage: Bacteria > Pseudomonadati > Pseudomonadota > Gammaproteobacteria > Lysobacterales > Rhodanobacteraceae > Oleiagrimonas > Oleiagrimonas sp. MCCC 1A03011. Next base: position 135,643 of record NZ_MSPY01000003.1, on the reverse strand, counting down.
TTCCGGTCCGACCACGACGCCACTCGACTCATGAATCCCAAGCGCAAACGCCGACTCATCATCGTCCTGCTCGTGATCGCGGCCGCCGCGGTGGCGATCAGCCTGACCGTGTTCGCCCTGCAGCAGAACATGAACTATCTGTACTCGCCGACGGAGATCGATGCCGGCAAGGCGCCTCCGCACCACCAGTTCCGCCTGGGCGGCGTGGTCAAGGAACATTCCGTTGTGCGCGACGGCCACTCGCTGAAGGTGCAATTCACCGTCACCGACCGGTTCCACGACATGCCGGTGGTCTACACCGGGATTCTTCCCGACCTGTTCCGCGAGGGACAGAGCGTGATCGTCACCGGACACATGGACGGCCACCATTTCGTCGGCACCGAGGTGCTGGCCAAACACGACGAGACCTACATGCCCAAGGAAGTAGCCGACGCCATCCGCAAGGCGCAGGCGGCGGGACGCGCCGATCCCAAGCACATGGCGCATCCGAAGGGAGGCTCCTGATGCTGCCCGAACTCGGACAATTCGCGCTGGTCCTGGCGCTGCTTCTGGCTACCCTGCAGGGCGTGCTGCCGCTGATCGGCGCCTGGCGCGACAGTCCGGCGATGATGGCCGTGGCGCGCCCGGCCGCCATCGGCCAGGCGGTGTTCGTGGCGCTGGCTTTCGGCGTGCTCGCCTACGCCTTCCTGACCTACGATTTCTCCGTCGCCTACGTCGCCAGCAATTCCAACCTGGCGCTGCCGTGGTACTACCGCTTCGCCGCGGTCTGGGGCGCACATGAAGGCTCCATGCTGCTGTGGATGCTGATTCTGAATCTGTGGACGCTGGCGCTGGCACTCTTCGGCACGCGGCTTCCCGAAGTCTTCCACGCACGCGTGCTAGGCGTGCTGGGTCTGCTCAGCGTCGGCTTCCTGCTGTTCATCCTGCTGACCTCCAACCCGTTCACGCGCCTGCTGCCGCCGCCGATGGATGGCGCCGATCTCAATCCGGTGCTGCAAGACCCCGGCATGACCTTCCATCCGCCCGTGCTGTACATGGGCTACGTGGGCTTCTCGGTGGCGTTCGCGTTCTCCATCGCAGCGCTGCTCGGCGGCGGCCTGGACAAGCAGTGGGTGCGCTGGGCGCGGCCGTGGACCAACGTCGCCTGGGGCTTCCTGACGCTGGGCATCGTCGCCGGCAGCTGGTGGGCGTATGCCGAACTGGGCTGGGGCGGCTGGTGGTTCTGGGACCCGGTGGAGAACGCCTCGTTCATGCCGTGGCTGGTCGGCACGGCGCTGATTCATTCGCAGGCCATCACCGAGAAGCGCGGCTCGCTGCCAGCGTGGACGGTGCTGCTGTCGATCTTCGCCTTCTCGCTGTCGCTGCTGGGCACCTTCCTGGTGCGCTCGGGCGTGCTGACCAGCGTGCATTCGTTCGCCGCCGATCCCAAACGTGGCGTGTTCATCCTGATCTACCTGTGCATCGTCATCGGCGGCTCGCTGCTGCTATATGCGCTGCGCGCGCCGAAGGTGGCCGGCGGCAAACCGTTCGCACCGCTGTCGCGCGAAACGCTGCTGCTGATCGTCAACCTGCTGCTGACCAGCGCCGCCGCCATGGTGTTGCTGGGCACGCTGTTCCCGCTGATCGGCGACGCCTTCAATTGGGGCCGCATCTCGGTCGGTCCGCCCTACTTCGGTTCGCTGTTCATTCTGCTGATGGCGCCGGCGATTCTGCTGCTGCCGCTGGGACCGTTCGCGCGCTGGGGCCGCGCCGAAGGCCGGCTGCTGCTGCGCATCGGGCTGCAGGCCGCGATCGCGGCGGTCGTGCTGGCCAGCGTGCTGTTCATCGCGCGCATGAGCGGCGTGCCGTCGTGGCGCGCGATCCTCGGCGGGCTGGCTTCGATCTACGTGTTCTACGGCGTGCTGGCCTTCGCCCGCAAGCGCTGGCGCGAAGCGCCGCGCGGACGCCGTTATCCGGCGGAGATGCTGGGCATGCTGGTGGCGCACTTCGGCGTCGGCGTGTTTCTCGCCGGCGTCCTGCTGACCACCGCGCTGAGCGTCGAGCACGACATCCGCATGGCGCCCGGCCAGACGGAGACCATCGGCGCCTACGGCTTCCGCTTCCAGGGTGTCACACACACCACCGGCCCGAACTGGAAAGCCGACCAGGGCGCCGTGCAGGTGCTGAAGAACGGCCAGCCGCTGACCGTGCTGCACCCGCAGAAGCGCACCTACGAGCGCGGCCAGGTGCAGACCGAGTCCGCCGTCGACGCCGGTCCGATGCGCGATCTGTACGTCGCCCTCGGCGAACCGCTGGACAACGGCGCCTGGGCCATGCGCATCTACGTGAAGCCCTTCGTGCGCTGGCTGTGGGGCGGCGGCATCCTGATGATGCTCGGCGGTTTCCTCGCCGCCGCGGATCGACGCTTCCGTCTGCGGCGCGAAGCCTCGTCGGATCGCCCGGCGCCGAGTGTCAATGCGGACCCGCAGGCGGAGGCCTCGCAGGCATGAACCGCGCGCTGCCCCTGATCGGTTTCGCACTGCTGGCCGTGTTGTTCGGTTTCGGCCTGTGGTGGAACACACGCCACGACCAGCGCGAAGTGCCCTCACCGCTGATCGGCAAGCCCGCGCCTGCCTTCAGCCTGCCGCTGCTGGACGATCCGTCCACGCGCGTGAGCAAGGCGGAAATGCTCGGGCAGCCTTACCTGGTCAACGTCTTCGCCAGTTGGTGCATCGCCTGCGGCGAGGAGCATCCGGTGCTGATGCAGGAAGCGCGCCAGCTCGGTGTGCCGGTGATCGGCTACAACTACAAGGACGACCCGGACGCCGCCAAGGCCTGGCTGGCGCAGCACGGCAATCCGTACAGCATGGTCGTCACCGACCGCAGCGGCGCTACCGCCATCGACTTCGGCGTCTACGGCGCGCCGGAGACTTTCCTCATCGACGCCGACGGCATCATCCGCTACAAGCGCATCGGCCCGCTGACGCCGCAGGTCATCGCCGACGTGCTCGAACCGAAGATCCAGGCGCTGAAGCACGCCGCACCAAAACAGGAGTCGCCATGAAACGCCGGCACGTTCTGCTCCTGCTGCTGGGCCTGTGCGTGGCCTTCGCCGCGCACGCCATCGACCCGCTGAAATTCAAGGACCGCGCGCAAGAGCTACGTTTCCAGCACCTGACACGGGAACTGCGCTGCCTGGTCTGCCAGAACGAGAGCCTGCTCGACTCGCAGGCCGAACTGGCGCAGCAGATGCGCCACATCATCTACGAGCAGATGCAGAACGGCCGCAGCGACGACGAAATCAAGCAGTATCTGGTCGACCGCTACTCGGACTACGTGCTGTACGACCCACCGCTGAAACCGTCCACCTGGCTGCTGTGGTTCGGTCCGGGTCTGATTGTGCTGCTCGGCGCCGCCGGCGTGCTGTTCACCGTGCGCAAGCGTGCGCGCTCCGCCCCTGCGACTCCGCCGCCCATCGACGACGAGGACTGGTGATGCCTTTCCGTTTTTCCACCGACCGTCGCCAGGAGCCGACTTCGTGAAGACCGAATTCATCCTTGTCGCCACCCTGATGGTCCTGCTCGCGCTGGCGCTGGTCGTGGTGCCGATGCTGCGTCGCGGCCGCCGCAGCGGGCAGCCGCGTCACGCGCTGGTTCTCTCGCTGCTGGTGCTGTTTGCCCTGCCGCTGGCCGCACTGGGCCTGTACCTGCACGTCGGCACGCCGGCTGCGCTGAACAAGAGCGCCCTGCAGCCACAAATGACGCTGGACCAGGCCGTCGCCAAGCTGCGCGCGGAACTCAAACAGCACCCGGACAACCTGCAGGGCTGGCTGATGCTCGGCCGCACCTACGCCGGCACCGAGCGTCCGGCGCTGGCGCGCGATGCCTACGGCAAGGCGCTCAAGCTGGCTCCCGACAATGCCGACATCATGATCGCCTGGGTCGAGGTCGACGCGATGGCGCGCGCGGATCATCGCATCGAGGGGCAGGCCCGTTCGCTGCTGCAACGGGCGGTCAAGGCCGACCCGCGCAATCAGCGCGGGCTGTGGCTGCTGGGCATCAGCGACTACCAGCATGGCCATTTCGCCGACGCCGTGCTGACCTGGCGACGGCTGCAGGCATTGTTGCAACCCGGCTCCAAAGTGGCGCAGGCGGTGAAGGAGCAGATCGCGATGGCCAATGCGCGCGCCGCCGGCAAGACGCAGAAACAGGCCATGGCGCTGCTCTCGTCTCCGGCATCGTCGACAAGCGCTGCCGCTGCTGCGAAGGCGGACGAAGGCGCGCACATTGCCGTGCGCGTGCGCCTGGACCCGAAGCTTCGTGATCATGTGAAGCCCGGCGACACCCTGTATGTCTTCGCCAAAGCACAGCGTGGCCCGCCGATGCCGCTGGCCGTCATTCGCCTGAAGGCTTCCGCACTGCCGACCACGGTGATGCTCACCGATGGCATGGGCATGACTCCGGCCATGCGCCTGTCCAGCGTGCCCGAGGTGATGGTGACCGCACGCATCTCGCACAGTGGTCAGCCGACGGCCGCCGCCGGCGATCTCGAAGGCAGCGCGGGACCGATCTCGACTCATGCAGCGGCCCCCGTCGACGTGACCATCGACCACGTGCACTGAAGCCGAGCGGGACAAGCCCCGTTCGGCGCGCTTCATCCACGGGGCTTTGGGTTCCCCAGCCTCTCGATATACAGTGCCCGCTTTGCCGCCGAACCGGATTTCGCATGGCCGATGCTCGCCGCTATCACGACCTGCCCTCGCCCTTCGCCATGAAGCGGGGTGGCGAACTGCATGACGCGCATGTCGCCTACGAAACCTGGGGCACACTTGATGACGATGCGGGCAATGCCATCCTGATCCTCACCGGCCTATCGCCCAGCGCGCACGCCGCGTCGAACGAGGACGACCCCTCGGATGGCTGGTGGGAAGCAATGATCGGCCCGGGCAAGCCCATCGACACGAACCGCTGGTTCGTCGTCTGCGTGAACTCGCTGGGCAGCGACAAGGGCTCGACCGGGCCGGCCTCGATCAACCCGGACAATGGCGAACCGTACCGCCTGGATTTTCCCGAACTGACGCTGGAAGACGTCGCCAACGCCGCGCACTGCGTGATCGAGAGTCTGGGCATCACACGGCTGGCCTGCCTGATCGGCTGCTCGATGGGCGGCATGGCGGCACTGGGTTACATGCTGCAGCATCCGGGCACAGTGAGCACGCATATCAGTGTCGACACCGCACCGCAGGCGCAACCCTTCGCCATCGCCATCCGCTCGCTGCAGCGCGAGGCGATCCGGCTGGATCGCAACTGGAACGAAGGCCGCTATTCAGACGAGGACTACCCCGAACGTGGCATGAGCATCGCGCGCAAGCTCGGTGTCATCACTTATCGTTCGGCCATGGAGTGGAACGGCCGGTTCGCACGTATCCGGCTGGATCCCGAGGAGCGCCCTGGCAATCCGTTCGGCTTCGAGTTCCAGGTCGAATCCTATCTGCAAGCCCACTCGCGCAAGTTCGTGCGCCATTTCGACCCCAATTGCTACCTGTACCTCTCGCGCGCCAGCGACTGGTTCGACGTAGCCGAATACGGCGACGGCAGCGTGCACGAGGGTCTCAAGCGCATCTGCATCGAACGCGCACTGGTCATCGGCGTCACGACGGACATCCTGTTCCCGCTGGAGCAGCAGGAACAGATCGCCAAGGGCCTCGAAGATGCCGGAGCCGACGTCGAGTTCGTGGCGCTGGATTCGCCGCAGGGACACGATGCGTTCCTGGTCGACATCGAGCACTACGGTCCCGCCATCGGCGGCTTCCTCGATCGTCTACCACGCTGACTCCGACTCCTGACGCGACATCGAGCGCCAAGGCAGGCCACTCAAGCGCCGGACGCGGCTCCGCGCAACGCTTACCGTCCATCCATGCACGGCCCCGGAAAAGTGGAATCGCATTCCGCGGCCGCCCTCTTCCACGGGCAGCGCCGCCGTTCCCTGCTCAATCCTCGGCCGCGGCCGCATTCGACTTGGCGTGGAAGGGCGGCTTGGTCAGCCACAGCACCGCGATCAACGCGATGAACACCCAACCCAGCACGTGCATGATGTCGTTGAAGGCCATCTGGAATCCCTGCCGCGTGATTTCGCTGTTCAGGATCAACGCCGCCCGCGTGTCGTGTCCGCCTTTGCCCATTTCCTCCAGCGCGGCGCGCGCCGTCGGATTGTAGGGCGTGATGTGCGAGGCCAGCTGCGCGTGGTGAACCACGGCGCGCCGGTCCCAGACGAAAGTCGTGATCGACGCCGCGAAGCTGCCGCCCAGCGTGCGCAGGAACGTGGAAAGCCCGGAACCGGAAGCGATCTCGTTGGGCTTGAGGTCGGACAGCAGGATCGTCAACACCGGCATGAAGAACAGCGCCACGCCGAGCCCCTGGAAGCCGCGCACCAGGGCCACGTGCATGAAGTCGACGCCGACGTAGAACTGCGACTGCGCGAAGCAGGTCAGTCCCAGCACGACGAAAGCCGCCGCGGCGACCAGTCGCAGATCGGTCCTCGGCGCGTACTTGCCGACGAAGAACGTGAGCAGCACCGGCATGATGCCGATGGACGCGCCGGCCAGACCTGCCCAGCTCGCCGTGTAATGCAGCGTGCGCTGCAGCCACAGCGGCAACAGCAAGCCCATGGCAAAGAAAGTCGAATACGACAGGATCAGCAGCACCGTACCCGCCGCGAAGTTGCGATGACGGAACAGGCGCAGATCGACGATGGGTTCGCGGTCGGTCAGCTCCCAGATCACGAACACGATCAACGCGACGACCGAGACGATGGTCATGATCACGATGAACGGCGAATTGAACCAATCCGCATCGTTGCCCTTGTCCAGCACGATCTGCAGCGAACCGACACCGATGATCAGCGCGATCAGACCGATGTAGTCCACACGCGGCCGCTCGGTGACTTCCTTCTTGCCGGCCAGCTGCGCGCCGATCACCACACTGGCGAAGATGCCGATGGGCACGTTGATGAAGAAGATCCACGGCCACGAATAGGTGTCGGTGATCCAGCCGCCGAGCGTGGGGCCGACGATCGGTGCGACCACCGTCACCATGCCCATCAGCGCCAGCGCCATGCCGCGCTTTTCCGGCGGATACACCGCGATCAGCAGGCTCTGTGTGATCGGGTACATCGGCCCGGCCACCGCGCCCTGGATGGCGCGGAACACCAGCAGCATGCCCATGCTCTCGGACAAACCGCACAGCATCGAGGTGATCGAGAACAGCAGCGTGCACCACACGAACAGCTTCACCTCGCCGAAGCGCCGCGCCAGGAATCCCGTCAGCGGCAGCGAGATCGCCATGCATACCGTGAACGAGGTGATGACCCAGGTGCTCTGGTTGTAGCTCACGCCCAGATTGCCGGCGATAGTCGGCAGCGATACGTTGGCGATGGTCGTGTCCAGGACACGCATGAACGTGGCCAGGGAGAGACCCAGCGTCGTCAGCACCTGATTGGGCGGTTGGTAATGCGATTCGGCCACAATAACTGTCATGACAGGTAGTCAATCGGCACAGGGTAGCATCCCTGCGTGCGAACATCTGCCCGCGCTCGACTGTTCGCTACGCGCAGCACTGCTAGAATGGATCGACCGTTTCCAGCAATGACTCCGCGTATGCTCGCTCTCGAATTCCCCGGCTGCCGCACCCTGGTCGATGCACTCGACCATGCAGTGAGCCACGCTTCCACGACCGAAATCACCGATGCACTGCGCAACACGCTGTGCCGCCTGATCCGCGAACAGGAAGTCGAACTTCCTGCCTGCGTGTTCGAGGCGCATCCCGAGCACTACGCACGGCGGGAGCTGTACCGCAGCGAGCAACACGGCTACTGCGTCACCGCGATGACCTGGGGCCCTGGCCAGGGCACGCCGATCCACGATCATAGCGGCATGTGGTGCGTCGAAGGCGTCTGGCGCGGCGCGCTGGAGATCACCCAGTACGAACTGCTGGAGCACGAGGAACGCCGCTACCGTTTCAACTCCGTCGGCGCGATCCAGGCCGGCCCCGGCTCCGCCGGAAGCCTGATTCCACCGCACGAATATCACACCATCCGCAATCCCAGTGCAGACGATGTCGCGGTGAGTCTGCACATCTATTCCGGTCCGATGACCCAGTGCGCGGTATTCGCGCCGCTCGAAGGTCAATGGTACGAACGCGGCGATCGCGCATTGTCACTCGACCAACTGCACTGATTTGCGGCATACTCGCCGACCGCGCCGAAGTGGCGGAACTGGTAGACGCGACGGATTCAAAATCCGTTTCTGGAAACAGAGTGTGGGTTCGAGTCCCACCTTCGGCACCAAATTTCGAACGACGAACCCGTCGATTCGCGACAAAACCCGCCTCCCGGCGGGTTTTGTCGTTTTCGACCATGGAAATCCTCACGCTCCTCGGTCCGCACATGAATGCGAGCATGCCGGCCTCATCGAGCAAATGTGCACGAGGTCCCAAGCTGGACGATTCGGCATTGCGGCACAGCGAAAGGCGGTGCAAGACAGGTATATTGGTCAACCTGTCCAGGGGGATGCCACATGAACAATCACGCCGACCCGTCTCGACGCGGCGCTCACGCTCGCACGTCCGGTCCGCAGGGCACGCAGCTGTTCTCCGCCGAGGAACTGCGCCGCCATACCGCCAGCGGCCCGCACTACGATGCACTGGACCGCGCCAGCGCCAACCGTCCCGTGCTGCAAGGCGCGAGCGACAGCATGGAGGGCAAGCGCTTCTCGCTGCGGGCGGGCCGCCAGACCATCGGCCGGCACGAAGAAAGCGACATCGTCATCGACGACCTCAGCGTGTCGTCCTCGCATGCCTGGATCATGAATCAGAACGGGCACTACGTGATCATGAACACGCTGTCGACCAACGGCACCTTCGTCAACGATCAACGCGTCCACGACGCTGTGCTCAAGCACGGCGACCGCATCCGCTTCGGCCAGGCGGAGTTCGTGTTCCGCACGCGCGAGAACGGCCCGCTCGGCGGCCTGCGCACGCTGCGCATCGTCGCCGGCGTACTGGTGGTCGCGGGGCTCGCCGCCCTGGCCTGGTGGCTGTACGCCCACTGATTCGATGATCGACGAAGCCCTGCCCGCACAGGTCGGCCGCTACCGCATCGAGGGCATCCTCGGCGAAGGTGCCTCGGCGGTCGTGTATGCGGGCTTCGACCCCGATATCGAACGCAGGGTGGCCATCAAGTGCCTGCATCGCGAGGTCGCCGCCGACGCAGGCTACCGGCGGCGCTTTCAGGTCGAGGCACGCGCGGCGGGCCATCTGAACCACCCGCACCTGGTCACGATCTTCGATACCGGCGAGACCGATGACGGCCGCCCCTACATCGCCATGGAGCGCCTGACCGGCGACGCGCTTTCCACACGCGTGGAAAAAGAGGGGCCGCCGTCGCTTCCGGTCATCATGAACATGGCCGTGCAGATCGCCGACGCGCTGGACTATGCGCATGGCGAAGGCATCGTCCATCACGACATCAAGCCCGAGAACATCATGTTCATGGAGGGCTGGAAGCACGCCAAGCTCAGCGACTTCGGCATCGCCGAACGCCGCGGCGTGCCGCGCGACGCCGAAGGCGGCGAACAGCGACGCGTCATCGGCGGCACGCCGTCCTTCATGGCGCTGGAACGACTGGAAGGGCATCGCGCGGATGCGCGGAGCGACCTGTTTTCGCTGGGCGTGGTGCTGTTCTGGCTGGTCACCGGCAAGCTTCCGTGGCAGGAAACCGGCGACGTGCAGCGCCTGGTCAAGGAGCGCAAACGCAACCCGCAGCCATCCATCGAGCCGCGCGATCCGTCCACGCCCTCGATCCTGATCGGCATCGTGCGCACCCTGCTGGCTCAGGCACCGGATGCGCGCTACCAGAGCGCCCGCGAACTCATCGACGACCTGAAACTGGCGCAGCGCGAATACGCACGACTGCAGGAAAATCCCCTGACCGGCCGCATCATCTCGCTGCGGGTGCGCTGGGCCAGCATGCTGGGCGTCACCCTCACCCTGGTGCTGTTGGTCGGACTGGCCGCGATCTACGGCAAGCAGCGAACTGCTGTGACCGGACTGGGGCTGGACTACGGCAGTTCGCTCGGCCGTATGATCGCGCACGAATCGGCGGAGAATCTCCTCCTGGGCGACCGCGCCGCGACGCGCGCCCTGGTCGAGGACATCGCCCGCAACCGCCAGATTCACTACATCGCCATCGCCGGGCGCGACGGCCAGACCATCGCGAGCACGATTCGCAGCGAGGTCGGCAAGCCCCTGCCCGCGCTGAATGCCGACGATTACCTGTCGCGCGAGGACGAAGTCGACAGTTACCACAGCCATGTCCACGGCGAACGCGACGCCATGCTGCTGTTCGCCACGCCGATCCGCTATCAGGACAAGGTCGTGGGTCACCTGCGGCTGGGCGTCAGCAGCGCACCGCTGGTCGCAGCCCAGCACACAACGTTGTGGGTCATCGCGATCGTGCTCGGTGTGACGCTGATCGCCGTGATCGGGGCCGCCTACTGGCTGTTCCGTCGTCCGCTGATTCTGCTGGACCTGCTCAGCGAAGCCATGCTCCGCGTCGCGCGCGGCGACTTCAAATACCGCATCCGTCTGGTTCGCCGAGACGAACTGGGACGCCTGTTCACGGCCTTCAATCTCATGAACCAGTCACTGCACGCACGCTTGCGCGCCTCCGACCGGCATGCTCCACGGCGCACCGCCGAACGCGCGGTGCAGACTACGCAGATCCTCCCCGTTCCCGAGGAAACGCCCGAGAACGCGGAAACCTGAACGTTTCCCGTGTTCTCGCTCAGAGCTGTTTCAGGCGACTCTTCAATTCTCGCGCACGAGCGCGGTAGACGATTGCCGGCTCGTAGTTCGGGTCGATGGCCAGCACCCGGTTCCACAGCGCAATCGCCGGATCCAGTTTCTGATCGCGGTACAGCACGATCGCGCGCTGGTGGTAGGACGTCAGCAGCTGCTTGCGCAGCGTACTTGCGTCGTGGTCGGAAGGCTTCAGCTTCGGATCCAGATCGAGCGCCTGCCCCAACCTATCCAGCGCTTGCTTTTTGTGCCCCTCGTGGAGCAGCGCAAGGCTCTGCGACTGCAGTTGCTCTGCGCGGTCGACCGGTCCGCTGGCATCGTCCGGTGCGGCGGCGGCATTCGAAGGAGCCGGCTCGGGATTCTCGACCGGCGCGGCGGCCATCGTCGCGCGCACCTTGGCCGGACTGTCGGCCGGCACGCGGACTTTCTGCCCGAGCTGCAGGACCGACGGATTGTCAGCGTGGTTGTAGCGGGCCAGCGCCAGGAAGCGCGTCGCCGAGCCCAGGTATTTCGCCGCCAGCGTGCCGTAGGACTCGCCCGGCTGCACCACATGCATGCGTGAGTGCGCGCCCAGGAGCTTGTTCGGATTCACGGTCAGCTGCCGCCACAGATCGCGCGCATAGCGATCATCGGGATGCACTTCCAGATACCGCCGCAGTTGCTTGCGCCCTTTTGCGTAGTGCCCAACCTGAAGCTGTTTCATGATGATCGTCTTCAGTGGCACGACCGATTCCGGATGCCGCACCGCAACCGGTGGTCTGGCCGCTGCGGGCCTCGTCGTGGTCGTGACCTCGGGCTTGTGAATACCGAGGACGTTGCGCTTGAACGTCTGCAGCTGCGCACAGCCTCCCAGCAGCCATGCGCATGCGATCCATGCCGGCGCAACGCGCGCCACGCGACGGCATCGCCCCTGAAACCTCGATCTCGATGTCATACGTCCCACGTGCTCCATGCCTTTCATGGCATCAGGCCGCCGCATCGCGGCGACGGCCTTTCAAAAGATCCGAAACATGCAGCCAGAAACTGACTGCGGCGCGATGCAGACGTCCTGCATCCATCGCGCGCACCAGAATCAGGGCCGCGTTGTCGCCTTCGCGACCGCCTCGCTCGACCGCCAAAGTCAGCGCCTCACGCAGCGCTTCCGACTGATCGTCGCGGGTCACCAGACGCCCGAGCTCCTGCGCAGTAAGGTTTTCCCAGACGCCGTCGCTGCACAGCGCGAAAGACTGCCCCGCATGCAGCATGGCGCCGCCGTGATCGACCTCGGGCGGCTCGTCGCCGCCCAGACCGCGCAGCAGCTTGTGCTGATCGGGGTGGCTCGCGACGTCCTCCGGAAGCAGCTCACCGCGCTGCACACGCCATTCGGCCAGACTGTGGTCGCGCGTCCGCGCCAGGCAGCGTGCCCCCTGGAACAGATACAGGCGACTGTCGCCGACATGCACCCAACTGGCGCGATCGTCGCGAAGCAGCAACGCCACCACGGTCGAATGCGGTTCGCCCTGGCTCAGACCGAGCCGGCGGCGATGAAGTTCCTCGTGCGCTTCCATGCACAGATGCTCCAGGAATAGTGCGGCCGGTTGTTGCAACCACGCCTTCTGGTTCCACAGGCGACGCGCGGTCGTGACCACGCCGTCGGCCGCCAATTCTCCCGCGCCATCGCCGCCCATGCCGTCGGCCAGCACCAGCAGCAGGGTGTCCTCGGCCGCATCATGCAAGCAGACGAAGGCATCCTGCTGACTCGCACGGCCGCCCTGCGCGCGGCCTGCGGCCACGCGCGGCGAGGACTGGAAGTCGATGTGCTTGTCCACGATCCGGCATTCCCCCTGTGCGATCGCGGCGAGCGTGCACCGTATTCGCGCACCTCAGTATACCGGCGCGGTCGGCGACGGACCCAGAGACCGTGGTCACACTCGTGAATATCCGTCCCTCGACCGCTTCCACCGCGTAACTTGCATGCCGCCGTCATCTGCCGTTGACTGATACCCGTCATGAGCATCCCTTCGTCCATCGCGACATGCATCGACGGCGCGGTCCCCGCCGACCACGGACTGCATCGCGTGCGCATGCGCGATGGCCGGTCGGCCTGGCTGAAGCACCGACCGGATCGCCCCGCCTCGCTGTTGCAGGCCGAGGCGAATGGGCTGCGCCTGCTGCACGAGGCCGGTGGCATGCGCGTACCGGGAATCTATGCCGAACAGCCTCACGCGATGCTGATCGAGGATCTCGGCAACGGCATGCCCGCGAAGGACTTCCAGATTCGCGCCGCCCACGGCCTCGCGCGCCAGCACTCGGCACAGGGGCCGCATTTCGGCCTGGAGCACGAGGGATGGTGCGGCGACGGATGGCAGGACAACACGCCGGATACCGACGGCCATCGCTTCTTCGTCCAGCGCCGTCTGCAGCCGCAGGCGCAGCGCGCGCACGATGCCGGCCTGATCGACAACGCGGACCAATCCCGTATCGAACACCTATGCCAGCGACTGACCGAATGGGTATCTGAACAAGCGCCGGTACTGCTGCACGGCGACCTGTGGAGCGGCAACCTGCACTGCTGCCGCAACGGCGAACCGGCATTGATCGATGCCGGCGCCGCATATTACGGCTGGGCCGAGGCCGACCTGGCCATGCTGACCCTGTTCGGCGACCCCGGCCCCCGTTTCTTCGAACACTATGCCGAGCGCGCGCCACTGGCGCGCGACTGGCGCGAACGCGCGCCGCTGTACAACCTCTACCACCTGCTCAATCACCTGAACCTGTTCGGGCGCGGGTATCTGGGCGCGGTGCGTTCGGTCCTGCGACGCTACGTCGGTACCGTTTGAACGGCGCTCAGTGCTCGTGGCCGCCCGGGCCGTGCGCGTGACCGTGCGCCAGCTCTTCCTCGCTGGCTTCGCGCACCTCGACGATCTCGATGTCGAAATGCAGCGCCTTGCCGGCCATCGGATGGTTCAGATCCACGTCGATGGTGCTCATGCCGACCTTCTTCACCGTCACCGCGCGCTGACCGCCTTCCTTCAGGCTGAGCACCGTGGTCATGCCGGGCTTGAGCCGCGCGGCCTGGTGGAAGTACTTCTTCGACAGCCGCTGGGTAAGATCCTCGCGACGCTCGCCGTATCCGTCCTCCGGCGCGATGTCGACGGCAAAGGTTTCGCCCGCCTCGCGCCCTTCGATGGCGCGCTCCATGCCGGGAATCAGCTGCCCACGGCCGAGCAGGGCCTGCAGGGGCGCCTCCTGGGCACGCGAGGTTTCCGCTTCCGCGCCATCCACGGTCAGCGTGTAGTGGAAGGACACCACCTTGTCTTTGCCGGCTTTCATGTGCTGCGATCCAACCCGTCGGGAAAGCGACGGATCATAGCCGCGAAGCGCGCCGCCGTCATGCTTCGTGTGTATCGAATCGCTGTCCGCGCGCCTCGGGGCCGAGCCACGCCAGCGCCGCCAGTGCCAAGGCCACCACCACCAGCCACACCGCCATGACCGACGCATAGTCGCCCTGCAAGCGCGCCGCCAGCGCCGCCTGCGCCGTCGCCGTGGCCGCAGCCAGCAGATTGCCCAACTGGTAGGCAAACCCCGGCAGCGTGCCGCGTACCGTGCCCGGTGCCAGCTCGTTCAGATGCGTCGGCACAATGCCCCAGGCGCCCTGCACCATCACCTGAATCAGGAATGCCCCCGCGCCGAGAAGCGCCAGCGAGGCGATCGGCGCCGTCCAGCCCATCCAGGCCGCGATCTGGTTACCGAACATCCACAATGGCACCACCGGGATCGCCAGCAGCGCGGCGATGATGATCGCGCGACGCCGGCCGATGTGTTCCGACCACGCACCGAACGAGAGTCCGCCGACGATGGCTCCGGCGTTGAGCAGCATGGTCAGCACCGTCACCGCTCCCGCGCCCAGATGCAGCTGCTGCTTGAGGAACGTCGGATACATGTCCTGCGATCCGTGGCTGAACATGTTGAAGGCGCCCATCAGCACCATCATGAACACGAACAGGCCCCAATGGCCACGCATGGCCTCGAACACATTCTGCCGGCGCTGCCGCTGCTCGTTGGCCTTCCACGCCGGCGATTCGGGCACCTTCATGCGCAGATACAGCACCAGCAGCGCGGGCAATGCGCCGGCCACGAACATGCCTCGCCAGCTGAAGCCGAGCACGTCGGTGACGATCCAGTACGCCAACGCGCCGAGAAAGTAGCCGAATGGGTAGCCGCTCTGCAGCAGTCCCGACACCGCGCCGCGCGCCTTCGCCGGAATGCTCTCCATGGCCAGCGCCGCGCCGATGCCCCACTCGCCGCCCATCGCGATGCCGAACAGGAAACGCAGCACCAGCAATACCGTCAGGGAAGGCGCGAAGGCGCAGATAAACTCCAGCGCCGAGAACAGGGCCACGTCGACCATCAGCACCGGCCGTCGACCGAAACGATCGGCCAGGCGGCCGAAGAGCAGCGCACCAATGGGGCGTGCCGCGAGCGTCAGCAGGATGCCGAAGGAGACCGCCTCGACGTCCGAACCGAAGCTGCGCGCCACATCGTCCAGCACGAACACCAGCAGGAAGAAATCGAAGGCGTCCAGCGTCCATCCGAGGAAGCTGGCCAGAACAGCGTGACGCTGCTCGGCATTGAGCGAGCGCAAAGTGGCGAATGCCATGGGACCCCCGAATCGCAACAGCCTGAGGACAATCCGCAGAGCCTAGCACGGCCTCATGCCGCGTCAGGACGACGATGGGAGGTGCGAGTTTTTGCGGCTACAACTCGCGCGCCACGCGGAAACCGACACGACCGCTGCGCGTGGTCGGCTCGGCCGCAACGCGGAAGGCCGAACGCGCCTGTTCCGGCGAACTTCCCCAGGATGCGCCACGCACCATGCGCAGGCTGCACCCCGGATTGACCCAGGCGCTGCCGTCGCGCGGCGCGCGCGTGTAGTTGTCGTGCCAGCAATCCTGCACCCATTCGGAAACATTTCCGTCGATGTCGTACAGACCGAACGGATTGGGTGCGAAATGTCCGACAGGCGCGTCGCCCCAGTAGCCGTCTCGGTAGCCTCGGAAGGCATGCGTCCAGCTTCGCCGTAGCGGCGATCGATCGCGACTGCCCGGAAGATTCTCGACCTCGCGCGTGGGCGACCCACTGCCCCACCAGTACGGCGTGGTCGTGCCGCCGCGCATGACGTATTCGTATTCGGCCTCGCTGAGCAGGCGATAGGTCTTGCCAGTGCGCTTGGACAACCACGCGGCATACGCGGTGGCGTCGCGCCAGGACACGTTCACCACCGGGTGATCGCCGCGCGCGGGACGCCCCGCGTAGTCATCCTGCCAGGTCGCATCACTGTCATCGCGCATCGTGCCGCGCCGACCGTCGTAGATGTTGGAACCGTGCAGGCGCACCGAATCCGGTACGTAGCCGCTTTCACGCACGAACTCGCGGAACTGGGCAACACTGATCTCTGTGCGCGACACCGCCAGACCGTGCTTGATGTCGACCTTGTGCAGCGGCGACTCGTTGGGTTCGTGTCCCGACTCGCTGTCCGGCGATCCCATCATGAAGCTGCCGGTCGGAATCACCACCATGGTCGGCGCATGCCCGCTGATGTCCACGTAGGCATCGCGGAAGGTCTGGCCCGGCCGGTAGTTCGCGTAGATGCGCGCGTTGTGCAGACGCTGATCGAAGGCATTGACGCCGGGCACGTCCGGGCTGATCTGCAACGCCTGATCGCGCAGCTTCTGCGCCAGCGCCAGATCGCCGCCATCGAGCGCAGTGCCCGCCTGCTGCAGCCGGCTTTCCGCGCGCTGCCGGCGGATGCCCTCGATGCGGCCCCGCGTATCCTGCAGCGCAGTGGCATTGGGATCGATCTTCGCAGCCTGTGCCAGGGCCGCGTCGGCGCCGTCGAAATCGTCCTGCGCCACGGCGCCCAACGCCTGGTCCAGCAGCTTGCGCTGAATGCGCTGCAGACCCTGCCGGGCCACATGGTTGCCCGGATCGATGCCCAGTACCTGGCGATAGACAGCCAACGCGTTGTCGTCGGCCGGCAGCATGTCGTGGCCCTGCCCCATCAGGTCGGCCGCATGCGCCAGCAGCGGGCGCACCTGGCGCAGCGTCTGCAGGCTGCGCTGCAGACGCTGGCTTTCCGCCCCCGCGTTCGGCAGTTGTTGCAGCACCTGCAGCGTGGTCTGCGCGGCATCGGCATCACCGCTGGACAGATCGTCCTCGATCTCGGCAATCAGGCGCTGCTGCACGTGCGCCAGGCCCTCACGCGCACGGTTGCTGTCGGGACGCAGCTTCAACGCCTGCATGTACAGACTCATCGCGCTGTCCGAATCACCGCTGAGGTTGCCCTTGCCGAGCGCATCCGCGGCACGCGTCAGCAGATCGGTGAGCGCAGGCGTCTCGGTCTGGGCCGCGGCCGAAGATGCAGGCGCCGGACGCAATCGGGCAGCGATGACCGCGCGCGGTGCCAGCGAGAGCGGCGGTCCCGCATCGAGTTCATTGATGCGCACCGACGCGCTCTGCGTGCCCTGCGGACGACGGTCGAACCCCAGCGGCGGCGCCATCGGGCCGCCCGGACGCGCCGCCCGCTGCGGACGGTCGGCCTCGGCCGGCACATGCAGCAAGGCGGGAAAAAAGTGATACAGCATGGCCAGTCCGAGCAGGCTCACGCCGATCGCGCCGCCCATGGCGCGCTGACGACGTTCGGACTTGCTGTTGGGCATGGAGGCTCTCGCTGGCCGGACGATGGGAGGACCGTTGCGCGCATGGTACCCGGTCCGTGGAACATGCCAAGCACCGGGCGGCCTGCTATCGTGTCGGACCACCCTAAGCAAACCCGTGCGCGAGGGCAACGATCCTCCGCGCAACGCGCTGCGGAAGCTTTCATCGTGAACCAGAACACCTCCTCCACGGCTGCGGCCGAGGCCGAATGGATTGATACCCGCGGACAGCTCGATACGTGGCTCGCCAGCGTCGACGGTCTGCTGGCCGTGGACACGGAGTTCATGCGCCGCAACACCTACTACGCTCAACTGGCGCTGATCCAGTTCGGACACGACGGACGCCGCGCCCTGATCGATCCCCTCGCCTTCGAGATCGGCGACGCACTGGCGAACATGGACCGCGCGGCTGCACCACTGTGGATCATGCACAGCCCCAGCGAGGACCTCGACGTCATGGCGCCGCTGCTTCCTGGCGGCCCCGCGCGCCTGTTCGACACCCAGCTCGCCGCCGCCTTCTGCGGCCTCGGCCTGGGCATGAGCTATCGCGCCCTGGTCGAACACGTAACCGGCGTGCAATTGGACAAGGGCGAGACGCGCTCGGACTGGATGCAGCGTCCGCTGACGGCCTCGCAGCGCCGCTATGCCACGCTCGACGTGGTCTATCTGCATGCCATCCACGAGCACCTGCAGCGCGAACTCGAAGCACGGGATCGCCTCGACTGGTTCGAGCACGACTGCCAACAGCTCAAGCAACGCGCCTCCGATCGCGGCATCGATCCACAGCCGCAACGCGCCCTGCGCGGCGGCGCCTTCTGGTCGCCGGACAAGCAGGCCCTGCTGCGCCGCGTGCTGCTGTGGCGCGAGAACACGGCGCGCACACTCGACAAGCCGAGGCCCTGGCTGCTTCAGGACGCACAGATCATGGCTCTGGTCGACGAACGTCCGGACAGCGACGCAGCCATCGCCGCCCTCACCCAGGGACAGCGTGCCCTGCGCGCGCCGCAGCGCACCGAACTGCTGGAACTGCTGCGTCGCCCGGTCACCGACGACGAGATCGAGGCCACCGATGCCATCCCCGCGCCGCTCGACGGCGCCGGCAAGCGCGTCCTCGCGGAGATGAAACACGACGTGCATGCCCTGGCCGAATCGATCGACCTTCCGCCCGGGCTGCTCGCGCCGCGCAAGGTGCTGGAAGAACTGATCG
The DNA here is from genome assembly GCF_003267965.1 of Oleiagrimonas sp. MCCC 1A03011. NCBI lineage: Bacteria > Pseudomonadati > Pseudomonadota > Gammaproteobacteria > Lysobacterales > Rhodanobacteraceae > Oleiagrimonas > Oleiagrimonas sp. MCCC 1A03011. The sequence goes on along the minus strand of NZ_MSPY01000003.1, from coordinate 116,909 downwards.
CCACCCGCAACTGGCCCCGCGCCCTGACTGGCTGGCGCACGGATCTGCTGCACGACCGCCTGATGGCCCGCCTGCCCGACCGATAAATCTTCACGCACCCTATTGGCGACGCCACCACACGCTGCTAGAATGCGCCGCTCACGTGGGGCGGTAGCTCAGCTGGGAGAGCGTCGCGTTCGCAATGCGAAGGTCGGGAGTTCGATCCTCCTCCGCTCCACCAATCGATTCGACGAAAAAGGCCGCCTGCAAGGGCGGCCTTTTTCGTTGTGCTGAAACGGATCAGCGGTAGACCAGCACTGGAAGCTCGCAACCGACCAGCACACGTTGCGTTTCGCTGCCCAGCAGCAGGCGGTCGAAGCCTCGGCGGCCGTGTGAGGCGAGCACGATCAGGTCGCAGCCCTTGCTCTCGGCGGTATCGATGATGACCTTGGCCGGATGCTCGTCGAAGGTGTAGTGGGTTTCGCAGGTCACACCGGCGGTATCGGCACGACTCTTGATCTCGGCCAGATAGCGTTCGGCGCGCTCGGCGGCTTCCTCGCTGTAGGTTGCCTCGCTGATGGTGATGATCTCGGTCATGTAGCTCATCGCCGGATACGGCATCGCCACATGCAGGCCGTAGACCTTCGCGCCCAACTTCGCCGCCAGTTGGATGCCGGCGTCCACCGCGCGTAGGGAGAGGTCCGAACCGTCCGTGGGAAGCAGGATGTGCTTGTACATGTCAGTGTCCTCTTTCGGAATGGAGACAGTATCCGCTGTCGCATGCCGGCATGCGTTGACGTCGGTCAACCCAGCCTTAGCTCCTGACGTGCGCCGCGGCACGCGTCAGGAAGCGTCCAGCAGGATCGGCTCACCCATGCCCGACATGTGCCAGGGCTGGCCGATCCGGTCGAGCTGCGCAGCGAACGCCTGCATGCCACGATCGTAGTCGCCGTGCACCAGGAACACATTCTTCGGCTTGCCGCAGCGCTGCAGCCAGTCGAGCAGCGCGCTCTGACCGGCATGCGCAGAAAACCCATTGATCGTGTGGATTTTCGCCCGCACCACGATATCGTCGCCGAACAAGCGAATGCGGCCGGCACCGTCGATGATCCGACGCGCCAGCGTGCCCGAGGCCGCATAGCCGACGAAGATCATGCTGCTGTTCTCGTTCCAGATGTTGTGCCGGATGTGATGCCGGATGCGGCCGCCGGTGCACATGCCCGAACCGGCCATGATGACGGCGCCGCCGCGGATGCGGTTGATGGCCATCGACTCGGCGGTTTCTCGCGTCATGTGCAAGCCACCCAGATCCAGCGGATCGATCCGGGAAAGCTCCTCTGCGAACTCCGTGCGCAGCGCCTCGGGATGCTCCATGAAGATCTGCGTTGCCGAGATCGCCATCGGCGAATCCAGGAACACCGGGAGCCGGCGTGGCAGGCGACCCTCTTCGATGGCGTGGAACAGGACATAGAGAATCTCCTGCGAACGCTCCAGCGCGAAAGTCGGAATCAGCACATTGCCACCGCGCTGATAGGCCGAGGACACCGCCTCGACCAGCTCATCCACCGACGCTTGCCAGGGGCGATGATCGCGGTCGCCGTACGTGGTCTCCATGACCACATAGTCGGGCGGCTCCGGAGGCGGGGCCGGATCGTTCAGGAGCGGTCGCCCGGGGTTGCCGATGTCGCCCGAGAACAGCACCCGCACGCGCTTGCCCTCTTCCTCGATCTCCAGTTGCACCGAGGACGAACCGAGGATGTGTCCGGCATCGACGAAGGTCGCGCGCATGCCCGGCGCCACCTCGCGCGTTTCGCCGTAGGCCACCGGACGCGCAAAAAGATCCATGGTGCGCAGGGCGTCGGCGAGGCCGTACAACGGCTCGGACACCTTCTCTCCGCTGCGCGAGGCGCGACGCCGCGCGCGCCGGGTATCCTCTTCCTGCAACCCCGCCGAATCCATGAGCAGCAACCGCGTCAGATCACGCGTGGCATCGGTGGCATACACCCGACCGCGAAATCCGCGCTTGCGCAACAACGGGAGCCGCCCGCAGTGGTCCAGATGCGCATGCGTGAGCACCACCGCGTCGATTTGCGAAGCGTCGAACGCGAACGGTTCGGCGTTTTCCTCCTCCAGTTCGCGACCGCCCTGGAACATGCCGCAATCGACCAGTACCCGCGCACGATCGGACTCGATCAGATGGCACGACCCGGTCACCTGTTTGGCGGCCCCGTGGCTGCTGAGACGAATCATGTGTTGCCCTCCTCCATGTTGAACAGCAGGTCGCGCAGGCCGTCGGCAATCGCGGCACTGACGTCGATGGCATCGCGCGCATCGCCGACTGTGTTGGTGCACACCACGCGCGCGACGCCCGCTTTCCGCAGCAACTCGCGCGCGTCACCGGCCATCAGACCGTGCACCGCGACGCACACGGCATCGCGCATGCCTTGGGCGTGCAGATGCTCGACCACGGCTGCGAGCGTGCGTCCGCTGGAAATGATGTCGTCCAGCAGAACCGGGGTGCGATGCCGATGCGCGTGCGCTTCCGGCGCAGTGACGGCCACATCGGTATCGCCGAAGCGGGTCTTCTCCAGCACCGTCACCGGCGCACCGATGCGGGCGGCGACATCCCGGGCCCATTGCGCGCTCTCGCCGTCCGGTCCCACGATCCAGGGATCGTCGATCTGTTCCCGGATCCATGCGGCCAGCACCGGCGCGGCATGCACCACGCGGCTGCGCAACGTGTAGACCTCGTCCAATCGCGCAATCCTGTGCAGATGCGGGTCGACCGTCACCAGGTCGTCGAAATGTGTCGACAGCCAGGCCGCGTAGATGCGCGCCGAAACCGCCTGCCCCGGCGCGAAACGCTTGTCCTGACGCATGTAGGCCAGATACGGCGCGACCAGCACAACGCGCCGCGCGCCGAGTTCACGCAGCGTCGCGGCAGCCATCAGCAAGGGCACAGTAACCGTGTCGGGATGATCCAGCGTGCAGACCAGCACCGCGTCGGTCTCCGCGTCAGGCGGTTCCACGCGAACCAGGCTCTCGCCATCGGGGAACGCATGCACGTCGACATCGGCGATCCGCGCCTCGCCGCCGAACTCCCTCGCCAGATGCGCGGCCATGGTCCCGTTTCCGGGCATGGCGTGAAACACGATCATGCGCGCACCTCGACATGCACGATGGATGGATGACGGTCGACGAAATCCATGGCGTATTCGAGTTCGCCACGCGACTCCGCATGCACCGTGAACAGCGGCTGCCCGCGTTCCACCGCGACGCCCACATGTGCCTCCAGATAGACCCCGGCGGTGCCGGCCTGGGGCGCGCCGGCCAATCGGGCCACCTGCGCCAGCAGGCGATTGTCGATGCGCGAAACCGTGCCGGCATGCAACGCCGGAATCACGCGCGTGAACGGCGCACGCCCGGGTTCACGCAGACCGCCCTGCGCCTCGCAGATCGCCTGGAACTTGCGCCAGGCAAGACCATCGGACAAGGTCCGCTCCGCCATCGCCAGCGCATCCGCGCCCTGCGCCAGCCCGCCCAGCTCGATCACCCCGGCGGCCACTTCCAGTGCCTTGCGACGCAAGTCGGCAGGCGCGTCGGGACGGTTTTCAAGCACTGCAAGCACATCATGGGCCTCAAGCGCCGGACCGATGCCGCGTCCGATCGGCTGGCTTCCGTCGCTGAGCAGGCCGCGCAGCGTCAGGCCGATGTCTGTGGCCGTGGCCTGCAGCGACGCGAGCAGCGATTCCGCCTCCGCCTGGCTGCGAACCTTTGCAGTGGGCCCGACCGGAATGTCGATGAGCACGTGCGTGGAACCGGCCGCCGCCTTCTTCGACAGCACCGACGCCACCAGCTGTCCCTCGCTGTCCAGATCAAGCATGCGTTCGACCCGGATCAGCAAGTCGTCCGCCGGACTGAGCGACACGGCCCCGCCCCAGACCATGCAGCCGCCTTCGGCTTCGACCACGCGACGGATGTCCTCCAGACTCAGATCGACACGGGTCAGTGTCTCCAGCGTATCGGCCGTACCGGCCGGCGACGTGATCGCGCGCGAGCTGGTCTTGGGCATCACCAGACCCAGCGCAGTCGCCACGGGCACCACGATCGGCGTGGTGCGATTGCCCGGCAGTCCGCCGATGCAGTGCTTGTCGACGACCTGCTGCTGTGACCAGGACAACCGATTGCCCGTGTTCACCATGGCGCGGGTCAGACCCGTGACCTCGCGCGCATGCATGCGACCATCCGCACACGCGACCAGGAACGCGGCGATTTCCACGTTGCTCAGGCGGCCAGCCACGACATCGCGGACAATCGCGTCGCACTGCCGCTCGCTGAGTTCGCCGCCATCGATCTTGGCGCGAATGTGGCTCATGGCCTCGGTCGGTGCGGGATGACGGAAGCGCAGGCACTCGCCCGCCTCCGGCTTCAACCGCAACCAGGCCGACTCGGACAGTCCCACTTCATCGACGGCGAGCAGTTCACCAGTCGTCAGCACATTCAGTGTGGCGATGATGCTCCCGTGTCGTCCCACGACCTCGATGCGGGCGTGGGCCTCGAAGCCCTCGGCTCGACACACCGGCGCGTCGGCGCGCAACACCACCACCGGCTCATGATGCGTATCGATGCCGAGACGGCGTGCCTTCAGACCCGGCGAGACGCCCTTCTCGCGAGACATGTCCGAAGCCTCCCCGGTCGCACTCATGCACCGCCCCCGCACGAAACGGAGAAACCGCACGTCCGCCTGTCCGACGCGTGAGCATGCACACGCTCCGCGTTTCCTGGCATCGAAATTTCGGCTTGCATGGCGGCCTTCACCTCGAGGTCTGCACAATGAGAATCGATTCTAGAGCGTTCACGGGGATATCGACGAGTGCGCAGCAAGCATATCGCCGATACGCATGGCTCGGGCCCCTATGGCGCGAACCCGCTGTGGCGATATCCTGACCCCGTGACGGACCGACGCCATGCCCAGCTTGTCCGTGGCTTTTGCTCACAACAAGGACGCACGGGACGAAGCGCATGTCGGCATCGACAACGGCATGACGCGGAGGTGATACCCATGCACGCCATGATCCTGCACCGTATCGGCGAACCGCTGACCTGGACCGAGCAACCCACGCCCGACCCCGGCCCGGACGAAGTCCGCGTCCGCATCCACGCCTGCGGCGTATGCCGCACCGATCTGCATGTCGTGGACGGCGAACTGCCGAACCCACGCCTGCCGATCGTTCCCGGCCACGAGATCGTCGGTCGCGTCGAGGCCGTGGGTGCGAACGTCGAAGCGCTCGCGCCGGGCGACCGTGTCGGCGTGCCGTGGCTCGGCCACACCTGCGGCGCGTGTCCCTATTGCCGGTCCGGACGCGAGAACCTCTGCGACCACCCGCAGTTCACCGGGTATACCCGGAACGGCGGCTTCGCCACGCATGTCCTTGCCGACGCGCGCTTCGCTCTGCCCATGTGCGAGCACGGCGACGCCGCCGCGCAGGCACCGCTGCTGTGCGCAGGATTGATCGGCTGGCGTTCGCTGAAGATCGCCGGCGACGCGCGCCGCATCGGACTGTACGGTTTCGGCGCCGCAGCACACATCATCGCCCAGGTGGCGGTCTGGCAAGGCCGTTCGGTCTTCGCGTTCACCCGTCCAGGCGATACGGACACGCAGGCATTCGCCAATCGCCTGGGTGCGGTCTGGGCCGGCGGCTCGGACGAAACGCCGCCCGAGCCGCTCGATGCGGCGTTGATCTACGCGCCGATCGGCGCCCTGATTCCTGCCGCCCTGAAAGCCGTGCACAAGGGCGGACGCGTGGTCTGCGCCGGCATCCACATGAGCGAGATTCCGGCGTTTTCCTACGACCTGCTGTGGGAAGAGCGCGAACTGGTCTCCGTCGCCAACCTCACGCGCGAAGATGGCGTGGAATTCCTGGCCATGGCCGCCGAAGCCGGAATCCGCACGCATGTCACCCGCTATCCGATGACCGAAGCCAACCGCGCACTCGATGACCTCCGTCACGGCCGCTTCCGAGGGGCCGCCGTGCTGGTCAATGAATGACCTCTGCGCGGATCTTGCCTGCGCACCCTGTGCTCAGTGCCGCATCAGCAGCGGAATTTCGGCATGCTCCAGCACGTAGCGCGAGGCTCCACCCACCACCCGCTCACGTAGATGAGAACGCCCGTAGGCTCCCATCACCAGCAGGTCGGCATGCAGCCGCACGGAAGCGTCCAGCAGGACCTCTCCCGCCGAACCCACGTCGGTCGATACACGACTGCGGGACGCCGTGATGCCATGCCGCGCGAGATAGCGACACGGATCGAAACGAGGCAGTCCGCGACCGACTTCGTCCTCGACCACCGCACCATCCAGCACATGCACGGCATCGGCCGCCATCAACAGTCCGCGGGCTGCATGCAGTGCGCGGATGGCTTCCATGCTGCCGTTCCAGCCGATCACCACCCGCGCGAACGGCCATGATGGAAGCCGCCTGCCATCCGGCAGCAACAGGCACGGCACCCCGCATCCCAGCATGGCTTCACCGAGTACGTCGGGCACGCGTTCAGGCGTGACCATGTCACGCTCCAACACGGCCAGGTCATGCCACGCGCCAAGCTGCCGCAACGTCTGTGCGATACCGGCCTGCGCCGTGCACCACGCCGCATCTTCCACACCGCGTTCACGGGCGAACTCCGTGAACGCGCAATCATCGCGCTGCTGCGCGCCGTCGTCCCACGCGCCCGAACCCAGCACCGGTATCGACATGGACTCCGCAGCATCAAGCTCGCGCCACTCCGGATCGATACGGCAGCCGGTCAGTTCGCCGCCAGTACGCGCCGCCAGTGCGACGGCCACCTCGGCGGCCGCACTCCACGGCGCGGTCGTCGTGACCACCGCGAGGATATCGCTCCCGACGACGCCATCCGGAGACGGCTCCCGACACGCTTCGACCCGCGCCTGCGACTGTGCACGATGCATTCCGTCGGCCTTCAGAGATCCCGCGTGTAGATGACTTGCGAAGCGTCATCCGGGTCCGTGCTGCGGCGGAACCCGAGGAATTCGGCCAACTCGCGCATCGGCTCGTTGTCGGCAGCATCCACGGAAAACATCTGCTTGAATCCGTTGCGGCGCGCCATGTCGATGAGATGGCGCATCAACGCCACGCCGAGCCCTCGATGCTGCCAGTCCTCGGCCACGGTCACCGCGCACTCGCAATGGCGCGAATCGCCGGATGCGGCATAACGGCTGACGCCGACTTCGCGCAACTCACCGTCGTCGTGCACCAGGGCGATGAAGGCCATCGTGTTCGTGTAGTCGACGTTGAGCATCAGATCCAGCAGACGCTCGTCCGGCGTGCGCATCTCACCAAGAAAGCGATAGTGCTTGGCCGCTGGTGACAGCCGTTCGATAAAGACGCGCTCGCGCTCGCGGTCTTCGGCGCGAATCGGACGGATCAGCACATGATGGCCGTCATGAAGTTCCTCGATCCAGTGATCACCGCTCAACAACGCGGGCGGAAACGGCGTCTTGCCATGATCGGGCGTTGGCCCAGTTTTCAAGTCGGACATGTTGCATGCCTCCTGGATCGCCTCGGAACGCGGCGAACCGTCTAATGCGAGTAACGGAATCAGCCTACGCTGGCAGAAGGGGGCAGATCTTGACCAAGATCAATCCATGCGCATATCGGCGTCGCATACGATGATTCGAGTCAGGATGAACATTTGATCGACATGTATAGGAGGCGGCAGCCATGCGATGGCGCGGTATACATCACGTCGAATTCTCGGTACTCGATTATGAGAATTCGGTCCGCTTCTACGACCGGATGTTCGGCTGGCTCGGCTACCGCAGTTTCTGGACGCTCGACCTCGGTTACCGCTCGACCTACTACATGGCGCGATTCCCGTTCCCGCACAGCTACATTGGCGTGCAACCGGCGGAATCGGGGCATCGACTGGAGCATGCCGAACGCGCTGTCGGCATCCACCACATCGCACTATGGGCCAAACGCCGAAGCGAAGTAGATGCCTTTCATCGCGACTTCCTGCTGCCGAACGCGATACCCGTGACGGACGCTCCACAGGCCTACCCGATCTACTCGCCCGGCTACTACGCGGTGTTCTTCGACGACCCGATCAACGGCATCCACTGGGAGCTCGCACACACACCGCTGTTGCCGTCTCCCTCGCAGTACCTGGCCTGGCGACGGGCGTTAGCGGAAGCTGCAGAGCAGCATCCGGAGTGGAACCAGTCACCGGAAAAGAAAGCCATGCGCATACTGCCCGAACGGGGCCGCTCTTCGCGCCGATGACCGGAGCGACCGACGGTGCGCCAATATCCTCCTGTCAGATAAGGCGTCGACCGCCGATCCAGGTTTCCTGCAGGGAAAAATGCTCGTCGAGCACGGCGAAGTCGGCGCGGTAGCCAGCGCTGATATGGCCGTGGGTGCGTTCGAAGCCGAGGAAATCGGCGGGATACGTGGCGGCCATCCGGGCCGCTTCGGCGACCGGCAGGTCGAGCTGCTGCACGCAATTGCGGATGGCGCTGGCCATGTCCAGCGCAGAACCGGCCAGCACGCCGTCGGCGGTGCGGCAGATGCCGTCCTCGGCGGTGATGGTCTCGCCGTTGAGCACGAAGTGCGGATCGTCCGCGCCGACCGGCGGCATGGCATCGGTGACCAGGAACATCTTGCCGGCAGCCTTGGCAGCGATGGCCACACGCAGGCTGGCCGGATGCACATGGTGACCGTCGACGATCAGGCCGCACCAGCTGTCCGGGTCTTCCAGCGCCGCGCCGACCACGCCGGGCTCGCGGCTGGTGAACGGCGTCATGGCGTTGAACAGGTGGGTGAATCCGCGCACGCCGTTGTCGAGCGCCGCGCGCGTGGTCGCGTAGTCGGCAGCCGTGTGGCCGCCGGCGACGATCACGCCGGCCTCGACCAGGCGACGGATCTTCTCGACTGGCACCTGGTCCGGGGCCAGGGTCAGCACGGTCACGCCCCGCTTGAGCGAGCTGACCAGCGCCAATTCCTCTTCGTCGGGAATGCGGAACTTGTCGGCGTCGTGGACGCCCTTGCGCGCGGGCGCCAGGTACGGACCCTCGATGTGGATGCCGAGCACGCCCGGAACACCCGTTTCGATGGCCTCGTCGACGGCGGCGATGGCCTTGCGCATCACGTCGACGTCGTCGCTGATCAGGGTCGGCAGAAAGCCGGTGGTACCGAAACGCTGGTGCGCCTCGCCGATGGCGCGGATGCCCTCGACCGTGGGCGCTTCGTTGAACAGCACGCCGCCGCCGCCGTTGACCTGGCAATCGATGAAGCCCGGCAGCAGATAGCGTCCTTCCAGATCGTGACGTTCGGCGGCGCGTACGCGGGGGTCGGATGGCAACGCCAGGCCGGCGATGCGATCGTCCTCGACCAGCACGGCACAACCGCTCTGCAGGCCGTGATTGGTAAGGATGCGTCCGTTGATGAAAGCGGTGGTCATGAGGCGTGGATCTCGAACTGGAACGGTGTGGGGAGGGACGGATGCGGGCCGGCGCCGGGGATGCGCCGACCGATCAGACGGTTTCGGTGACCTTGTTGAGGTACGGCGGCACGTCCGGGTCGTACCCGCGCGCCATGGACAACGCATTGGCCGCGCGATAGAAGCTCTGCACCGCCAGCAGCGGCGCGCACAGCGGATCGGCAGCGGGCACGATCGGCAAGGCATCGTCGTGGCGGTCGCCCGGCGCGGCGGTCCAGACCCGCGCGCCGCGCTCGCGGAATTCACGCGCCACGTCCAGCGCGCCGCGTAGCGTGCCGTCGTCCTGCGCCAGCATGAGCATCGGGAAATCGGCGCCGACCAGCGCCATCGGACCGTGCTTGACCTCGGCGGTGCTGAAGGCCTCGGCATGCAGGCAGCAGGTCTCCTTGAACTTCAAGGCCGATTCCTGCGCCGCGCCGTAGCCGTAGCCGCGCCCGAGCACGAACAGATTGCGGGCATCGCGCAGTCCTTCGACCAGCGGCGACCAGTCCTGCCGGAACGCCCTGCCCATGGCATCGGGCAGCGCAGTCAGTGCATCGTGCAGGGCCGCGTTGGCGCTCCAGTGCGCGGTGATGTGGAGGATCGCGGATAGCGTGCCCAGATAGCTCTTGGTCGCGGCGACGCTGCGTTCGGGACCGGCGCGCAGGGGAATCACCGTGTCGGCGATCTCCGCCAACGGCGAGTCCTCGACGTTGACCAGCGCGACCACGTGCGCGCCGGCCGAACGCGCCGCCTCGGCGTTGCGCAGCAGGTCCGGGCTCTTGCCCGATTGCGAGATGGCCACGAACAGCGCATCGCGAAGCTGCTGCGGTGCAGCGTATACCGACTCGACCGAGGGCGAGGCCGACGCGGTAACCAGACCGAGCCGCGTCTCGAACGCGTACTTGGCGAAGGTTGCTGCATGATCGGAGCTGCCCCGCGCACAGGTCACGATGAAGCGCGGCGGCGCAGCGCGTAGGCGCGTCGCCAGTTCGCGCACCACGGCGTCATTCTCGGCCAGCTGGCGCTCGATCACGCGCGGCGCCTCGGCGGCTTCCTGGTGCATCAAAGTCTGTTGCGGATTCGCGGCTTGCTCGTTCACGGCATCGATGTCCTCGATTCGGGCGCGCAGATGCGCGCGGCGACGCAGGCGGGCGTCGACGGATTCATGATTCGCCCTGCAGTTCGGCGACGAAGTCGTAGGCATCGCCGCGGTACCAGGAGCGCGTGTACTCGACCAAGCGGCCGTCGGCAATGAAGGTGCGTCGTTCCAGCGCCAGACCGGCGCTGCCTTCGGGCACATCCAGCAGACGCGCCTGTTCGGCGTTGAAATTCACCGCGCGCAGGCGCTGCAGCGCGCGCACCGGACGGCAGCCGAGTTTCTCGAGCACTTCGTAGAGCGAGTCCTCGATCATCTCGGGATCGTTGACGATGTCGTGCGGAATGGCGCTACGCTCCACCGCCAGCGGTTCGTCCGAGCCGTAGCGCAGGCGGTACAGCCGCACCACCAGCGCGCCCGGCGAGAGATTGAGCGCCATGGCCTCTTCCGGCGTGACCTCGCCGACCTCGCGCTCCATGAACACCGAACGCGGATTCAACCCGCGCGCGCGAAGATCGCCGGTGAAGCTGGTCAGTTTCGACAGCGGCTTGACGATGCGCTCGGCGACGAACGTGCCCGCGCCGTGGCGCTGAGTCAGCACACCATCCTCGACCAGTCCGGCCAACGCCTTGCGCACGGTGACACGGGACAGTTCCAACTGACGCGCCAATTCACGCTCGCTCGGCAACGCGTGGCCGGGGCCGAGCGCACCGCGTTCGACACTGGTGCGAATCGCACGGCGCAGGCGCAGATACGCCGGGGCGTGCGTGTCCTCGGCCTGACGCCGGTATTCATCGAGCAGAGCGCTTTCCATGCCAACCAAAATACCAGTGCAATACCAATCAAGCAACTGGTACGGCATGTAACCGTAACCAATCCGTAACTTGCATCAAAGTGGTTTTGTAGTGGTATGCTAATCGCATGCATTCTTCCCACGAGGCGACTTCGTGAGCACCCATGCCAAGCCCGTTGCGGCCTTCGACCTGGTGATCTTCGGTGGAACCGGCGATCTGGCCATGCGCAAGCTGCTGCCCGCCCTGTTCCGCCGCTTTGCCGACGAGCAGATTCCCCTGCAGAGTCGCATCCTCGGCGTGGCCCGCGAGGACCAGGCCGACGGCGAATATCGCGACCGCGTGCGCGAGGCGCTGGAGAAAGCGGTCGGCGGCGACGACGCCCTCGGCGCGAAGATCGACGACTTCCTGGAACTGGTCAGCTACCACCCGCTGGACGCCACCAGCGACGACGGCTGGGACGACTTCGCACGCGAGCTGACCCGCATCGACGACCACGTGCGGGTGTTCTACCTGTCCACCAGTCCGCGCATCTTCGTCGACATCTGCGAACGCCTGCGCCAGCACGGCCTGAACGGCGATGGCGCACGCGTGGTCATCGAGAAGCCGATCGGCCACGATCTCGCCAGCGCGACCGAGATCAACGATGCCGTCGGCGCCGTGTTCGCGGAGAACCAGATCTTCCGCATCGACCACTACCTGGGCAAGGAAACGGTGCAGAACCTGCTGGCGCTGCGCTTCGCCAATGTCTTGTTCGAGCCGCTGTGGAATGCCGCGCACATCGACCATGTGCAGATCACCGTGGCCGAGACCGTCGGCGTCGAGCAGCGCGGCCCGTACTACGACACCGCCGGCGCACTGCGCGACATGGTGCAGAACCACTTGCTGCAGCTGCTGTGCATGGTAGCCATGGAGCCGCCCGCCTCGCTGGATTCGGATGCGGTGCGCGACGAGAAGCTCAAGGTCCTGCACACACTGAAACCGATCAATGCGGAGAACGCCGCCCAGACCACCGTCCGCGGCCAGTACCGCGCCGGCGCAGCCAACGGCGGCTCGGCGCCGGGCTACCTCGAGGACCTGGGCCAGCCATCCTCCGACACCGAGACCTTCGTCGCGCTGAAGGCCCAGGTCTGCAACTGGCGCTGGGCCGGCGTGCCGTTCTACCTGCGCACGGGCAAGCGCATGCCCGACCGCGTGTCGGAGATTGTCATCCATTTCCGCGACATCCCCTACTCCATCTTCGAAGCCGGCAGCGGGGCGATCCGAGCCAACAAGCTGGTGCTACGCCTGCAGCCGGACGAAGGCGTGAAGCTGTGGCTGATGGCCAAGTACCCCGGCCCCGGCGGCCTGCGTCTGCAGGCGGTGCCGCTGGACATGAGCTTCGCCGAGGCCTTCGGCGTGCAGCAGCCGGACGCGTATGAGCGCCTGCTGCTGGACGTGGTACGCGGCAATCTGACCCTGTTCATGCGCCGCGACGAGGTCGAGGCCGCATGGCGCTGGATCGACCCGATCCTGGCGGCCTGGGAAAACAGCAACAATTCGCCGCGTCCGTACGCCGCCGGCACCTGGGGACCGAGCGCATCGGTCGCCCTGATCGAGCGCGACGGACGCACCTGGCACGACGGAGACGGACAGTAGACCGCGATGAACACACACTCGCCGACACCGGATGCCACGCCCCCTGAGGGGAGCGCTGCCCTGTCGTGGCACACCAGCGAGCATGCCGAACAGCTGGCCCAGGCGCTGGCCGAAACCGTGGCGCGTGACCTGCGCGTCGCCATCGACGCGCGCGGCCAAGCCGGCATGGCGCTGTCTGGCGGCAGCACGCCGAAACGCTTCATGGAGCAGCTCGCGCGCTGCGCGCTGGATTGGAGCAAGGTCGTCGTGACCCTGGTCGACGAACGCTGGGTGCCGCCGGAACATCCGCGCTCCAATGCCGGCCTGCTGCGCAAGCACCTGCTGCACGGACCGGCGGCCCAGGCGCAGTTCGTGCCGCTGTATGCACACGCACCGACGCCGGAGAACGGCCTGCCGCGCGTGGCGACTCGCCTCGACGCGCTGGACCTGCCGCTGGACGTGGTCGTGCTCGGCATGGGCGAGGACGGCCATACCGCCTCCTTCTTCCCCGAAGGCGATCACCTGCGCCAGGCGCTGGACCCGAACGGCTCCGCGCGGGTGCTGCCCATGCGTGCACCCGGCGCAGACGAACCGCGCATCACTCTGAGCCTGCCCGTCCTGGTCCAGGCGCGCGCCCTCTACCTGCTGATCGAGGGCGACGCCAAGCGCCGCGTGCTGGAACAGGCCATGGATGACGCGGAGCTGCCGATCGGCGCTGTGCTGCAGCACGCGCCCGACCTGCAGACCTACTGGTGCCCCTGACCCGATACCGAACCGCGCGCCGCACCGCCGACGCTGCGCGACACGCATGAAATGAGACACGCCATGAACCTGCATCCCGTTCTTCAAGAAGTCACTGAACGCATCGCCGAACGCAGCCGTCCCGGCCGCGCCGCCTACCTGGCACGTATCGACGCCGCGCGCGACAACGGCCCGAAACGCCGCCACCTTTCCTGCGGCAATCTCGCCCACGGTTTCGCCGCCTGCGGCACGCAGGACAAGGACGCGCTGCGCGGCGACGCCTCGCCCAACATCGGCATCGTTACCGCCTACAACGACATGCTGTCGGCGCATCAGCCGTACGAGCGCTATCCCGAACTGATCCGCCGCTTGGCGCGCGAAGCCGGCGCCACCGCACAGGTCGCCGGCGGCGTGCCGGCCATGTGCGACGGCATCACCCAGGGCCAGGCCGGCATGGAGTTGAGCCTGTTCTCGCGCGACGTGATCGCGCTCTCCGCCGCGGTGGCGCTTTCGCACGACATGTTCGACGCCGGCCTGTACCTGGGCATCTGCGACAAGATCGTGCCCGGCCTGCTGATCGCCGCATTGAGCTTCGGCCACTTGCCGGCGATCTTCGTGCCGTCCGGCCCGATGCCCAGCGGCCTGCCCAACGAGGAGAAATCCAAGGTCCGCCAGCAGTTCGCCGAGGGCAAAGCCACGCGCGAGCAGCTACTGGAGGCCGAGGCGAAGTCCTACCATTCGCCCGGCACCTGCACCTTCTACGGCACCGCCAATTCCAACCAGATGCTGATGGAGATGATGGGCCTGCACCTGCCCGGCTCCAGCTTCGTCAATCCGGACACGCCGCTGCGCGATGCTCTGACCGCCGCCACCGTGCAGCGCGCCGTTGCCATCAGCGCGCTGGGCGAGGACTACACGCCCGCCGGCCGCGTCATCGACGAGCGCAGCATCGTCAACGGCATCATCGGCCTCAACGCGACGGGCGGTTCGACCAACCACCTGCTGCACCTGGTCGCCATCGCCGCGGCCGCCGGCATCACGTTGACACTGGAAGACTTCGACGCCATCTCGCGCGTCACGCCGCTGCTGGCGCGCGTGTACCCGAACGGCTACGCCGACGTGAATCACTTCCACAGCGCCGGCGGCATGCCATTCCTGATCGGCTCGCTGCTCGACGCCGGCCTGCTGCACGAGGACGTCACCACCGTCTGGGGCGGCGGCATGCAGGCCTACCGCAAGATGCCGCAGCTCGACGCCGACGGCGAGCTGAACTGGGTCGATCCGGGCCAGAGCGGCAACGCCAACATCCTGCGCCCGGCCAGCGAGCCGTTCCAGGCCGACGGCGGGCTGCGTGTGCTGCAGGGCAATCTCGGACGCTCGGTCATCAAGGTGTCCTCGGTGCCCGAGGACCGCCACGTGATCGAGGCGCCGGCAGTGATCTTCCACGACCAGAACGACGTGCGCGCCGCCTTCGAGCGCGGCGAGCTGGACCGCGACTTCGTCGCCGTGGTCCGCTTCCAGGGTCCGCGCGCCATCGGCATGCCGGAACTGCACAAGCTGACGCCGACGCTGGGCGTGCTGCAGGGCCGCGGCCACCGCGTGGCGCTGGTCACGGACGGGCGCATGTCCGGTGCGTCGGGCAAGATTCCGGCCGCCATCCATGTCAGCCCGGAAGCGGTCGACGCCGGCCCGCTGGGCAAGGTACGCGACGGCGACATGATTCGCCTCGACGCCGACGCCGGCACGCTCGACGCGCTGGTCGACGCCGACGAGTGGAACGCGCGCGACTTCGCGCATGCCGACCTGTCGACCAGCCACAGCGGCCTCGGCCGCGAGCTGTTCGCACTAATGCGCAACGCCGTCGGCTCGGCCGACGCCGGCGCAGGCGTGTTCGGCGCGCCCGATGCGCATCACGCCGCCGACGCCTGATGCCCATTCCGATTTCGACACGACACGACGCCATGACCATGAACAACCGCATCGCCCAGCTCGAAGCCACCCTCACCCTCGGCCCCGTGGTGCCAGTAGTGGTGATCGAGGACGCCGCCCAAGCCGTGCCGCTGGCGCGCGCACTGGTCGCCGGCGGCGCACCGGCCATCGAAGTCACACTGCGCACGCCGGCGGCGCTCGACGCCATCCGCGCCATCGCCGCCGAAGTCGAAGGCGCGCACGTCGGCGCCGGCACCATCCTGAATCCCGCTGACCTGGACAACGCCGTCCAAGCCGGCGCCACTTTCATCGTCTCGCCCGGCAGCACACCCGCGTTGCTCGATGCCGCCGAGGAGCAGTCCGTCCCCCTGCTCCCCGGCGCCGCCAGCGCCAGCGAGGCGATGATTCTTCTCGAACGCGGCTACACACTGCAGAAATTCTTCCCCGCCGAAGCCGCCGGCGGCACGGCGATGCTGCGCTCGCTCGGCGGCCCGCTGCCGGGCATCCGCTTCTGCCCCACCGGCGGCGTCAGCACGAAGAACGCCCGCGACTACCTGTCGCTGTCCAACGTGATCTGTGTCGGCGGCTCCTGGCTGACCCCACGCGGCCTCGTCGCCGCCGGCGACTGGAACGCCATCGAGCAGCTGGCGCGCGAAGCCACCGCGCTGCGCGCGTGACCCACAACGCCTGAGTTCGGGCGCGTCGCGTAGCGGCGCCCCGGCCCGAAGAAGACGTCAGACCAGCGGCTCGAGATCGTCGGGAAACGCTCGACCCGCCTCCCATTCGCTGCCCGCAAAATCGCTGCTCTTCAGCCGCCGACGCCATGCCCGGTTCAGTTGTGCGTACACGTGCCCCAGGTCGATGCGCAGCTCGGACTCGCCGTACTCGGGGTCCGAAGAAATCTCCTTGATGAGCTCACCGAGATGCTCATGTGCATCCGTCAGTTCGTACAGAAACATGGCCCACGCAACGGGATCATCCCGACGATTGATCATGCCTCTGCCTGCTGCTGCGTGATCAATGCGAAACGGGATTACTTGCGCGGCCGCGGCGGCGCCGTGGAGCCACGTACCACCAGCTCGGGACTGAAGCCCTCATTGTGCACCTCGAAGCGGCCGTTCTTCTGCAACTGCGCGATCAGCAGACGCGTGGCGTGCTGCGCGATCTCGTCGGTGGCCTGCCGCGCCGTGGTCAGCGCCGGCCAGGACTGCTTGGAAAACGGACTGTCCTCGAAGCCCGCAATCGACAGATCGTAGGGCACGTCCATGCCCGCCGACTTCGCCGCCGCCAGCACACCGGCCGCGATCTCGTCGTTGGAACCGAAGATCGCCGTCGGCGGCTCCTTCAGCGCCAGCAGCTTGCGCGCGCCGCGGAAACCGTCGTCGAAGGAATAGTCGCCCTTCACGACCAGCTTTCTGTCCTGCTCGATGCCGTAGTCCTTCAGCGCATCGGCGTAGCCCTTGTAGCGCTCCGGACTGGAACGATGCTCCTCGCCACCCCAGAGGAAGCCGATGCGGGTGTGCCCGAGCTGGATCAGATGTTCGGTAATGTCGTAGGCCGCATCGCGGTCGTCGATGAACACGCACGGATAGCCATCGTCCGGATCTTCGGCGGCCGACAGAATGCGCACGAAGTGCACCCCAGCCTTGGCCAGATGGCGAATCAGTTTCGGGTCTTCCGACATCGGCGGCGCCAGCACCAGCCCCGCCAGGCGCGAGCGATGCGCCAAATCCGTCAGTTCCTGCGCCAGCTTCGGCGCGGTGGAGTCGCAGGGATGAATCTGCAGGCCGAAACCCATCTCGCGACACACCGACAACGCGCCGTTCTGCACCGCGATGATGTAGTACGGATTCGGGTTGTCGTAGACCAGCCCCAACGCGAAGTTGCGCGCACCGCGAAGGCTGCGCGCGGACAGGTCCGGCTGATAGTTCAGCTCCTCGATGGCCTTTTGCACGCGCGCCCGCGTGTCGTCCTGGACCGACGCTTCGTGGTTGATCACGCGCGAAACCGTCTTCAGCGAGACCCCGGCGCGTTCGGCAACGTCTTTGATGGTGGCTGGCACCCGGACTCCTTATCGATGGTGATCGGAACACTGCCCCCGAGGTCGGAACAGTGCCAGACGCAGTTTACTGCATGGTGTCCGCGGCCAACACGGAGGCCGTCTCCTGCTGGCCGACGCGATGCCCGCGCAGGCCGTAGAACAGGATGTACAGATACCCCGGCACCATCACCAGCAGGAATGCCAACTGGAAGTCGATGTGCTCCTTCAGATGCACGAAGACCTGCGGAATCAGCGCGCCGCCCATGATGCCCATGATGAGCAGCGCCGAGCCGAACTCGGTGTGGCTGCCCAGCCGCTTGATCGCCAGCGGGAAGATCGCCGGCCACATCATCGCGTTGGCGAAGCCCAGCGCGGCGACGAAAGCCACCGACGCATAGCCCTGCGTCGCATAGGCGCCGAAGGCGAACAGCACGCCCAGCACCGCCGACACGGCCAGATAGCTCTGCTGCGAGATGAAGCGCGGGATCAGCACCAGTCCGGCCACGTAGCCGACCAGCATCGCCAGCATGGTGAACGAGGTGAAGTGCTTGACCGCATCCAGCGGCAGCCCCAGCGCCTGTCCGTAGATGCCAATGGCGTCGCCGGCCATCACCTCCATGCCGACGTAAATGAACAGGCACAGCACGCCCAACCACAGATGCGGGAAGCTGAAGATGCTGCGGCCGGCATGCGCCGCGTCCTCGCGGTTGTCGCCGGATGGCTTGATCTCCGGTAGCGACGAACGCACCACCCAGATCGCCAGCACGGCCATGATCGCAGCCATCACCATGTACGGCCAGTACACGCGCGACACGAACGCATCAAGCATCCGTGCGGCATCCTGCGGCGTCGGCGCGGCCTTCACCTTGGCTTCGAAGTCACCGATGCCACTGAGCACGAGCGCACCAAACACCAGCGGCGCGAGCGCGCCCGCGACCTTGTTGCAGATGCCCATGATCGCCACGCGCTGCGCCGCGCTGTCGATAGGGCCGAGAATGCTGACGTAGGGATTGGAAGCGGTCTGCAGCAGGGACAGGCCCGCGCCGATCACGAACAACCCCACCAGCGCACCCGGATACATGCGCCAGTCGATGAACTGACCGAACAGCACCGCGCCGATCGCCATCACGAACAGCCCGAGCGCCATGCCCCGCTTCATGCCAGTGCGCTTGAGCACCGCCGCGCCGGGCAGCGCCCAGACGAAATACGACACGTAGAACGCCACCGGAATCAGGAACGCGCTGACGTCGTCCAGATTGAAAGCCAGCTTCACGAAGATCGTCAGCGGCCCGTTGAGCCAGGTGACGAAACCGAAGATGAAGAACAGCACGCCGATGATGAACATCGACATCGCGTAATGGCTGCCGCGGCCGCCCTGGACATTGCCCGTCATGAAATGCACTCCCCTCCCACGATCGGAATGTCCGATCTAGCCGCATCAGGATTAACGTTGTCATCGTGCGCCGTCAAGTGCTTTCGCCCTTCGAACGCGAAGAGCGGATCACTCCGTCGAACCCGACATGCCACGAAAACCCTTTCATGACTGGCCATGACCGGCAAAGCGAGCCTGATCCAGAGCGAAACCAGTCTGCTGAGCGAAACCGAATGATACGCATCATCCCGCTGGGAAGCCCGACTTCATGACTCTCGAAGCACATGCTTGACAACGTTGTCATCATTCCGCAACACTCGGCCCACTCCGCGCATCATCAGCGATACGCGGCACACGCAAAGAGTCACGGGGAGGACATCGCGTGGGGCAATTTGCAAGCCAGCCGGTCATGCCAGCGGTGGACAACGCCGCCCGGGCCTTCATCGCGGCAGACGTCGGCGGCACCCATGCACGCATCGGCCTGGTGCGCGGCGGCAGCGAAAGCGGCCGTGTCGCCGTACTGGACTACCGCAAGTACGTCTGCGCCGAGCACGAGAGTCTCGACGCCATCCTGCGCGACTTCCTGTCGCGCCATGAGGATGCGGCGATCACGCACGGCGCCCTCGCCTGCGCCGGCTACGCCATCGACGGCGTCGTGGTCAACGACAACCTGCCGTGGCGAGTCGAAGTGAATGAACTGCGCGATGCGCTGGGCCTCGCCGACCTCTCGCTGATCAACGATTTCGAAGCCGTCGCCTACGCCACGCAGTACATCGAGCCATCGGCGACGCTGGCCCTGACCGACGCGCCGCTGCCCGAAAAAACCGGCCCGCAAGTCGTCGTGGGGCCGGGCACCGGACTGGGCTCGGCCGCCATCCTTCCGATGCAGCCCCAGCCGCTGGTGCTGCCCACGGAGGCCGGCCAGATTGCTCTGGCGCCGCGCGGAGAACTGGAGATCGGGATCCTCGGCGTGATGGAAAGCCGGTATCGCCACGTCTCCTACGAACATGTGCTGTCCGGCCCCGGCCTGTTGCGCCTCTATCAGGCGCTGTGCACGCTGCGCGCGATGCCCTGCAGACTGGAACGGCCCGAACAGATCACCGAGGCGGCGCTGCAAGGCAGCGATGACGAAGCAAGGCAGACGCTGGACGTGTTCTGCGCCCTGCTCGGCAGCTTCGTCGGCGACCTCGCCATGCTCTACGGCGCCAGCGGCGGCATCTGGCTGGCCGGCGGCATCCTGCCGCAGATCCGCAGTTATCTGGCACGCAGCACCTTCGTTGAACGCTTTCTCGACAAGGGCCGCATGCGCGCGTTCCTGCAACGCGTGCCGATTCGTTTGATGGAGCACGGCCAGCTCGGCGTCATCGGTGCCGCCGGCTGGTATCTCGATCACCAGGACGGGGGCTGAGCACCGGGTTCGTCCACTTGATTGGGACCGGCCGCGGAGACAGCCGTCGCGGGGGTCCGACAAAGCAGCAAAAAAACCACTTGGAGGGGAGATCATGAACCAGCGCAAGACCATCCTATCGGCGAGCATCCTGACGGCGCTGCTGCTGTCCGGACCCGCCCTGGCCCAGAACAGCGGTGCGCAGGGGGCGCAGACCGATGCATCGAGCCAGAGTGCGCAGCAGAAAGCCAAGAAGCACATCCAGGAGCTGCAGGCCGTCACGGTCGTCGGTATCCGCGATTCGGAAGCCGAGTCGCTGAACCTGAAGCGCGATGCCGTCTCCCACGTCGACGTGGTCACCGCCGAGGACATCGGCAAGCTGCCGGCGAAGAACGTCGCCGACACGCTGCAGCGCCTACCCGGCGTGAACATCAGCTCGGCCAGCGCCAGCGAGGGCGGCTTCGACGAGAATGATCGCGTCAGCCTGCGCGGCACCAACCCGAGCATGACCCAGACGCTGGTCAACGGCCATACCGTCGGTACCGGCGACTGGTTCGTGCTGAGCCAGACCCAGACCGTCGGCCGCAGCGTCAGCTACAGCCTGCTGCCGGCCGAAATCGTCAGCGAAGTCGTGGTGCACAAGAGCTCCGAGGCCAAACTGCAGGAAGGCGGCAGCGCCGGCACGGTCAACATCATCACCCGCACGCCGCTGCTGTTCGACAAGCCGGTCACCGTGCAGGCGTCCGTCGGCGGCGTGTATTCGGACCTGCCGGGCAAGACCAAGCCGCAGTTCAACGGCCTGTTCAACTGGAAGAACAGCGACAACACCTTCGGCATCATGGCGCAGGCGTTCTACGAGGAACGCAGTCTGGAACGCCAGGGACAGGAAGTGGTCGGCGGCTATAGCCAGATCGCGCCCGATTCGCAGGTCGCCATGGACCATCCCGACCTCGCCGGCGTGTACTACCCGAACCTGATCGGCGCCGTGCTGTTCACGCAGAAGCGCCAGCGCAAGGGCGGCAGCATCGACATCGAGTGGAAGGCCAGCGACAACCTGAGCTTCAACCTCAACGGCTTCTATACCAAGCTCAAAGCCGACAACTACAACCGCAACTACATGATGTGGGCCAGCCAGTTCGTGCCCAGCGGCGCAGGACTGGCCAACGGCTACGTGGTCAAGAACAACGTGCTGCAGCAGGCCTACTTCGGACCGACCGGCAGCACGGTGCCGTACGGCGTCTACGACCAGATCTCGCGTCCCGGTGCATCCTCGAAGTCGAACTACCTGACCCTGGACGCCACCTGGAAAGCCAGCGAGAACCTGACCTTCAAGGGCCAGGTCGGCACCACCCACGGCGAAGGTTCCAGCCCGACCCAGGACGTGATCGAACTGGGCACGCAGGCCGGCGCCGGCGCCGCCTGGGGTATGCAGGGACTAGGCAAGCCGATCAACTGGACACTCGGTGGCGACAACAGCTCGCCTTCCGGCATCCTGCCCTCGGCTGGCTGGATCTTCGGTGAGAACGGCATCAACGCCAAGGACAAGGAGAATTGGGGCCAGATCGACGGCTCCCTGTACTTCGACGACGGCACCCTGTCCTCGCTGGACTTCGGCGTGCGCTATGCCGACCACACCCGCGAGAACCTGCGCAGCATCGCCCAGGGACCGAAGGGCGATTGGCAGAATCTGGCCAACTATCCAACCTCGTGGTCCAACTATCCGAGCGACTTCGGCAGTGACCTGGGCGGCATCCATCCGAACAACATCTGGTTCTACTCGCCGGCGCAGCTGGCCGCGTTCGACGCCAAGTACGCCAACCGCGATCCGGTCGCCCGCTTCTATTTCAACGACATCTACAAGGTCAACGAGAAGGACGGCGCGGCCTATCTGCAGGCCAACTTCCAGGGTGACCGCTGGAGCGGCAATGTCGGCGTGCGCTACGTGCACACCAAGGAGAACATCAGCTACAGCAGCACCAGCCCGCAGGAAGCGGACGTCACCGGGCCGATCACCGGCTCGCTGTTCGGCGACTACTACTGGAACACGTACAAGGGCAGCTACAACAAGTTCCTGCCCAGCGCCAACCTGAAGTTCAACATGACCGACAATCTGCTGGCGCGCTTCGCCGTATCGCAGACCATGACCCGTCCTGACTATTCAGCGCTGGCCGGTTTCGTCTCGCTCGACGACCTGACCCACACCGGCAGCGGCGGCAACCCGCATCTGAAGCCGTTGATCTCGACCAACTTCGACGCCGCGCTGGAGTGGTACTTCGCGCCGCGCGGCCTGCTGTCGGCCGGCGTGTACAACATGTCGCTCAAGAACTACGTGAACTTCGGCACCGAGTCGCGCACGTACAAGGACATGCTGGCGAGCAACACCGCCGGACAGGATGTCTACAGCACCTACCTGGTCAGCGTGCCGCACAACGTCGACGGCAACGTGAAGGGCGTCGAACTCAATTACCAGCAGCCAATCGGCAAGTACTTCGGCTTCGCCGCCAACTACACCTACGCGGCGGCCCACACCGGCAACGGCAAGCCGCTGCAGGGCACCTCGAAGAACACCGCCAACGTGTCGGGCTACTTCGAGAACGACGTCTTCAATGCGCGCCTGAGCTACACCTACCGTTCGTCGTTCTATGACGGCGTCAGCCGCACCGACGCCTACTACCAGAGCGGCGTAGGCACGCTTTCGGCCTCGCTCGGGTACACCATCAACCAGTGGCTGTCGCTATCGCTGGATGCGATGAACCTGAACAACCCGAAGCTGAAGTACTACACCGTCAACGACGCCTACGGGAAGCAGCCGTACGCGTTCTACGTCAACGGTCGCCAGTACTACCTCAACCTCCGTTTCAAGTTCTGAGGCATCGTGACCTCCCCCGCGGGCCCGGACATGCATGCCGGGCCCGTCTTTTTCTTCAGTGCCGGCGGCCGTTCACGCCGCCGGCCATTCCAGTGCCCGCCATGCGATGCACGATCGCGAACGCCTGACCGGGAGTGACGTCATGCCGCCGAAACCGCCACGACTCGCCTCTGTCGACGCGCTGCGCGGCTGCACCGTGGCCGCGATGCTGCTGGTCAACGATCCCGGCGACTGGAGCCATGTGTTCGCACCGCTCGAACACGCTGCCTGGAACGGCTGCACACCGACCGATCTGATCTTTCCCTTCTTCCTGTTCGTCATGGGCGTGTCCGTGGCCCTGGCGCTCCTGCCTCGCCTGGAGCGCGGCGATGCACCCGCGGCTCTGCGCAACGCGGCGCTCTGGCGCGCGCTGCGCATCGTGCTGCTCGGACTGGCGATCAACGCGCTGGCCGCATGGCTGATGCCGCACCGCGACATGCGCTGGCCCGGCGTGCTGCAACGCATCGGCGTGTGCTTCGCCGGTACCGCGCTGCTGGCGCTGTACGCACGTCCGCGCGCATGGTGGTGCGTCATCGCGGCGTTGCTGATCGGCTATGCGGCGCTGCTCATACTCGGCGGTTCGCTGGCTCCGTGGATCAACATCGTCAGCCGCACCGACAGCGCCGTGTTCGGACACTACGTGTGGAGCATCGACCCGGCGACCGGCCGCGGCCACGACCCCGAAGGCTTGCTCAGTACCCTGCCCGCCTTCGCCACCAGCCTGTTCGGTTTGTCTGCGGGTGCCTGGCTGCGTGCACGACGCATCCGTCCGCTGCTTGTGCTGGCCATCGCCTGCCTGACACTGGGCTGGCTGGCATCGTGGTGGCTGCCGTTCAACAAGAATCTGTGGACGCCATCCTTCACGCTGTGGACGGCGGGCTGGGCGACGCTGGCCCTGCTTGGGTTTCACCTCGCCATCGACACGCGCGGCTGGCCGGCGTGGGGACGACGCTTCGGCGTCAACGCCATCGCCGCCTACGCCGGTTCCGAACTGATGCAGATCCTGCTGCCGGCGCTGGGCTGGCAGACGCCGATCTACCGATACGGTTTCGCCGACTGGATCGCGCCACTCGCCGGACCGCGCATGGCCTCGCTCGCGTTCGCCGTGGCGTTCACGGCACTGTGGTGGCTGATCGTGTGGACCATGGACCGCCGCAAGCTGTACCTGAAACTTTGAACCGACCGCGCGGCCTGCCGCATGATGGCGACCGCACGGTCCGTAACCGCATGGCGCTGCGCGCCGGGAGAATCCGACTGATGATGCGTGGAATCCACCTGTCCCTGCTCGCCGCACTGCTACTGACCTGCGCCGCCCAGGCGGCCGCGCCACCCGCGGCGTCGCCCTGGTCGATCATCCCGCGCCCGGCGCAGATGCAGCTGGCCGCGCATGGCCACACGCGCATCGCCGACGGTGCGACGATTGCGGTAACGCCCGATACCGCCGCCACGCGCTCGGTCGCGCGGCAATTCATCGCCCTGATCGCACACGCCCGCGGGCTGCATCTGTGCTTGGCCGCACACGACGACCCGCACGCCGTCATCGCACTGAAGCTCGGCGCCGACGATGCCATCACCGGCGACGCCGGTTATCGCCTGCGCATCGGCGACAACCGCGTACACATCCAGGCGCGCGCGCCGCAGGGACTGTTTTACGGCAGCGTGACGCTGTGGCAACTGCTCACGCAGACGCCCGGCGCGCGCGGCCCCGCGATACTCACCGACGGCGTCATCACCGACCATCCGCGCTTCGCTTGGCGCGGCCTGATGCTGGATTCGGCGCGTCACTTCCAGTCCGTCGCCGACATCAAGAAGCTGATCGACTGGATGGCGCTGCACAAGCTCGACGTGCTGCACTGGCACCTGACCGACGACCAGGGCTGGCGCCTGCAGATCAAGCGTTATCCCGAACTGACCCGCATCGGCGCCTGCCGCAAGGCGGTCGGCCCCGACGCCGCGCTCACCGGCAGTCCGGACAAGCCCTACTGCGGCTTCTACACCCAGGCCCAGGTGCGCGACCTCGTTCGCTACGCGCAGCAGCGCTTCGTCACCATCGTTCCCGAGATCGAGATCCCCGGCCACGCGCAGGCGGCCATCGCCAGCTACCCGGAACTGGGCGTCACCGGCCAGCGTCCGCCCGTGTCCACCGACTGGGGCATCAACACCTGGCTGTACGCACCGAACCAGCACAGCCTGAAATTCCTCGAGAACGTACTGGACGAGGTGATGCCGCTGTTCCCATCCAAATACATCCACGTCGGCGGCGACGAGGCGGCCAAGGACCAGTGGCAGGCCTCGCCCGCGGTGCAGGCACAGATGAAGAAACTCGGCCTGAAGGACGAGAACGCCCTGCAGGGCTGGATGATCGGAAAGATCGGCGCCTACCTCGACGCGCACCACCGCCGCCTGATCGGCTGGGACGAGATTCTCGAAGGCGGCGTGCCCGCCGACGCCACGGTGATGTCCTGGCGCGGCGTGAAGGGCGCCATCGAAGCCGCCCACGCCGGCCACGACGTGGTGTTGTCGCCCTCGCCCGTGCTGTACCTCGATCACTTGCAGAGCGACGCGCCCGACGAACCCGCCGGCCGCCCGCAGGTCGAAAGCCTGAAGAACATCTACGACTTCAACCCGATCCCGGACGCCATCGACGCGTCGCAGGCGCGCCACGTGCTTGGCGCGCAGCTCGACCTGTGGACCGAGTACATGCCGACCTTCGCCCGCGACCAGCACGCGATCTTCCCGCGCCTGGCGGCGCTGGCCGAAGTCGTCTGGTCACCCGCCGACAGCCACGACTGGAGCGACTTCCTGCACCGCATGCCGGCACAACTGGCCCGCTACCACGCGCTGGGTATCGACTACGCCGACAGCGCCTGGGCGCCGCGCTTCGCACTCTCCGCCGGACGCGACGGGACCATCGATGTCGCCCTGTCCAACCAGACCGGCCAGGGCGCGATCCACTACACCACGGACGGCCGCGCACCGACGGCGAAATCGCCGCGCTACGACGCACCGCTGTCGCTGCCCGGGCACGCCGCCACTACGCTGCGCGCCGCCACCTTCGCCGACGACGGCTTCCGCCTCGCCGCGCCGCGTACCCGGCGGATCGACGAAACCGCCCTGCACACCCGCCGCAGCGACCAACTCGACACCTGCACCCACAAGATCGTGCTGCGTATCGAGGACGACCGCCCGCTGCACGGCCCGCGTCCGTTCTACCAGATGGACATCAACGACATGTGCTGGATCTGGAAACAGGCTCCGACCGCCGGCATGCGCCACCTGACCGTGACCGTCGGCAACCTGCCGTGGAACTACGCGCTGTGGAAGGACGCCGCCGGCGTGATCAAGCGCCCGACCGCGGCACCTCACGGCGCGCTCGAAGTACACCGCGACACCTGCGACGGCCCGCGCATCGCACGCATGCCGCTGACCGCGGCCGCCCGGACCAAACTGCAAACCACCCTGCATGCCGAACTGCCGCCCCTGACCGGCGCGCACGACCTTTGTTTCATCGCCACCGGCGACCCGACACAGGGACTGTGGGCCATCGGCAACGTGAAACTGTCTCCCTGAACGACCGCACGCGCGGCAGCGGTCGAACCCGTTGCCACGCTTCACTGCATCACCGTTTCCGTTTTGCGCGCTCGGGCCGCTAGAATGCCCGCGATCCGCACGAGGCCCCGTAGCTCAGCTGGATAGAGCATTCGCCTCCTAAGCGAAAGGTCGCAGGTTCGAATCCTGCCGGGGTCGCCACGTCCGCCTGCCGGGCGCGTTTGCACGCTTCTGATAGAATGTTCGTTTTGCGCGGGGCATCCCCGCCGTCAACGACGCAGGAGCACGTATGTCGCACGAGATTCTGAAGGCCCTCGGCCTTTCCGACGTCAATTCAGGCACCTACCTGGGCAACGGCGAGTGGTCGACGGATACCAGCGCCGGTCTGATCGAGGTGACCAACCCCTCGACCGGCGAGGTCATCGCCAAAGTGCACGGCACCAGCGCCGCCGACTACGAGACCATCGTCGAGCGCGCCCGCGAAGCCTTCCAGACCTGGCGCACCACACCCGCCCCGCAGCGCGGCGAAGCCGTGCGCCTGTGCGGCGAGGCTCTGCGTAAGTACAAGGACGAACTCGGTTCGCTGGTCAGCCTGGAGAACGGCAAGATCAAGCCCGAGGGCGACGGCGAAGTGCAGGAGATGATCGACATCGCCGACTTCGCTGTCGGCCAGAGCCGCATGATGTACGGCCTGACCATGCATTCGGAGCGTCCGGGTCACCGCATGTACGAGCAGTGGCATCCGCTGGGCGTGGTCGGGATCATCTCGGCCTTCAACTTCCCGGTCGCGGTGTGGGCGTGGAACGCCATGCTGGCCGCCGCCTGCGGCGACATCTGCATCTGGAAGCCGTCGCCGAAGACCCCGCTGACCGCCATCGCCACCATGAAGATCTGCAACGAGGCGCTCAAGGCCGGCGGCTTCCCGGAAATCTTCTACCTGTTCAATGACGGCAGCAACGAGCTGGCGCAGACTTTCGTCGACGACAAGCGCATCGACCTGGTCAGCTTCACCGGTTCGTGCGCGGTCGGCCGCAAGGTCGGTGTGCGCGTGGCCGAGCGCATGGGTCGCTCGCTGCTGGAACTGGGCGGCAACAACGCCATGATCGTGGACGAGACCGCCGACCTGAAGCTGGCCATCCCGGCCATCGCCTTCGGCGCCGTCGGCACCGCGGGTCAGCGCTGCACCAGCACGCGCCGCCTGATCGTGCACGAATCCATCGCCCAGGAAGTCACCGAGAAGCTGGTCAAGGCCTACAAGCAGATCGAGAGCAAGATCGGCGATCCGACCGATCCCGCCACGCTGATGGGTCCGCTGATCGACCAGGCCTCGGTCGAGCGCTTCACCAAGGCACTGGACGCGGCCAAGGCGGCCGGCGGCACCGTCGCCACAGGCGGCGAGAAACTGGATCGTCCGGGCAACTTCGTGACCCCGGCCATCGTCACCGGCCTGCCCGGCGACGCCGAAATCGTGCGCACCGAGACCTTCGCCCCGATCCTGTACGTGATCCCGTACAGCGACCTGGACGACGCCATCGCGCTGCAGAACAGCGTGCCGCAGGGCCTGTCCAGCGCATTCTTCACGCTGAACATGCGCAATGCCGAGCGCTTCCTGTCGGCGACCGGCTCGGACTGCGGCATCGCCAACGTCAACATCGGCACCTCCGGCGCCGAGATCGGCGGCGCGTTCGGCGGCGAGAAGGAAACCGGCGGCGGCCGCGAGTCGGGCTCCGACGCGTGGCGCGCCTACATGCGCCGTCAGACCAACACCATCAACTGGTCGTCGGAACTGCCGCTGGCGCAGGGCATCAAGTTCGAGATCTGATCGAACCGTCCATGCACGGCACCGAGGGGAGTCGGACACGCGTCCGGCTCCCCTTTTTCATGCCTTCGCCATGCAGCCGTCCTACAATGGCCGACTCGAAAAGAAAGGCCCCGGAGTTCCCATGCGCACCACGTTCAACTTTTCCGGCTACCGCGTGCTGGTGGCTGGCGGCAGCAAGGGCATCGGCCGCAGCATCGCCCTGGCCTTCGCCCAGGCGGGCGCGGCGGTGTCGGTCTGTGCGCGCGGCGAACAGGCGCTGGCCGAGGTCGACGGCGCGCTCAGCGCCCACGGCGGCACGGTGCATACCGAATCCTGCGACCTCGGCGACGCCCAGGCCGTGCAGGGCTGGATCGAGAATGCCGCGCAGACGCTCGGCGGCATCGACGTGCTGGTCAACAACGCCAGCGGCTACGGCTTCGACGACGACGACGACGCCAGTTGGGAAGCCGACTTCCGCATCGACCTGATGGCCGCCGTGCGCGCCTCGCGCCACGCGCTGCCTTTCCTGCGCAAGTCGGAACACCCTTGCATCCTGCACACCAGTTCCATCGCGGCGATGAACCCGCGCCCCAAGGGCGCGTGCTACGCGGCGCTGAAGGCGGCCGTCAGTCATTACACGACCTCGCAAGCCAAGGCGCTGGCGCCCGAGCGCATCCGGGTCAACGCCATCGCGCCCGGCTCGATCGAGTTCCCGGGCGGCCTGTGGGACGACGTGCGCCGCAACGATCCCGAACGCTACGCCGCGACGCTGGCGCGCATTCCGTTCGGCGCCTACGGCCGTCCCGAAGATATCGCGCAGGCGGCCCTATTCCTGGCCTCGCCGATGGCCGCCTGGATCACCGGCCAGATCCTCGCCGTGGACGGCGGCCAGTCGCTGAACGGCTGAAGCCGTGACGACGACCCGCTAAGCTGCCCCGAACCCGGACCGGACCGAAACCATGAATCCGTACGAACTGTTCCGCCCGCTGCTGTTCGCGCTGAACCCGGAAGCCGCGCACGGCCTGGGTTTGTATGCGCTTGGCGTGGCGCAGCGCAGCGGCTTCGCGCACCGCATCGCGCCGCCGCCGAAAGACCTGCCGGTACGTGCATTCGGCATCGACTTTCCCAATCCGGTCGGCTTGGCCGCGGGTCTGGACAAGAATGCCGAACACCTCGATGCCCTGGGTGCGTTGGGCTTCGGTTCTATCGAGGTCGGCACGGTGACGCCACGTGCCCAGGCCGGTAACCCGAAACCGCGGCTGTTCCGCCTGCCGGAACACGAGGCGATCATCAACCGGATGGGCTTTAACAACGCCGGCATCGACGCGCTGGTGCGCAATGTCGAGCAGTCCCGGTACGACGGCGTACTCGGCATCAATATCGGCAAGAACCGCGACACGCCCAACGAGCAGGCGGTGAACGACTACCTGCACGGCCTGCGCCGCGCCTACGGTCTGGCGTCGTACATCACGGTCAACATCTCCTCGCCCAACACCAAGGGCCTGCGCGATCTGCAAAAGGACACCCAGCTGGAAGCCTTCATCGGCCGCCTGCGCGAAGAGCAGGAGCTGCTGGGCAGCCAGCACGACGCGCGCAAGCCGATGCTGCTGAAGATTGCGCCGGATCTGGACGACAAGGAACTCGACGCCATGGCCGCCGTGCTCGAGAAGAGCGGCATCGACGGCGTCATCTGCACCAACACCACGCTGGATCGCAGCGGTGTGCAGGGCGCGCCGCATGCCGACGAAGCGGGCGGTCTGTCCGGTCGCCCACTGCGGGCCGCCGCCGACCGCGTGCTTCAGGGCATGCGTGCACGGCTGCCCGAACGCATCCCACTGATCGGCGTCGGCGGCATCCTCGACGGCGACGCTGCGGCTGGCAAGATCAGTGCGGGTGCGGCCCTGGTGCAGATCTACTCCGGCATGATCTACCGCGGCCCGGGGCTGCTCGGCGAATGCGTCGAGGAAATCCGCCGCCAGCACCACGCCGACACCGAATAAGGACACCCATGCATAGCATGAACCCCGCCGTCGACATGGGCGGCTACCGCGTCACCGAGAACGCTTCGCTGGCATCGCGCAACACGCTGCGCGTGGACGTGCGCGCCGACTGGCTGCTGGAACTGACCGATGCCGCGCGCCTGCCCGACGTGCTGGCGCTGCCCGCCATCGCCTCGACGCCACTGCTGGCGCTCGGCGAAGGCAGCAACATCCTGTTCGCGGACGATTTCCACGGCGCGGTGCTGGCGATGGCCACGCGCGGCGTGCACGTGGAGGAAGACGGCGACGTCGCGCGCATCGCGGTCGCCGCCGGCGAGCGCTGGGACGACTTCGTGCGCTGGTCGCTGAGCCAGGGCTTCGCCGGGCTGGAGAACCTGATCCTGATCCCGGGCACGGTCGGCGCCGCGCCGATCCAGAACATCGGCGCCTACGGCGTCGAAGTAGCCGAATTCATCGAAGCCGTGGAAGCCTGGGACCGCACCACCCGGAAGGTCGTGTCGCTGGACCGGACCGCCTGCGCCTTCGCCTATCGCGACTCGCTGTTCAAACGCGAGCCGGACCGCTACATCGTCACCGCCGTCCGCTTCGCCCTGCCGCGCAAGCGCGAACTGCGACTCGACTACGCCGGCATCGGCGATCAGCTCAAGCGCATGGGCATCGTCACGCCCACGCCGTTCCACGTCGCCGAAGCGGTGGTGCATCTGCGCACCCGCAAGCTGCCCGACCCGGCCGTCATCGGCAACGCCGGCAGCTTCTTCAAGAACCCGCAGGTGGATACCGAAACCGCCGCGGCGCTCAAGCGTGACCATCCCGACATGCCGCAGTGGCCGATTGCCGACGACGCCGTGAAGCTGTCGGCCGCATGGCTGATTGAATCCTGCGGTTTCAAGGGCTTGCGCGAAGAAGATGCGGGCATCTCGAACCGGCATGCCCTGGTGCTCGTCAACCATGGCCGCGCGCGCGGCGATCAGCTGTGGGCGCTGGCGCAGAAGGTCCGCCGTGGCGTGGAGGAACGCTTCGGCATCCTGCTGCATCCCGAGCCGAAGGTCATCGGCGCATCCATCGACACATGACCATCCAGGCCCGGGGATTGGGCTGATGCGGACGCGCCGGCTCGGGTAGCATGCGTGGCGGCATGTGTACCCGACACGTCATGACCGATGCACAACGCTGCTCCTATCCCGCCGGAACCCGCCCATGCACTTCGATATCCAGCTGCGCTTCCAGCCCTCGCCCGCCTTCATCGGCATCCTGGCGGACATGAACGAGCGCTACGCCGACTGGACCGACGGCTCCTACGACTGGGCCAATCAGACCGAGGATTTCCTGGCCACCCCCGCTGCACTGCCGGATTTCGACGAGTCCCTGCTGCAGACGCCACTGAGCAAGCGCGCCGTTAACGACACGCTGCAGATCGCCATCGCCCTGCTGTCGGGCAACTACCCGCTAGTGCGTGACTACCTCAAGGACACCCGATTCGCCTTCGTCATCGGCTACCCGCGCAGCGGCGGCAGTTACCTGACCAAGGAGCTGCTGCGCACGATCGGACTGGAACACACCCATGTCTCCGAAGCGCTCGCGCACGACGGTTTCCCGGACCTTCGTGAAACCTGGTACGACTGGGCCGGCGACCGCCCCTACTACCATCTGCAGCACTCGGTCTTCGAGGTCGCCGAATTCCTGGTGATTGCGCATCTGTATTACCAGCGTCGGACCGCAAAGCGCGAGGACGGTCTCTGGCTGGTCCCGAAGAAGATGCACAAGATGGTTGCCTGGGCCGGCAGCTTCAAGATGCTGCTGGGCCAGGGGCGCGCCGACTACATCATGACGGTGCGTCACCCGGTTCCGGCCTGTATCTCCATCTACGAAAAGGGCGGCGAACTCCCCGCGGATGGCCTGTTCCCGATGGCCGCGCCGCGCAGCGCCATCGAGCACTGGGTCATCAACGACCTCATGCACCTGGGCCACAGCGCGCAGGAAATCGCCCGAATGCCCTACATCGATGCCGTCTTGACCAGCTGGAGCCAGTTCCACCTGCGCATGGCCGGTTCCGGGCTGTTCCTCGGCGACCGCAATGAAATACGCATCGTGCCGTACGGCAAATCCGAGCTGGAGACGGTGGTGCGTGACTACCGTGCGGCATGGAGCAGCGACGGCGGCGCCCCTGAACCCGTACATGTCCACGACAAGGCCGCGCAACACCCGGACTGGATCGCCAGAGGCGATGCCGCAGTGGACGCCGTGGCCCGGGCCTGGGCGTCGCTCGGCCTGCCATTTCCGAAGTTGTCGCTGCGCTGACCTGCGCCACTATTCGAGTCCTCCATCGCCGCGTCGTGAGTCAGTGCGTTTTCCCGCTGCGGGCAGACCACGAACGACCGGGGCGAAGAAGCCTGCAACGGCGCACATGCGTTTTGCTATCCTCTTCACTTCGAGGAAGGGGTGGATAACGGACTCACCATGCGCTTTCATCGGCTCCGTCCGGTGCAGGCGGCCTATGCGTGTGTCCGGACCTGACAACACGGTCCCTTCCAGCGCCTGCTCTGGAACAGGGACCATCGAAGATGACCACCACCCGTTTGACCGGCCTGCTTGTGCCCACACTGCTGGCCCTGAGCATGAGCACGGCTCTCCAGGCACAGACCGCGCCACCCGCGGGCACCGTGCTCAAGCAGACCACTCCACCGCCTTCGCTTCCCACTGCACCGCAGTCGGTGATCGAGCTGCCCGCGCCCGCACAGCAGAGCGCGGCTTCCGCCACGCCGATCCCGGTCCATCTGGTGCAGATCCAGGGCAATACCCTCATTGCCACTCCTGACCTGCAACCGCTGGTGCGCAGTCTCGATGGCCGCACCGTCACCCTTGGCGATCTGCAGCAGGCCGCACAGCGCATCACCGATCTGTATCGCGCGCGCGGGTATCCGCTGGCACATGCCTACGTGCCAGCCCAGAGCATCCGCAACGGTGTCGTGCGCGTGGTTGTGATCGAGCCACGCTTCGATCGCATCCGCATCGACAATGCATCCCGCCTGTCCTCGCCGCAGGCGCGCCGCACGCTCGACCTGCGTTCCGGACAGACCATCACCGACAACAACCTCGACCGCGGTCTGCTGCTGCTCAACCGCACGCCCGGCGTGCGTGTGGCCGGCACCCTGGTGCCCGGCGCGCAGCCGGCCACCAGCAGCCTGCAAGTCAAGCTGGACAGCACCCCGGTCCTGCATACCCAGCTGTTCGCCGACAACTACGGCAACGCCAGCACCGGTCGCGCACGCGGCGGCGTCAACCTGAATCTGGACAATCCCTTCGGACACGGCGCGCAGCTCGCCTTCAATGCGCTGACCTCCGCTGGCGGCTTGCTGCATGCCGGGGGCTTCAACTTCACTTCGCCCGATCTGCGCAACGGTCTGCGCGCCGGCGTCTACGGCTCGCGCACGCTGTATCGCCTGGGCGGCGACTTTGCCGCACTCGGCATCCGCGGACGCGTCAATCAGGCTGGCGTGGATCTGGACTACCCGCTGATCCTTCGCCCCGGACACCTGCTGCAGGTTCGACTGGACCTGCTTCGCAACGGTTTCGACCAGAACAACGCCACCGCATCCACTCTCGGCCACTCGCACATCCGCATGGCCCGCCTGAGCCTGAGCGGCCTGCGCGCCGATGCCCACGGCAACACCTCCGGCGGCCTGAGTATCAGCCACGGCAATCTGTCTCTGGACAACGCCGATGCCCGCCTGACCGACAGCTCCGGACCGCAAGCCGGTGGCGCCTTCTGGGTTGCCCAGTTGCAAGCGCTGCGCAGTCAGAAGTTGCCGGCCCACTGGACGCTGAACGCGGGCATCGAAGCCCAGCTGGCCAGCCACCCGCTCGATGGCAGCCAGCAGTTCTACCTGGGCGGGCCGTATGCCGTCATGAGCGCACCGGTCAGCGCCGGTGGCGGCGATGCCGGCGTGCTGCTCGACGTGCGACTGGCCCACGCCCTGCTCGATGTCGGCGCACAGCACCTGAGTGGAAGCTTCCTGTTGCAGTCCGGCAGGGCCTGGCGTCGCGGCTCGGCCTCCGGCTCACCGCAGTCCACGCATCTGAGCGGTGCCGGCCTGGGGCTGGATTACCGCTTCGAACGCCGCGTCCAGGCCAGCCTGACCTACGTCCACGGCCTGGGCAACACACGCACCCCGGACGGCACCCGTGCCGATGGCGAGTTCTGGGGCCGCGTGAGCATCGACCTGTAGACATCCGAGGCAACGATCCATGAATCACATCTATCGACTGGTCTGGAATCACACCCTCGGCATGCTGGTCGCGGTGAGTGAAATCGCCCGCGGCAAGCACGGAGGTATCGTGCGACGCGGCGAACGGCGCGTGCGCATCCGCCCGCTCCGCGCCGCCCTGCTGGCGGCCCTCGGGCTTGCCCCGGCGCTGTCCTTGGCGCGGCCACCGCTGTCCCAACAGCTTCTCCCGAACCTGAGCAGCACGTCGCCGAGCACAACGCCCGCGACTCAACCGGCCCTTGCAGCACCCGCCACGCCGCTGCCCGTCGGCGGACAGGTCGTCGGCGGACAGGCGGCAATCACACAGAACAGCGACACCCTCACCGTCCACCAAACCAGCCAGAACGCCATTATCGACTGGCAATCCTTCGACATCGGGTCGGGCTACACCGTCCGCTTCGATCAACCGGGCAGCTCCAGCGTCGCGCTGAACCGCGTGCTCGGCAGCGACCCGAGTGCGATCTACGGACACCTCGACGCCAACGGCCAGGTATTCCTGGTCAATCCCAATGGCATCTATTTCGCTCCCGGTACAAGCGTCGACGTGGGCGGCATCGTGGCGTCCACGCTGGACATCGCCAATCAGGATTTCCTCTCGGGCAACTACCACTTCACGGGCGCCAGCACGGCTGGCGTGCGCAATGACGGCCGTCTTCGCGCCCACGACGGCGGCTATGTCGCCCTGCTCGGCGCTAACGTCAGCAACCACGGCAGCATCGTCACGCCGGGTGGCGCTGCGGCGCTCGGTGCCGGCGATCGCGTCTCGCTGACCCTAACGGGCAACCACCTGCTGAACTTCGAAGTCAGCGGCGCGGCACTGAATGCACTGGCCCACAACGGCGGCCTGATCCGCGCCGACGGCGGCAAAGTGATCCTGAGCGCCAAGGCGCGGGACGCACTGCTGCAGACGGTGGTGAACAACAGCGGGCAGATCCAGGCACAGACGGTGGCCGATCACGACGGCACCATCGAACTGCTGGGCGGTGACAGCGGTACCGTGCAGGTCGGAGGCACTCTGGATGCCTCCGCCCCGAATGGAGGCGACGGCGGATTCATCGAGACCTCCGGCACCCACGTCAAGATCGCCGGCGACGCCACCGTCACCTCCCACGCCGCATCCGGCGCCGACGGCCACTGGCTGATCGACCCGCAGGACTTCACCATCGCCGCATCCGGCGGCGACATGACCGGCGCGGCGCTATCGACCGCGCTGGGCGGCGGCAACGTCACCATCCAGTCCACCACCGGCGGCACCGCCGGCAACGGCGACATCTTCGTCAACGACACGGTTGCCTGGAGCGCCAACACACTCACCCTGAACGCCTACCGCGACATCGTCGTCAACACCGCGATGAACGGCTCGGGCACCGCCGGACTGGCGCTGGAGTACGGCCAGGGCTCGGCCAGCGGCGTCATCAACAGCGTGGCATCCGACTACATCGTCCATGCGCCGATCAACCTGGCCAACACGGGCAGCTTCTCCATCAAGATGGGTACGTCTGGCAGCACGATCGGCTACACCATCATCACCAGCCTGGGCACCGCGGGCGATGCCAGCACCACGCCCAGCACCATGACCCTGCAAGGGGTGACCGGCGGCAGCATGAGCGCCAACTATGTCCTGGGCGCCGACATCGATGCCTCGACCACGGCAAACTGGAACCCCGATGGCTTTGGCGGCTACTACGGCTTCGACCCCATCGGCGATGGCAGCGGCGGCTCCACCTTCACCGGCCGGTTCGACGGCTTGGGCCACACCGTCAGCAACCTGACCACGGTCGCCCGCTTCGCGTTTGCGGCGAGCCTGTTCGGCTACACCAGCAACAGCACCATCCGCAACATCGGCATGGTGAACGCCAACGTCACCGGCATCCGCTATGCCGGCGGACTGGTCGGGTACGCCATCGGCGGAACCATCGACAACGCCTACGCCACCGGCACGGTGAGCACAACGTCCACCAACGACAGCGCCGGCGGACTGGTCGGCGTCAACAGCGGCACCATTAGCAACGCTTACGCCACCGGCAACGTCAACGGCACTACCAACACCGGCGGGCTGGTCGGCCAGAACACCGGCACGATCAGCAATGCCTATGCCACCGGCAACGTCGTTGGCGACTCTGAAGTCGGCGGCCTGATCGGACTCAACCTTGGATCCAGCTCCAAGATCAGCAACGTCTACGCCAGCGGCAACGTCAGCGGCAACGGCAACGGCATCCGAATCGGTGGCCTGATCGGATACAGCAGCAATGGGTCGATCAGCAACGCCTACGCCACCGGCGACGTCAGCGGCGGATCCATCGTCGGCGGGCTGCTGGGATACGTGTATGCCAGCACGGTGAGCAATGTCTACGCTACCGGCAAGGTCAGCGGCAGCAGCGACGTCGGCGGGCTGGTCGGAAGAAAAGACGCTCTTTTCGGCACCATCACCAACGGCTACTGGGACACCACCACCACCGGCAAGGGCACCAATGCCGGCTACGGGTACCTCACTGGCACAGTGACGGGCGGCGGTGGGCTGACCACCGCACAGCTCGCCGCCGCCCTGCCCTCGGGCTTCGCCTCCAGCAACTGGGACAACGCCGGCAACCAGACCACGCCGTATCTGCTGGCCAACACCAGCCTGCCCAGCGTCAGCGGCCACGTGGCCCTCGGCACGGACACCAGCGCCACGCCGACCTACTACAACGTCATCGTCAACCTCACTCAGCTGCAGAACATCAACAGCACCGGGCTGGGGCTGAACTACCTGCTGGGCAACAACATCGATGCCTCGGCCACGGCAAATTGGAACGGCGGCGCCGGCTTCGTGCCGTTCGGCAACAACTACTTCACCAATGCGTTCACAGGCGTGTTCGAAGGCCTGGGCTTCACCGTCAGCAACCTCGCCATCAACCGGCCGTCCGCCAGCTATGTAGGCCTGTTCGGCGTGGTGGGCAGCGGCGGCGTGGTACGCAATATCGGTGTCACCGGTGGCAGTGTCACCGGCTCCTACTGTGTGGGCGCACTGGCCGGCGCCAATCTCGGCACCATCACCGATGCCTACGCGACCAGCAGCGTCACCGGCAATTCCCTTGTGGGCGGTCTGGTCGGCTTGAACACCAATGGCTCGATCAGCAACGTCTATGCCACCGGCAACGTCACCGGCTCCGGCAACTACGAACAGGACATTGGCGGGCTGGTCGGCTACAACTCCAATGGCGCGATCAACAACGCCTATGCCACCGGCAACGTCACCGGCAAGTGGCAGATCGGCGGGCTGGTCGGACTCAATTCCAATAGCTCCACGATCAGCGATGTCTACGCCACCGGCAACGTCGTCGGCACCCATGAGGTCGGTGGACTGGTGGGTTCCAATACAGCGGACTCCACGATCACTAACGCCTATGCCACCGGCAGCGTCAGCGGCACCAACCACTTCGGCAGGCTGGTCGGAAGCAATTCGAACGGCGCGGTCATCACCAACGGCTACTGGGACACCAGCACCGGCCTCGCCACCGGTATCGGCAACAACGCCGCCACCGTCACCGGCGGTGGCGGCCTGACGACCGCGCAGTTGTCTGCCGCACTACCCTCGGGCTTCAACAGCAGCATGTGGGCCAACGCCGGCAACCAGACCACGCCTTACCTGCTGAGCAACGCAAGTTTCGACACCTACAGCGGTTCGGTGATCCTGGGTACGGACACCAGCGCCACGCCCGCGCAGTACAAGGTGATTACCGGCCTCGCCCAGCTGCAGAACATGAACAGCACCGGGCTGGGCCTCGACTACGTGCTGGGCAACAATATCGACGCCTCGGGCACTTCCACCTGGAACAATGGCGCGGGCTTCGTGCCTATTGGTGATTCCACTACGCACTTCACCGGC
Organism: Oleiagrimonas sp. MCCC 1A03011; assembly: GCF_003267965.1. Lineage (NCBI taxonomy): Bacteria > Pseudomonadati > Pseudomonadota > Gammaproteobacteria > Lysobacterales > Rhodanobacteraceae > Oleiagrimonas > Oleiagrimonas sp. MCCC 1A03011. The sequence continues at coordinate 78,067 of NZ_MSPY01000003.1, read as the reverse complement.
ATTTTCGACGGATTGGGGCACTCCATCTCCAGCCTCACCGTCAACCGGCCAGGCACCTACTACGTGGGTCTGTTCGGCTACTCCAGCGGCACCTTGCGGGATGTCGGTCTGCTGAACAGCAGCATCAACGGCTTGGGCTTGGCCGGCGCGCTGGTCGGTCGCAGTGACGGCACAGTGGAATATGACTACGCCATTGGCGGCAGCGTGGCCGTGGCCCAGCACGGCGCCGGCGGACTGGTGGGACAGAGCAGCGGCACCATCAAGGACAGCTACGCCACCGACAGCGTGGCCGGCCTGAACAGTGGCGTCGCCTCCACCGCCATCGGTGGACTGGTCGGCTCGATGCTGATCGGCAGCACCACGAGCAACAGCTACGCCACCGGCAGCGTCAGCGGCGCCGGCGACGTCGGTGCGCTGGTGGGACAGAATTCCGGCACAGTCAGCACCAGTTACTGGGACACCGACACCTCCGGCGCTACCGCCGGTATCGGTGCCGCCTATTCGGGCGCCACCACCAGTGGCACCACCGGACTGACCGGCGCACAGATACTGCAGCAAGCCAGCTTCACCGGATTCGACTTCAGCTCGTCGCCGGTGTGGGTGATCTATGACGGCCACACCATGCCGCTGCTCAACGTGTTCCTCACCCCGCTCACGGTGACCGCTCCGGATCAGCACCAGACCTACACCGGCGGCACCTTCGGTCTGCTCAACCCGACCTACTCAGTGACGGGCGCGGACACCTCCGGTCATCTGTTCGGCCTCGGCGATGCGTACGCCGGCGCGGTCCATGTCGGCAGCTACAATCCGGATTTGTGGTCCGACCAGCAGGGCTACCGCATCACGTACGTCGGCGGCGCGCTGACCATCGATCCCAAAGCGCTGACGCTCTCCGGTCTGACCGTCGACAACAAGGTCTACGACGGCACCGCCGCCGCGACCATCGGCAGCTTCGGCTCGCTTTCCGGCGTCGTCGCCGGCGATTCCGTCAATCTGGTGACCAGCGGCGGCACGGCGAACTTCGCTGACGCCAATGCCGGGACCGGAAAGTCCGTCACGATCTCGGGCTTGTCTCTGTCGGGCAGCTCCGCCGCCGACTACACCGTGACCGGCATCGTCACTACCGCCGACATCACGGCTCGTCCGCTCACCGTGACGCTCACCGGAAACCCGACCAAGTCATTCGACGGCACGACGAGTGCACGCCTGAATGCGTCGAACTTCCTGCTCAGCGGTTTCGTGTCCGGCCAGGGCGCGACCGTGAATCAGACGACCGGCACCTATGCCGATGCCGGACCCGGCAGCGGCATCGGCGTATCGGCCACACTCGCTTCGACCGATTTCCTGGCCGACAGCGGCACTCTGCTTGGCAACTACATCCTGCCCACCCTGGCCAAGGGAACCGGCGCGATCCTCATGTCGAGCGTGCCGGGCGGCGCATCCTCGATCTCGTTCGCGTCGAGCGCTTCCTACGGTCGCGTCGGTATCAACAGCTTTGCACTGCCCCTGAACCCGCTGCTGCAGAACAGCATTTACGCGCCGGGCAAACCCACCACGGTGCATCTGACCGTGCAGCCGTCGTCGGAGACGCCCAGCGAGGCCCGGCGCTGCCTGAATCAGTCGATGGATCCTTTCGCCAAAGCTGCAAGCGGCAGCTGCATGAAGCATTGACGACAGACCCGGCGAGCGGACCAGACACGCTCGCCAGACTCAAGCGTTACCGGACCACCCCTGCCATCGGTTGACTTGGCGGGACCGCAGCCGCGCCGTAGGATGGCCGGATGCGGCGATGGATATGCCGAACGGCGTCCGTCCAGGACGCCCGCCGAACGGCCGTCGCCCGCGCTCTCGTCTTTTCGTCCTTCACAGGGAGTGTTTCATGCCCATCCGCTCGCTGCGGCCCATGCTGGCCTGCGTTCTGCTCGGTTTCGGCTTCGTTGCCGCCCCCCACCCCGCCCAGGCCAAGCCGGCTGCCACCGCTGCGCACGAACAGGTGCTGCGCGCCACGCTGAAGAACGGTCTGCGCGTAGTCATCGTGCGCGACACCCTCTCGCCCATGGTCACCACCCAGATCACCTATCTGGCGGGCGGCTACGAGACGCCGAAGGACTTCCCCGGCACCGCGCACGCACTGGAACACATGATGTTCCGCGACAGCAAGGGCCTGACCGGCGCACAGCTCAACGAGATGACCGGCAAGATGGGCGGGCAGAACAACGCCTTCACCACCATGGACGCCACCCAGTACTACTTTGTGGCGCCGTCGGCCTATCTGAACGTGCTGCTGCACATCGAGGCCGCACGCATGAACGGCGCGCTGCTGACCGAAAAGGACTGGCAGCTGGAGCGCGGTGCGATCGAGCAGGAGGTCTCGCGCGACATCTCCGACCCGGGTTATCTGGCGTTCCAGGAAGCCGAGCGCACGCTGTATGCCGGCACCGGCTACGCCGAGGACGCGCTGGGATCGCGCCCGACCTTCGACAAGACCGACTCGAAAGTCCTGCGCAGTTTCTACCGCCACTGGTACGTGCCCAACAACGCCATCTTCGTCATCGTCGGCGACGTCGACCCGCAGACCACGCTGACCAAGGTGAAGCAGCTGTTCGGCGACATTCCCGAACGCGCCACGCCGAAGCGTCGCCCCGTCGTACTGAAGCCGTTCAAGCCGCGCACCATCACCAAGACCACGCCCGACGCCACCGGCTCGGTGCAGTTCATGTACCGCATGCCCGGCCTCAAGACCAAGGATGCCGCGGCCGCACAGGTGCTGATGGATGTGCTCAACAACGCGCGCAGCCCGCTGTCCAAGCTGGCCGCGGACGGCAAAGTGCTCGACGCCGGCGCCGGCACGCAGACCTTCACCCGCGGCGGCATCGGCGTGGTCCAAGTCAGCGTGCCCAAGGGCGGCAACGCCGACCAGGCGCGCAAGGACATGGACGGCGTGCTCAATGCACTGCGCAAGCACGGCGCCCCGGCTGACCTGGTTGCCGCAGCCAAGCGCTCCGAGCTGGCCGACGCCGAGTTCAACAAGAACAGCGCCGTGAGTCTGGCCAGTGCGTGGTCGCAGGCCCTGGCGTGGCAGGGACTGGATTCGCCCAAGCAGGCTGAGGATCAGATCCGCAAAGTCACAGTCGCCGACGTCGACCGCGTGCTGCGCGCGTACCTGAAGCCGGATCAGCGCGTGACCGTCGTGCTCACGCCCAACCCCGACGGCAAGCGTCCGCCGCAGAGCGCCGGTTTCGGCGGCACCGAGAGCTTCGCCAGCAACGACAAGCTGGACGTGCCGCTGCCGAGCTGGGCCGAGAAGGCGCTGAACAAGCTGGAAATGCCACACTGGACGCTGAACCCGACGCAGATGAAGCTGGACAACGGCATCACGCTCATCGTGCAGCCGGAGAAGATCAGCAAGACCGTCACCGTCTACGGCCGCATCGACCAGAACGAGAACATGCAGGCACCCAAGGGACAGAAGGGTGTCGGCCAGGTGCTGGCCTCGCTGTTCGACTACGGCACTCGCTCGCTCGATCGCGACGCGTTCCACAAGGCGCTGGACGATATCGCCGCACGCGCCTCGGCAGGACCCAGCTTCTCGCTGGCCGTCCCCAGCGCCGACTTCGACCGCGGCATGCAACTGCTGGCCGACAACGAGCTGCACCCCGCCTTGCCGGCCAAGGCATTCGCCATCAAGCAGCAGTCCATCGCCCGAGAACTGGCCGGACGCATGCAGTCGCCGCGCTACAAGATGAACCAGGCGCTCAAGCGCGCGCTGTTCCCCGCCGGTGACGCATCGCTACGCGAAGCCACGCCGCAGAACGTCATGAAACTGACCCTGGGCGACGTGAAGAACTACTACGCCCGCACCTACCGTCCCGACATGACCACCATCGTGGTGGTCGGCGACGTGACGCCACAGCAGGCCAAGGCCGCAGTCGAGAAGTACTTCGGCGCATGGAAGGCACACGGCAACAAGCCGGACGTGGTGCCGCACAAGGTGCCGCTGAACAAGGCGCACTACGAGGTCGTGGACAACCCGTACGCCTCGCAGGACACCGTCCTGATGGCGCAGAACCTGGACATGGATCTGCACAATGCCGACCGCTACGCGCTGGACCTGGGCAATGACGTGCTCGGCGGCAACGGCTTCGCCTCGCGCCTGATGGTCGACGTGCGCGTGCGCCACGGCTACGCCTACGGCGCCAGTTCCGGACTCGACATCGGCCGCTCGCGCAGCATGTTCTACGTGTACTACGGCAGCGACCCGGAGAAGGTGTCCAAGGTGGACGGCCTGATCCACCAGAACCTGGCCGCCATGCGCGACACGCCGGTCAGCGAGGACGAGCTTACCAACGCCCGCCAGTACGAGATCCGCTCGATCCCGCTGCAGGTGTCCAGCGTCAACCGCATCGCCCGTTCGCTGGCGACCTGGAGCATCCACGGCGAACCGCTGAATCAGCCAATGATCGCCGCCGGACATTACCTGAAGCTGGATGCCGAACAGATCCGTGCAGCATTCCGCAAGTACCTGCATCCCGACCGTCTGGTGCAGGTGGTGCTGGGACCCGCGCCCAAGAAGCACTGATCGGATGCGTTCCCGACGGCAGCCCGCCATGTGCGCGGCTGCCGTCCCGACGAAGTCCTCCGAGCAACTCGGAAGGCTTCCCCCATCACTCCCCGACCGGGGGCCAGGGTGTAGCGACCTTTCCGTGCAGCCGAATCCTGGCTGCGCACGACGCATCGCACGCAGCTGACTGCACTGGAAAGCGAGCCGTCCGCATAGGCCGATCCGGAGAGTCCCTAGACCTTTCGACAGGCGACATCCACCTGAAAAGCCGGCACAATCAAAGCCCTGAGTCACGCTACACAGGGGGTGTAGGCGCCGGCGGCCGCTTCTGATGCAACATCGGAAGCTTCTTCCGTCGCCGACGCTTCGATGGCGAAACCGGCACGCATCGCACTGCTCCGCCTGCACTGGCTGTTTGTCTTCATGGCGATCGGCGCAGTGGCGATTGCCTGCACGAAGCGCGTTCACGCATCCGATCCCCCCGCGCTTCTGCACGGCGCTTGGCTTGCAGCCCAGCCGGGCGATACACCGGCAGGTGTGATGCGGGAAGCCGAAAGCGGCCGGTTTCACGTCTTCGATACGCAACGCCTGGAAACCATCCCGCGCGGCGCCCTGGGCACCTGGGTGCTGCTTCAGCCCCGCGCGCCCGGTCTGCAGGGTGCGCGCGTGCTGAGCATACCGTCACCGCCTTTCGGGTCCGTCACGCTGTATGACCGCGACGGACCACTGAGCACGACCTCGCCGACCACGCTCGATCCGGACCTGAAGGCCCACGGACGGATCGCCTTCGCCCTGCCGCAAGCATGGTCCAGCACGGCTCCGATCCTGTTGAAGTTCGAGCACACGGACAACCTCAACACGCCAGTGCGTTTTGTTCTGGCGACACGCGCCGAATTCCGCCGCGTGGACACCCTGTGGATCGTCATGGCCAGTGCGAGCCTTGCCGTCATGCTGGCGATGGGACTGGTGGCGCTGTGCTTTTCCAGCATGCTCGGCGACACCACTTTCGCCTGGTATGCCGCCTATGTATGCAGTTATGCCGGCCTGCAGGCGGTGCAGACCGGCTTCGTGTTCCAGCCGCTGCATCTGGCCTTCATCCAGCCGATCGCGCTCTCGATTGGCTCGGCGCTGACCGCCATCGCGATGATCAGCGCGGTGCTGTTCATGGTCCGCTTCTGCGATCTGCGCCAGCACGCGCCGTGGCTGCGCAGACTACTGCTGGCCCTGGCCGGCATGATGACGATGCTGGCCACGCTCCAGGTCTTCGATCTCCCGATCACCCGCGAGATCATGCACGCACTGTTCAACCCGCTGCTCGCGCTGTGCTCCGGGCTGATGGTGCTGGCCGGTTCCGTGGCGCTGCTGCGCGGTTCGCGCCCGGCCCTGTTCTTCCTGTTCGGCTGGCTGCCTCTGCTTGTGCTTACGGCGCTGACCAGCATCCAGGTCAGCGGCGGACTCGCTCATGTCGAATGGCTCAACGAGGCCAGTCTGGCGGCCGGCGCCATCGAAGCGCTGGTGCTGGCCATCGGCCTGGCCGATCGCTCGCTGACCATGCGTCGCGATCACCACATCGCCCGCGAACTGGCCGACAAGGATCCGCTGACCGGCGTGCTGAACCGCCGCGGCTGGATCGACGCCGCGCAGAAGCACATGCAGGACACGCAACAGACCCACGCCATCCTGTTCATGGACCTGGACCATTTCAAGACGCTCAACGACGAACTCGGCCACGGCGCGGGCGACCAGGCGCTGATCGCCATGGCCGGCAACCTGGCCACCGAATTACGCCCGCAGGACCTGCTCGGCCGATTCGGCGGCGAAGAGTTCGTCGCGCTGCTCAGCGGCACCGACAGCAACAATGCCCTGCTCGTCGCACAGCGGCTATGTCGGCGCCTGCACCGACTGGAGATTCCGCTGGATCATCGGGGCAATCTGCTGACTGTCAGCATCGGGCTGGCCACGCGGCGACCCAACGACACCCTGTCGAGCCTGGTCGAACGCGCGGACGCAGCCATGTACACCGCCAAATCACGCGGACGCAACCGCGTGGTCGACGAACGTCAGGTGGAAACCGCGCGGCGTCCCGTGCTGCGTCCGTCGCGGGCGGCGCCGGACATGACCGACACCGACCCGCCCCGGCGCAGCGAACAGTCCGTCTGAATCGAACGTCATCGCTGCCCGCTTAGCGCCGCGCCTTCGACAGCAAACGCAGGATCTCCAGATACAGCCAGACCAGCGTGACCATCAGCGCGAAGGCGCCGTACCACTCCATGTACTTCGGCGCACCCCGTGTGCTCGCCTGATCGATCATGTCGAAGTCCAGCACCAGGTTCAGTGCGGCGAGTCCGACCACCAGAAGGCTGAAACCGATGCCCAGCGCGCCGGATTCATGAATGAACCCGATGCCCTGCATCCCGGTAAAGGCACGCAGACCGATGTCGACCAGGTAGAGCAGCGCGATCGCGCCGGTCGCACCGACCACGCCCATGCGAAATTTGTCCGTGACGCGGATCCAGCCAGCACGGTACGCCACGAGCATCACCGCCAGCACGCCGAACGTCAGCCCGACCGCCTGGAACACGATGCCGTGATAGCTCATCTCGAAGAAGGCCGAGATGCCGCCCAGGGCAAAGCCTTCGGCGATGGCATACAAGGGCGCGGTGACGCCGGCCCAAGACTGCTTGAACACCGTAATCATGGCCAGCACGAAGCCGACGAGGAAACCGCCCCACATGAACGGTGTGATGCTGGCGACGGCGGCCTCAACCTGGCCCCCGGCCAGCGCGGCGTCGAAACGATTCCACGTCCAGAACGCCGAGACCAGGCTCAGCGCCAGCAACAAGGCCGTCTTGGCCACGGTGCCGTTCATGGTCATGCGTTCGCCGTCGGCGAACAGCCCCTGGAAAGTCTTGTCGCGCAACACCGGATTGTTCGTACGCATTCCTCTGCTCCTGGGCATCAAAAAGGCCGCCTGAGCGACCGTGAATCCTGCCGACATGGTACCCGCTTGCCCGGCTCCACGACAGGATGCCGGCGGCCTTCGGTCGGTGTAGGCTTGGACCATCGAATCGGACGGAAGTGCCCGGCATGCGCGTTCGTGACCTTGGATACCTCGCCGTATTTCTCACCGCTGCTCTGCCGCTCGAAGCCTGGTGGCTGATGCGTGGCGGCGTGGCACCGGATCTGGCCGCCTGGATGCCGCTGGCGGTCATCTACGGTCTGGTCCCGCTGCTGGACGTGCTGCTCGGCCGCGACCGCAGCAACCCGGTCGACGAAGCCCAGGCACAACGTCTGGACGCGCAACGCTGGTTCCGCGTGCTGACCTGGCTCTGCGTGCCGATATGGCTGGCACTGCTGGTTTTCTGCATGAAGCAGATCACGACGCTTCCGCTCGGTCCGATCGGTCAACTCGGCTGGCTGCTCTCGACCGGCACTATCGGCGGCGTGCTGGCCATCAATGTCGCCCACGAACTCATCCACAAGGCCGGTCGCCTGGAGCCCCTGCTGGGCGGCATCGCGCTGACCAGCGTGGGTTATTTCGGCTTCAAGATCGAACATCTGCGTGGCCACCATGTCCGCGTCGCCACCCCCGAGGATGTATCCAGCGCACGCCTCGGCGAACCGGTGTATCCATTCGTGCTTCGCGCGCTGATCCACAACCCGCGCGCAGCCTGGCGGCTGGAAGTCGAACGACTGCAGCGGCGCGGCCTGCCGCCCCTGTCCTGGCACAACGAGATGCTGCGCTGGTCGCTACTGTGGCTGCTGATGCTCGCCGCCGCGACGCTATGGACCGGATGGGCGGGCGCCCTGTTCTTCATTGCCCAGGGCATCATCGCGTCGGCCACGCTGGAAGTGATCAACTACGTCGAACACTACGGGCTGCGCCGCGTCCGCGATGCGCAGGGCCGCTACGAACGCGTCACGCACCTGCATTCATGGAATGCCAGCCAGCGGCTTACCAACTGGCTGCTGTTCCAGTTGCAGCGGCATTCCGATCATCATGCGCACGCGCGGCGGCGCTATCAGGTACTGCGACATCATGCCGACAGCCCGCAGCTGCCGACCGGCTATGCCGGCATGTTCGTGCTGGCGCTGGTGCCGCCACTGTGGCGACGGGTGATGGATCATCGCGTGCGGGACTTCAACGCACGCAGCGCGATGCCTGCGCAAGCCTGACCGAAGCCGAAGCGCTCAGCCTCAGCCCGGCGGCCACTGCATGCGGCGGCCGCCCAGCAGATGCACATGCAGGTGATACACCGTCTGTCCGCCGTGCTCGTTGCAGTTGATCACGGTGCGGTAGCCGTCTTCGGAAAGCCCTTCCTCGCGCGCATAACTCGCGGCGGCCAGCAATACCTTGCCGAGCAACTCGGCATCCTGCGTGCGCGCCGCGTCCAGTGTCGCGATCGGCTGCTTGGGGATGAACAGCACGTGCACCGGCGCCTGCGGATTGAGATCGCGGAAACCCAGCACCTCGTCATCCTCGTAGACGATGTCCGCGGGAATCTCGCGGCGGATGATCTTGCCGAAGATGGTGTCGTTGCTCATGTGAAATCTCCAGAATCCTTGGTGAATCGCCGGAACATACCGACCGAAGCGGGTGCGCTGGCACGGAACCCGAACCGTTCGTACAGACGCACGCCCGGCGGATCGGCCAGCAGGGAAACGAATGCGCCGTCCGGCGCGCGGGTACGCAGGGTTTCCGTCAAGCGCCGCATGATTTCGCCGCCGAGGCCCCGGCGCTGAAAGGAAGGATGCACCGCGATATCGACGATCTGGAAGAAACAGCCGCCATCGCCGACAACGCGTCCCATGCCGACCAGGCGCCCTTCCCAGCGCACGCATACCGCGCACCAGGCCCCGGCCAGTCCCCGCTCGGCAGCCGTGTGCGTGAAAGGACTGAGTCCTGCCGCGGCGCGGAGCGCCAGATACTCGTCGACATCCGGGAACGCTTCCTGCCAGTCGAAATCGTCCGCCGCCATGAACTTCAGTCCACGGCCTGACGGCCGCCGAAGGCATGCGCCAGCGTGCTGCGGTCGACGTACTCCAGCTCGCCGCCCAACGGCACGCCATGCGCCAGACGCGTGGCCCGGATGCCCGCGGCGCTGGCCAGCTTGCCCAGATAGTGCGCGGTGGCCTCGCCTTCGACAGTGGGGTTCGTGGCGATGACCATTTCGCTGATCTCGCCCTCTTCCAGTCGCGCGGCCAGCGTGTGCAGACCGAGTTCTTCCGGTCCCGTACCGTCCAGCGGCGACAGGCGGCCCAACAGCACGAAATACTGCCCGCGATAGCCGGTGGCCTGTTCAATGGCGGCCAGATCGCTGGGCGACTCGACCACGCACAGGATGTGTGGATCGCGCGCCGCGTTGGCGCATACGGCGCACACTTCGTCCTCGCTGAAATTCCGGCAGCGCGAACAATTGCCGATGTGCTCCATGGCCTGCTCCAGCGCCGAGGCCAGACGCCGACCGCCGGAACGGTCGCGCTCGAGCAGTTGAATGGCCATGCGCTGCGCGCTCTTGCCGCCCACGCCGGGCAGGCAGCGCAACGCGTCGACCAATTCGGCCAGCAGAGGCGAACTCGCACTCATGCGCGGCTCCCGAAAGCCGGAAGACGATCCGTACTCGCAGCGCTCGACACAAGCCGCGCGCAGCAGGTGGCAAACGGCATCCGAATCATCAGAACGGCAGCTTCATGCCCGGCGGAAGATTCATGCCGGCTGTCATGCCGCTCATCTTTTCCTTGCTCAGCTCGGACACCTTGTTGACGGCATCGTTGGTCGCTGCGGCGACCAGATCCTCGGCCATCTCCGGATCGTCGGCGAACAGCTTGCGGTCGATCTGCACACGGCGCACTTCATGCGAGCCGCTCATGGTCACGTTGACCAGACCACCGCCAGCGCTGCCGGTGACCTCCATCTGCGCGATCTCTTCCTGCGCGCGCTTCATCTTTTCCTGCATCTGCTGGGCCTGCTGCATCAGCTGGCCGATCTGTCCTCGCATGTTCTGGACCTCTCGTTCGTTGTAAGGGGCGGTGCAGCGGCGGCCTTCAGCCGTCCAGCGGGCGCACCGACTGCGGCACCACGCGGGCGCCGAATTCGCGTTTCAGGGTCTGCACCAGCGGATCGTCCTGCATGGACTGCTCGGCGGCGCTCTGCTGTTCGCGGCGCTGGGCTTCGGCGCGGGTCGCCGGCGTGTCGCCGACGCCTTCGGCGCTGCCGACGAAGCGCAAACGAATACGGCGACCCATCGCATCGCTGATGCGCTCGGCCATCTGCCCGGTCATCGGCTCCACTGCCAGCTCGGCATGATTGCTATCGAGCAGCAGCTCCAGCGTGTCGTTCTCGAAACTGCGGATGCGCGCGTTGATGGCCAGCGCCCGCATCGGACCGCGCAGCTCGGCGCGTTCGATCAGCTGTTCCCAGTCCGGAAGTCCATCCTGACCGAGCGAGACCGGCGCAGCGGCGGCGGGCGGCGGCGCGGGTTCGCGCACGGCCGGTGGCGGCGCTTGCGGCGCAGGCGCCGGGACAGCGGACGGTGCGACCGAGGCTTGCCTCGGAGCGGAAGATGGCGTGGACGGCGCGGAACGCGGTGCCGCCGATGCCGCGCGACGCCCGGTCCCACCGGCTTCGGGTCCGGCATTTCCCTCCGAAGACGGACCGAAGGCCAGCATGCGCAACAGGGCCATCTCGAACCCCGTACGCGCATCCGGGGCCAGATTCAGTTCACGCCCGCCCTGGGTCGCGAACTGGTAATAGAGCTGCACATCCTGCGGATCGAGTTGCTGCGCCAACGTGGCCAGTGCCGCATCGTCGTCGCCGGCTTCGGCATCGGCCTCCAGCGACGGCACCAACTGGCGCAGCTGGATGCGATGCAGCACGCCGGCCAGATCGTTCAGCACGCCGCCGAAATCAGGCGAGAACGAGGCAATCTGCGCGCTCTGCCGCATCAACGCCTCGCCATCGCTGGCGGCCAGTGCCTCCAGTAGCCCCATCACCTGACTGCGTTCGACGCTGCCGAGCATGGCGCGCACGTCGTCGGCCTTCAGCACGCCGCCGCCGTAGGCCAGAGCCTGGTCGAGCAGCGACAAGCCGTCGCGCATCGAACCGTCGGCGGCACGCGCCAATTCGCCGATGGATACGGGATCGTGCTCCACGCCCTCGGCCTCGAGGATGTGCTGCATCTGACCGCTGATCTGGTCCGGCAGCAGACGCTTCAGATTGAACTTGAGACAGCGCGACAACACCGTCACCGGGAGTTTCTGCGGATCAGTGGTGGCGAGCAGGAACTTCACGTGCGGCGGCGGCTCTTCCAGCGTCTTCAGCAAGGCGTTGAAGGCACTCTTGGAAAGCATGTGCACCTCATCGACCAGATAGACCTTGAAGCGACCGCGCGTCGGCGCGTATTGCGCGTTCTCGATCACCTCGCGCACATCGTCGACACCGGTATTGCTGGCCGCGTCGATTTCCAGCAGGTCGACGAAGCGCCCCTCGTCGACGGCGGTGCAGATGGCGCACTGCCCGCATGGATCGGCTGACTGACCCTGTTCGCAGTTCAGCGACTTGGCGAAGATGCGCGCGATGGTGGTCTTGCCCACGCCGCGCGTGCCGGTGAACAGATAGGCATGATGCGTGCGCCCGGTGTCGAGCGCGTTGGACAGAGCGCGAACCACGTGCTCCTGACCCACCAGTTCGGTGAATCGGCGTGGACGCCACTTGCGGGCCAGTACCTGATACGTCATGCCGGAGACCGTCGGGAAGCAGATACCGATTGTGCCAACTCGCACCGCGCAAGTCAGCACGGGAACGCTACGGATGCATTTCGGGGGGCTGAAAAGGTGGCGACCCTGCCAGCCACACCCCGGCACCCGAATCCTCCACTACCGTTGCTTCCTTCCGGACCTGGCGGGATTTGCGAAGTATCGTCGCGGGGGGACCAACAGGGCCACCATAGGCGGAACCGGCGAATTTGCTGAGGCAAAGACGAACGTTCCGAATGTTACGTTCGCGGCTCGAGCCGACGAACGTGGCGGAGAGGGAGGGATTCGAACCCTCGATACGGGAGACCCGTATACCGGATTTCGAATCCGGCGCATTCGACCACTCTGCCACCTCTCCACGGTCGACCGCGCAACCATCGGGCTGCGCGAGCCGGCAATGATACGTTGACGACTTATGGCCCGCAAGCACCATGAAAGACCGCGCTGCTATCCTTGCGACATTTCCCGCACAGGACCCTTTCCATGAGCCTGATCCAGGTACCGGTTTCCCATGGCGAACTGATCGACAAGATCACCATTCTGCAGATCAAGTCCGAGCGCATCACGGATGCGGCCAAGGTGGCCAACGTGCGCACCGAACTGGACATGCTGGAGGCCACCTGGAACAACGACGATGCCTCCGCGACGGACATCCGCGACGAGCGCGCGCGCCTGAAGGCCGTCAATGAGGCGCTGTGGGACATCGAGGACGCGATTCGCGTGAAGGAAAAGGCCCAGGCCTTCGACGACGAATTCGTCGAACTGGCCCGCTCGGTGTACTTCCGCAACGACGAACGCGCGGCCATCAAGCGCGAAATCAACCTGAAACTGGGTTCGCAGCTGGTCGAAGAGAAGTCCTACCAGGACTATCGCTCCTGAAGCACTCCACGTCGCTCAGCCCGCTCAGCGACCGATGCCGAGATGCTTCATCAGCGCCTCCATGCGCTCGATGACGTCGGTCACGCCGATCAGGTCCATCACGCCGGGGCGCTCGATCTTGGTGCCCCAACGCAATTCGCGCGCGGATTTATGCAGGAAGTGGCGCGCCGCGTCGTCATAGCGGTCCACGCACCAGCGGCGATCCGAGTAAGGCCCCGATCGCGCCGGGTTGCTGGCCGCATGCAGCCCGATTACCGGCGTGCCCACGGCGTTGGCCATGTGCATGGGACCGGAGTCCGGCGTCAGCACCATGTCCGCACGCGAGAACAGCGCCAGCGCACGCTTGAGCGTGTCCCGGCCGGTCAGATCGACCGGCTGCGAGCGGCAGGCGGCGAGGATGGCGTCGGCCATCGCCCGCTCCGCTGCCGACGGACCGCCCGTCAGCAGCACGCGCAGGCCGCGCGCGGCGGCATGGTCGATGACCGCGGCATAGCGCTCGGCACGCCAGTTGCGCAACGGGTGACTGGAACTCGGACTGACCACCAGGGTCGGCGCGGTGATCGGGATCTGCTCGCGCGCCCACTCGCGCGCCTCTTCCGGAACCGGGATGTCCCACTGCACCGAACCGCGCGGCACACCCAGCGGTTCCGCGAAGCTGCCGATCGCATCCAACGCGTGTTCGCCGCGTCGGGCCGGAATGCGTTCATGCACGAACAGGCCGTGCAGGTCGCGCGAACGCGCGCGGTCGTATCCGATGCGTCGGTCGGCCTGCACCAGCGTGCTCAGCAAGTTCGAGCGCAGCGCCACCTGCATGTGCAGCAGCGCGTCGAAGCGGCGCCCGCCCAACGCCTTGCGCACGGCCCGCATGCCGGCCCAGCCTCTCGCCTTGTCGAACACCACGAATTCCACGCCGGAAAGATCGCCGACGAGTCGATGTTCCAGCTTGCCGATGATCCATGTCAGCGACGCACCCGGGAAATGTGCGCGCAGGCGATGCACCAACGGCACGACATGCGTGACATCGCCGATGGCGGACGTACGGAGCAGGCAGAGGTGGCGAATGGCGTCGCGATCGGTCATCGAGTTGATAGACTGCACAGGTATCCAGGGCGACACGTATCGTGCCGTACGAAAAGCGAGAACATGACTGACGCACGCATTCATTCCGACGCCGTCGGCACGATTGTGTTCGACGCGGACCTTGCTCCACAAGTCGGACACGCGTGGTTCGATCCCGACGCCTGGGAACGCGCCAGCCGTCTGCGTGCCCGTGGCGGCGGTCGCGCTTCGGCCTGTTTCGTGGACACGCCCATCGGTCCCTGCGTGCTGCGCCATTTCCATCGGGGCGGCATGGTCGCCCGGCTGCTCGGCGACCGCTATCTGTGGAACGGACGCGAACGCACACGAAGCTTCGCCGAATTCCGTCTGCTGGTGCACCTGTGCGCGGTCGACCTTCCGGTGCCGCAGCCGGTCACCGCGCGCTACCAGCGCTACGGCATGTACTACACGGCCGACCTCATCACGCGGCAGATCGAAGGCGCCACCACCCTCGCCGCCTGTCTCGCCGAAGGCCGCCTGGACACCGCGCTGACCGCAGAGACCGGGCGCCTGGTCGCGCGCTTCCACCGCCACGGCGTGTGGCACGCAGACCTGAATGCGCACAATGTGCTGGTCGCGCCCGAAGGGCTGTATCTTATCGACTTCGATCGCGGTGAACTGCGCCGTCCCGCTTCGGGCTGGCGGCAGTCCAACCTGCAGCGCCTGCGGCGTTCACTGGTGAAACTGGGCGCGGCACGGGATGGTGAAGCCGCCTTCGAGCAGGAATGCTGGACGCCGCTCATGCACGCCTATGCTTCGGCATGGGAACGGGAGACGACCGAATGAACTGGACACTGCGCTTCCTCGGCACCGGTGCGGCCGAATTGTCGGCACTGGGCAGCTCCGCGGCCGTACTCGAGCGCGACGGCAAGCCGATCCTGTTGATCGACTGCGGTCCGGACGTGGTGCCACGCTACTGGGAAACCTACGGCGTCGCGCCAGAGGCGCTGTACATCACGCACGTACACATGGACCACGTCGGCGGCATGGAGGCGCTTTTCACACGCATCCGCTTTGGCGAAGAACGCTTCCCCGAACCGGTCATCTACACCCATGCGTCACTGGTCCCGCTGCTACAGGGACGCGTCGCCGACTACCCGAACGTCGCCGCAGAGGGCGGCAGCAACTACTGGGATGCCTTCCGCCTGACGCCCTGCTCGCGCGGGTTCTGGCACGAGGGGCTCTGGTTCGACGTATTCCCGACCCGTCACCACCGCCCGGGCACCTCGTACGGCCTTCACCTGCGCGGATGCTTCACCTTCACCGGAGATACCCGGCCGATCCCGGAAGTGCTCGAAAGTGTCGCGTCGCATGGCGGTCCCATCGCGCACGATTGCAGCTTGCACGGCAATCCTTCGCATTCCGGCGTGGACGACATCGAACGCGAATACACGGCCGATCTGCGCGAACGGATGCTGCTTTATCACTACAGTTCGGCGCAGGACGGCGAGGCATTGCGCGCACGCGGCTTCGCCGTGGTCGAGCCCGGTCAGGTCATCGAACTTCCGACGCCCGATTCGCCGCACCCGGACAGCGGCTGAAATCCACGCTGTCGCTTGTCTGCCAGCCGCAGTGCCTGTATTCTTCCGCCTCTTGGCCGTCGCGCGTCCGCTGTGACGGCCGTTCCGGAGAGGTGTCCGAGTGGCTTAAGGAGCACGCCTGGAAAGTGTGTATACGGCTTATACCCGTATCGAGGGTTCGAATCCCTCCCTCTCCGCCAGATCTTTCGAAACGCCCCGCTCGGGGCGTTTCGCTTTTTGTGCCGCAGGCAAGACTCCATCGACTCCGTCGCTGACGCTGCAGATGTCGACTTGAGCGAAATCCACCGCTCCATCCCTGTCGTGCTGTTTCGTCCAGACGACGGCACAGCGCCGAAGGGTCATCGACCACCTGGCACATCACTCACCCATCAGTGGCCAGGGAAAACATGCGCTGATACGATCAAATAGCAGGGGGTTGTGCTTTTTTTAAGGAGAAAATCATGCACATGCGCACTATGCTTCTCACGGGTTTCATGGCTGCGGCGGCTTTGGCTCTGCCGGGACGGACACTGCACGCCGCACCGCCGAGCTCGTGCGGCGAACAGCTGAACCTGTGCCTCACTGCGGGCTACAGCCCGAGTTATTGCGAGTTTCAATACGATCAATGCGTCAACTCCACGCAACGAAGCGCCGCACAGACCGAGCACGCGCTTCCGTTCAAGGACTGAAGCAGACGCCTTCGGTCTCGATACGTGGAGACGAAGTGATCGGGGGCCGGCGCAAGCCGGTCCCTCTCGTATGCGATACATTCAGACCCACGCTGCGAACATCACCTGCCCACCCACCCTCGGCCGCCATTCGCCCATGATCGAATTCGGACACGCCACGCACGTCGGATTGCGTCGCACGCGCAATGAGGACACGTACTACGCCGACCCCGCATCCGGCGTATTCCTGGTCGCGGACGGGCTGGGCGGCCACCACCATGGCGCACTGGCCGCGGCCCTGGCACGCGATTCCATCGTCGACGACCTGCGTCACGACGCCGACCCGGACCATGCGATCCGACAGGCCGACAAGACCCTGATCGCGCATCCCGAATACTGCAGCGAAGGGCAGCCGATGGGCACCACCATTGCGCTGCTGCGTCTTGAAAAAGCGAACTATCATGCGGCCTGGGTCGGTGACAGCCGCATCTACTTGTTCGCCGATGGCCTGCTGCAGCGCCTCTCGCATGATCACTCGGCGGTGCAGGAGAAGATCGACGAGGGTCTGATCGACGAAGAACAGGCTCGTCGTGACCCGCGCCGCAACGTGGTGACCCAGGCGCTCGGCGTGACCGCCCCCGACGACCTGCAGATCGAGTCGCGCCGCGGTGACCTGCACGGCAGCGGCAGCTTTCTGCTGTGCAGCGACGGGCTGACCGAGGAACTGGACGACAACCAGCTAGCGCAATGCCTGCAGCGCACGGACCTCGCGGCCCAGGAATGTGTCGATCAGTTGATTCTGGACGCCTTGCAGGCGGGAGGCCGCGACAACATCACCGCGCTCCTGGTGCGCATCGCGCACAACTGACTCCTCGGCTCAGCTTCAGGACTTCCGCGCCATCCCGCTCGGGATCGACTGCTCCGCCGATCGGCAAGACAAAACGGGCAGCCGCTTCAGAGTCTCCTCTAACGTCGCCAGACGCTGCCGCCTGCACTCTTGTCGAGCGCATCCAGGCGCGCTTCGTGGGCCGCTTGTTCATCGGCCGTGGCGCGAAGCACGCGAGGGCGCTTGAGCAAAGGCGCGATCTCGTCCAGCGATGGGCCGCTCGATGACGGATCGTTGGCGCCGAACCCGAGATCCAGCGCCACCTGCCCCGAAGTCATGGCCAGATAGACATCGGCCAGCAACTGCGCATCGAGCAGACCACCGTGCAGATCACGATGTGTGTTGTCCACGCCCAGACGGCGACACAAGGCATCCAGGTTGTTGCGCTGCCCCGGATAGCGGTCTCGCGCCATCTGCAACGTGTCGAGCACCTGCGCATGATCGGCGATGCTGCCGTACTGCGATCCGGCGCGCTTCAGTTCGGCATTCAGGAAGCCGACGTCGAACGCCGCGTTGTGGATGATCAGTTCGGCCCCCTCGATGAAAGCGAGGAAGTCATCCACCACTTCGTGGAAACGCGGCTTGTCGAGCAGGAATTCATCGGCGATGCCGGTGACTTCGCGCGCCCCTTCGTCGATCGCACGATCGGGGTTCAGATACGTGTGGAACGTATGCCGCGTGACGCGTCGCTCCAGAATCTGCACCGCGCCGATTTCGATGACGCGATGCCCCTGTTGCACTTCCAGACCGGTGGTTTCGGTATCGAGAGCGATCTGTCTCATAGCGTTTCCCTCACGCGCGCACCTTCAGCGCCTCGGCCTGCTGACGTGCGGCATCGTCCACGCGCTCGTTCTCGGCATGGCCGGAATGCCCGCGCACCCATTTCCAGCGGATCCGGTGCGGCTCGCTGGCCGCGACCAGGCGCTGCCACAGATCCTGATTCTTCACCGGCTTGCGTCCGGCCGTGCGCCAGCCGTTCGCGCGCCAGCGCGGCACCCACTCCTCGATGCCCTGCATGACATACCGCGAGTCGGTGGTCAGGGTCACGTGGCAGGGGCGTTTCAGCGCCTCGAGACCGGCGATCGCCGCCATCAGCTCCATGCGATTGTTCGTCGTGTCAGGCTCGCCGCCATCGAGCAGCTTCTCGACCTCGCCGTTGCGCAGCAGCGCGGCCCATCCACCCGGTCCCGGATTGCCCAGGCAGGCGCCATCCGTGAAGATCTCCACTTGCGTTTGCGGCATGCCGCTCATGCGCACTCCCGATGCGCGCCCGGTGCCAAGGATCCTGTCCCGCGTACGCGCTCGGGCAACCGCGCGAATCGGAGGGGCGTTGCCGCCGCTGGATGTTTGCGGGCGACCACGAGGTAGCCGCCGCCAAGCTGTTCGGAACCCATGCCCTGCACCGCCTCGCCGCGCGGGAGTATCCGTCCGAAACGGTGGATGCCCTGCACCTTGAAGCCCTGCTCGACGACACAGCGCGTCCAGTGCAGCGGAGCACGCAGTTGCAGAGACTGGCTTGCGCCACGCATGCACCATGACAGCCAGGGCGCCCACGCGCTGAATGGATGCATGCCACTCAGGGCGAGTGTTCCGCCCGGCGCCGTCACCCGCGCAGCCTCGTGCAGAAGCGCCTGAGAGTGACCGCCGAATTGCTGCGCATGACTGATGACCACTACCGAGAACGCTCCTTCCGCGAACGGCAGCGCCTCGTCACGGCGGGCGTGAAGCGAACCGCGCCACAGCTCGTTGTCACAATGAAGGCGGACCCAGTGTGCTGCGCTTTCGGCGCAAACGCGGCCCCCATCACGCATGCCCAGATACAGACCATAGCTGCCCGCACGCGCCGGCACGGATGCACGCAACAGAGCCTCTTCCGCCCGCAACAGGGCGCGCATGGCGGTCGTGGCGTACAGGACCTGTTCGGGGACGGGCATCGGGGTCCATATCGATCAAATGCATCGCCGCTAGTGTACTGGACATGACTGCGCATGGAAGCGCCCTGCGCGTCATCGGAACGCACTGCTATAGTCGTGCATTCGGCCCGAACCATCGTGTTTTCATGTCATTACGCCTCATTCCAGCCCTGCGCGACAACTACATCTGGTTGCTCTCCGACGAAGCTGGCCAGGCCATCGTGATCGATCCAGGCGAGGCGCCGCCCGTGCAGCGCATACTGGATGCCGAGGGACTGAAGCTGCAGGCCATTCTGCTCACGCACCACCACGCCGATCACATCGGCGGTGTCGAAGCGCTTCTCGCCACGCAGCCGGTTCCGGTCCACGCGCCGCACGATGAACGCATCGCCTGTGCGAGCCAGCACGTGCAAGACGGCGACACGGTGAACATTCCCGCTCTGGACATGTGCTTCGAGGTAATCGGAATCCCCGGTCATACCCGCAGCCATGTCGCCTATTACGGTCACGGCCTGCTGTTCTGCGGCGACACCCTGTTCAGCCTGGGATGCGGCCGACTGTTCGAGGGCACACCCGCGCAGATGCTGACCTCCCTGGACCGCCTACGCGCCTTGCCCGGCGAGACACAGGTCTGTTGTGCGCACGAATACACCCAGGCCAATGCCGCGTTCGCCCGCAGCGTGGATCCGCACAATATCGACCTGGCGCGGCGCAGCGAGGAAGTCGAACGTCTGCGCGAGGCAGGGCGGCCGACGCTTCCTGTTCCGCTCCGCGACGAATGTGCCTGCAATCCGTTCCTGCGCAGCGATACGCCGTCCATCAAGGCCTGGGCACAAGCTCAGGGCATCGACGACGACCGCGTGCAGCGCTTCGCCGCCCTGCGTCGCGCCAAGGATCACTTCACTGCATGAATACCCGCCTGCGCCTGTCGGCAGCCTGCGTGCTGCTGTCGCTGCTCGCGGCCTGCAGCACGCAGGCTCCCAGACCCTCGTTGCCCTCTCCGTCGCCCCGCCCCGCACCCGCTACGTCAACGGCAGAATCACCCACCCGTGCACCCGAGACACTCACGCCCGCTGCGCCGCCGACCCTGTGGTCGCACATGCGCGGGCGCTTCGCCATGCCGGGCTGCGATGCCGATCCACAGATCCTCGTCTGGGCGCATCGTTTCACACGCCATCCGCACCGTTTCGAGCGCTACCTGAAATCGGTCACCCCCACCATCGCCTACATCGACCAGGCCGCAAGCAAAGCCGGGGTACCCGCCGAGTTCAGTCTGCTGCCATGGGTGGAGAGTCGCTACCGGGCCTACCCACCCCGCGGCGGCCGCCCGGCCGGCATGTGGCAGATCATGCCCATCACGGCCCGTGCGATGGGGTTGCCGATCAAGCGCGACTACGACGGCCGGCTTGATCGCACCCGCACCCCGGCCGCCGTCATGAAGCTGCTCTACGGCTACGGCCAGCGCTGGCAGGACTGGCGACTGGTCGACATGGCCTACAACGCCGGCGAGTACCGCATCCGCCGCCTGCACAGCGCAGGCCCCGCACCGGCCGAGCCGGTCATTCCGGATCTCGCCGTCACACGTACCACCCGCGAACACCTGACCAAGTTGCTGGCCATCGCCTGCGTGATCCGCGAACCGCAAAGATTCCACGTGCAGTTGCCCGATCTGCCAGCCGCGCAACAACTGCGTGTCGTAATGCTGACCGGACCGACCCTTCTGAAGGACGTGGCGCATGCGTCCGGCACCCCGCTCAAACGCGTGCGTGCACTGAATGCGGCCTATCTGCACGGGCGCATGCCGATCAACGGCCCCTGGCGCGTGCTGTTGCCGGCGACCGCGGCACAACGTCTGCGCCATGCCGTGGCCGACGGTCGCGTCCCCCGTCAGCCGACTACCTACACCGTCATGGCCGGCGACTCGCTGTGGAAGATCGCACATCGCCATGGCGTCAGCATCCATCGACTTCGCGAACTCAACCACTTGCACGGCGGGATACTCAGACCTGGACAGGTACTGATGATCGACCGCACGAACTGAACCGAACGGATACGCTCAGGACCCCAACCTCGGTTAAACTTGCCATTCCCGTCCGTTTCAAACGGGCCTCAACAACGTATTCGGAGGAGCCATGGGATTCCTGCACGGCAAGCGTGCCCTGATCGTCGGCATCGCCAGTCAGCGGTCCATCGCCTGGGGCATTGCCAACGCGATGCATCGCGAGGGTGCGCAACTCGCCTTCACCTACCAGAACGACCGACTGAAGAGCCGCGTCGAGGAAGCCGCACAGGAGTTCGGCTCCAACATCGTCGTGCCCTGCGACGTCGCCGACGACGCGCAAATCGACAATGTGTTCAAGGAACTGGGCCAGCACTGGGACGGTTTCGACATTCTCGTTCATTCGGTCGGCTTCGCGCCGCGCGAAGCGCTGCAGGGCCAGTATCTGGACAACCTCACGCGCGAGAACTTCACCATCGCGCACGACATCTCCAGCTACAGCCTGGCGGCACTGGCCAAGGCCGCCCGTCCGATGATGAAGGACCGTGGCAGCGCGATCCTGACGTTGAGCTACCTGGGCGCCGTGCGCGCGCTGAACAACTACAACGTCATGGGCCTGGCCAAGGCCAGCCTGGAAGCCAACGTGCGCTACCTGGCCTACAACCTCGGCCCCGAGGGCACGCGCGTGAACGCCATCTCGGCCGGCCCGATCAAGACGCTGGCCGCGGCCGGCATCGGTAACTTCCGCAAGATGCTCGACCACGTCGAGGAAAACGCGCCGCTGCGCCGCAGCGTGACCACCGAGGACGTCGGCAATGCCGCCGCCTTCCTGTGCTCGGATCTGGCTTCGGGCATCACCGGTGAAATCACCTACGTTGACGCCGGATACAGCACGCTGGGCATGACCGGCATCTGAACCCGGTTAGCCACTTCTATAGCCAAGAAAAAGGGCCGCTTGTGCGGCCCTTTTTCTTGGCTTCCGAAATGCTGATTAGGCTTCCGGAATAACCCGAGATTATTCCAGACTTACATACGGCTCTTGACGGTCTCGATCTTGGTGTTCTTACGCAGAACATCGATGAACGCATTGGTTTCCGTGGTCGCGTACGCCTGCGCCATGCGCTGACGCAGCATGTTCCGGACCGCCTCGGGAATCTTCGACGGATCGCCCGGATGCACCGCATCGAGGCGCACCAGCGCATAGCTGCCGTTGCCGAGATCGACGCTGGCATAGCTGGAGGCGTTCTTGCTCGGGTGCGGCATGCGGAACGCTTCATCCAGAAGTTTCTGCGGCACGCCCTTTTGAGTTCGCTCTGCTCCCTTCAGCGGCTGCACGGCGACGCCCAGCCCGGATACCGCCTTGGACATATCCTGATTCTTGCTCACCTCAGCCAGCAGCTTGGCAGCCTGCGCCTTGGCGGCCTCGGCTACGCGCTGAGCCAGAATATCGGCACGGATCTGCCCGCTCACCTTGTCCAGAGGCTGCAGCTTCGACGGCTCGTGCTTGCGCACGTGCACGACAACCATGTGGTTGGATCCCAAGTCGATCGCATCGGAGGTATTGCCCTGCACCAGCACCTGATCGGAGAACGCGGCCTTGACCACCTTCGGATTCGAGGCGATGCCTTGCTTGGTGCCTTCACGCGTGAACAGATCGGTATGCTGGACCTTCAGCCCCAGCTCCTGCGCCACCGGCGTCAACGAACTGGGATCGGCATAGACCTTGTCGGTCAGCTTGCCGGCAAGCTCGCTGTACTTGCGCTCCAGATCGCCCTGCTCCATTTCCTTCGCGAGCTGATCACGCACTTCGCTGAACGGCTTCACCTTGCCAGCCCGGACGCCGCGAAGATCGATGATGTGATAGCCCTCGGGCGACAGCACGGGCTTGGAGATCTGCCCTTTCTTCATGGAGAACAAGGCGTCTTCGAAGGCCTTGTTGGTCACGCCGCGCTCGATCCAGCCCAGGCTGCCGCCATCGCTCTTGGAACCCAGATCGTCGGAATACTTCTTCGCCAACTTGGCGAAGTCGACGCCCGATTCCGCCTGTTTGTAGATGGAATCGGCCTTGGCCAGCGCGGCCTTCTGCTGCGCAGGCGTGGCGTTCTTGGGCACACTGACGAGAATGTGGGAAACCAGACGCTGTTCGGGTTCCTGGTATCGATTCTTCTCACGCTCGTAGCGCTGACGCAACGCATCTTCGTCCGGCGTGCTGTCGGCCTTGACGTCATCCGTGCTCAATTCGATGTAATTGACCGAGACCTTCTCCTTGGTCATGAAATCGGACTTGTGCTTCGCGTACCAGTCCGCGATCTCCTTGTCGCTGACCGTGCTGTCGGTCAAAGCGGGACGCGGCAGAACGACATAGCGCAGATCACGCTTTTGGGTCTGCAGGCTCACGTAGCGATCGACGTCGGCGCTGGTGATCACCTCCGAATGGGTGATCGCGTTGGGCAGCAGGCTCGTCGCCAGGGAGGAGCGTACGCGATCCTGATACATCTGCGGCGTCATGCCGTTGTTGTTCAGGATAGCCGTGTAGGTGTCGGCGTTGAATTTGCCGTCCACCTGGAAATTGGGATCGTTGGCGATCTCGTCGCGCAACTGTGCGTTGGTCACCTTCAAGCCGAGTTCGTCATTGGCCTGCAGCAGCAGTTGCTGCTTGATGAGAGCCTCCAGCACCTGCTGTTTCACTTCGGGCTTGTCGAAGTAGGAGGGATCGAAATTCGCCCCCTGGGTCGCCGTGGCCTGACGGCGCAGGGCGTTCATGCGGTCCTGGTAGTCGCGCTGTGAGATCTCGTGCTTGCCGACCTTGGCGACGAAGGTGTCGGCCTGCTGGCTCACATAACCGATCAATCCGAAACTCGCCAGCAACAGGGCCAGCGCCCCGAACAGAATGATGGCGGGCCATCCGTGAAGTTTTTCGCGCAGGTTCTGCAGCATGGATCTGTACCGCTGGTCAGGGCCGTGTCTCGACAGACGGAAAAATCAAGGGCGCCTCGCAGGCGCCCTTGATCGACAAGTGGCGGAGTGGACGGGACTCGAACCCGCGACCTCCGGCGTGACAGGCCAGCATTCTAACCAACTGAACTACCACTCCGCGAACCGGGACGTCAGTGTGTCGCTCGAGGCAGGTCGTCATCTCGCGAAACACTGGTGGGTGCTGAGGGGATCGAACCCCCGACCCTCTCCGTGTAAAGGAGACGCTCTACCGCTGAGCTAAGCACCCGACAAACGTCTTAGTTTAGAGCGTCCTTGAGGCCCTTGCCAGCCTTGAAGCCCGGAACCTTCGAAGCCTTGATCTTGATGACTTCGTTGGTACGCGGGTTGCGACCGGTACGTGCGGCGCGCTTGCGCACGGAGAACGTGCCGAAACCGACCAGAGAAACCGTGTCACCCTTCTTGAGGGCCTTCTTCACGACTTCGGTGAAGGCGTCAACGGCACGGGTGGCGTCGGCCTTGCTCAGCTCGGCTTCTTCGGCCAGAGAATTGATGAGGTCGCCTTTATTCATTGATTTACTCCTTGGTCAAGTTATTGACAGGCCCTGCCAACAACGCAGCAGCCGGCCAACACGAAAAGTGGGTTCTGGTCTCCCCCGATACCAACCTGCAGACCCTGAACACGCAACGCTGGTCGAGGTAACGACAACGCCGCGATACGGTCTTTATACCAGTGCCCCATAGGGTCCGCAATACAAGTCGGGACAAGGGTTTCAGCCGATTCTTGGTGTTCTTGACAAACCGCTGTAGCTAGGGGAGAAAAATGCCCGGCGAAGTATCGCCGGGCGAATGCATTCGACCGCAGATCGACTTCGTCCAAAAACGATGAATCAATGCGTGCGCGAAGGGGCGGAACGTCCCGACGGCTTCTTCGAAGATTTCACCGCCGTGCCTTCTTTTTCCTTGCCGGACCCGGACTTGGCCTTCGGGCCGAGCGGCCGTTCCAGGGCGAGATCGAGCACTTCGTCGATCCAGCGCACCGGATGAATGTCGAGCGAGCTGGTGATGTTGTCCGGAATATCGGCCAGATCCTTGCGGTTCTCCTCGGGAATGATGACCGTGGTGATACCGCCGCGATGCGCCGCCAGCAACTTCTCCTTCAGTCCGCCGATAGGCAGGACGCGACCGCGCAGCGTGATCTCGCCGGTCATGGCCACCTCGGCGCGCACCGGCACCTTGGTCAGCACCGACACCAGCGCCGTGCACATGGCGATGCCTGCGCTGGGACCGTCCTTCGGGGTCGCGCCTTCGGGCACATGCACGTGGATGTCGTTCTGGCTGTGGAAATCCGGATCGATGCCAAGCACTTCGGAACGTGCGCGCACCACCGACAACGCCGCCTGGATCGACTCCTTCATCACGTCGCCGAGCTGACCGGTATGCACCAGTTTGCCCTTGCCGGGCACCACCGACGCCTCGATACTCAGCAGATCGCCGCCAACCTGGGTCCAGGCCAGGCCGGTCACGAGGCCGACTTCGTTCTGCTGTTCCTTGCGACCGAAATCGAAGCGGCGCACGCCGAGATACTTGTCCAGGTTGCGCGAATCGATCTTGATGCCCTTGCGCTTGGCCTTGGATACCGCATCCGAAGCGGCTTTGGCCTTCTTCTTGTTGTCCTTGCCGCCCTTCTTGGCCGCGTCCTCGAGGGAGAGCGTCTTCACCACCTTGCGGCAGATCCGCGAGATCTCGCGCTCGAGATTGCGCACGCCCGACTCGCGCGTGTAGTAACGCACGATGTCGCGCAGCGCGTTGTCGGACACGCTCAATTCGTCGTCCTTCAGACCATTGGCCTTGAGCTGCTTGGGCAGCAGATAGCGCCGTGCGATGGCGATCTTCTCGTCCTCGGTGTAGCCGGGGATGCGGATGACCTCCATGCGGTCCAGCAGCGGACCGGGGATGTTCAGCGAGTTGGCCGTGGCGATCCACATGACCTCGGACAGGTCGACGTCGACCTCGAGATAGTGATCGTTGAAAGCGTTATTCTGCTCGGGATCGAGCACTTCCAGCAACGCCGAGGACGGATCGCCGCGGAAGTCCATCGACATCTTGTCGATCTCGTCGAGCACGTACAGCGGATTGCGCGTGCCGATCTTGCTGAGGTTCTGCACGATGCGCCCCGGCATCGAGCCGATGTAGGTGCGGCGGTGACCGCGGATCTCGGCCTCGTCGCGCACGCCACCCAGACTGTTGCGCACGAACTTGCGGTTGGTGGCCTTGGCGATGGACTTGCCCAGCGAGGTCTTGCCCACACCCGGCGGGCCGACCAGGCACAGGATCGGACCCTTCATGTTGTTCACGCGCTGCTGTACGGCCAGGTATTCGAGGATGCGCTCCTTGACCTCTTCGAGACCGAAGTGATCGGCGTCGAGCACTTCCTTGGCCAGTTGCAGGTCCTTGCGCACCTTGGAACGCTTCTTCCAGGGCACACCGACCAGCCAGTCGAGGTAGTTGCGCACCACCGTGGCCTCGGCCGACATCGGCGACATCTGCTTGAGCTTGTTCAGCTCCTGCTTGGCCTTGGCCAGCACTTCCTTGGGCATGCCGGCGGCGTCGATCTTCTTCTGCAGCGCCTCGACTTCGTTGGTGCCGTCCTCGCTCTCGCCAAGCTCCTTCTGGATGGCCTTCATCTGCTCGTTGAGGTAGTACTCGCGCTGGCTCTTCTCCATCTGCGACTTGATGCGGCCGCGAATGCGCTTCTCGACCTGCTGCAGATCCATCTCGCCATCGACGAGTCCGACCAGCTGCTCCAGGCGCGTGCCGACCTCGATGGTCTCGAGCACTTTCTGCTTGTCGGCAATGCGCACGGACAGGTGCGCGGCGATGGTATCGGCCAGACGCGACGGATCGTCGATACCCGACAGTGTCGACAGCACCTCCGGCGGCAGTTTGCGGCTCTGCTTGACCAGCTGCTCGAACAGCGAAACCAGCGTGCGCGAAACCACTTCGAGTTCGCGCTCGCCTTGATCGTAGATCGACTCGATCACATGCGCGTTCGCACGCAGCAGATCATCGGCATCCTGGTAATCGTCCACGACCACGCGCGACTGGCCTTCGACCAGCACCTTGACGGTGCCGTCGGGCAGACGCAACAACTGCAGGACGTTGGCCACGGTGCCGATGGTGTACAGGTCACCGGGCACCGGATCGTCGATGTCCGCGCCGGTCTGCGCCACCAGCAGGATCTGCCGTTCGCCGTCCATCGCCGCTTCCAGCGCGCGCATGGATTTCTCCCGCCCCACGAAGAGCGGAATCACCATGTGCGGATAGACCACCACGTCGCGCAACGGCAGAACCGGTACGGATGCGAGCGTCTGTTCAGTGGAGGACTGGGCTACTTGCGTCATGAATGATTTCCTGGACACGTATATGCACGACCCGAGCCTGAACTCGGGTCTCATAAGGGTCAAGTGGAGTCCGTCACGCCTCTTCTCAAGGCCTGCGAGCGGATCATGCGCTGCGTCAGGCCGCGCCGCTGGTGCCTTCCGCGGACTGCTGCAGATTGCCGCGGTAGATCAGATAGGGTTCGGCCTGCCCCTCGATGACGGCATCGTCGACCACCACCTTGCTGACGTGTTCCAGCGACGGAAGCTCGAACATCGTGTCCAGCAGCACCTGCTCGATGATGGTACGCAGGCCGCGCGCGCCGGTCTTGCGCTTGAGCGCCTTGCGGGCAATGGCCTTGAGCGCCTCGGGCCGGAACTCCAGCTCGACGTCCTCCATCTCGAACAGCTTGCGGAACTGCTTGGTGACGGCGTTCTTCGGCTCGACCAGGATCTGCACCAGGGCGTCCTCGTCCAGCTCTTCCAGCGTGGCG
This sequence comes from Oleiagrimonas sp. MCCC 1A03011, assembly GCF_003267965.1. Classification (NCBI taxonomy): domain Bacteria; kingdom Pseudomonadati; phylum Pseudomonadota; class Gammaproteobacteria; order Lysobacterales; family Rhodanobacteraceae; genus Oleiagrimonas; species Oleiagrimonas sp. MCCC 1A03011. The sequence continues at coordinate 49,980 of NZ_MSPY01000003.1, read as the reverse complement.
ATCACCGGCAGACGTCCGACGAATTCCGGAATCAGGCCGAAACGCACCAAGTCTTCCGGTTCGACGCCGGACAGCACCTTGCCGATGTTGTCGTTGCGTTCCTTGCTGCGCACCTCGGCGGAGAAGCCGATACCGGTGGTCTCCGAGCGCTGCTGGATCACCTTCTCCAGTCCGGCGAACGCGCCACCGCAGATGAACAGGATGTTCTTGGTGTCGACCTGCAGGAATTCCTGCTGCGGATGCTTGCGGCCGCCCTGCGGCGGCACCGAGGCCAGCGTGCCCTCGATCAGCTTCAGCAGCGCCTGCTGCACGCCCTCGCCCGACACGTCGCGGGTGATGGACGGGTTGTCGCTCTTGCGCGAAATCTTGTCGATCTCGTCGATGTAGACGATGCCCGACTGCGCCTTGTCGACATCGTAGTCGCACTTCTGCAGCAGTTTCTGGATGATGTTCTCGACATCCTCGCCCACGTAACCGGCTTCGGTCAGCGTGGTGGCGTCGGCGATGGTGAACGGCACGTTGAGCAGACGCGCCAGCGTCTCGGCCAGCAGCGTCTTGCCCGAGCCGGTCGGACCGATCAGGAGGATGTTCGACTTGGACAGCTCGACGTCGTCGTCCTTCTGACGCGACTCCATGCGCTTGTAGTGGTTGTACACCGCCACCGACAGGGCGCGCTTGGCGCGGTCCTGCCCGATCACATACTGATCGAGGGTTTCCATGATCTCGCGGGGCTTGGGCAGGTGGGTGCGCCCGCTGGACGCCTTCTCTTCCAGCTCCTCGCGGATGATGTCGTTGCACAGCTCCACGCACTCGTCGCAGATGTACACCGACGGTCCTGCGATCAGCTTGCGAACTTCGTGCTGGCTCTTGCCGCAGAACGAACAGTAGAGGATCTTGCCACTGTCGCTGGAACGGCCCTGCCGATCGTCACTCATGCTCTTGATTCCCGATATGTTTCCGGCCGCGAGCCGAGAATAGCATAGCCCCGCGCCCCTGCAACGCAGGCGCGCGTGCCTTGATCGCAGGCTGCATCAGGACGACTTGGCCGCATCCAGCGCGCGTTGATCGATCACGGAGTCGATCAGGCCGTATTCGCTGGCCTCGGCGCTGCTCATGAAGCGGTCGCGCTCGGTATCGCGCGCGATGTCGTCCACCGGCTTGCCGGTATGCTTGGAAAGAATGTCGTTCAGACGCTCGCGCATGGTCAGGATTTCGCGGGCGTGAATTTCGATGTCCGTGGCCTGCCCGGAAATGCCACCGGCCCAGGGCTGATGGATCATGATGCGCGAATGCGGCAGCGAATATCGCTTGCCGGCCGCACCGGCAGTCAGCAGCAGCGCGCCCATGCTGGCCGCCTGACCGACGCAGATGGTGCTGACGTTGGGCTTGATGAACTGCATCGTGTCGTAGATCGCCAGCCCGGCGGTCACCGAACCGCCGGGGCTGTTGATGTACAGGCTGATGTCCTTGTCCGGATTTTCCGACTCCAGGAACAGCAGCTGGGCCACGATCAGGTTGGCCACGTTGTCCTCGACCGGGCCGACCAGGAACACCACGCGCTCCTTCAGCAGGCGCGAGTAGATGTCGTACGAACGCTCGCCGCGCGAGGTCTGCTCGACCACCATCGGCACGAGGTTGAGATTCTGGATCGGGTCCACGGATGTTCTCCCAGTCGATACGGCGCGGTCTGCGATCAACCGCGCTGCGGCTTCATCACCTCGTCGAAGCTGAGCTCCTTCTCGGTGGTCTTGGCGTTCTCCGCCACCCACGCCGCCACCTGGTCTTCCAGGACACGGTTGTGCAGGCCCTGCATGAGCTGGGGGTCACCGCTGTAGAGTTCAACCACGCGCTCGGGCTCCTCGTAAGTCGAGGCGATCGCGCTCAGGGTCTCGGCCACGCGCTTGTGGTCGACCTTGATCTCCTCGCGGCGAGCGATCTCGCCCAGCAGCAGCGCGGCGATCACGCGCTTGCGCGCCATCGGCTCGGCGGCGGCGAGCATTTCCGCAGTCGGCTCCTGGCCTTCCGGCAACTGGCTGCGCACCATGCCGCTGGCCTCGCCATCGATCATCACCTTGGGCACGTCGATGTCGTCGTGCATCTCGGCGAGCTTCTCGGCGACCTGGTTCTTCAGGCGACCGGCCAGCGCAGCCTTCAGCTCACGATCGAGGTTCGCGCGGACTTCCTTGCGCAGGGTCTCGACGGTGCCATCGGCGATGCCGAAGGCCTTGGCGAAGGCGTCGTCGATCTCGGGCAGGTTCGGCGCCTGCACCTTGGCGATGCTGAGATTGACCGTCGCGGTCTTGCCGGCCAGCTGCGCATTGCCGAAATCTTCCGGGAAGGCGATGTCCTTGGTGAAGCTCTCGCCGGCCTTGTGGCCAGTCAGCGCCTCATCCAGGGCCTCGAACAGGGTACCGCCACCGATCACGCTGCCGGCGCGCTCCTGACCTTCCTCGGGGAAGCGGTAATCGTCCGCCTGCGCGTCGTAGTCGAACATCACGAAATCGCCGGCCTCGGAGGCACGCTCGACCGGATCAAAGCTGCGACGCTGCAGACGCAACGTCTCGATCATCGAATCCACGTCGGCGTCGGTCACTTCCGCCGTCGGCTTCTCCAACTCGATGCTGGACACATCGACTTCGGGCAGCTCGGGCATGATCTCGAAGGTCGCTGTGTACGAAATGTGTCCGTCCTCGGCCTCGCCGGTGGTGTCGACCGACGGCTGAGCGACCGGGCGCAGCTTCTCCTGCTCGAACGCTTCACCGAGGCTGCTTCCGATCAAGTCGGACAGCACTTCGCCGCGGACCTGCGCGCCGAAACGCTGCTTGATCACGTTGCTCGGCACCTTGCCTGGACGGAAGCCCTTCAGGCGCACGGTGCGCCCCATTTCGGCAAGCCGCTCGCTGACCCTGTTCTCCAGTCGATCCGCCGGGATCTTCACCGTCAACTTGCGCTCGAGCTTGCCGACGTTCTCAACCGAAACTTGCATGACCTCTCCTGAAACCCGCCTGACACGGAAGCCTTGGCGGCATCAGTGCCACCCGTTGGAATGAAATGGGAATGGTGCGAAAGGCGAGACTCGAACTCGCAAGGGTTGCCCCGCCAGAACCTAAATCTGGTGCGTCTACCAATTCCGCCACTTTCGCCCTGCCGACCGGCCCGAGCCGCGTTGCGGCTTTCGTTCCGCCATCGAGCTCAAGTCGACGATTCCCGTACACGAAACGGGGATTTTAAGGTGTCGCGAACCCTTCGCACAAGAGAAAGCGTGTGCACACCATGCCAGCACTGGCACGCGGCACACATACACCCAACCCCCGGTACAAAAAAAAAGCGGCTCGCATCGCTGCAAGCCGCTTGAAGATGGTGGGCCGTGTAGGACTCGAACCTACAACCAATTGATTAAGAGTCAACTGCTCTACCAATTGAGCTAACGGCCCATTGTAAAAAGTGGGGTGGACGATGGGACTCGAACCCACGACATCCGGAATCACAATCCGGGACTCTAACCAGCTGAGCTACGCCCACCACAGTTCGAACGACCACAATTTGGCGCGCCCGACAGGACTCGAACCTGTAACCGTCGGCTTAGAAGGCCGATGCTCTATCCGGTTGAGCTACAGGCGCCTGACGCGTCCGGATACTCTGGTCGGGGTAGAGGGATTCGAACCCCCGACTTTTGCGTCCCAAACGCAACGCTCTACCAGGCTGAGCTATACCCCGTATCCCGTCCCAGGCCCTGCGGCTTGCGGAGCCTCGGCATGGTACGGGGGCACCAAAGTGCAGTCAATCCGATCCAGAGCGCGGAGCGAATCTCTGCGGTTCTGATTTGTCCCGTCGGTCGGCAAACCCAATTGCCGTCCTGGACAGTGCGAGACCAACCCGCATCACACACTGCCCTTTCTTGAATGGCGCGCCCGGAGAGATTCGAACTCCCGACCGCCTGGTTCGTAGCCAGGTACTCTATCCAGCTGAGCTACGGGCGCTTATCAAGTTTTGCGACACCCGCGATGCGCTGCGGGTGTCTGTGCGAAGCGCGGCATTATTCTCAAACCGGCCCCGCTCGTCAACAGCTAATTTCACTTTGGTCGAAAATTTATCGAATCGCGCGGATGCGAGACGACAACGTTGGACGGATGGATGTCCATCCAGCCAAGTCAACCAAGGCAATCCCGTATCGCAACGGGAGGATTCGCCATGCGAACCCTGGGCAAAACTGGCGGAGAGAGAGGGATTCGAACCCTCGAGAAGGTGATTAACCCTCTACTCCCTTAGCAGGGGAGCCCCTTCAGCCACTCGGGCATCTCTCCGTTGAAATTTCCGTCAACCGGAAGCCGGCTAGGATAACTGCAAGCGAATACTTTCGTAAACCCTTGTCAGTCATTTTCCTCGCTCGGGGGGACTCCGGGGGCACCCGCCTGATCCTGCTCACGCTGGATCCGCTGGTAGATTTCCTCGCGATGCACGGAAACATGCTTGGGCGCATTGATACCGATGCGCACCTGGTTTCCCTTCACACCGAGAACGGTAACCGTCACCTCGTCACCGATCATCAAGGTTTCCCCGACTCGTCGGGTCAATATCAGCATAGTTCGTTACTCCTGGCTCCTTAAGGGCCGTGATCCAACATGAACCGCGCACCTCACCCCTGATTGCGCGGGTCGATCGCGACGATCCGCGATCGTCACGGCCCTCCCCTGTACATACGGCTCCGTGAACGGCGGAAATCCACCGTTTCGGCTCCCACCAGACCTCAACAGGGGCCGATGGTCGACCGATACTAGCCGCCGCGCAAGTTCCGTGCAATTACTGCTATGACAGCATGTTTGACTGGCACGCGCATTCTCAGCCGAGTTGCGCCTCGAGCCACTGCGGCAAAGCCTCCAGCGCGGCATCCAGCGCCGGCGAGTCGACCCCGCCGCCCTGCGCCATGTCAGGACGCCCGCCGCCCTTGCCGTCGATCTGTCCGGCGACATGCGAAATCATCGCGCCCGCCTTGACGCGACCCAGCGCCGCGCCATGCACGCCGCCGACCAGGGTCGCCTTACCGTCCTTCGCACTCGCCAACAGCACGACGCAATCGCCGAGCTGCTGCTTGAGACGATCCAGACCGTCGCGCAACGCTTTGCTGTCCAGCCCGGGCAGACGCGCTGCAACCAGCTTGATGCCATTCACGTCGTGCGCGCTGGACGCCAGGTCGGCGGAGGCCGCGGAAGCGGCGCGTGCCTTGACGGCCTCCAGTTCGCGTTCGAGCTTGCGCGTGTGCTCGAGTACTTTGCTCAACATCTCGTAGGCATCGCCAACACTGGCACCCAACTTCCCTGCCAGACGGATGAGGCGCTCCTCTTGCTCGCGCACATGCGCCTCGGCCCCTTCACCAGTTAGAGCTTCAATGCGCCGCACGCCAGCCGCCACGCCGGATTCGGACACGATCTTGAACAACCCGATGTCGCCAGTGCGCGATACGTGCGTGCCGCCGCACAGCTCGGTCGAGAAATCGCCCATCTTCAGTACGCGCACCTCGTCGCCGTACTTCTCGCCGAACAGCGCCATGGCACCGAAGTCAATGGCTTCCTGGTAGCCCATGTGACGGATATCGGCTGCTTCGTTGCGGCGGATCTCGGCATTGACCAGCGACTCGATTTCCTGCAGTTGCTCCGTCGTGACCGACCGGTCGTGCGAGAAATCGAAGCGCAGGCGATCCGGCGCCACCAACGACCCCTTCTGGGTGACGTGCTCGCCGAGCACCTTGCGCAACGCGGCGTGCAGCAGATGCGTCGCCGAATGATTGAGCACGATGGCCTGACGCCGGGCGGCATCGACTTCTCCGTGCAACTGCGCGCCGACGGCGAGCGCCTGCGAGCCGTTCCAGCGGCCCACATGGCCGTGATAGGCGCCGGCCAGCTTCTGCGTGTCGCGCACGTCGAATGCGCCGCCAGCGCTGTGCAACGCGCCGGCATCACCCACCTGGCCACCGGACTCGGCGTAGAACGGCGTGCGATCCAGAAGGATCGTGCCCTCCTCGCCATCCGCCAGCTGCTCGATGCTCTGCCCGTCGCGCACGATGGCGACGACACGGGCATCGGCTACCGTCAGGGTCTCGTAGCCCAGGAACTCGGTGGCGACGAGCCGGCTGACCAGTTCGGCCGGCAGTTGCGCCTTGGATTCGAAGCGGCTGGCGGCACGCGCACGCTCACGCTGTGCCTCCATCGCGCGCTCGAAGCCCGCCATGTCCACTTCCATACCGCGCTCGCGAGCGATGTCGGCCGTGAGGTCCACCGGGAAACCGTAGGTGTCGTAGAGGCGGAAGGCGTCCTCGCCGGCGATGATCTTGTCGCCGCCGAGCGCCACTACGTCCTCGAACAATTTCATGCCCTGCTCCAGCGTCTCGCCAAAGCGCTGTTCCTCCTGCCGCAGCGTCTTCTCGACAGCGTCCTGCGCCTTGGCCAGCTCCGGATACGGCTCGCCCATCTCGGCGACCAGCGGCGCGACCATCTTCCAGAAGAACTCGTCCTTGGCGCCCAGCATCCAGCCATGCCGCAGCGCGCGGCGGATGATCCGACGCAGCACATAGCCACGCCCCTCATTGGACGGCGTAACGCCATCGACGATCAGGAACGAACAGGCGCGAATGTGATCGGCGATCACGCGCAGCGACTTGTTCTCCAGATCCTCAGTGCCGGTCAGCTTCGCGGCGGCCGCGATCAGGCGCTGGAACAGGTCAATCTCGTAGTTCGAGTGCACACCCTGCAGAATCGCGGCCAGGCGCTCCAGACCCATGCCGGTGTCTACGCACGGTGCCGGCAGCGGCTGCAGGGAGCCGTCCGGCTGACGGTCGAACTGCATGAACACGAGATTCCAGATCTCGATGAAGCGGTCGCCGTCCTCGTCCGGCGAACCGGGCGGACCGCCGGGAATATGCGGACCGTGGTCGTAGAAGATCTCGCTGGACGGACCGCACGGCCCGGTGTCGGCCATCTGCCAGAAATTATCCGAAGCGTACGGCGCGCCCTTGTTGTCGCCGATGCGGATGATGCGCTCGGCCGGCACGCCGATTTCGTCCTTCCAGATGTCGAAGGCCTCGTCGTCGGTCTGGTAGACGGTGACCGTCAGCTTGTCCGCCGGCAGGCCGAAGACCTGCGTCAGCAGCTCCCATGACCAAGCGATGGCCTCGCGCTTGAAATAATCACCGAACGACCAGTTGCCGAGCATCTCGAAGAAGGTGTGGTGGCGCGCGGTGTAGCCGACCGCATCCAGGTCGTTGTGCTTCCCGCCCGCGCGCAGGCAGCGCTGCACGTCGGCAGCGCGCACGTAGCCCGGCTTCTCGCTGCCGAGGAACACGTTCTTGAACTGGACCATCCCCGAATTGGTGAACATCAGGGTCGGGTCGTTGCCCGGCACCAGCGGGGCCGACGGCACGATGGTGTGGCCGCGGTCACGGAAGAAATCGAGGAATCGCGCGCGTATCTCTGCTGTTTTCATGCACTTACGGTGTGAAATTCATGAAGGGTATACGCCGAAGCGACGCCTGCGGCGGGGATCGCATCAATCCTCGCTGTCGACAGCATCGTCCACATCGGCACGGGTAACGCTGTTTACTGTGGCGGCGTCGAAGCCGCGACGCAAGAGGAACTGCGCGCGCTTGGCCCGTTCGGCGTAGTCGGATACCGGGGATTCGCCATAGCGGCGGTGCAGCTGAGTACGCGCCGAGGCGAGCCAGTCGACCTCGGCCTCGGCCAGTTGCCGCTCGACCTGTGCGTCGCCGATCCGGTGGGTGCGAAGCTCCGCACGAATGCGACGCGGACCGTAACCGTTGAGAATGCGGGAGCGCACCATCATCTCGGCAAAGCGCGCATCGTCCTGGTAGCCGTCCTCGGCCAGGTGGTCGAGCGCCTCTCGCGCCTCATCGCGTGCATAACCGTCGCGCAGCAGACGTTCCTGCAGCTCATGGCGCGACTGCTCGCGGCGTGCCAGCAGCGCCAGCGCCTTGTCGTAAGCACTTCGTCTGGGTTTGTCGGTTTTTTTCCTGCGCCCCAGCGGCATGCGCCCTCCAGATGATCGAAGCCGCCGGCAAACGGATTGCCGGCGGCTTCGATGTTCTCATGCCCGGCATGTCCGGGCCGCACGGTGCAACCGAGACGGCTCAGGCCTCTTCGGCCACCGAATCTTCCTTCGCATCGTCCGCCGCGGGCTTGCCGCCTGCGGGAACCAGCAGACGGGCACGCAGCTCGGCGTCGACCTCGTTGGCCATCTCGGGATGATCCTTGAGGTACTGACGCACGTTCTCCTTGCCCTGACCGATGCGGTCGCCCTTGTAGCTGTACCAGGCACCGGCCTTGTCGATCAGGTTCTGCTCCACGCCCATCTCGATGATCTCGCCCTCGCGCGAAGTGCCCTCGCCGTAGAGAATCTCGAACTCGGTCTTGCGGAACGGCGGCGCGACCTTGTTCTTGACCACCTTCACGCGGGTCTGCGAGCCGATCACCTCGTCGCCCTTCTTCACTGCGCCGATGCGGCGGATGTCCAGGCGCACCGAGGCGTAGAACTTCAGCGCGTTGCCGCCGGTGGTGGTCTCGGGGCTGCCGAACATCACGCCGATCTTCATGCGGATCTGGTTGATGAAGATGACCAGGCAGTTGGTCTTCTTGATGTTGGAGGTGAGCTTGCGCAGCGCCTGGCTCATCAGACGTGCGTGCAGGCCGACGTGGGAGTCGCCCATCTCGCCCTCGATCTCGGCTTTCGGCGTCAGCGCGGCGACCGAATCGACCACCACCATGTCCACGGCACCCGAGCGCACCAGCATGTCGGCGATCTCCAGCGCCTGCTCGCCGGTGTCCGGCTGCGACACCAGCAGGTCGTCGACGTTGACACCCAGCTTCTCGGCATAGCTCGGATCGAGCGCATGCTCGGCATCGACGAAGGCGGCGGTGCCACCGGCCTTCTGGCACTGCGCGATGGCCTGCAGGGTCAGCGTGGTCTTGCCCGACGATTCCGGACCGTAGATCTCGACCACGCGTCCACGCGGCAGACCGCCGACGCCGAGCGCGATATCCAATCCCAGCGAACCGGTGGACACGGTCTCGATGGCGACCTGGGTGTGGTCGCCCATGCGCATGACCGCGCCCTTGCCGAACTGCTTCTCGATCTGGCTCAGCGCGGAGGAAAGCGCGCGACGCTTGTTGTCATCCATCTTCGGTACCTCGGTACGGTGTTGGTTGCCGACAGCTTGCCGGCCGTGTATCTCAGTGGCTGCGACAGGCAGCGCAGCCGACTCGTCCAGTATCCCACAGACGGATCGCGGCGCGTGCCGGAACGGTCCGACTCAGGCGGTCAGGGTTTGCCGCACGCCGTCGAGCGCCGCCGCCACGGTCTGCCGCCGCACGGCGTCTCGGTCGCCCTCGAAATGGAACAGCTCGGCGCGCGCATAGCCGCCTCGCCGCTTCCAGCCGATCCATACGGTGCCGACGGGCTTGTCCTCGGTGCCGCCACTGGGTCCGGCGATGCCGGTGACCGCCACCGCGACACCCGCCCCCAGATGCGCCAGCGCACCGGCGACCATCTCCAGCACCGTCTCCTCGCTGACCGCACCGGTCGCCTCCAGCGTGCGCGGATTGACGCCGAGCAGTGCCTCCTTGGCCTCGTAGCTATAGGCCACGACACCGCACTCGAACCAGGCCGAACTGCCCGGCAGATCGGTCAGGATCTTGGCGATCCAGCCGCCGCTGCACGATTCGGCGCTGACCAGCATGAGATTGGCCGCCATCAGGTCGTCCGCCACGGCGCGGGCGCGCTGCTGCAGATCGGCTTCGCAAGGGATGTTCACTGTGCACTCCGAATCGGGAAAGCCGCATCGTCCACGTGCAGCCGAACCCAGATCGTACCGCCACCCGACCCGGCACGGAAAACACATCAGGGCATGCAGGCAAGGTCCGGTCGCGGGTAGACTGGACGACTCCTCCGATTCACCGAACGCCGCCCGCTGCATGAACAAAGACGACCTCGCCGGCCATACCCCGTTGATGCGCCAGTACCTGTCGGCCAAGGCCGAGCACCCGGACGTGCTGCTGTTCTTTCGCATGGGCGATTTCTACGAGCTGTTCTACGACGATGCGCGCAAGGCCGCGCGTCTGCTCGACATCACCCTGACCCAGCGCGGCCAGTCCGCGGGCGAACCGATCCCGATGGCCGGCGTGCCGTATCACGCGGTGGAGAACTACCTGGCGCGCCTGATCAAGCTGGGCGAGTCGGTGGCGATCTGCGAGCAGGTCGGCGATCCGGCCAAGAGCAAGGGACCGGTCGAGCGCAAGGTGGTGCGCATCGTCACGCCCGGCACCGTGACCGACGAGGCGTTGCTGGAGCAGCGACGCGACAACCTGCTGCTGGCCATCCACGCCGACAAGCAGGGCTACGGCCTGGCCTGGGTCGACCTGACCGCCGGCCGCTTCCTGCTCACCGAGGTCGCCGACGCCGAGGCGCTGGGCGCGGAGCTGGCGCGGCTGGCTCCAGCCGAGACCCTGGTCAGCGAGGACGTGCGCTGGGATGTCCGCGTGAGCGCCCTGCCCGGCTTGCGCAAGCGGCCGCCTTGGCACTTCGACAGCGACAGCGCACGCCGCGAGCTGAACCGCTTCTTCGGCACGCGCGATCTGTCCGGCTTCGGCATCGACAATCTGGACCGCGCCATCGGCGCGGCCGGCTGCCTGCTGGCCTACGTCGAGGAAACCCAGAAGAGCGCACTGCCGCACCTGACCGGCCTGGCCGCCGAGAACGCCGGCGAGACCATCGCCATGGATGCCGCCACGCGCCGCAATCTGGAACTGGACACGCATCCCGAAGGCCGTCGCGAGCACACCTTGCTCGGCGTGCTCGACGAAACGGTGACGCCAATGGGCGCGCGCCTGCTGCGGCGCTGGCTGCACCGCCCGCTGCGTGGACGTGAACCGTTGCGCAAGCGCCACCAGGCCATCGGCGCGCTGCTCGACGAACGCCGCGTCGAACCGCTGCGCGAGGACTTGCGCGCCATCGGCGACCTCGAACGCATCCTCGCCCGCGTCGCGCTGCGCTCGGCGCGACCACGCGACCTGTCCACGCTACGCGACGGCCTTGCTGCCGCCCCTTCGCTGCGCGAGAAGCTGGCCGATCTGGACAGTCCGCTGCTGCACGAACTGGTCGAACGTATCGGCGACCACGCCGACACCTGCACACTGCTGCAGCGCGCGATCGTCGAGCGTCCTCCGGTGCTGACCCGCGACGGCGGCGTCATCGCCGACGGCTTCGACGCCGAACTCGACGAACTGCGCCAACTCTCCGAACACGCCGATCAGTTCCTGGTCGATCTGGAACAGCGCGAGAAGGCCGCTACCGGCATCGCCACGCTGAAGATCGGCTACAACCGCGTGCACGGCTACTACATCGAGATCAGCAAGGCGCAGTCGGACAAGGCACCCACCCACTACACGCGCCGCCAGACCACCAAGAACGCCGAGCGCTACATCACCGAGGAGCTCAAGACCTTCGAGGACAAGGTGCTGTCCGCCCGCGAGCGCAGCCTGATGCGCGAACGTGCGCTGTACGAGGAACTGCTCGACACCCTGGCCACCGACCTCGTGCGCCTGCGCGACGCCGCCGAAGCCATCGCCGAACTGGACGTGCTGGCCGACCTGTCCGAACGTGCCGAGACGCTGAACTGGTGCGCGCCGGTGCTCGACGACGCACCCGGCATCCACATCGAAGCCGGCCGACATCCCGTGGTCGAGCGCGTGCGCGACGAACCGTTCGAGCCCAACGATCTGGCCTTCGACGACGCCCGTCGCATGCTGGTCATCACCGGCCCGAACATGGGCGGCAAGTCCACCTATATGCGCCAGAACGCGCTGATCGCGCTGCTCGCGCACATCGGCAGCTACGTGCCGGCCAGCGCGGCGCGCATCGGCCCCATTGACCGCATCTTCACGCGCATCGGCGCCGGCGACGACCTGTCGCGCGGCCAGTCCACGTTCATGGTGGAAATGAGCGAGACCGCCAGCATCCTGCACAACGCCACCGCACAGAGCCTGGTGCTGATGGACGAGGTGGGCCGCGGCACGTCCACCTACGACGGCCTGGCCCTGGCCCGTGCAGCGGCCGTGCACCTGGCCGCGCACAATCGCGCCTTCAGCCTGTTCGCCACGCACTACTTCGAGTTGACTGAACTGGCCGGCGAGATCGACGGCGTGGTCAACGTGCACCTGGACGCCGTCGAGTACGGCGAGCAACTGGTGTTCATGCACGCGGTGAAGGAAGGTCCGGCCAACCGCAGCTTCGGTCTGCAGGTCGCCGCTCTGGCCGGCCTGCCCAAGATGGTGATTGCCGATGCGCGGCGCACGCTGGAGCAGCTGGAACAGGGCATGCACGTCGCGTCTTCCGCACCGCCGCCTCGTGCATCGAGCGAGGCCTCACCGCAGATGGGACTATTCGCTCCGCCCGCGCCCTCGGCCGTGGACCGCGCCGTGGCCGAACTCGACCCCGACGCCCTCAGCCCCCGCGAAGCGCTCGAAGCGCTGTATCGCCTGAAGCAACTGGGCTGAGCGTCACACCACGGACAGCGTAGCGTCACGGAGCCTCTGGCATGCTGTGATGGATCGGCTGCAGCTTCGCAACGATCATAGCCAGAAGCTATGGATTGCATTGGAACAATCGAATTCTACTGATCGCTGCGCAGGCGTAAATTGACTCAAGTAGCCCGCACGCCGACCAGGATCGCCGTACTCGCGCCGCCGCACTCCATCTCGACACGATGAGCCTGCAGGTGCCGCGCGACGGACGTTTCCGACGCACGGGCAAGTCCGAAAACGGTCGATCCATCCGCACCCAAGGAGAGAAGCCATGTCCGCCGAATCGAAGTGTCCGTTCCACCCCGCCACCACCGGCACCACCAACAAGGATTGGTGGCCCAAGCAACTGCGTCTCGAACTGCTCAGCCAGCACTCGGAGAAGTCCAACCCGCTCGACGGCGCCTTCAGCTACCGCGAACAGTTCAAGAAACTGGACTACGCCGCGCTGAAGAAGGACCTGCTGGCCATGATGACCGACTCCAAGGACTGGTGGCCGGCCGACTTCGGCAGCTATGCCGGACTGATGATCCGCATGGCCTGGCACAGCGCCGGCACCTACCGCATCGGTGACGGCCGCGGCGGCGCCGGGCGCGGCCAGCAGCGTTTCGCGCCGCTCAATTCCTGGCCCGACAACGTCAGCCTGGACAAGGCGCGCCGTCTGCTGTGGCCGATCAAGCAAAAGTACGGACAGAAGATTTCCTGGGCCGATCTGATCGTGCTCGCCGGCAACGTCGCGCTGGAATCCACCGGCTTCAAGACCTTCGGCTTCGCCGCGGGCCGCGAGGACGTGTGGGAACCGGACAAGGACGTGTCGTGGGGCGACGAGACCGAATGGCTGGCCACCAGCGACACGCCGAACAGCCGCTACGCCAGCAGCAAGCCGGGCGAGCGCGATCTCGACAACCCGCTGGCCGCCGTGCAGATGGGCCTGATCTACGTCAATCCCGAAGGCCCGGACGGCAACCCCGACCCGGTCGCTGCCGCGCACGACATCCGCGAGACCTTCAAGCGCATGGCGATGGATGACGAGGAAACCGTCGCCCTGATCGCCGGCGGCCACACCCTGGGCAAGACCCACGGCGCCGCCTCGGCTGATAACGTCGGCACCGAACCGGAAGCTGCCCCACTCGAGGCGCAGGGCTTCGGCTGGCACAACAAGCACGCCAGCGGCGTCGGCAAGGACGCGATCACCTCCGGCCTGGAAGTGACCTGGACCAGCACGCCGGTGAAGTGGAGCAACGACTTCTTCAAATTCCTGTTCGACTTCGAGTGGGAGCTGGAGAAGAGTCCGGCCGGCGCGCAGCAGTGGGTGGCCAAGGGTGCCGACGCGATCATTCCGGGGCCGACGCCGGATTCGCCCAAGCGCAAACCGACCATGCTGACCACCGACCTGTCGCTGCGCTTCGATCCCGCCTACGAGAAAATCTCGCGCCGCTTCCGCGACGACCCGGACGCCTTCGCCGAAGCCTATGCCCGCGCCTGGTTCAAGCTGACCCATCGCGACCTCGGTCCGAAGTCGCGCTATCTGGGTCCGGAAGTCCCGGCCGAGGACATGCTGTGGCAGGACCCGCTGCCCGCAGCCAGGCATAACCCGACCGCGGCCGATATCGCCGACCTGAAGGCGAAGATCGCCGCCTCCGGCCTGAGCGTGTCGCAACTAGTGTCGATTGCCTGGGCCTCGGCCTCGACCTTCCGCGGCGGCGACAAGCGCGGCGGCGCCAACGGCGCGCGCATCCGGCTGGCTCCGCAGAAGGACTGGGCGGTCAACAAGAAGGCCATCGAGGCGCTGCCGAAGCTGGAAGAGATCCAGAAGACCTCGGGCAAGGCTTCGCTGGCCGACGTGATCGTGCTGGCCGGCGGCGTGGGCATCGAGATGGCGGCCAAGGCGGCCGGCCTGGATATCGAGGTGCCGTTCGCGCCGGGTCGCGTGGACGCGGGCATCGAGCAGACCGATGTCGAGTCGTTCACCTACCTCGAACCGTTCGCCGATGGTTTCCGCAACTACGAGAAGGCCAAGTCGGCCATCGACGCCGAGCGCCTGCTGGTCGACAAGGCCCAGTTGCTCACCCTGACCGCGCCGGAGATGACCGTGCTGGTCGGTGGCCTGCGCGTACTGGGCGCGAATTACGACGATAGCCAACACGGCGTGTTTACCGACCGTCCGGGCGTGCTGAGCAACGACTTCTTCGTCCACCTGCTCGACATGTCCACCGAGTGGACCCGCAACGGCGACGTCTACGAGGGCAAGGACCGGGCCACCGGCAAAGTGAAGTACACCGGCACACGCGCCGACCTGGTGTTCGGCTCGAACTCGATCCTGCGCTCCCTGGCCGAGGTCTATGCCAGCACGGATGCGACCGGGAAATTCGTGCAGGACTTCGTCGCGGCCTGGACCAAGGTGATGAACCTGGATCGCTTCGATCTGGCCTGAATCCCCTTCCCTGCTGCTGAACGAAAACGGCAGACCTCGAGGTCTGCCGTTTTCGTTTCACGCCGTGTCGCGATGGCGCTCAGAGTGCGAGCCACAGGTAGAGATAGGTCGCATCGTTGCCGCTGGCATTACGCCCCGCGCCATCGATGTTGTGCACCAGGCCGCTGAACTTCGTATACCAGGTGTACTGCAGACCGACGCGGACATTGACGTACGGCTGCTTCCACGAATCGGACTTGCCGAACGGGTTGTAATCGACCTCGACGATGCCTCCCTCGGTGTTGGGCGAGCCATTGTTGCCATACAAGGCCAGGTCGTTGCTGCCGTCGTAGACGAACTGCGCCAGGCTCACGCCGTAGGTGTTCTGGTACCAGTAGCTGCCCTTGAGGTTGAACGAGTCGAGTGTGTTGCGCAGGTGCGTGGAACCGCCATCGAGGAACGTGCTGTTCAGCGTCTGCCGCTCGTGCACGTACAGGGCGTTGGCCGTGAAGATGTTGTCGCCGCGGTAATACTCGTAATCGCCCGAGAGACCGAGATCGCGATAGTCGTCCGTCGGACCGGGCAGCGGGATCGCGTGCCCGTTCACGTCCTCGCCCACGGCGCCGCGATTGACGTCGAACAGGAAGCCACCAAGCGTGAAATCACCGTTCGGAACCGCCTTCGTGTAGGTCAGGCGCGCATACGGGGCGAAGCCGGAAAGCTTGCCGTCGTAGCCGGCATTGACCTTGTTCGTCCATGCCACCGACAGCGACCGGTAACCGCCCGCCTCCAGATACCACTTGCCATCAATCTGGGTGTAACCCGTGGCACCGATGGACTGCCCGCCGATGCCGTCCAGAATGATCGGCGCGGCCGGCGCGCCCGGCGCCAGATCCGAGCTCATGTAGGGAAACATCCACGCCGGCGCACTGTTGAACACGTCGCTGACTGTGGGATTGTTGTTGATCGAAATGCCCCATACCCCATTGTGCTTGCCGTGGCTGTAGGGCCGCGCGTAACGCACGTCCACGTTGTCCCAACCCAGCAGACCGCCCACCTCGGAATACGTCGCCTGCGCGAACACGCCCGCGTGCTTGCTGATGCGTCCGGCGAGGAATACCGAAGCCTGATCCAGCGAGAAGTTGTTGTTCCCCTTGAAGGGCTTGCCCAGATCGGCGGGATCCTGCACCTGCCCGGTGTGCAGGAAGGACTCGACCATCATCGCCGATAGCGGAATCTTGGCGTCGTTGCCCACTTTCATGGTGTAACCATTGAGCTTGAACTCGCGCCCGAACGGCGTCAGCTCGGGACCGAACGCACCGACATGGCAGGAAGAACAGGGCAGATGTGTCTGACGCGCGTAGGACGGCACCGCCAACGCGGGGCCGGCATGCAGCAGCACCCAGACCATGGGCAGAATCAACCAGCCCAGAAAACGGATACCGCGTGGCCGGCACTCCCTTGCTGCTTGCCTATTCATTTTTCGACTCCCCGAAAAGACGCGATGGCTTGTGGTTCGCGTCCCGACTTCCGCGTGTACCCGCTGCTGCAACGTTGCCCGTGACGATATGCACGCAGACGCGGAAGGTGACCACGGCGTCCTCACGGGGCGGGATTGCGGCACGCGCTACATGAATAACGATGTGCTGCAATACGACTTTCAGGATAGACAAAAAGACATAGGCCGCCTTGATCGAGATCAAAGCGGCCCATCATCGTGCCGAAATACCTTGCGGGCGGGGCACCGCCCGTCCTGGATCAAGCCACCTTCGCGCCCACGGACGCTTCCAGAGCGCTTTCGAGGTCGCTCCAGATGTCCTCGACGTGCTCGATGCCGACCGACAGGCGCAGCATCCCCGGCGTGATACCGCAATCCTCCTGCGTACCGGCATCCAGAGTGCGGTGCGTCAGACCCGCCGGATGCTGGATCAGCGTGTCCACCGACCCCAGACTCACTGCCGGCGTCGCCAGCCGCACTGCCGCCATCACCTGCGCCGCCGCCGCGTGGCCACCATGCACCTCGAACGCCATCAGGCTTCCGGGTCCGCGCATCTGCGTGCCGACCAGTCGCGCATTGACGTCTTCACGCAGGCCGGGATAGCTGATACTCGCCACCAGCGGATGGGCCTGCAGGCGCTTCGCGATCTCTACAGCATTGGCCTGCGCCTTCTCCACGCGCAGCGCCAGCGTCGGCAGGCCACGATGCAGCAGGTAGGCGCCGAGCGGATGCAGCAGACCGCCGGTCGCCGCGCGCACCTGGCGCAGCGATTTCGCCCAGTCGTCGTCGCAGGCCACTACGCCGGCGATGACGTCGCCGTGGCCGCCGAGGAACTTGGTCGCACTATGCATGACCAGGCGCGCGCCCAGCTTCGCCGGCTGCTGCAGCACCGGCGTGGCGAAGGTCGAGTCGACCAGCACGGGCACGTCGCCCGCAGCCTTCACCACGGCGGCGATGTCGATCAATTCGAGCGTCGGGTTGGCCGGCGTCTCGATCATCACCAGCGCGGTGTCCGCGTCGACGGCGCCGGCGATCTCGTCCGGTTTCACCCAGCGCACCGGAATGCCAAGCAGACCGGAATCGAGCAGATGATCGCTGGTGCCGTACACCGGACGCACCGCCAGCACGTGCTTGCCGCGCTGACCGGCGGCCAGCAGACATGCCGACAGCGCAGCCATGCCCGAACCGAAGGCGACTGCGTCGGTGGTGCCCTCCAACTGCGCCAGCGCCTGCTCGAAGCGGGCCACGGTCGGATTGTGCAGACGCGCATAGATCGGGTTCTCGGCGCTAGCCTGCCCGCCGACCAGCGCGTCGAAGCTGGCCGTGCCGACGCCGAGATCGCGCACCGGATAGGTCGTCGACAGATCCAGCGGCGGTGCGTGCACACCCAGTTCGGCGAAGTCTTCGCGGCCGGCGTGGACGCCGAGGGTTTCGGGATGCGACATGGCCAGGGCCTCAAGTTCGAAAATAAGACCCCATGCTAGAATCAAAAAAGCTCGATATACCCATGAACCGAATTTAATTTCGCAAGTGGTGCGAAACATGCAACTCGATCGAATCGATTACGCCCTTCTCGACGCACTGCGAAAGAACGCTCGGCTGCCCAACAAGACGCTGGCCGAGAAAGTCGGCGTCGCGCCGTCGACCGCCCTGGAGCGCGTGCGCCGCCTGCGCGAGAGCGGCATGATCCAGGGCTATCACGCCGAAATCGACCCGCAGGCGCTGGGCATCGGCCTGCAGGCGATGATCAGCGTGCGCCTGGAACGCCATGCGCGCACCGACGTCGCCGCGTTCGACACGTACTTGAAGACGCTGCCGGAGGTACTCAGCTTCTGGCACGTGGCCGGCGGCAACGACTTCCTGGTGCACGTGGCGGTGCGCGACAGCCAGCGCCTGCGCGATTTCGCCCTGGACGCCTTCACCACGCGCAAGGAAGTCGCGCACATCGAGACCAACCTGATCTTCAGCTTCCAGCGCAACGCACGGCTGCCAGCGCCGCCGCGCGACTAAGCATGCTCAATGCGCCGTCCGAAGCGGCTGCTTCAGGATCCAGGCCGCCATGTCGTCGATCACCTTCGGCGCCACGTGCCTGGGCTTCATGTAATCGGCCACCGTGCGCGTCTTGCCGGCGTGCATGAACAGATGACTGAGCCCCGGATAGGCCTGGAAATGCACGGCCGGATCGTTGGCGAACACCTGCTTCCAGCGTGCGAAGTCGTGCGTGGGCGATACCTGGAAGTCCGCCTTGCCCTGCAAGAACAGCATCGGCATGTGCAACGAGCGCGCCACCGCGACCTGGTCGTAGTCGCGCAGACTCATCCAGTAGCTCTGCGGCGCATGCAGATAGCGCCCCTTCGGCGGATGCGCAGGATCGGCGCTGGCCAGCAACTTGCGTTCGTCGCGGCGTGCGGCCTCGGCCTTCGCGATGCGCTGCGGCGACAGCCCGCGCCCCGGACCGAGTTCACGCGTTTGCTCACCAATAACCGTAAGAAGCGAACGCGCCGGCGCGGCCAACAGGACCAGACCGGCCAGCGACGGATCGCGTCGACCAATGCGCGGCGCCAGCATCGCACCCAGACTGTGCCCGACCAGAAACACGCGGCGCGAATCGATGTTCGCGTGGGAAGCCAGCTGATGCGCCGCCGTGATCGCATCGTCCGTGACCTCCTCGTCGATGGTCATGCGCATGTCGCGCTCGCTGCGCTGCGGAAAGGCGTAGGTCCGCTTGTCGTAGCGCAACGAGGCGATGCCATGCGCGGCCAGTCCGCGCGCGATGTCGCGGAACGGCTTGTTCGGGCCGATCGTCTCATCGTAGTCGTGCGGTCCCGAACCGCCGACCAGCACCACCGCCGGGAACGGCCCCTTCCCCTTGGGCAGCGTCAGCAACCCCGGTAGTGGTCCCCACGGCGACGTCACCTCGATCGGCGTGCTCGTGCCCCAGTCGCCATGCGCGGCCTTCGGTCCGGCATGTTCCGCCTCGCCCGGACGTGCGGTCCGCCCCGGCAGGAACCGGAACCCGGAGATCGCGCCCTTCGTATTGCAGGTCACGCGCATGTGGAACCAACCGCGCGCGAAGTGCAATGGTGTCACGATCACCCCGTCGGGCTGCCGCTTCGGCTTCTGCCCCTTGGCGAGGGCGTCGTAGTCGCCGAAGCGCATCGGCAGCCCGCGCGCCCACACCTGCTCGAGACGATCGGGCGTAACCACCGCAGCCACCTGCGCATCGAAGTGCTTGGTGGCTGCCGCGTAGTTGTGCGCCTTCAGCGCATCCAGCAGTTGCTGCGAGCGCTGCATGCAATTCGGAACGGACTGGGCGAAGGACGGCAAGGCGACAAGACAGGCCGCCAGAAAGGCAAGACGTTTCATCAAAAGACTCCCTGGAAATGGAGGACGTCGCGAGCCGCAGCATCGCGTCAGTCGTGCGGCGGTCCCTCAACGCGCCGGTAGATCACGTAGGAATACAGCGCCGGAAAGAGTCCGGCGACCAGGAGCACCCCCATCGCGAGCGGGAACGGCATGCCGAACAGCGTCCCCACCAGCATCGTCAAGCCGGCCAGCACGAACAGCTTGCCGCCCAATCGATGCGTGCGCTCCCACGTCGCTTCGCTGGCGATGGTCCATGGTGTGCGAATGCCGATGAAGAAGTTGCGCCGCAGTTTGCCCATGTAGTTGCCCAGGATCGTGAACAACGCTCCAAGGCCCAGCACCGCGACTTTCGGCATCGGCAGCGGGTAGCCCGCGCCGAACAGCAGCATGCAGATGCCCAGCACCAGCACGAACCCCTGGATCGCCAACATCAGGCCGAAATAGACCGAGGCAAAGGCGCCGACGCGGTAGCGGTTCGGTGAAATGAACGCCAGCAGCCAGCTCAGCGCCGCGAACCCGGCCACGGTCAGTATCGGGAACAGCGCTGCCCACAGGCGCGGCATGGTTCGGTCAACCTCGCCCGCGGCGTTCCAGTGCGACGGCACACGCGCCGGCAGCTCCGGCCACAGCCACCAGGCCGCAACGGCACCGATAATCAGGAAGGACACCGTGACCCACACACTGCGATGGAATTTCATGACTGGTCTCCGGACCGCCCCCGCCCGGGGAACAGGTCGAAAAGCATCCGCGCGAGATCCTCGAACACGGTGCTGTTGAGCGAATAGACGATGAACTGACCACGCCGCTCGGTGCGCACCAGATCGGCGCGCTTGAGTACAGCGAAATGATGCGAGAGCGAGGCCGCCGTGATGTCGAAGGTCTCGCCGATCTCACCAGCCGTCAGCGCGCCATCCTGCAGGCGCTTCAGGATCGCGCGTCGTGTCGGATCGGCCATGGCCTTGAAGACTTCCTGCTGTTTCATGGAAGAGCGCTCGTCGAATACATCTAGATAATTAGACAAATATCTAAATATTGCAAGTGCCTCCGGGAACGACCCGTCATCACCCGCGCAGCGCGTCCGACGACGACGCAAACCACGACACCTGCACGGCCGCCGCCTGCAAGCCATTCACGGGACCGAATCGCTGTGCGACACTTGCGCGTCATGTTGAAGACCATTTCCGCGCTGCTCGCCATCGTCCTGTATCTCGGGGCCGCCGCCGCCCTGGCGCGGCCGCTGCTGAGTACGGGCAAGCCCCTGACTCGCGCCGCCATGAGCATGGCGGTGCTGGCCGTGCTGGCGCATGCCGCCGTGTTGCTGGGCATCCATCGCGGCGCGCTGGATCTGCATTTCTTCGCCGCGCTGTCGCTGGTGGCCTGGGTGGTGTCGGCGCTGACGCTGCTGGTCAATCTCTCGCGCCCGGTCGCCGGACTCGGTGTGATCGTGTTTCCGCTGAGTGCACTGCTGCTGGCTGTCGACGTGTTCCTTGCTCCGCCCACGCGGCCGATGCCGATGGACTGGCAGATCAAGCTGCACGTCACCGTCGCCCTGCTCGCCTTCGGCGTACTGTCCATCGCCGCTGTCCTGGCGATCCTGCTGGCCGTGCAGGAGCACGCCCTGCGACGCAGTCAGTTCGGTCACTGGCTGCGCGCGCTGCCGCCGCTGACGCTGACCGAAACCCTGCTGTTCCGCCTGATCCACGCCGGCTTCACCCTGCTGACGCTGACCCTGTTCACCGGCATCGTGTTCGTGCACAACCTGTTCGGCCAGCACCTGGTGCAGAAGACCGTGCTGTCGATCATCGCCTGGCTGGTGTTCGGCGCCCTGCTCTGGGGACGCTGGAAGTTCGGCTGGCGCGGCATGCGGGCGGTCAACCTGACCCTGATCGGCATGGCCGTGCTGATGCTGGCGTTCTTCGGCACGAAGTTCGTACTCGAGCTGATCCTGCATCGTCCGCTGACCTGACCGCCAGCTGTATCACGCCGATACCGAAACCGCTCGCGGAGGGCCCCTCACGGCTCAGCCCGCCGCGTCGAGGGCTTCGGACAGGCGCTCCACACCGATGATCTGCATGTCGCCGATTTGCTTCTTCTTGGGCAAGTTCGCCTTGGGCACGATGGCACGCAGAAAACCGTGGTGCGCCGCTTCCTTCAACCGTTCCTCGCCGTTCGGCACCGGGCGGATCTCGCCCGACAGCCCGACCTCACCGAAGGCGACGGTCTTGTCCGGCAGCGGTCGGTCGCGCAGCGACGAGCGCACGGCCAGCAGCACCGGCAGATCGGCCGCCGTCTCCTGCACACGAATGCCGCCGACCACGTTGACGAACACGTCCTGGTCGTAGGCCGCGACGCCGCCATGCCTGTGCAGCACCGCCAGCAGCATCGCCAGACGATTCTGCTCCAGGCCCAGTGCCACACGTCGCGGATTGCCCAGCGAGGACTGATCGACCAACGCCTGGACTTCCACCAGCAACGGCCGCGTGCCTTCGCGCGTGACCATGATCGCACTGCCCGGCGTCGGCGAGGCATGTGCGGACAGGAAGATCGCCGACGGATTCGGCACCTCGCGCAGGCCCTTGTCGGACATCGCGAACACGCCCAGCTCGTTGACCGCGCCGAAGCGGTTCTTGAACGCACGCAGCACGCGGAAGCGGCTGCCTGACTCGCCCTCGAAATACAGCACCGCGTCGACCATGTGCTCGAGCACGCGTGGGCCGGCAATACCGCCCTCCTTGGTCACGTGGCCGACCAGGAGCACGCTGGTGCCGGTCTGCTTGGCGAATCGCGTCAGCTTGGCCGCCGACTCGCGCACCTGGCTGACCGAGCCCGGCGCGGCGGTCAGCAGGTCGGTCCAGATGGTCTGGATCGAATCGATGATGAGCACGCGCGGCTTGCTGTGCTGGACCTGGTCGAGAATACGCTCGATGCCGGTCTCGGCCAGCGCCTGCAGCGGTTCCAGCGACAGGCCGAGCCGCTGTGCGCGCGAGGCCACCTGCCCCAGCGATTCCTCGCCGGTGACGTACACGCCCGGCAGCTTCGCGCCGATCGTGCCCAGCATCTGCAGGAGCAGCGTAGACTTGCCGATACCGGGATCGCCGCCGATCAGTACCACCGAGCCGTCGACCAGGCCGCCGCCCAGCACGCGATCCAGTTCGCCGATGCCGGTCAGGGTGCGCGACTCGACCTCGGCGGCGACCTCGGTCAGCGGCATCACTTTGGCCGCCTCGGTGTTGGCGCCGGCATAGCCGTCGCGACGCGCGCCCACGCTTTCCTTCTGGCCCGCCGAAGCCGGCTGCACCACGAATTCGCTCAGCGTGTTCCAGGCGCCACAAGCCACGCACTGGCCCTGCCACTTGGTGTATTCGGCGCCGCAGTCGCCGCAGACGTAGGCGGTCTTGGCCTTGGCCATGGATATCCTCGTGAATGCTCTGAAACGGCGCGGACGGAACAGGGTTCCCGCGCGGACCTGCGGCACGATAGCGCGAGTACGTCGCAGCAGGCGATACGCAGCGACTGCGATCAGGCGTCGTCTTCGACGAACAATACGCGTCGGGTCATGCCGCAGGTCAGCTCATAGCTGATGCTTCCCGCCGCCGCCGCAATACGCTCGGCTGGAAGATTCGCGCTCCACAACGTCACCTCATCGCCGACTTCGGCATCGGGCACGTCACGCAGATCCAGCGTGATCAGGTCCATCGACACGCGACCGACAATGGCGCTGTCCACGCCGCGGATGCGCACCGGCGTTCCGGAGCCGGCGCTGCGCGGGTAGCCGTCACCGTAGCCGATGGCGGCCACGCCAATGCGCATGTCCTCGGGCGCGGCCCAGGTCGCGGCGTAGCCGACGCGCTCGCCCTTCTTCAGCTCGTTCACGGCAATCAGCCGTGTGCGCAGGGTCATCGCCGGACGATAGCCGAAGTCGGCGCCGGTCTTGCCCTCGACCACCGAAAGCCCGTACAGCAGCCCGCCTACGCGCACCCAGTCGCCACGCGCGCCAGGCCAGCCCAGCACGCCGGCGGAATTGGACAGCGCACGCGGCCCGGGCAACCCGGCGACGGCCTGCTCGAACTGTTCGATCTGCGCGTGCGTCAGCGGATTCTCGAATTCGTCGGACGCGGCGAAGTGCGTCATCAGCACGATTTCGTCGTCGACGTTGGACATCGCCGCCAGCTGCGCGTGCACCTGCGCGACACGCGCGGCGGGAAAACCCAGTCGATGCATGCCCGAATCGACCTTCAGCCAGACGCGTAGCGGTCGCGGATCGGCATCGGCGGCCAGCCACGCCAGCTGGCTGTCATGATGGATCACCGCGTCCAGATTCAGCCGCCGCATCTCGGCCAGATCGGCTGGGCTGTCCGGCCCGGACAGCACCACGATGCGCTGCCGATGTCCCGCCGCACGCAAGCGCAGCCCGTCGGCGATGGCGGCCACGCCGAACGCATCCGCATCGCTCAGCGCGCGTGCCACGCGCTCCAGTCCGTGTCCGTAGGCATCGGCCTTGATCACGGCCATCACCCGCGCGCCGGCAGCCTGCTCGCGCACGCAAGCGAGATTATGGCGCAGCGCGCCGAGATGGATGGTGGCGGTGGCGAGACGGCTCATGGATGCGGAAGTTACGGCATGTACGCGAGCAGCGGCGTTACTCGAACGCGCCCTCGTAGCTCTCCGGCGCGAAGTTCTCGAACTTGGTGTACTGGCCCAGGAAGGTCAGCTTCACCGTGCCGGTCGGACCGTTACGCTGCTTGCCGATGATGATCTCGGCCTTGCCCTTGTCCGGCGATTCCGGGTTGTAGTACTCGTCGCGGTAGATGAACAGGATCACGTCGGCGTCCTGCTCGATGGCGCCCGATTCGCGCAAGTCCGACATCATCGGCCGCTTGTCCGAACGCTGTTCGAGGGAACGATTGAGCTGGGACAGCGCGATCACGGGAACACTGAGCTCCTTGGCCAGGGCCTTCAGTCCACGCGAAATTTCTGAAATTTCCGTGGCGCGATTCTCCTTGTTTCCGGGCACCTGCATCAGCTGCAGGTAATCGATCACGATCAGACCCAGACTGCCGTGCTCGCGCTGCAAACGGCGCGCGCGCGAACGCAGCTCCACCGGCGACAGCGCGGGCGTGTCGTCGATGAAGATCTTGGCGTCCGAAAGCATGGTGATGGCGGAGGTGACACGCGGCCAGTCCTCCTCGGCCAGGTCGCCGCTGCGCAGGTTCTGCTGATGGATGCGACCGACCGAGGAGATCAGGCGGAAGGCCAGCTGCGAGGCCGACATTTCCATCGAGAACACCACGACCGGCTTCTTGCTGCGGATCGCCGCGTGCTCGGCGATGTTGACCGAGAACGCGGTCTTGCCCATCGACGGACGCGCCGCGACGATGATGAGATCGGACGGCTGCAGGCCCGCGGTGCGATCGTCGAGATCGTTGAAGCCAGTCGGCAGACCGGTCAGCTGACCGCGGTTCTGATAGCGCTCGGTCAGGACACGGAAGGCGTCCTTGACCGCCTCGCGCATCGGCACGGTGCTCTTGCGCCCGCGCGCGCCGGCCTCGGCGATGTGGAACACTTTCTGCTCGGCCGCCTCCAGCACTTCCTGCGTGCTGCGCCCTTCCGGCCGGTAGCCGTCCTCGGTGATGGTGGTACCGGCGTCGATCAGCTGCCGCAGCACCGACTTCTCGCGCACGATGTCGGCGTAGGCGGTGATGTTGGCGGCGCTCGGCGTGCTGTTGGCCAGCTCGACCAGATAGCCCGGACTGCCGATCATCTCGGTCAGCTCGTTGGCCTCGAACCAGTCGCCCAGGGTCACCGCGTCGAACGGCATGCCGCGGTCGGCCAGCCCCGTGATCGCGCGCCAGATCAGGCGATGGTCCCTGCGGTAGAAATCGTCCTCGACGAGCCGGTCGGCGACACGGTCGAACGCCTCCGGCGACAGCATCAGTCCACCCAGCACCGCCTGCTCGGCATCGATCGAGTGCGGCGGCACGCGCAAGGTTTCGATAGAAGGCGATTCGTTGCGTTCGGGCAGCATGGGCATTTTCGAATCCCTGTCGGACGACATCTCATCATGCGAATCACTGTCGCAGATGTCGAGACAATAAGTCTGTGGATAAGTTGTGATCTTCTGTGGAAAAGCGTGTATGGGCGACGCGCGACCCAAAACAGAACGGGCGCCACGAGGGCGCCCGTCCGCATCCACGATGGCGTGAGCGGTTATTCGCCGCTGACGACCACCTTGATCGTGGCCTGCACGTCGGCGTGCAGCACGATGTGGGCTTCGT
This sequence comes from Oleiagrimonas sp. MCCC 1A03011, assembly GCF_003267965.1. Classification (NCBI taxonomy): domain Bacteria; kingdom Pseudomonadati; phylum Pseudomonadota; class Gammaproteobacteria; order Lysobacterales; family Rhodanobacteraceae; genus Oleiagrimonas; species Oleiagrimonas sp. MCCC 1A03011. Next base: position 23,847 of record NZ_MSPY01000003.1, on the reverse strand, counting down.
ACTCGCCGGTGACGCGGATCGCGCCTTCCGGCTGCACGATCTCACCCTTGTCGGCTTCCAGGCCCTTGGCTTCCAGCGCCTCGGCGATCTCGCGCGGACCGACGGAGCCGTACAGCTTGCCCTCGGGGCTGGCGTTGGCGGAGATGGTCAGCTCGACGCCGTCGAGCTTGGCCTTGCGGCCCTCGGCGCCGTCCAGCAGCGACTTGGCCTTGGCTTCGTACTCGGCGCGACGCTTCTCGAACTCGGCCAGGTTCTCGGCATTGGCCGGCACGGCCTTGCCCTGCGGCAGCAGGTAGTTGCGGCCGTAGCCCGGCTTCACGGTGACCTTGTCGCCAAGGTTGCCGAGGTTCTTCACTTTCTCAAGCAGGATCAGTTCCATGGGATGACTCTCGATTCGTTAGCGCCGTTGAGGCGACGCAGCCCTGGACGGTTGTCCGAATGAAAAACGCGCCGCCCGCTCGAACGGACGGCGCGCGGTGCACGTTGCTCAGGCGTCGTGGCTGTCGGTGTACGGCAGCAGCGCCAGGAAACGCGCGCGCTTGACCGCAGTGGCCAGCTGACGCTGATAACGCGCCTTGGTGCCGGTGATGCGGCTCGGCACGATCTTGCCGGTCTCGGTGATGTACTGACGCAGGGTGTTGAGATCCTTGTAATCGATCTCCTTCACGCCTTCGGCGGTGAAGCGGCAGAACTTGCGGCGGCGGAAAAACTTGGACATGGCTCTCTCCCGGCTCAGTCGTCGCTGTCGCGATCGTTGTCGTTATCGGAATCCGACTTGTCGTCGCCCTTGCTGTCGCTGTCGTCATCGTCGCGACGGCGGCTGCTGGACTTGGCGTCTTCCTTCTCCTTGCTCTTCAGGATCGGCGACTGCTCGGTGTCGGCGTCGGGACGCTTGATGACCAGGTGACGGATAACCGCATCGTTGAAGCGGAAGCCCGACTCCAGCTCGTTCAGGACTTCCTGGCCGCACTCGATGTTCATGAGCACGTAGTGGGCCTTGGCCAGGTTCTCGATGCTATAGGCCAGCTGACGACGGCCCCAGTCCTCGAGACGGTGGATCTTGCCGCCCTGCTCTTCGATCAGCGCTTTGTAGCGCTCGACCATGGCCGGCACCTGCTCGCTCTGGTCCGGATGGACCAGGAACACGACTTCGTAATGACGCATGTTGTCTCCTTGTGGATGTCTCCTCGCGGCATGCGCGAGGCAGGCAGCCTCCCGCCTAAGCGGTGAGGCAAGGTTCCATCCAGAGCGAATCTGCCCTGGACAGAAGCGGAATTGTAGGATGCCCGGAACGGGCGCGCAAGCTATTGATCCGCGGGGACGCGGCGGATCACGTCCGCGTTCAGTCGCCCTGCGGATCGACCGTGAAACTTTCGCCGCACCCGCACTCGCCGGTGGCGTTGGGGTTGTGGAACACGAAGCTGGTGTTCAGCCCCTGACGCTGGAAGTCGATCACAGTGCCGTCGACCAGCGGCCGGCTCTTGGCGTCGATCACCAGCGGCACACCATCGACCTCGACCACCTGGTCGCCGTCGTGGGATTCCCCAGCCAACTCGATCACGTAGCCGAAGCCCGAACAACCCGTGCGGCGCACGCCGAAACGTACGCCGCTGGCCTGTGGATGGCCGGCCAGATAGCTCTTCATGCGTTCACGTGCGTTGTCGGTGATCTGGATATTCATGGGACGGTGCTCGGAAATCTGTCTACTAGTGTACGCGCCCAGCCACCCGGAACCCAACGGAGCGTCGAATCCCGCTCGGCCACTTATGACCGATGGGCTTGTTGCCGGACTCGCGACCGTACCCGCAGGTCGACTATCATGGACGGCCTTGTTCTCGACGCCGATATGCGGCGTCCCAGCTGGAGTTTCAATCGATATGACGGTGGTCAGCGTCAAGCAGGCTCTCGCCGGCACGCCCGGTGAAGGCAGCGAAGTCACGGTCCGCGGCTGGGTACGCACCCGGCGCGACTCCAAAGCCGGACTCTCGTTCATAAACATCAGCGACGGCTCCTGCTTCGCGCCGATCCAGGCCGTGGTGCCGGCCGATCTGGGCAATTACCAGGATGAAGTCCTGCACCTGACCTCCGGCGCCAGCGTGATCGTCACCGGCACCCTGGTCATCTCGCAAGGCAAGGGCCAGGGCTTCGAGATCCAGGCCACGAAGGTCGAGGTGGTGGGTTTCGTCGATGATCCCGAGACCTACCCGATCCAGCCCAAGCAGCATTCGATGGAATTCCTGCGCGAAGTCGCCCACCTGCGCCCGCGCACCAATCTGTTCGGCGCCGTCACGCGCATGCGCCATACGGTGATGATGGCGATCCATCGCTTCCTGACCGAGCAGGGTTTCTACTGGATCAACACGCCGATCATCACCACGTCTGACGCCGAGGGCGCGGGCGACATGTTCCGCCTGTCGACGCTGGATCTGGCCAACCTGCCGCGCGACGACGACGGCAAGATCGATTTCCGCAAGGACTTCTTCGGCCGCGAGGCGTTCCTGACCGTATCCGGCCAGCTCAATGTCGAGGCCTACTGCCTGGCCATGAGCAAGGTCTACACCTTCGGCCCGACCTTCCGCGCCGAGAACTCCAACACCGCGCGCCACCTGGCCGAGTTCTGGATGGTCGAGCCGGAGATCGCCTTCGCCGACCTCAACGACAACGCCGACCTGGCCGAGGCATTCCTGAAAGCCATCTTCCGCACCGTGCTGGAAGAGCGCGCCGACGACATGGCGTTCTTCGCCCAGCGCGTGCACCCGGAAGCCATCACGCGCCTGGAGGCGTTCGTCGACGCGCCGTTCGAACGCATCGAGTACACCGACGCCATCGAGATCCTGAAGAAGTCCGGCAAGAAGTTCGAGTTCCCGGTCGCCTGGGGCGTGGACTTGCAGACCGAGCACGAGCGCTACCTGGTCGAGGAGCACGTCGGCCGTCCGGTCGTGGTGATGAACTACCCGGAGGAAATCAAAGCCTTCTACATGCGCCTCAACGACGACGGCAAGACCGTCGCCGCGATGGACGTGCTGGCTCCCGGCATCGGCGAGATCATCGGCGGCGCACAGCGCGAAGAGCGCCTCGAACAGCTCGACGCGCGCATGCAGCAGTTCGGTCTCGACCCCGAAACCTACGACTGGTACCGTGACCTTCGCCGCTACGGCACCGTGCCGCACGCCGGCTTCGGCCTCGGCTTCGAGCGGCTGCTCTGCTACATCTGCGGCATCGCCAACATCCGCGATGCGATCCCCTATCCCCGAGTCGCAGGAAGCGCCGAATTCTGACCGTCCGCCATGCCGTTCCGACGCCCGCTTCCATTTCTGCTCCCGTCCCTGTTCCTGGGTCTGTGCGCCTGCGTCTCGCACACTCCGACCAAGGACGACACGCCGCGCCCGGGTACCCGTGACGCGGCGATGGCGGCCCTGCAGAAGGCCGATCCGTGCTGCACGCGCTTTTCGCAGTTCTCGTTCCACCGCGAGCTGCCGGCGAAACCGAAGCGGTTCGACATCGAGTCGAATCTGCCCGTGGCCGATTTCAACGGCACGCGCAGCTATTTCCTGACCTTCAAGCTGCCGGAGAAACACAGCCTGCCGTACAAGGTCGTGCTGAAATCGGAAATGACCGGCCGCTGGCTGCATTCGAGCTATCTGTTCGCGCCGTCCGCGGTGCTGCTGGACGCCGATTACCGGCCGATGCAGACCCTGGATGTGGATCAGTGCGAATACATCGGCTGGAGCCAGTCCACCACCGGCGCGCTGGGCAGCCTCACCGTGGACAGTCCGCATGCGCGCTACCTGGTGATCTACAGCTCGGGACAGCAACTCGACGGCAGCACCTACTGGGAACAGTCGCCGACCGCTTTCTCCGCGGACTCGCCGGTGAAGATGGCCGCGACCGGCAGTTTCCAGATCGCGCACGGCCCCACCGGCCCGCTGTACGTCGGCGTGATGACGCCGCGCTATGCCAAGGCCGCATCCGAGGCCATCTGCTCCAAGCCCGACCCCAAGACTTCGTCCGGAGCGCTCTCCACGCTACGCTCGCTGATCCTGCCCTCGTCCAAGGACACGACGCCGTGAACTCCACCTTTCTCAGCGTGCTGTACCTGTTGCTGTTGGTCGCGGGCGCGGTCGGCTTCGCCATGCACCTGTATGCGCAGTGGCGCTTCGTCCGCATCATGCGCGAGCGCTACGCCGACAAGTGGCGCATCATCGCCTGCCCCGACGAAGGACGCCCCAGCCGCGTGCGCACCTGGGCGCGGCTGCAGCAGGTCCTGCGCAGCAACGTGCCCGAACTGTTCGAGGACGCCGAACTGACCCGCTGGCACCGTATCTGGCGCTATGCGCCCTGGCTGGCCTGGCCATGCTGGATCGGCGTGCTGGTCATCCAGGCCACCACCGCGCACTGAATTCCGCCGGGAACCCGGTTCCGGCCCGTCAGGAGATACGCATGAAGTTGGAACTCAACGGCCGCCACGCGCTGGTATGCGGCGCATCCAAGGGCATCGGCCGCGCCACCGCCATGGAGCTGGCCGCGCTGGGCGCGGATGTCACCGTGCTGGCGCGTTCCGAGGACGTCCTGCGGACCTTGGCGGAAACCCTGCCGCGCACGCATGCGACACAGCATCACCATGCACTGATCGCCGACATGAGCGACCGTGCGCAGCTGGCCGCCGTGCTCGAAGCACACGTGGCGGCGCACCCCGTTCAGATCCTGATCCACAACTCCGGCGGACCCGCGGCGGGCCCGGCGAACCAGGCGACGCCCGATGCCTTCGAAAGCGCCTTCGGGCAGCATGTCCTGGCCGGGCAGGTCCTGCTTCAGGCCGTGCTCCCCGGCATGCGCGAAGCCGGCTACGGACGCCTCGTCAACATCATCTCGACCTCGGTGAAGGAACCGATTCCGAACCTGGGCGTGTCCAACACCGTGCGCGCCGCCGTGGCCAGCTGGGCCAAGACCCTGGCCGGTGAACTGGCCGCCGACGGCATCACCGTCAACAGCGTGCTGCCCGGCTTCACCGAGACCGGTCGCCTGGAAAGCCTTATCGCCGGCCGCGCCAAGGCGCAGAACGTCAGCGAGGACACGGTCGCCGCGAACATGCGTGCGCTGGTGCCGGCCGGCCGTTTCGGCAAGCCGGAGGAAGTCGCAGCCGTCGCGGCCTTCCTGTGCACGCCGGCTGCCGCGTACGTCAACGGCGTGTGCATCGCGGTCGACGGTGGGCGCACGCGCAGCCTGTCCTGAGCCAACCGTGCCGGCCAGCCCTGCCGCGCGCTGCGCTACGCCGATCATGCGCAGCGAGCTCAGCGGCCGGCCGATGTTCACCTGCCCGCATTGTCAACGCTGACGCTGCGACCAAAGGTCGCTAAGCTTCGCGGCATGGATACGCCGAGCTTCCCGCACCTGATCGACGGCCGCCTGGTCGAGGCCGCGAGCGGCCGCTGGCGCGACGTGCATGAACCGGCCACTGGCCGCGTCTACGCGCGCTGCGCCGACGGTGACGCGGCCGATGTCGAACGCGCCGTGGCCGCCGCGACCGCCGCGGCCGCAGACTGGGGGCACCGCCCGACCGGCGAGCGTGCGGCGCTGCTGCGGCGCATGGCCGACCTCGTCGAGCAGCGCGTGGATGCCTTCGCCGCCGCCGAATCGCGCGACAGCGGCAAACCCGTGAAGCTGGCCCGACATGTCGACATTCCGCGTGCCGTGGCGAACCTGCGCTTCTTCGCATCGGCCGTCGAAACCTGGGACGGCACTTCCCACGCCATGCCCGGCCAGGCGATCAACGTCACCCTGCGCCAACCGCTCGGCGTGGTGGCCTGCATCAGTCCGTGGAACCTTCCGCTGTATCTGTTCACCTGGAAAATCGCCCCGGCCCTGGCCTGCGGCAATGCGGTGGTGGCCAAGCCATCCGAGATCACTCCGTGTACGGCGACAATGCTGGCCGAAGTCGCGCTGGAAGCCGGCCTGCCCGCCGGCGTGCTCAACATCGTCCACGGCGAGGGTCCGGCCGTCGGCGCGCCGCTGGTCGCGCACCCGAAGGTAAAGGCGGTCTCGTTCACCGGTTCCACCCGCACCGGCGCGGCCATCGCCGCGGCAACCGCCGCACAGTTCAAGAAAGTGTCGCTGGAGATGGGCGGCAAGAATCCCGCCATCGTGTTCGCCGACGCCGACCTGTCCGACGCCAACCTCGACACCATCGTGCGCTCGGGCTTCGCCAACCAGGGCGAGATCTGCCTGTGCGGCTCGCGCCTGCTGGTACAGCGCTCGATTTATGAAGACTTCCGCACGCGCTACCTGGAACGTGTCGAAGCCTTGCGCACCGGCGACCCGGAAGATCCTGCGAGCGACCTCGGCGCACTGGTCTCCCAAGCGCACTTCGACAAGGTCTCGGCCTGCATCGAGCGTGCGCGCGAGGAAGGCGGCGCGATCCTCTGCGGCGGCGAGGCGGTGCGCCCGTCGGGACGCTGCTCGGAAGGCTGGTTCATCGCCCCCACCGTGATCGAAGGCCTGCCCGCCGACTGCGCGACCAACCAGGAAGAGATCTTCGGCCCGGTCGTCACGCTGATCCCGTTCGAGGACGAGGCCGACGCGCTGGCCATCGCCAACGGCACCGACTACGGCCTGGCCGCCTCGCTGTGGACGCGCGACATCGATCGCGCCCAGCGTATGGCCGCCGCCCTCGAGTTCGGCATCGTCTGGATCAACTGCTGGATGCTGCGCGATCTGCGCACGCCGTTCGGCGGCGTCAAGCAATCCGGCGTCGGCCGGGAAGGCGGCGTCGAGGCGCTGCGCTTCTTCACCGAGGCCAAGAACGTCTGCATCGCGACGCCGCACACACCGTAACGGCCCGCCCACTTCTTCTTCACGACTGAAACATTCCCATCAGGAGCGCCCAAAACATGCCACGCATCAAGGAACTGCTCGCCAACAACCAGCAATGGGCCGAGCGCATCCAGGCTGAAGACCCGCATTTCTTCGAGCAGCTCTCGAAGCAGCAGGCACCGAAGTTCCTCTGGGTCGGCTGTTCGGATTCGCGCGTGCCCGCCACGCAGATTGTCGACCTGCCGCCCGGCGAGATCTTCGTCCATCGCAATGTCGCCAATGTCATCGTGCACACCGATCTCAATGCGCTGTCGGTGATCCAGTTCGCGGTCGAGGTGCTGAAAGTCGAACACATTCTGGTGGTCGGTCACTACGCCTGCGGCGGCGTCGGCGCGGTGCTCAAGAAACAGCGTCTGGGCCTGATCGACAACTGGCTGCGGCACGTCGAGGACGTCGCCAACCACCACATCCACGCGCTCGGCGACGAGCTCAGCTTTGAGCAGCGTCACGACCGCCTGTGCGAACTCAACGCCATCGAGCAGGCCATGCACGTGTGCGCCACCACTATCGTGCAAGAAGCCTGGGCCCGCGGCCAGCCGCTGCGCGTACATGCCTGGGTATACGGGCTTTCCGACGGGCATATCAACGACCTCGGCCTGGACGTCTCCAGCCTCGAGACTATGGAGACCTCCTACAAGCAGGCGCTCGATACCCTGCAGACCCGCTGGGCGCAGCAGGACGCATGAGCGATATCATCCGCACCGGCACCGCGCCGCCGCCCGTCGGCGCCTACCCGCACGCGCGTCGCGTGGGCGATCTGCTTTTTCTGTCCGGCGTCGGCCCCCGACGCCCGGACGACAACGCCATTCCCGGCAATGAATACGATGCCGATGGCAAACTGATCGCCTACGACATCGAGGCGCAGTGCAAGCAGGTCTTCGCCAACGTGCGCGCGGTACTGGAAGCCAGCGGGGCGCGCTGGGAGGACCTGGTCGACGTGACCGTGTTCCTGACCGACATGGCACGCGACTTCGCCGCCTACAACCGCCTCTACGCCGAGTACTTCGAGGGGGTCGATGCCTGCCGCACCACGCTGGGCATCGACGCACTGCCAACGCCCATCGCGATCGAACTGAAGTGCATCGCGGCACCCGGCCGCGCTACGCCCTGACCCTCGGCCGGCGCATCAGGCGCCGGCGTCGTCCAGACAGGTCTGCAGCAGACTGCGGATGATTCCCTGCACGCGTTCGGCGCGCTCGGGGAGGTATTCGAAGCTCGCTTCGTCCATGTAGTTGCTCTGCGCCAGCTCCAGCTGCACGGCGTCGACGCCCTCACTGGGCGATCCGTAATGGCGGGTGATGTAGCCACCCTTGAAACGTCCGTCGACCACATGCGTGTAGGCATTCTGACCGCCCAGCACGTCGTCCAGCGCCGCGCACAGATCGGGCCGGCAACTCTCTCCGGCGTTGGTGCCGAGATTGAAATCGGGCAGCCGCCCCGAGAACAGCATCGGCACCACCGCGCGGATGGAGTGCCCTTCCCACAGCACCACCCGACCATGCTGCGCCTTCAGGCGCGCGAGTTCCTCCTGCAACGCCCGATGATACGGGCGCCAGTAGGTCTCCACCCGCGCCGCCACTTCCTCGGCGTCCGGCGCTTCGCCGTCCCGGTAGATCGGCTCGCCGTCGAACATGATGGTCGGCACCAGGCCGGTCTCGCTCTGTCCGGGATACAGCGCATGGCCATCCGCGGGTCGATTGAGGTCGACCACATAACGCGAGTGGTGCGGCTGCAGGATGCTCGCCCCCAGTTCGCGCGCGAACGCGTACAGTTGCCCCACGTGCCAATCCGTGTCCGGCGAGCGCTGCGCCGCCGGCGTCATCCGCGCGGCGATCGAATCGGGAATCCGGCTGCCGTCGTGCGGCAGGCTGACAAGCAGCGGTGCGCTGCCCTGATGCAGTGTGTAGGTCGACATGGGCGCATTGTACCGGCGTTTCCGGCTTGCATTGTCGAGTCGGCGAAGCACCCGAACCTTCCGGACTGCGAGTCGCCAGTAGTACAAAACGTGTCCTGCATCACATCTCACCGATCACATCGCATGATGTGCTGGGAATGCTCCAGTGAAGGAGCGGCAACCAAGGAGAAGACGTCATGAAACGGAATGTATTTCTTTCTCTCGCCACCATCGTACTGATCGGATCGCTGTCGATGGCTGCCAAGCAGGCCGTCGCGGCCCTGCCCTGCTCGACGTGCCAGGATATCTACGATTCCTGCATCGCCGCCGGCAACACGCCGACCTACTGCGAACAGACACAACCGGCCGGCTGTTACGGCTGCGGCGTGTTCTTCAACAACACTACGCAGAAGATGCAAAAGCCAGACGAAGCATCACGTAAGTCCGCGCTGCTCGGACTCGTCGGCAAGGAATTCCTGCAAGTTGGGAAGATGATCTGATCCGAGCTACCGCCTGAAGACCTTCGCTCAAGGCAGTCTAACGGCTGCCTTGCGTTTTCTTTGCGAACACCGAGCGTGTGCTTTGAATAGGCGCGCACGGCTCCATCAAGCAGATCCCATTCTTCCGCTGAAATCGGATGAGCCGCCATCGAGACGCCCGACTCCGCCTTGTGCACGACCTTCTTCGTCGCCACGAAGCGCCGCTCTATCTCGTGGCCGCTGAAAGCGACCGGCTGCATGTCAACCACGCGTTTCTGGTTGCACTCGCTTCTCCAGCGCCGTGCAGTGGAGAGGCGATCATGCAAACACTTTCGCCGTGGAGCATGATCAGTGCACGCGTCGCATAGCCGCACCCTCGCGCCGGCCGTTCCGCGCAGTCGAACGGAGGACGCGCCAACACCTCGCACGAAATGGTACGGTAGTCGGAACACGTTCCGGATCGCCGTCTGTCGGCGACCGGCGTCCACGCCGCGCGTCGGGTGAAGTCGCCGAACGCGTACATGCCGAAAACGGGACATCCACGCTCGAAATGTAATCCGTACCACCCATGCACGAACCGCATCGCGTGATTCCCTGAACGCGCTCCAGTAAAGGAGCGGCCAGCTTGGAGAAGAAGTCATGAAACGGAATGTATTTCTAGCTCTCGCCGCCATCGTGCTGATCGGTTCGCTGTCGATGATCGCGAGACATGCCGCCGCGGCACGCTCCTGCTCGACATGCCCGGGCACCTACGACGCCTGCATGACTGCCGGCAACACATCTGCGTACTGCGAACAGAATCAGCCGGCCAGCTGCTACGGCTGCGCCGAATCCCTCGACAACACCACGCAGAAGACGCAGAAGCCGGACTCGGCGATCAAACGCTCCGCACGGCTCGGTCTCATCAGCAAGGAATTCCTTCCGTCCGGAAAGGTCGCGTGAATCGAGTCGCTGCCGGGCGACTCTCGGCGCAAGACCGATGAACGATGACCTTTCGTTTTCTCCAAGCGCGTCCGGTCGCGACGCGCGGGCGTGAGACTCAACCGAGCAGAACCAGCTCTTCGGCCGACGTCGGATGAATCGCCACCGTGGCGTCCAGGTCGGCTTTCCGCGCGCCCATCTTCACGGCCACCGCGAACCCTTGCAGCATCTCGTCGCTACCGGGGCCGAAAAGATGCACGCCGACCACGCGTTCCTCTTCGCCGACGCACACCAGCTTCATCAGGCTTCGCTGCGGGTGATCGGACAACGCGGACACCATCGGCGTGAAACGCGACCGATACACGCGCACCGCATCGCCGTACCGTGACCGAGCCTGCTGCTCGGTGTCGCCGACTGCCCCCAGCGGGGGATGCGCGAACACCACGCTGGGAATGTTGCGGTAATCGAGATGCGCCTCCGGGTCCGCGCCGAACAGGCGATCCGAAAGCCGACGACCCGCGGCGACAGCAACCGGCGTCAACGCCATGCGGCCGGTGACATCGCCGACCGCATACACTCCCGGGACACTCGTGTTCTGCTGCTCGTCGGTGCGGATGTGTCCTTCCGCGTCCAGCGCCAGCGGCACGGTACCCAGGCCGATGTCGTCACTGTTGGGGACGCGGCCCAGCGCCCACAGCACCTGTTCGTACGGCGCCGCCTCACCCGATTCGATCTGGTCGAGATGCAACGCGCCACCTTCGCGACGCACATCGGGGATACCTGCATGCAGATGCACCCCGATACCCTGCGCGCGCATGGAGTCGGCCAGGGCATCGCTCAATTCGTGATCGAAATGGCTGAGCAGAACCGATCGCGCATACAGATCCACGTGGGCTCCCAGCGCATGCAGCACACCGGCCAGTTCACAACCGACGTATCCCCCGCCAATCACCGCCACGCTGTGCGGGCATTCACGCAGCGCGAAGAAATCGTCGGACACCATGCCCGATGCGAAACCCGGCGTGGCCAGCCGGCGCGGCCGACCACCGGTGGCGATCAGCACATGGGGCGCGCACAGCGTTTCGCCCTGCGCATCCACCCGGTCCGCGGCACGCAGATGCCCCCGGGTCGCGATGAGTTCGATGCCGGCCTCGCGGATACGATCCCGGTACACGGCGTGGATCCGTTCGATGTAAGCCTGTCGACGCGCGACGAAGTGACCCCAGTCGAGTGCGCCGGGCGCGATGTCGAAACCGAACTCGCGAGCACGCTGCACATCCTCGGCCGCCTGAGCGGCGTACCACATGGCTTTCTTCGGCACGCAGCCGAGGTTCACGCATGTGCCGCCGAGCGAGCCCGGCTCCAGCAGCGCGACCCGCGCGCCGTGTCGAGCGGCGCGAAAGGCGGATGCCAGTCCGCCCGAACCGGCGCCGAGCACGATGTAGTCGAAGGTGCGCATGCTCGTTCCTGCGTCGCCCCCGCTCAAAGCCGGAACCGCGCCGGTCGGAAGGCGCGGATGTCGATGTCCGGCGCGACGCCGCGGCACAGCGCCGTGACGATCTCCGCCGTCCCCGCCGCCATGCTCATGCCGAGCATGCCGTGCGCAGTGGCGAAGATCAGATTCGACCAGCGCCGGCTCTCGCCGATGATCGGCAGCTGATCGACACTCATCGGCCGCCACCCCCACCACATTTCCTGCAGCACCGGACCGGAGGTCTCGTGCAGATACGCGTCGGCCGCGCGGCGGATCGCCTTGATCCGCGACTCGTTCAGCTGGGTATCGTAGCCACTGAATTCCATGGTTCCGCCAAGCCGGAATCCGGACGACCATGCAACTGCGCACACCCCCTTCTCGCTCAGCATCAACGGCCGCGAGGGCGCGCGCGACGGGCGACTCCAGGTCAGCGAATAGCCCTTCCCCGGCTGCATCGGCAGGCGCATGCCGAACATGCGGCCGACCTGCGGCGACCATGCGCCGAGCGCCATGACCATGCGCTCACCGGCATATACCCCTCGATGCGTGCGAACGGCCTCGACCTGGCGACCGTTCGCGTGCACGCGCTCGATGCGTGCGCTTTCCTCAATCACGCCGCCCAGCTCGCGCACCCGCCGCGCCAGTTCGGCAACGAACGCCTCCGGGCGCAGATGTGCATCGTCGGGATGGAAGTACGCACCGGCCATGCCGGGCTTCAGAGCAGGCTCCATGGCCTGGAGTTCGTCGTCGTCGCAGGCTCTCGCCTCGATACCGAGACGCTCCAGCCATTGCGCGTGACCGCTTGCTGCGCGAAACGCCTGCGCATCGCGATAGACGTACAGCGTCCCGCGTGCGCTGAATTCGCAGGCCAGCGACATCTCATCGATCCACGACTGCGTCAGCTCCATCGAGCTGCGCAGCAACGTGGCGCGAGCCGCGGCCGCCTCCTCTGCGCGTGCACGGCGCCCCTGCCGCGCCAGACGCGCCAGCCACAGGAAGCGCGCCAGTTCCGGACGCGGATGGATATGCAACGGCGCATCACGCTGCGCCATCTGCGCGAAAGCGCGGCGCAAAGCCCCTGGGGTTAGAAGCGGGATTGCATGGCTGGGCGTGAGCGTGCCGCAGTTGCCGTGCGAAGCACCGCCGCCGACCGTGCCCTGCTCGACGATGCGCACTGTCGCACCGGCCTGCAACAGGCGCAGCGCACAGGCCAGGCCGATCACGCCACCCCCGAGGACCAGGACATCACTACGCTGCGCTGCCATGGCTTCATTCTAACCATGCTTGACGACCGGTACGCGCTGGCCGAATGGCTAGCCCGGCACGACCCGGCGAAGACCGCGCGGCGTCAGCCCGCGTTCCAGGCCTTCGAACAGTCCCTGCACCAGCAAGGCCAGCACCGCCGCCGGCACCGCGCCCTGCAGAATCAGACCAAGATCGTCGAGACGGATGCCAGTGAGGATCGGCTGCCCGTAGCCGCCCGCGCCGATCAGCGCACCCAGCGTCGCGGTGCCGACATTGATGACCGCGGCGATCTTGACGCCGGCCAGGATCGAACGCAGCGCCAGCGGCAGCTCGATCCGCAGCAGACGCACCCGCGCGGGCAACCCCATCACCGCTGCCGATTCCAGCAGCGACGGTTCGATACCGACCAGGCCGGCATGCGTATTGCGGACGATCGGCAGCAGGCTGTACAGGAACAGCGCCGCGATCGCCGGCCCGGCACCGATGCCGAACAGCGGGATCATGAAGACGAACATGGCCAGCGATGGAACTGTCTGCAGCACGCCAGTCAAGGCCATCACCGCGTGTCCCAGCCGGCGCCAGCGCGCGGCCAGCACACCCAGCGGCACCGCCAGAAGCAGGGCCAGTCCCAGCGAGATGCCGACCAGAACCAGATGCTCGCGGGTCCGCTGGAAGATCCGCGCCGCGACACCCTGCGAAACCACCGGTGCTTCGAGATCGAGAAACGCGGCAGCCGTCTGCGTCTCGCTGCGCCCATGCAGTTTCACGGCGGCATTCATGCGCTGCATCGCCTGCACGTCAATGCAGCCTGCCAGTTGCCGCAGCACCTCGATCGCACCGGGCGCTCGCCGGGCCAGATCGAGGCGGTACAGAAACACCGCCTGATAGGGCGGAAAGTAGTGACGATCATCGCGTAGCACGCGCAGGTGGTAATAAGGAATCTCGGCGTCCGTCGTATAGACGTCCGTGAGATCGATCGCGCCGCGGGTCAATGCACGATAGGCAAGATCATGGTCCATGCCGCGCACCTGCGTCTGCGGCAGACCGTAGGCACGACGCAACCCTTTCCAGCCGTCGTCGCGATCCATGAATTCGTTGGAGAATCCGAACTGCAGCCGCGGATGCGCGCGCAGATCGGAAATCGTGGCGATGCCCAGCGCGGAAGCCCGAGCGGACGACATGCCGAGCGCGTAGCGATCCTGGAACCCCAGCGAATCGGTGATGCCGATGCCCAGTCCGCGCAGACGCTTGCGCAGCGCAGGGATGCCGGCGTTGGCGGGCATCCCCGGCAGCAACTCCTGCACCAGCGTGCCGGTGTATTCGGGATAGGCGTCGATGTCGCCTTCGCGCAGCGCACGCCAGAGGATGCGCGTACCGCCCAGGCCGCGGCGATGCCGTGCCGATAGACCGTGCTCGCGCAGCGACAGACGCGCCACCTCGCCCAGCACCACTGATTCGGTGAATGCCTTGGAGCCGATGCGAACCGGCTGTGGATTCGCCGCCCGTGCCAGACCGACGGCCAGCAGCGCCAGCCCCATCGCCGCGATGAACCGGCGCATCATGCCGAAGCCTCGGGAAGACGCCGGGCACTGTCGAGAAAGCGCCGCACGTACGCGCTCGCCGGATCGCGCTGCAGGTCGGCCAACGTTCCGTCCTGCACGATGCGTCCGTCATGCATCAGCACCAGACGCGAGGCCAGCCACGCCGCCTCGGCCACATCATGCGTGACCAGAATCACGGTCTTGTCGAGCGTCTCGAAAATCGTCCGCAACTGCGACTGCAGCTCGTGCCGCACGATGGGGTCGAGCGCACCCAGCGGTTCGTCCAGAAGCAGCGCCGGCGGGTCTGTCATCAACGCACGCATCAACGCCACGCGCTGGCGCTGTCCGCCGGAAAGCTCAGCGGGATAGCGCTGCATCGCGGACACTGGCAGACGCACCAACTCCGCCAGCTCGGCGCACCGCCCCGCGATGCGCGTCTGCGTCCAGCCCAGGTAACGCGGCTGCAGCGCCAGATTGCCTTGCGCGGTGAGATGCGGGAACAGGCCGCCTTCCTGAATGACGTAGCCCAGACGCAGTCGAGCCGACTGCAACGACGCCGAAGTCAGGGGCTTGCCATCGACCCTCACCTCGCCACGATCGGGTCGCACCAAACCGGTCAGAAGACGCAGTACGGTGGACTTGCCGCTACCGCTGCTGCCGATCAAGGCACAGACCCGACCGCGAGCGAAACGCAGCGACAGATCCTCCAGCGCCACGACGCCGGGATAGCTCTTCTGGACCCGATCCAGCTCGAACATCGGCGTCGAAGACGCCTGCGTGCCGGCTTGCCCCTGTTCGGTCGGTGTCGCCTCCATGTCCGGCATGATACCCGGCCATCATCACCGTGCATGCCGGCTTTTTGCCGATATTGCGCCACCACTTGGCATTGTTCCTGCATGACTCCACGCGTTCCCCTCGGAGTTTTCGCCATGCACATGTCCACCCCGGAAATCCTGCTTGCTCTGCGCGCTCCCGACAGCGGCTGGCTGGGCGTTCTGGCCACGGTGCTCGACGAAGCCAACCAGGACCCCCGTTTCGACGCTAGCCAGCGCGAGATCCTGTGCCAGTTGCTGGACCAGGCGCGCATGCCGCGCGAGATCGGCGACGCCGCGCGCCATCGCGCCGCCGTGTTCGAGACCGAAATCATCCGCGACTGCCAGGCCGCCAAGGAATCCGCCGCGCGCACGAGTGCCCCGGAGCGTCCCAAACTGACGCTGGTTGGCAAGATGGCGAGCTGAAACGGCCCCACTCTTGCGCAAGACTTTAAGTCTTTGACGCAAGCCCTTGATTTGATACCCTCGAAGCACACCGCTTCGGGGGTTTTTCATGCCCACACGTTCCGCCCCGGTCCTGATCGTGCCCGCATCGCCGCGCAACCGCCTTTCCATGTACGTCGCGCGCGCAGCGGGCGTCGGTGCGCTGATGCTGCTCGCCGCCTGCGCCAGCGCGCCGCATCGCACGCCTGCCGTCCACGCAACTGCGCCGGTCGCGACCGGCATTCCGGAGCAACCACCCGAACGGCAGGCCGAGGACGTGCTGTTCCATGCCATCGGTCTGGTCGGCACACCCTACCGTTGGGGCGGCAACACGCCGGACAGCGGATTCGACTGCAGCGGGCTGGTCGATTACGTGTTCCGCACATCGGCCGGACTGAAACTGCCGCGCACCTCGCGCGAGATGTCGCGGATGTCTGCGCCCAAGATCAAGCGCACGAACCGACTGGCCACGGGCGACCTGCTGTTTTTCCGCACCAGCATGCATCGCATCAGCCATGTGGCGATCTATGTCGGCAAGGGTCGCTTCGTGCACGCGCCGAACAGCGGCGGCACGGTGCGTCTGGACAACCTGGACAACCCGTACTGGAGCCGCCACTTCGCCTTCGCGCGCCGCGTGCTCGACTGATTCACGATCCTGCGGCACATCACGCTTGCGCCGCGACGACCGCGCGCCCACCATGGGACACGTCCCGATCATGCACGCATGATTGCCGCACGCCATGGAGGATCCACGCATGACACGCATGTCCCGCT
Source organism: Oleiagrimonas sp. MCCC 1A03011 (assembly GCF_003267965.1). Lineage (NCBI taxonomy): Bacteria > Pseudomonadati > Pseudomonadota > Gammaproteobacteria > Lysobacterales > Rhodanobacteraceae > Oleiagrimonas > Oleiagrimonas sp. MCCC 1A03011. Next base: position 7,393 of record NZ_MSPY01000003.1, on the reverse strand, counting down.
CCGCCATCTGGTCCGTCCTGCTCGGCACCGCCATGGTCACGCCCGGCTGCGCGGCGCCGTCCGAACACGTCGCGCTGACGGCGCTGGGCCCGCTCGACGATCACCAACTGGCCCAGCATCTCGGACTCGGCGCGGATGGCGGTCTGGTCGCCCAGAGCGCACCGCTCGCATCCGCGCAGGGCACCACGATGCAGCGCATGCAACAGACCTACTACGGCATTCCCGTGCGCGACCGCGGCGTAGTGGTCGAACGCGACGCCGAGGGCCGCATCGTCAGCGTGCGCGGGGACCTGGAGCGACACCTGTCCGAACGCCTCGCGAATCCCGAGGCGAAGATCACTCCGCAGCAGGCCATCGAATCGCTGCGTCGGCACCAGGACCTCGACGCCGGTGCGGAGCTGCAGAACGTTCGGCAGCAGCTGATCATCGATCCGCGCGGCGAAACGCCCAGACTGGTGTACGAGGTGTCTTTCTTCGTCACCACGGACGATCATCCGCAGCGCCCCACGGGAACCGTCGACGCAAGCAGCGGCGAGGTGCTGCAGGCCTGGGACGGTCTGACCACCGGAGACAGCGCGGAAGGTTCGCGACGCAGCGGCGGCTTCGTCGGTCCGCGCCCGTCATCCAGCGATGGCGTGAACTGATTCCGTCTACAGCATCGTTGCGGCGAAGGTGTTGCAGCGCGCGATGTCGCCCGCAGCAAAGCCGGTCCGGAACCAGCGCACGCGCTGCGCGGAGGTTCCATGAGTGAAGGAGTCGGGCACCACGCGTCCGCGCGCGCGCCGCTGCAACGTGTCGTCGCCGATATGGCTGGCCGCGTCCAGCGCGGCTTCAATGTCGCCCGGCTGCAGCCACTGCAGCTGCCGCTGTGCACGATTCGCCCAGACGCCAGCGAAGCAATCGGCCTGCAACTCCTGCCGCACCGACAACCCTTCCGCGCCCTGCATCGCCGCACCGCGCGCCCGCGCCTGGTCTACCTTGCGCATGACGCCGAGCAGGTTCTGCACGTGATGCCCGACCTCGTGCGCGATGACGTAGGCGCGGGCGAAGTCCGCGGTGGAAGCGTTGAGTTGCGAACCCATCTGATCGAAGAAGCCCACGTCCAGGTACACCTGACGATCCCCGGGACAGTAGAACGGCCCGACCGCGGACGATGCGGCACCGCACGCCGTCCGCACGCTGCCACGGAACAGCACCAGACGCGGCGGTTGATAACGCCCGCCCAGGCCCTGGAAGACGCCGCTCCAGACATCCTCGGTGCTGCCCAGCACGCGCTGCACGAATTCGGTCTGCGTGTCGTCGGCCGGCGCGCTCGTCTGCGGCGCATCGGCGCCGCTCTGCGACGTGCCGCCATCGCCGAGCAGGGCGGTCGGATCCTTGAAGAAGATCCAGCCCAGAATCAGCATGACGATCAGTCCGCCGATGCTCATCGGCCGCCCTCGAAGCCCGCGTCCGCCCCCAGTGGAGCGCACCACGTTGTCGCTGCGTCGACCCTTGCGCCAGAGCATGCCGCCACCCCACTACGCCGGATTGTCTGCGCACCGTAGCTCGATTGCCTGTGGCATGCCAGCGTGCGGGCTTCGCTTGTACGCGCCGGACATCCGGTCCATAGTCGGAGGCTGTTGTGTCCCGCGCCCGACGGTCGCGCACGACACGGCTGCGAAGGCCGCGGACACTCCTTGCCTGATCTCGACGGGAGGAGACGCATGAACGACGCGACCACCACGGTGGACCCCAACGCGACCGACGACCACCGCCTGCGGCGCGACATCGGTATCATCGGCCTGCTGTTCACCGCCGTGGGTTCGATCATCGGTTCCGGCTGGCTGTTCGGTGCGCTGAGCGCAGCGCAGATCGCCGGCCCAGCCTCGATCCTGGCCTGGGGCATCGGCGGCGTGATGATCATCCTGATCGGCCTGTGCTACGCCGAACTGGGCACGATGTTTCCGGTCTCCGGCGGCGTGGTGCGCTTTCCGCACTTCGCCTTCGGCTCCTTCGCCAGCTATACGCTGGGCTGGATCACCTGGCTGGCGGTCGCCTCGACCACGTCCATCGAAGTCCTGGCCGCGCTGCAGTACTCGACCAACTACCTGCCCTGGCTGCAGCACCTGCAGGACGGCGTGCCGGTGCTGACCGGCGCGGGCTTCGCAGTCGCGGTCGCGATGCTGGCGCTGTTCAGTCTGATCAACGTGGTCGGCATCCGCTGGTTCGCGCGTCTCAACAACGCCATGGTGTGGTGGAAGCTCGTCATCATCGTAGTGGTGATCGTCGCCTTCCTAATGACCTCGTTCGACGGCGCCAACTTCGCCGGCGGCGCGCAGGACCACAGCGACGCCGGCGGCTTCATGCCGTTCGGCTGGAGCGGCGTGTTCGCCTCCATCGCCACCGCCGGCATCGTGTTCTCGTACCTCGGCTTCCGCCAGGGCGTGGAACTGGCTGGCGAAACGCACAATCCGCAGCGCAATGTGCCCATCGCCATCATCGGCTCGGTGCTGATCACCGGCGTCATCTACGTCGCGCTGCAGATCGCCTTCATCGGCGCGCTGCCGCCGGGCGCGCTGGCCAACGGCTGGGCGCACATCGGTACCAGCTTCAGCGGCGGCCTGGACCACATCGCCGCGACCTACGGTCCGCTGGCGGCGATGGCCACGGTCATGGGCCTGACCTGGCTGGCCGTGCTGCTGTACATCGACGCCTTCATCTCCCCCGCCGACACCGGACTGATCTACACCACCGTGACCGCGCGCATCTCCTACGCCATGGGCCGCAACGGCAACGCGCCGGCGGCACTGGCCAAGGTCAGCCAGCGCGGTGTGCCGTGGGTGAGCGTGATCGTCACCTTCGTCGCCGGCATGATCTTCCTGCTGCCCTTCCCCGGCTGGCAGAAACTGGTCGGCTTCGTCACCTCGGCCACGGTGCTGTCGTTCGGCTCCGGCCCGTTGGCACTGGTCGCCATGCGTCGCCAGCTGCCGGCACAGCGACGGCCGTTCCGCCTCCCCGCCGTGCACATCCTGGCCTTTCTCGGCTTCCTGTCGTCCAACCTGATCGTCTACTGGTCGGGCTGGGACATCGTGTGGAAATTGATGATCGCGGTGCTGATCGGCTACGTCGTGCTGCTGCTGCACGAATGGCGCAGTCGCGGCAACACGCCGCGCCTGGAACTGGCGTCCGGCGCCTGGGTGCCGGTGTGGCTGGCCGGACTGGCACTGATCAGCTGGCTCGGGGAATACCCGGCGCTGAACAAGCATGCGGGCAATCTCGGACTCATCGGCTTCGGCTGGGCCATCCTGGTGGTGGCGGTGTTCTCGCTGCTCATCATGGGGATCGCGACGTCGATGCGTCTGCCCACCGAACGCGTCGAGGAACACCTGCGCGAACCGGTGCCCGAGAAAACCGAACAACTCGGCGAGCCGAGTCCCTGAGCTCCCATTCACCGTGTAGGATGCGGGGTCATCCTGCTCACGTCATCGAACAAGGACTGCCATGCTCACGCTGCTTCCCGAACTGGTCACCGCGCTCACCGTATTCCTGCTGCTGTTCACTGCATTCAAGGTCGGTCAGGCGCGCGGCAAGCACGGGGTCAAGGCGCCGGCCATCAGCGGCCATCCCGACTTCGAGCGGGCCTGGCGCGTGCAGATGAACACGCTGGAGGCCAGCGTGATGTTCCTGCCTTCGCTGTGGCTGGCCGCTCACTACGGCAATCCGGGCATCGCCGGCATCCTCGGCCTGATCTGGTGGGTGGCGCGAAGCTGGTATGCCGCGGCCTATCTTCGTGACGCCGTGCGACGCCACGCGCCCTTCACCATCGGATTGCTGGTGACGGTCGTGCTGGCGGCCTGGGGATTGATCGCGGTGCTGCGCGCCATGTGGGTGCTGTCCTGACCCCGTTTCCGGGCACGACACACCCCGTCACGGAGCACCCGACATGGAAGATCACTCGATCGAACTGCCCGCGGTGGAGTCACCGCCGACCCCACCCGCACCGCGAGCGCCCCGCCTGCGCATGGCGCTGGGCGCCATCGCGCTCTACTTCCTGATCCAGGCCGGCGTCGGCTTCGTGGTCGGCATGGTCTTCATGATCGTGCAGATCGCCACGACCGGCGTGCACGATCCGAAAATCGCCCTGCACGACCCGAACGTGCGCACGATGCTGCTGCTGATCATTCTGCCGCTGTCGTGTCTGCTCTCGGTGTTCGTGTTCCGCAAGGGCTACCGCAGCTCCTGGCGCATACCCGGTGCCGGCGGTCTCGCCGTGCGGCCGATCCCGGCGGCGCAATTCAGCATGCAGGTGCTGCTCGGACTCGGCACGGCCATCGTCGGTGGCATGCTGACCTACCTGCTGTCGCGCGGTCACCCGGTCGGCCAGGACATCAGCCAACTGATGCAGCAGACCTCGCTGCCCATGAAGGTCGGCCTGGGGCTGATCGTGGTCAGCGTGGTGCCGCTGGCGGAGGAAATCCTGTTCCGCGGCATCCTGCTGCCGGCCCTGATGCGGCACATGCCGGTCGCGCTGGCGGTGGGCATCGACGCCAGCCTGTTCGCCGCCATCCACCTGCCCGACCTCGGCTGGAAGCCACAAGGGCTGCTGGCGCTGGGTCTGGTCGGCCTGGTGTGCTGCTGGCGCCGGCTGAAGACCGGATCGGTCTACAGCGCCGTGGCCGTGCACGCGGGCAACAATCTGCTGGCCATGGTCATGCTGATCGCCGCCGGCCACCACTGAGACGACGCCAGCGTGGGTTCAGCATGAGCGCCTAGACTGGAACGGTGCGAAACCACTGGTGGGGTACGCGCCATGAAACAGCACTGGGATTTCTTCAAGGACAGCGACTCGTCGTTCGGCCTGTTCTACCCGCTTCACTACACCATGGCCGCATTCGAGGTCGACACGCACGCCGAGCGGGCGCGACAGCGTTTTCTCGAGGACGGCTTCGCCGAAGACGACGTCGCCACGGCCTCCGGCCCCTTCGTCGCGGACCGACTCGAATCCATGGACGACGCCAATTGGTTCGACCGCCTCCGCGCGCAACTGGCCGACCTCGTCGGCACCGAGACCGGCTACCTGCAGGACGACCGCAAACTGGCACAGCGCGGCGGCGCTTTCCTGTTCGTCTACACGCCGGACCAGGACCGCATCGACCGTGCACATGCGCTGATCGAACGGCTGCATCCGATCTACGCGCGGCGCTATCACTACGCCGGCATCGAAAATATCCGCTACCCGGCACAGTCCAAACTGTAGGCGTCTACAGTCGTTCCAGCGCCGTGGCGGTGCCGGCCAACTCCGGCCCCAGATAGCCATGCGAACCGCATGGCGTCAGTCCGGCCTCGGCAAAGGCGCGGCGATACCAGGCCGCGCTGCGGGCGACGAAGTTCTCCTGGTCACCTTCGATGGCGTCGCCCTTGGCGTACACCTCGATGAACGCCATGCCGCGCAGCAACTCGGCGAAACCGGACAGGCCGCGACGCACTTCGGCCGCCGGCATGTAATGCAGCACATCGGCACAGACGATCAGGTCGAACGGTTCCTCGAAGCGCAGCTCGGCCAACTGACCGAAACTCGCCAGACCTATGCGGCGGCTGCGCCCGTAGCGCTGCACCGCGTAGGGACTGGGGTCGAGACCGCGATAATCGATGCCGGGGCGCATGCGACGCAGCACGGCGCGCCACGGACCCTCGCCGCAGCCGACATCGAGCACGTTGCGCACGGGACGACCGAGATAGAACTCCGCCTGCGCCAGCGCCAGCGCGACCTTGCGCTTGAGCACCGCGGGCGGCACGCCTGCGTGTCGCGGATCGCGGTACCACTTGTCGAAATAGGCGCGGTCGTACTGCTTGCCGGTCATGGCGCGTCCCGTGGGTTCGGAAACGCGCCAGTGTACCGGCAAGCGCCAATCCGCGCGCTCAGGCGTCCGATTCGCGGCAGCGCACCAGCAGATGCTTGGCCAGGTGGCCATGCAGATGGCCGATGCCGCGCGCCAGGTGCATCACCGTAAACAGCAGCAGGATGCCGATCACGCTGATCACCGGGACCATCCACACGTGCCATGCGTGCGGCGGCCACGCATGACCGTCGACGTAGATGCTGCCGATCTCCGCATGCGGCACGAACAAGGCGATCCACGGCGCCACTGCCAGCGACACCGACAGGCAGATGCCGGTCACCACGATGACGAAGTAGGCCACACCCAGCGGCAGCATCAGCAGCATGTACAGCAACGCGGACCAAGTCCGCGGATCGGTGAACATCGCGCCGATGCGCTTGAGCCACGGCAGACTGCGATCCGCATAGGCCGGACGCCTCGGCATGCGTACGCCGAGCATGGTCTCGACGATGCGTCCCTCCACCAGCGACAGCGCGCGCACCGTGCCGATGAACAGCACCAGGAACGGAATGCCGATGATCAGGATGGAGAAGCCGATGGACATGCCTGCGCCGGCCATGACCCAGGTGAAGTAGAAGATGCCGGTCGCCATCGCCAGCACCATGTAGAACAGCGCGCCGTAGGTATGCGGATCGGCGGCGACACCGAAGAAGCGGCCGATCAGGCTGCGACGCGGCGGCGTCCGGGGCGTGCGCAGGGCGCGCTGCACAGTGACCTCCTGATCGCGGTAGATCTCCGCCACCTCTTCGGGTGCGCCGTAGCTGCCGACCACTTCGGCCAGCATCGCCACTTCGTCGCCGTCGCCGCGTTCGGCCAGTTCGGCGCGCAGATGCTCCTCGGCGTCGTACAGCGCGTCCTGGATCATCGCGGGATCGGCGCCGCGCAGTGCGGCGCGCAACTGCTTCAGATATTCGGCGATGGTGCGTGGCACAGGGGCATTCATCAGGAAGTTCCTCCAAGAACGGCATCGACCGAATCGCGAGTGTCGCGCCAGGTGGCGGTCCACGCGGCGAGCACCGCTCGCCCGGTCTCCGTGATGCGGTAGTAACGACGCGGCGGTCCGCTGACCGAGGGCTCGATGCGGCTCTGCAGCAGCCCCGCGGCATCCAGATTCCGCAACACTGGATACAGCGTGCTCTGCTTGCCGCCCAGCACGCCACCGCTGTCCTCCAGGCGCTTGGCGATCTGATAGCCGTACATCGGCTCCCCCGCCTGCGCCAGCACGGCCAGCAGCACCAGCGAGACGGTGCCGGAAGCCAGCTCCTTCTCGAACTTCTTCTGCACGTGCGCGCTGGCGTCGGTCATGGTGCGGATTTCTCTATAAACACAATTTCAGTATAGGTTGAAGTTGTGAATAGTCTATCGGCCGGAAGTCATGGGTTTCTCACCCTGTCGTGTGGGCATGACACCAATGTTTGTGCGCGTTGTACAAACAATGGTGTCACCATTTCGCCGCCGCCTGTCAATAGAACCATAAGCGCCCGTCGCCCCGCTGCCGGGGAGATCGGTGC